>DASUFL010000029.1:0-57046 GCA_036274595.1 Candidatus Eiseniibacteriota bacterium | reverse complement strand
GGAACCGCCTGCTCGCCGAGCGGGGTCCCGAGGATCCCGATCAGCTCGGCGCGT
Organism: Candidatus Eiseniibacteriota bacterium; assembly: GCA_036274595.1. Classification (GTDB taxonomy): domain Bacteria; phylum Eisenbacteria; class RBG-16-71-46; order SZUA-252; family SZUA-252; genus WS-9. The sequence continues at coordinate 56,992 of DASUFL010000029.1, read as the reverse complement.
GGGAGGAGATCCTCGCCCGCTCCGGCGCCGAGCTGGATCGACGGCGCGGCGCGGTGGTCGCGGAGCTCTCCGGGGCGCTTCGAGAGCTGGCCGGCCAGGTGGATCCCGGGCTCGAGCCGTCGCTCGAGTACCCGGCGGGAGCCCTCGGCGAAGCGGCCGAGCGCGCCCGGAAGCTCGCCGCGCACCGATCGCGGGACCGGCGCCTTGGCTGGACGGCCGACGGACCGCACCGCACCAAGGTGGCCTGCCGGCTCGCGGGGCGGGAGCTGACGGAGGGAGCGTCGCGCGGGATGACGCGGCTCTACTCGATCCTCCTCCGGCTCGCGCTCGCGCGGGTGATCGAGGCGAGGCTCGAGGAGCCGCCGGTCGTCTTCCTCGACGATCCGGAGTCGGAGCTGGACGGGCGCTGGATCGGCCCGGTGCTCGAGCTGGTGCCGGAACGGAGCCAGGTGATCGTCACGGCCTGCCGGCCGCTCACGGCGTATCCGGAGCGATTCCGGGAGATGCCGATCGCCAGTCTCGTCCGCGAGACGGCGGCGGAAGAGGTGGGCTCGTGACCCGGCCGCGGGAGGGCGGATTCGAATCGGTTTCGCCCGTTCTCGCGCGGATGCTGAGCGGACTCAGGCTCGAGGAACGCTTCGCTTCGGCGCAGGCGACCGAGCTGTGGGACGAGCGGGTGACGCCGGAAGTGAAGCGGCGCACGCGCGCGGTGGGGGTGAGGGACGGAGAGCTCCTCGTGGAAGTGAGGGGCTCGGTGTGGATGGGGCACCTCGCGGTGCTGAGACAGCAGATCATGGACGACATCAACGCACGGCTTCCGATCGAAGCCAGGCTCCGAGCCATCCGGCTCACGCCGATGCGGAGCAGGGAGGAAGGCGCACTTGAACCAGACGCGCGATGAGGGAGGGACTCTGACGACGGCCCAGGAAGGCGGGCACTCGTACGACGCCCGGAACATCCAGGTCCTGAAGGGCCTGGAGGGCGTGCGCAAGCGTCCCGCCATGTACATCGGGTCGACCGGGCAGGGCGGCCTCCACCATCTCGTCTACGAGGTGGTCGACAACTCGGTGGACGAGGCGCTTGCCGGGTTCTGCACCGAGGTCCTGGTCACGATCCACCAGGACACGAGCGTGACCGTCGTGGACGACGGCCGCGGCATTCCGGTCGACATGCATCCGTCGCAGAACCGTCCCGCGCTCGAGGTCGTGATGACGACGCTCCACGCGGGCGGTAAGTTCGACGACAACACGTACAAGGTCTCGGGCGGTCTCCACGGCGTGGGCGTGTCGGTGGTGAACGCGCTCTCCGAGTGGCTCGAAGTCGACGTCCATCGCAACGGGAAGCTCTATCGCCAGCGGTACGAGCGCGGCGTGGTCGCAAGCGACGTCGAGGAGCTGGGGCCGACCGACCGCACCGGCACGACCGTCCACTGGAAGCCCGATCCCACCGTCTTCGAGACGGTCGACTACAACTTCGACACCCTCTCGCAGCGGCTCCGCGAGCTCGCGTTCCTCAACAAGGGCATCCGCATCCAGTTCCTCGACGAGCGGACGGGGAAGAAGCACGACTTCCAGTACGAGGGAGGCATCGTCTCCTTCGTGAAGTACCTGAACGAGAACAAGACCGTCCTCCACCCGGCGCCCATCTCCCACTCGCGCGAGCGGGACAAGGTGATCGTCGAGTTCGCGCTCCAGTACAACGACGGCTACGTGGAGAACGTGTTCTCCTTCGTGAACAACATCAACACGGTGGAAGGCGGGACGCACCTGATCGGCTTCCGCGCCGCGCTCACCCGCACCATCAACAACTACGCCGAGCGCGAGGGGATGCTGAAGAACCTGAAAGATCTCTCGCTCGGCGGGGACGACGTGCGCGAAGGCCTCACCGCGGTCATCAGCGTGAAGCTCCCCGAGCCTCAGTTCGAGGGGCAGACCAAGGCCAAGCTCGGCAACACCGAGGTGAAGGGGATCGTCGAGTCCGTGGTGGGCGAGGGGATGCGCACCTGCTTCGAGGAGCAGCCCCAGATCGCGAAGAAGATCATCGAGAAGTGCATCGCCACCGCCCGCGCCCGCGAGGCCGCCCGCAAGGCGCGCGATCTCGCCCGGCGGAAGAGCATCCTCGACTCGGGCTCGCTCCCCGGCAAGCTCGCCGATTGCCAGCTCACCGATCCCGCGCAGTGCGAGATCTACCTGGTCGAGGGCGACTCGGCCGGCGGCTCGGCCAAGATGGGGCGCGACCGGCGCTACCAGGCGATACTTCCCCTGAAGGGAAAGATCCTGAACGTTGAAAAAGCCTCGCTCGACAAGATGCTCTCGAACGAGGAGATCCGCACGATCATCACGGCGCTCGGGACGGGCATCGACGACGAGTTCGACGCGGACAAGGCGCGCTACCACCGCATCATCATCATGACCGACGCGGACGTGGACGGCGCGCACATCCGGACGCTCCTCCTCACGTTCTTCTTCCGCCACATGCGCCCGCTGATCGAGCGCGGCTACGTCTACATCGCCCAGCCGCCGCTCTACCGCGTGGCGAAGGGGAAGGACGTGCGCTACGCCTACAACGACGCCGAGCGCGACGCGGCGCTCGATGACATCGGCCGGAAAGGTGTCCACCTGCAGCGCTACAAGGGGCTCGGCGAGATGAACCCCGACCAGCTCTGGGCGACGACCATGGATCCGGAGTCTCGGAGCATGCTCAAGGTGACGCTCGACGACCTGGTCGAGGCGGACCGCATGTTCACGATCTTGATGGGGGATCAGGTCGAGCCGCGACGGAAGTTCATCGAGGAATTCGCGGACAAGGTCCGGAACCTGGACGTCTGATCCCTAGGATCTAGCGAAAGGAACCACGCCGCATGGCGACGCGCGACAAAGTCATACCGATCTACGTCGAAGACGAGATGCGGAATTCCTACATCGACTATTCGATGTCGGTCATCGTCTCGCGCGCCCTCCCGGACGTGCGCGACGGGCTGAAGCCGGTCCACCGGCGGGTGCTGGTCGCGATGCGGGAGCTGAACCTCCTCCACGACCGGCCCTTCCGTAAGTCCGCCAAGATCACGGGCGACGTCACCGGAAACTACCACCCGCACGGGACCATCCCGGTCTACGAGACGATGGTCCGCCTCGCCCAGTCCTTCTCCATGCGTTACCCGCTCGTCGACGGCCAGGGGAACTTCGGCTCGGTCGACGGCGACGCCCCGGCGGCCGAGCGCTACACGGAAGCGCGGCTCACCGAGTTCGCCGAGGAGATGCTCCGCGACATGGAGAAGGACACGGTCGACATGCGGCCGAACTACGACGAGACGCGCGAGGAGCCGGTCGTCCTGCCGGCGGCCGTGCCGAACCTGCTCGTCAACGGCTCCTCGGGGATCGCGGTCGGCATGGCGACCAATGTCCCGCCGCACAACCTCCGCGAGATCGTGGACGCGATCCACCACGTGATCGAGAACCCAGACTGCCCGATCGAGGATCTCCTGCGCATCGTGCAGGGGCCCGACTTCCCGACCGGCGGCGTCATCTACGGCCGCCAGGGGATCGTCGACTCCTACACGACGGGCCGCGGGCACATCACGGTGCGCTCGCAGGCCACGATCGAGGAGATGAAGAAGGACCGCCAGGCGATCATCGTCACCGAGATTCCGTACATGGTGAGCAAGGCCGCGCTCCTCGAGAAGATCGCCGACCTCGTGAAGGACGGCGTGCTCGACGGCATCTCGGACCTCAGGGACGAGTCCGACCGCGAGGGGATGCGGGTCGTGATCGAGCTGAAGCGGGACGCGCAGCCCAAGGTGATCCTGAACCAGCTCTTCAAGCACACGCAGATGCAGACCACCTTCGGCTCGAACCTCTTGGCGCTCGTCGGCAACCGTCCGATGACGCTCACGCTGAAGGAGATGATCCAGCACTACATCGCGCACCGCCAGGAAGTGGTGGTGCGGCGGACCAAGTTCGACCTCGCCGAGGCGGAGCGGCGCGCGCACATCCTCGAGGGGTTCAAGATCGCCCTCGACCACATCGACGAGATCGTGGCCCTGATCAAGGCCTCGGCCAACGTCGAGGCGGCGCGCGAGGGACTCCAGTCGACGTTCGGGCTGAGCGAGATCCAGGCGAACGCCATCCTCGAGATGCGGCTCTCCCGGCTCACCGGCCTCGAGCGGAAGAAGATCGAGGACGAGTACCTCGAGGTGATCCAGCTCATCGAGCGGCTCCGCGCCATCCTCGACTCGCCGGCCAAGGTGCTCCAGATCATTCGGGACGACCTGGCCGAGATCAAGGAACGCTTCGGCGACGAGCGCCGGACGGAGATCGTCGCCGCCACGGGCGAGTTCGAGATCGAGGACCTGATCGCCGAGGAGGACATGGTGATCACGATCTCGCACGCGGGCTACATCAAGCGGCTCCCGGTGACGACGTACCGGAGCCAGCGCCGCGGCGGGCGCGGCATCACCGGGGCGGGCACGCGCGAGGAGGACTTCATCGAGCACCTCTTCATCGCGTCCACCCACAGCTACATCCTCGTCTATACCGACCGCGGGCGCGTCTACTGGCTCAAGGTCCATGAGATCCCGCAGGGGGGACGGACCGCGAAGGGGAAGGCCATCGTCAACGTGGTCGAGATGTCCCAGACCGAGCGGGTGGCCGCGGTCGTGCCGGTGAAGGGCTTCCAGGAAGACCGCTACATCTTCCTCTGCACGCGCGGCGGGACGGTGAAGAAGACTCCGCTCTCGGCCTTTTCGAACCCCCGACGCGGCGGCATCGTCGCGATCGGCGTCGAGCCCGAAGACGCGCTCATCGACGCGGTGGTCACGGATGGCACGCAGGACATCATCCTCTCCAAGCGGAACGGCAAGGCCATCCGCTTCAAGGAGACGGACGTCCGCCCGATGGGACGCACGGCGTACGGCGTGCGCGGCGTGACGCTCGAGGAGAACGACGCCGTGGTGGGCGTCATCGCCGTCCGGCGCGAGGCCAGCATCCTGGTCGCGACCGAGCACGGCTATGGCAAGCGCTCGCCCATCTCGGAGTACCGGATCACCGGTCGCGGCGGGAAGGGGATCATCTCCATCCAGACGACCGAGCGGAACGGGAGCGTCGTCGCGGCGCTCGAGGTCGTGCCGGACGACGAGGTGATGCTCATCACCCGCGGCGGGATCGTCATCCGCATGCAGGTGTCGGGCATCTCCGAGATCGGCCGGAACACGCAAGGGGTCCGGCTCATCGGGCTCGAGCCGGGGGACCAGCTCATCGACGTCGCGCGCGTCGAGGAGTCGGAGGAAGACGGAGAGGCGTAGTTGGACCCGCGGATTCCGACGTCGACCATCAGGCGCCTGTCCGGGTACTACCGGGTGCTCGAGGAGCTGGAGACCGAAGGTCACCGCACGATCTCCTCTCAGGGCCTCGCGCACCAGAGCGGCGTCACGTCCGCCCAGGTCAGGAAGGATCTTTCCTACTTCGGCAACTTCGGAAAGCGCGGGCTCGGCTACAACGTCCCCCGCCTGCGCCGCGAGATCCGGCTCATCCTCGGCTTGAACCGCCGCTGGAAGGTGGCGCTCGTCGGGGCGGGGAACCTCGGCTCCGCGCTCTACTCCTACAAGGAATTCCGCCGCCAGGGATTCGACATCGTCGGCGTCTTCGACATGAGCGCCGAGCGCGTCGGACACAAGTGGCGCGAGCTCACGATCCACCACATCGACGCGCTCGAGACCGAAGCGAAGCGTCTCGGGCTCGAGATCGGCGTGATCGCCGTCCCGGCGCGCGCCGCGCAGGCCGTCGCCGACCGTCTCGTCGCGGCCGGGATGCGCGGGATCCTGAACTTCGCCCACCGTCGCATTCAGGTGCCGCCGACGGTGGCGCTTCGCACCGTGAATCTCTCGATCGAGCTCGAGAGCCTCGCCTTCTCCATCAAAGGGATCCACCCGAAGCCAGCGACGACGAACGGCCGGCGCCGCAAGACGGCGTGACGGCGTGACGGCGTGAGCAGGGCCGACCTCGTCCTCCTCCTCGTTTGCGCGATCTGGGGGACGACGTTCGCGCTGCTCCGCGATTCGCTCCGCTCGATCCACCCCGCGGAGCTCATGGCGCTCCGGTTCACGATGGCGACGGTCATCCTGCTCGCGGTCTTCCCGCGCCGGGTGTTCCCGCTCCGGAAGGAGGCGCTCCAGAGCGGCGGCTGGATCGGAATCTTTCTCGCGTCGGGGTATCTCACGCAGATCATCGGGCTCGCGACGATCACGGCCTCGCGCTCGGCCTTCCTCACGAGCACCTACATCCTCTTCACGCCGTTCCTCGCGATTCCGATGGCGGGGGAAGTCCCGAGGGCGGGCGAAATCCTCGGCATCCTGATCGGATTCGCGGGCCTCACGCTCTTCTCGGGGGACGCCGGCCTCTCTCTTCGCCCCGGAGACCTCTGGACGCTCGCCTGCGCCTTGTCGTTCGGGATCCAGATCGTGCTCACGAACGTCGCGGGGAAGAAGGTCGATCCCGTGGCTCTGAGCGTGGTGCAGATGGGAGTCGGAGCGCTCGCGGGGTGGGGCATCGTCATCGCGCGCGGCGGCTTCCACACGCCGTGGTCGCAGGTTCCCTGGGCGATCCTCGTCTACCTCGCCGTCGTCGCGACCGCGGTCGTGATCGCGCTCCAGGCGTGGGCGCTCGCGCGCGTGTCCCCGGTGCGCGCCTCGATGATCTTTGCCACGGAGCCGATCTTTGCCGCGCTCTTCGCGGTGGCGTTCTTTGGGGAAGGGATGTCGACGCGCGAGGTCCTGGGCGCGTCCGTCATCCTGGTAGGGGTCGCCGTGACGATCCTCTGGAAGCCCTGGGCGGAGCGCCGCGCCGCGCGCGTCGCGGTCGATCCGAGCTAGCGGGTCGAACGGCGCGTGGAGTCGGGCCGCGCGCCCGTCGTGTCCGGCGGTCCGAACAGCGCATCGATCGCCGCGGCGAACGCGGGTCCGACGGCCACCGAGAGGGGCGGCGGTTCCATCTCGAAGTACCCGCCGGGCGGCGGGACCATCGACTGGGTTCGCTGCTCCGGTTCCACCCAGGTCCGGATCGGCGGGAGCTCGGGCATGCTGTCCGGACGAGCGCGATGCTCGCCGATCCCCAGGAACTCTCCGCTCGCGCGAAGCGTCCGGGCCCGAAGGTCGTAGACGTGCACCTGGACGTGGGCGTCGAGCTCTGCCGCGCGAACCGTGCGCGTCTCCTTGGAGCCTGGGCGGACCGGCACCTCGGCGTCGTCGTGGCGGACACGCGTGCGCACGATGCGCGCGAGGATTCCGAACCGCGCCATGTCGCGGAGCGAATCGGCCGCACGAGCGAGCCACGCGTCCTCCACGCGCCCGTGGAGCTGGTAGCCGAGGAGGAGGAAGCGTGCCGTTGAATCGTCGACGGCGTTCCGGACCTGGCGCTGCGTGTATCGAGGGATCTCGGGGCGCTTCACGGCGAGCACGCTGTCGAGCGCGGCCACGAGCGGCGGACGAACCTGATCCACCTCGCCCACCTCGACCACGCCCATGACGGCGATCCCGCCCTGGCGCAGCTCCGACCCGGGAATCCGTATCGAGACGGCGCCGGCGGGCGGAGGCGCCGGCCGCGGATGTCCGCCGCCGCATCCCGCGAGCGCGGCCGCGAGCGTCAGGCAAGTCGCGGTTCCCGCCAGGCTCCTCATCGGACCGGCGCTCCGGTGCGCGCGGTCTCCGCGCCGGGCAGCGATCGCGCGAACTCGAGGAACGCCGGCTCCGCGGCCTGTGCGACCGGCGCGGGCTTCTTGTAGACGCCGTAGCTCGTCGTGTCGTTCACCCCGACCACGCCCAGACTGTCCTCCGGCTCGGCGAGGGGCGCGTCGCTGCCGCCCATCGCCTCTTCCTTGGAGCCCCAATACTCTCCGGCAAACACGAGCTCCAGCGTCTCGAGATCATAGAGGCTGACGCCCACGCGCACATCCCGTCCGGTGACCTGAAGCCCCTGCCCGGCGGTCTGGGGGGCCACGTCGACACGGTCCGAGTGCCGCAGCTTCACCGCCTCGACACGCGCGAGGAGAGCATAGCGCGCCATCGGCCGGATCTCGCTCCTGGCGCGCTCGAGCCACGCCGGGTCGGCTCTCCCGTGCATCTGGTAGCCGAGAAGCAGGAATCGCTCGGTCGAGTCGTCGAGCGCCGTCGCGACTCTCGCCGCGGGGACGATCGTGAGATCGGGCCGGGTCGCGCGGAGCACGCGCTCGAGCGATGCGATGAGAGGCGGGCGCACCTCGGGCACCTCGTCGACCTGGACCACGCTCACGATCGCGATCTTCTCCGAGCGCAGCGCGTCGGCGCTCAAGCTGGGGGCGCTCGTCTTGACGTCCGACATGTACGAGCACCCCGCGATCGTAACGAGCGCCGCGAGGGGCCACGCGCCCCGCATCGGGCCGACCGGCGCCCGCGCGGCCCCGTGCGGCTTGCGGTGGTTCGATCCTCCGGTCCATAGTACGCGCATGCTCCAGACGCTCCTCATCGGCGTGCTCGGCTTGGTCGGCACCCTGGCGCGCTACGGGCTTCAAGGATTCGTGCAGCGCGCCTCGGGAGGAACGTTCCCATACGGCACCCTGGCGGTCAACGTGCTGGGGTGTTTCGCCGTGGGCTTCATCGCGACCTGGACCCTGGAGCGCACCGGAGCGTCACCGCTCTGGCGGAGCGCGCTCATGGTCGGCTTCTGCGGCGGGTTCACCACGTTCTCCGCGCTCGCGTACGAGACGTTCGAGCTCGCGCGTGCGGGGGACGTCGGGCGCGGGGCGCTCAACCTGGCACTCCATGCCGTGCTGGGACTCATCGCGGTCTGGGGCGGGCACGTCATGGCCATGAGGATCGCATCGTGAAGCTCGAAGGCGAAGGACAGCTCCTCCGCATCTTCATTGGAGAAGCCGATCGGTGGCACGGCCGCTCGCTCTACGAGGCGATCGTCCTCCGCGCGCGCGAGGCCGGGCTCGCCGGAGCGACCGTGCTCCGCGGGCTCATGGGCTTCGGCGCGAAGAGCCATCTCCACACGGCGAAGGTGCTCCGGCTGAGCGAGGACCTTCCCATCGTGATCGAGATCGTGGATCGAGCGGATCGGATCGAGGCGTTCCTGCCGGCTCTCGACGAGATGGTGGCGGACGGGCTCGTGACGCTGGAGCGGGCGCAGGTGATCACCTACCGTCCGGGGAAGTAGCTACGCGTCCACGGTCGCGGCGACGCTTCGCAACGCGCCTCGCAGCGTCTCCACCATCTCGGTGAGCGCGGCGTCGTCGCTCACGAGCGGCGGCGCCACGAGAACGAGATCGCCGCGGTCCTCCCCGGCGCATCCGTGCGATGCGTGGATCAGGAGTCCGCGCTCGCGGCACGCCTCCCGGACGCGCTCGGACCGTTCCTTCTCCCGCGGGAACGGCGTACCGGCGGCATCCTGCGCCAGCTCCACCCCCCAGAGAAAGCCGAGCCCGCGAACATCGAACACGCCCGCTTCGCCCTCGAGCGAGCGCATCCGCTCCTCGAGCCAGGGCTCTCGCTCGGCGACGCGCGCCGTCACGCCCTCCTCGTCGAGAGCGCGGAGCACGGCCCGCCCCACCGCGGCCGCGACCGGATGGCCACCATACGTCTGTTGATGGGTGAAGCCCGTGGGCTCGACCGTCCGCGCGACGCGGTCGGCCACGAGCACGCCGGCGAGCGGCGCATACCCGGCCCCCGCCCCTTTGCCGAATACGACGAGATCGGGAACGGCGTCGGCATCCGGCGCGCCGCCTCCCGGGCCCGCGCGGCGGGCGAGCCGTTTCCACGCGAAGAGATCGCCCGTGCGCCCGAAGCCCGTCAATACCTCGTCGGCGATCCAGAGCGCACCCGCGCCGTGGCACAGCGTGCGCAGGCGCGCGAGCCAGCCGGGCGGGGGCACGGGCGCGCCGAGGCCAGCCGCGGGAACGGTCTCGACGATGGCGGCGGCCGGCGGCTCGTCCACGGCCGCGTCGGCACAGGCGAGCCGGCACTCCGGAAACGTGAGCGAGCGGAAGCAGCGGCGGCAGTAAGGCGCGGGCCCCCAGCGCGGGGGACCCAGGAGCGCCGCGTACGGCTCGCGGCGCGGGGCCCACCCCGTGACGTCGAGCGCGGCGAGGGTCTGCCCGTGATAGTGGCCGGCGAGGGAGAGGACGCGATGACGCTCGGGGTGTCCCGACGCCACCTGGTATCGATGCGCGATCTTGAGCGCGACGTCCACCGCCTCGCTCCCCGACGACGTCAGGATGGCGCGCGTGTACGGCGATCCGGCGCGGGCGAGGAGCTCCTTGCGATAGGACGCGGCCTCCTCCGAGTCGGCGATCGACGGCCGCGCGTGGGGGAGGCGTGACGCCGCGTCGGTCATCGCGCGGACGAGGTCGGGACGCGAGTAGCCGAGCTGCGCGGCGAAGGCGCCTGATGTCGCGTCCAGGTAGCGCCGTCCGTCCTGGTCCCAGACGTGAACGCCTTCCGCGCGGGTGAAGATCAAGGCCCCTACTCCGACTGGGCGACCCGGACGGCGGCGCGCTGGAGCGCCGACATGCGCTCCGACCCGGCGCGAAGCGTGGTCGCGAGGAGGAGGCAGCCCTCCGCGCGCGTGAGGGTCTTCTTCGACTGCGCGAGCGCTTCGAAGCCCGGATCGAGGATCGGCACAGGCGCGACCGGCATCACGGGACGCGCCTTCACGCGGGATTTCTTGCCCGCGGCCTTGGCCGCCTTGCGCGCGCTCGCCACGCGATCTGCCTCGGCCTTCTTCTTCGCCTCCGTCGCCTTCATCGCCGCGACCTTGGACTTCTTCGCGGCGACCTCGGCTTCCGTGTCTCCGGCGAAGCGCCGATTGAAGTCGAGGCTGACCCGCATGGGATCGAGCGAGGCGAGATTGTACGCGCGCGCGCGATGGCGCTCCAGACAGCGAAGCACCATCTCGAGGGCGTCCGCCTGAGTCAGCTTGTCCCCGGGCTTCTGCCCCTCGGACCTGTCTCTGTCGAGCACGCCTGCCTGCACCAGAGACGACACCGTGGACGTCCAGTCGCCGACGGGGAACGCCGAGCTCAACCGGAACGCCAGGACGAGCGAGCGATAGAACTCGACGCGATCCATCGACTCGTCGGGCCCGAAGCGCTTCTCTTCCGGCGCCGCGAGGCCGTCCTTGCAGGCGGCAAAGGCGTAGCGCGCCTGCCAGGAGCCGGGCTCGAGATCCTCGAAGCGGCGGACGTGCTTGTCGAGGAAGTCGATCGGGTCGAGCGTGGCGAGGAGCGCGAACGTCCGGTCCTGGACCGTGGGCTCGATCTCGATCTCGCCCTCGCTCCGCTCCTCGTCGCCGGCCGGGGTGTTCTTGCGGATCTCGAGATGGAGATGGGGCGAGCTGGCGCGCCCCGTCCTGCCCACCTGACCGATCGTCTCTCCGGCCGCCACGATGTCTCCCGGCGCCACGCGCACCGACGCCGGCATGAGGTGGGCGTAGAGCGAGTAGACGCTCTCGCCCGAGGGGAGCACGTGCTTCACGACGACGTAGTTGCCCCAGCCCGTACGCCACTTCGTGGATGTCTTCCACTTCCAGCCGGTCTTCGTGACCTTCTTTCCCTTCACCACCCTCGTCGTCTTGAACGACACCTTGCGGCGCGTCTTCACGAGCGCGTTCCCGTCCGCGACCACGACCGTGCCCGACGCGATGGCGTGGACCGCGGCGCCTCCCGAGCCGCACGAGAGATCGCACCCCTGATGGATGCGCTGGCTGCTGGATCCGCGGCGCGCGAGGTAGGGATCCGAGACGTGGTAGCCGTGCGACTCGCCGGAGCGGGCGCACGTGTAATCGAGCTCGTCGCCGACGGGGTAGACGAAGGCGCCGGCGATGGGAACGTCGTCGGGCTCGGCTGTGCGCGGCGGCGCCGCGAGAGAGGGACGGGGATGGTGGAGCGCTGCCGCCGCCACCACGGCCATGGCCGCGGCAACACGAAGGCCCGCGCGGGTGAGCCGCACGGGCCGATCAGGTACGAGCCGCCCCCGGGCTATCGGATCGCACCCGGGAGCGGGCGGCAACCTACTCGCTCTCCGGGGTGGTCTCGGCCTTCGTGAGTCCGAAGCGGAAGGTCCAGTCGAGAATGCGTCGGGCTTCGGCAAAGCGCAGGGCGTTGCTCGGAGCCCCCAGCACGATCGCCGTGATATCCGAGCCCTCGGGCGACTTCACCTTCGTGGCCAGGCAGTAGCCCGACTCACGGATGAAGCCGGTCTTGCCGCCCGTGATCTGCCACTGGCTGCGGAGGAGGCGGTTCGTGTTGATGAGCTGGTGGAGCTTCCGGTTGCTCACGAACGTGTAGTCGGTCTTCTGCATGATGGCCTGGATCACCGGGCTCTGCGTCGCGGTCCAGAGAATGCGCGCGAGGTCCTGCGCCGTGGACACGTTCCGCTCGTTGAGTCCCGTCGGCTCGACGAAGTGCGTGCCCGCGAGGCCGAGCGAGTCGGCCATGAGATTCATGCGGAAGATGAATTCGTTGTAGGGAACCCCGCACGTGCGGACGAGCGCCTTGGTCGCCGCGTTGTCCGACGACATGATCGAGGCATGGAAGAGGTCGCGCACGGTGATCTCCTCGTGCGCGCGGATCCGGGTGCGGCTCGAGTTCTTGATGTCCTCCGGAACCATCTCGATCACGCGGTCCCAGTCGGGATTCGTGCCCAGGAACACCATCGCGGTCGTGAGCTTCGTCAGGCTCGCGACCGGGAGGACCTGCTCGGAATTCTTCTGGAACAGGACCCGGTTGTTCGTGGCGTCGAAGACGTAGGCCGCCTTCACGTGGAGGCGAGGGATGCCGTAGGGGGTGACCGCCGGGAGCCGGAGCGGCGCCTGGGCGTGGCGTCGGCGCGACCGGTACCGCGTGCTCCGCCGCTTGCGCTTGGCCGTCGTCGCCGCCGGGGCGACCTGTGTCTTCTCGGACACGCCGAAGGCCTCCCCGGCCGGAACCGTCTGGACGGTCGCTTCCTGCGCCGGAACGGGCCCGACGAGTACTCCTTCGACTAGAAATGCAACGGTGAGCGAGAGTGCGGCACGGCGGATCGTAAGCATAGGCATCATGGTCGGTTAGCCCTCATCCGTGGACTCCCTGTCTGCTGAGGCGGGACGAGGGCAAACGGTTGCCCTCTCCAGGGTTATCGGACTGGGCAGGCCGATATGTAGCGGAAATTGCGACATCAGCCGTGGAGGTGTCCGGCCGAACTCATTGTAACACACCAAATCCACCCATCCAACCCCTCACTGGGTACCTTGAAGCAAGAAAGGTGCGGGCGGCCGTGCCGAGGTCATCATATGGGCCAGGGCCCCCGGTCGGTCCGCCCGCCTTTTCAGGAGCCGTCAATCGTCGTCGCGATCGCGGCCCCCGTTCCGGACGCGTAGTTCCTCGCGCAGCGCCCGGATTTCCTCCTCCAACCTGCGCTGCTGGGTCTCCAAAGCCGTCAGGCGCCGCTGGAGATCGCCGTAATCCCCGGTCGCCGGCCGCCGGTAGGTGGGCGGCACGTCCGCCGAAGCGGGCCGGCGTCCCAGCGTCACATCGAACGTCCTGCGGGAGCCGTCCCGGAGCACCACGATTTTCACCCGGTCTCCGGCATCCTCGTCTTTCATATCGCGAATCAGCTCGTCGGGATCGGTGATCTCGTTCCCGTCCACCCGGACGATCACGTCGCCACGGCGGATCCCGGCCTGGTCGGCAGGGCTTCCGTCCGCGACCATGCTGACGAGCGCCCCCTGGGTGCTTGGAAGATCGCGCGCCCGCTGCAGGTCTCGGGTGATCTCCTGGACCCGCACGCCCAGATAACCGCCGCCACTGGCGGACGGCCCGTTGTCGTCGTCATCGTGGTAGACCCGCACCCGCGGCGGGGTGCCCTGGTCCTCGTCGTCGCGTTGCGCGAAAGCGGGCGGGGTCGCCAGGATCAGGCAGACCAGCCCGGCGAGGACTCCCGCCGCCGGCACGCGGGCGCTGAAGTTCCTCATGTTCGACCTCCTTGGGGTTCATGGAAGGGCCGGTACCGTCCGGCCACACATCCGTCTACAGGCGGAATGGGTTGCCGGTTCCCGTAGGCGGCAGGAGTTTCGCCACGCGGAGCGTGGCGATCGGCTACTTGGCGGGGACCAGCTTGAAGCTGGCGCAGCCCTTCGGAGCCGCGCCGATCGGGCCGCAGGCGGCGAGCGCCGCGGGGGAGAGATCCCGGAGCTTGAAGTTCTGGTGGTCGGGATCGCAGAAGAGCGGGTCCCCGACGAGCGTATCGACCGAGGGAAGGGACCCGAGCGCCGCGCCGGTCGGGTCGTGGATCAGGTTGCAGGTGTAGAGCGGCGTGCCATTGAAGGCGACGGTGAGCCGCTGCCCGGGCGCGAGGGAAAAGATGTTCTTCCGGATCTCCGGCGACGCGTACTCGGTCCAGATCGTGGCCGTTTCGCCCGAGGTGTTCTTGTAGAAGGTGCAGTTCGCGAGCGTCGACTGGAGTCCCGACGGGGGGCGCTTCACATATCCGATCGCGCTGGCGGCCGCCTGCGACCGGTTCCGATCGAAGATGCAGATCCCCACGTTGAGCATCGATCCGTCCGAATGGATGGCGCCGTCTGCCTTCGCGTCGTTCTCCTGGAACACGCAGCGGGAGATGGCCGACCTCGAGTCGTTCATGATCGCGATGGCGCCCCCGGCCAGCGGCGAATGGTTGCGCAGGAACATGCACTCGGCGAAGAGGACCTGCGACGAATCCGCGTACAGAGCCCCCCCGGCCCCGGTTTCGGCGCTGTTCTCCTCGAACCGGCAGATCCGCACCGGGAAGATGAACACCGACTTGTTCATCGTGATCGCGCCGCCGGCGTAGCCCTTGTTCTTGAGGAAGAGGCACTCCCGGATCGCGACCCCCGATCCGTCGAGCGAGATCGCGCTCCCCGTGTTCTCGACGAACCGGATCTCGTGCATGTCGACGTCGCTGGATCGCCACACTGCGATGCCCGATTCCCAGTTCTTCTCGATCAGGCAGGTCGCGATCATGACCGCCGTGTCGGCCACGCAGGCAATGCCCCCGCCCGAGTTGGCGTGGCCCCGCCGGATGGTGAACCCGACCACCGCCGCATTCTTGACCCCTTCGATCTGGAGCACGCGAACGCTGTCGCCGCCGTCCAGGATCGTCGTGTCCGGGCCCTGGTCGGCGAAGAGGGTGAGCGGCTTCTTCATCACGATGGGACCGCGATAGACGCCGGGGCCGACCCAGACCGTGTCCCCAGGCGACGCGGCGTCGATCGCCTTCTGGATCGTTTTGTGCTGCTTCGGGACGAAAACCCTCCGCGCGTGCGCCGTGCTGGGAAGCGCGAGGAGGAGGCCGAGGACGAGGAGGAGCGCGAGTCTACGCATCCTGCTCGACGTCTCCCAGACCGGCCGGATCGAGCGGGCCCGCGAACACGAGGACGTAGTGCTCGGGATCCAGATGCTGCCGCGCCGCCTCGCGCGCACGCGCGGTCGTGACGGAGCGGATGATCGAGGGATAGCGCTCGATGTAGTCGAGTCCGAGACCGTAGATCTCGGCGCTCAGGAGCTGTCCCGCGACCCCGGCATTCGTCTCGAGGCGCACCGGGAACACGCCCGTGAGATAACCCCTGGCCTCTTCCATCTCCTCGTCGGTCGGCCCCTCGTCGTGCAGGCGCCGCACCTCCTCGAGGATCGCGTCGGCGCAGCGCGCCGCGTTCGCGGGATTCGTCCCCGCGCGAATCTGGAGCGGGCCGGCGCCGATTCCCGCCATGAGACCGGAGTAGACGCCGTACACCAGCCCCTGGCGATCGCGGATCTGATCCATGAGACGGCTCGAGAGCGAGCCGCCGCCCAGGACGTAGTTCGTCATCATCACCGCGTCGTAATCGGGAGCGGTTCGCGCGACGCCCGGGATCGCGTAGACCACGTCGGCCTGCGATTTGCCCGGCCGCGTCACGACGAGGCGCCGCGACCGGGACAGAGCCGGCGCCTCGGGCACCTCGAACGGAATCGCCTTCGGCCGCTTCGCCCACGTGCCGAACAGGCGGTCGGCGATGGATCGCACGCCGTCCGGCGTGACGTCGCCCACGAGCACGACCACCGTGGAGTCGGAGCCGTAGTGGGTGCGGTGATGCGCTGCGAGGTCCTCGCGGGTGATCGAGCGGATTCCCTCCTCGTCGCCCCCCGAGTGCCGGTGATAGGGGTGGCCAGGAGGGAAGAGGAGCCGGTTCGCGCGACGCGCCGCGACGCTCGCGGTGGAGTTCTCCGCGATCCGGTACTCGTTCAGGAGCTCGCCCCGGATCTTCTCGATCTCCTCGGGCGGGAACACCGGATTGCGGAGCGCGTCGGCGAGAGCGGTCAGGACCGTCTCGAGGTCCTCGGAGAGCATCGTGCCGTGGAACGTCACGGTCTCCGATCCACCCTCGAAGCGCAGCGACGCGCCGAGGCTCTCGATGGCCGACGCCTGCTCGAACGCCGTGTGCGTGCGCGTGCCCTGATCGAGCATGCCGCCCGTGAACGTGCCGAGGCCGCTCTTCCCCGGCGGATCGAAGATGGCGCCCGCCTTCACCACCCCATGGAGCGCGACGGTGGGGTTGGCGTGGTTCTCTCTCACGATGATCGTGAGGCCGTTCGCAAGGACGAGCCGGACGGCTTGGGCGGCGGGCGCCTCCACACCGGCCTCGCGGGCGGGGCTCATCCCTCGTGCGAGCCGTTGGTCGGGAGAATCGGATCGTAGGCGCCCACGGTGCGGGCATCCTCGGTGAGATAGGTCAGCGCGACCCGGCGCACATCGCCCGGGCCGACCGCCGCCAGGTGCTCCAGATAAGTGTCGAGGTATCGGTAGGACGCCACCGTCTCGAAGTACCCCAGTTGCTGCGCCAAGCTCCGGATGGAATCCTTGGAATAGACGAACGAGGCCTCGACCTGCCGCTTGGCCCGGGCCAGCTCTTCCGATGTAACCGGCTGGGTCCGGACAAGTTCCACCTCGCGGTGGAGCGCCGCCTCGACCTGCTCGAGGGTGGCGTCCGGAGCCACGGTCGCCTGCGCCACGAGGAGGAACGGATCGCGGGCCGTCTCGTTGGCCGCGTCCACCTCGGTCGCGAGCTTCGTCTCCACCAGGCCGCGGTAGAGCCGCGACGTCCGGCCGTGCCCCAGGATCATCCCGACCACGTCGAGCGCGTAGTTGTCCTCGTGCGCCAGCGCTGGATTGCGCCATCCCACGACGAGATAGCGCGTGTCGCCGGGCTTCCGGATCTTGAAGCGGCGCTCGCCTGTCTGCGGCGGCTCGACCACGCGAACGGGAGGCGGCTCGGGACCTCTCGGGATGCCGCCGAAGTGGCGCTCCACGAGCGCGAGCGCCTTCGCGCGATCCACGTCCCCGACGATCACCGCCGTCGCGTTGTTGGGAAGGTAGTGCGTGCGGTAGTAGGTCCGGATCTCCTCGGTCGTGATCTGCTCGACGTCCGTCCTCCAGCCGATGGTCGGCCAGTGGTAGGGGTGCGCCTTGAACGACTGCGCGAGGAGCTCCAGGAACATGGCGCGGTGCGGATTGTCCTCGTTGCGCTCGAGCTCCGAGCGCACGACCGTCATCTCCAGGCGATGCTCCTCCTCCGGGATGAGCGCGTTCGACATGCGATCCGCCTCCAGCTCGACCGCGAGCTCGAGCCGGTCGCTCGCGAGCACCTCGTAGTAGCAGGTGTAGTCGAGCGACGTCCCCGCGTTGAACGACGCGCCGTGCCGCTGCAGCACGCGCGCGATCTCCCCCTTCCCGTACTTGGGGGTGCCCTTGAACATCATGTGCTCGAGGAGATGGGAGATGCCGGTGATGCCGGAGGCCTCGTTGCGGGAGCCGACCCGGTACCACACCATGAAGGAGACGACGGGGGCGGTCCGAACCTCCTGGATCAGCACCTTGAGGCCGTTGGCCAGGGTCGTCTCGTGGACGGGCGACCGCGCGGCCGCGGTCTGGGTGAGATTCATTGCACCGAATGTATCACGCTTCGGCGAGCCGGAGCGCGGCGACGCACTCGATGTGCGGCGTGTGGGGGAACATGTCCACGCCGCGAACCCACTCGAGGCGATAGCGCGATTCGCAGAAGAGGGCGAGATCCCGTCCGAGCGTGCTCGGGTTGCATGAGACGTAGACGAGCCGGGGCGCGCCCAGGTGCACGAGCCGCTGGATCACGCCGGGATGGAGCCCCGCGCGCGGGGGATCGACGAGCACGGCGTCGATGTCCGGGCGGCCGGCGGTGCTCCCCGACGCCCGCGTGCCGAGCCCGAACCGGTCGCGCAGGACCTCCATCGCCTCGCCCGTGACGAAGCGCGCATTCTCGATCCCGTTCCGAGCCCCGTTTCGATCGGCGTCCTTCACCGCGACCGCGGACGATTCGATCCCGATCGCTTCGCCCGCGGCGCGCGCGATCGGAAGCGTGAAGGTGCCCGTCCCCGAGTAGACGTCGAGCACGCGGTCGTCGCCGCGGAGCGCGAGCCCCTCGAGCGCGAGCGCGAGGAGCCGCTCGGCCTGCTCGGTATTCGTCTGGAAGAACGAGTTCGGTGATATCTCGAACGTGATCCCACCGAGCACGTCCTCGATCGTCCCGCGCCCGAAGAGCACACGCTCCTCCTCGCCCGTCGCGATCTGGGCGCGCCGCCGGGTCGTGTTGAGGACGACGGTCGTCACGGCGGGGAACGCGCGCGGCAGGTCCCCGGCGAGCGTGTGGATGGCCGGATGGTCCTCCGAGGCGACCACGTTCACCATGACCTGCCCGGTGCGGATCCCCTCGCGGATGGTGAGATAGCGCAGGAGTCCCTGGTGCGAGCGCGTGTCGTAGGCGGTGAGCCCCTTCTCACGCGCGGCCTCCCGAACGAAAGCCACGATCTCGCTCGAGACCGGCGTCGCGATGTGGCAGCGCGCGAGATCGAACGTACGGTCGAAGAATCCCCGCACGTGGAGCCCGAGCGTGAGCCGCCCGGACGCGTCCTTCGCGAACGAGTACTCCATCTTGTTCCGGTAGTGATAGAGCTTCGGCGCCGGCACGATCGGCCTCGGCTCCACCCGGAGCCTCCCCAGGTGCTCGAGGCACTCCTCGATCTGCCGCTCCTTGTGGCGGAGCTGCTCCGCGTAGTCGAGATCCTGAAACCTGCATCCGCCGCAGGTGGGTACGTGCTCGCATCGGGGCGCGACGCGCGCCGGCGAGGGACGGAGGATCCGCTCGGCGCGCGCTTCCGCGTAGCTCCGCCGCTTCCTGAAGACGGTGGCCTGGACGCGGTCACCGGGAAGCGCGTTCTCGACGAAGACGACGAAGCCGTCGAGCTTCGCGAGCGCCTTCCCGCCGAACGCCAGGTTCTCCACCTCGAGCTCGAGGCTCTGGCCCTTCTTCACGGGGGCGCCGGATGGCGATTTCGCGGCGTCCGTGCGCGCTTCGTCGTGGGCGTTCATCCGCGGAGTCTACACCAGCTTCGGAGGGTCGATCCGGGGCGCCGGGAAGCCAGAATCGCGCTGCAGATGGAGCGCGGAGCGGCCGATCAAGGCACCGTGGACCCGAGCCCGCGCCATCCGGTGCCCCTGAGCGCCTATCTCATCGCGATCTGCGTCGTTCCCGTGCTCATCGCAGCCGGGTTCGCGCTCGTGGCTCTATCGCGCCATCCCGACAACGAGAGCGATCGGGCCGCCGCCGACGAGCTCGCCCGCCGCGCCCCCGCCGTGGAGCGGGCCGTCGCCGACGAATCGGAGCGCCTCGAGCGGCTCGCGACCGTCCTCGCGCGCGATCCCAAGTTCTACGCGTCGCTCGCGCTCCCCAAGGCGGACCGGGGGAAGCGGGAATACCGCGACGCCGTCGAGAGCGTGCTTCGCGACTTCCAGCGCGACGCGCTCACGCCGATCTTCGCGGTCACCGACGAGCGCGGGGCGCTCCTCTCACGCGCGCTCCCTCCGGACGAGCCCACCGATCTCTCGAAGGCTCCCTTCGTGCTCGACGCGGTGCGCGGCCGGCCGGGGCACGGCGTTCTGATCGAGATGGGCATGGCGTACTGCGTGGTCGCGGTGCCGGTGACCGCGGGCGGCGTGGTCGTCGGATCGCTCTGCGTCGGGACCGCGCTCGACGCCGACCAAGCCGGCACGCTCAAGGATGCGATCGGGGCCGACGTCATGTTCACGATCGGCGAGTCCGTGGCGTCCACCACGCTCGCGCCGTCGCCGATCCGGAAGTCGATCGCACAGCGGATCGGGGACCGGAGCCTCGACACGTCCGGCCTGGCGCGGCCGCGTCCCGCGGCCGGGGATCGGACGCGACCCGCCCCCGACGTGGACGTGGTGGAAGTGTCCGGCGCGCGCTTTCTCGCTCTTCACCGCTCGATCGACACGCCGATCGCCGGGGGCGGCCCGCTCGGGTTCGTCCTGATCCGCCCGCTCGAGTCGGCCTCGTCGCCGCTCGTCCTCTTGAGGCGCGATCTCTGGAAGGCGTCGGGCGCGGGCCTCCTGTCCGCGCTTCTGGCCGGCGGCGCGATCGCGGGCGTCGTCTTCGTCAAGCGGCGGAGCGCGGAGCGCGCGCACGAAGCCGATCTCGGCTCGCTCGAAGCCAGGCTCAGCGCCGCCGAATCGCTCCTCGCGGACGTGGCCCCCACCCTGCGCGATGCAGCGGGTTCGATCGCGACGACCGCTTCGTTCCTCGCGTCGCCCGAGCTCGGCCCGCTGTCCCAGGCGCAGCAGGAGGGAATGGGCTCGATCGCCCGGACAGCCGCGTCGCTCGAGCGGACGGCCCAGGACCTCGACGATCTGGGTGGCCTCAAGCGGCACGCTCTCGAGCCGAGCCTTCGCCCGGCGGATGTCGGCGCGCTGGTGGAGCGGGCCACGGTCGAGCAGATTCCAGCCGCGGGGCGCCGACGCCAGGCATTGAGCTTCGTCGCCGAGCCAGGGCTCGAGCACGACCGGGTGGACGAGACGCTCTTTCAGCGGGCGATCGAATCGATCGTCCGGCAAGTGCTCGGCACCGCCCCCGAGGGAGCGCGGGTCCTCATCGAGGCGGGACGGGTCGAGGGGGCGATCGCGGTAGCCGTCGGGGCGAGCGCCGCGCTGCCCGATTCGTCGGCCGGATCCGCCGAGGGCCTCCAGGTCGCCCTCGCCCGGGCGATCATGGAGGCGCACGGCGGCGCGCTCCACGAGCGAGACCTGGGCGAGGGACGTCGCGCCTACGTGCTACGGCTTCCCCCTGCCCTCCCGACCGCACCCCCAGGGAGCATCGCCACACCCCAGCCTGCCGAGCGAGAGACGCTGCCCCTAGCCAGCTGACGCCTCAAAGCGACAACATCCGCAGACAATCGTCGTCAAGGTTTGATTACTCACCCAACCCTCTGTCCCGCAATGAACAACGGGCCATCCCTAAAAGTGTCTTGATTCGTTGACGTTTGGGACTAAATTCCCATGCCCCGGCCCAGGCTTTTCGCAATCCCGCAAGCCTAGGCATTACAGATCGTTACGGCACTAATTACAAACTGCAATGCAAATGGCACGGCGGGTGCTCTAGCGAACTGGCGTGAACGGCTCGCGGATGCGGGCGACGCAGTGAACCCCAAGACAGACGAGGTGAATGATGGCGGCTCTCGCGGTGATTCTCGTGGTGGTCTCGTACTTCGGCGGCGGCAAGGCCGGCTGGTAAGACCACAAAGCTCTGAAGCAGCTCGTTCCGAACCAAGTCAACCAACCCTAACCGAGTGAAAGGAGGTGAAGTGAAATGGCGGCTCTCGCGGTGATCCTGATCGTGGTCTCCTACTTCGGTGGTGGGAAGGCTGGCTGGTAAGAAAGCAAACGCTTGCAACACGACCCGCGGGTAGGGCGAACCCCTGCGGGACGGAAGGCGGATCGATGGGCCATCGGAGCACCCCCCTGGTGGCCCTTCGTTTTTGCCGGTGACAGGGATGCACGCGGGGGGCGGCAATGACGGCGCGGGGGTTGCAGGCCGCCTCGGCCGCCTCCCCGTCTCCCTGTTTTCCGCGGGAGGACGCTCCCCATCCTCCCCCGGTTTCCCCTCTCTCCTTGACACTCCACGCTGCTCCCGCGATGTTCCCTTTGAATGGGCGGGCCGCCTTCCGGTCCTCACGTCCTCTCCATCGATCCACAAGGAGCCATCATGCGCAGGAGCCTCTGGCTCGCCGCGGCCTCGTCCGTCGCGCTCGTCGCCGCAGCGCCCCTCCACGCCCAGGTCTCGTCCACCGACCTCACGCTTCCGCCGGGTACCGCGATCCCCAACTACGACCGGATCCGGATCGGGCAGAACGAGGCGATGGAGGGGAACGCGTATGTGGCGCGCACGGGTGACGCCGGCTCGAGCTGGTACAACCCGGCCGGCCTCGCACAGAGCGAGCGGACCCAGCTGAACGCGGGCGGCAATGCGTACGAGCTCACGAGCTTCTCCATCGAGGGGCTCGGTGAATCGAAAGGGCGGACGCGCCTCGCTCCGATCGGCACGTACTTCGGCGGCGTCCTCGGCGATCCCGTCATCCACTCGAAGAAGCTCCGGCTCGGATTCTCGATCGCGAGGCCGATCTCGTGGACGCCGAGCCGCGTGGAAGGAGCGTTCGAGACCACGGGCCCGTCCGGCACCGAGGACTTCCTCTACTCCTCGTTCGTGAGCCTCACGACCGACGTGCCCACGATCGACGCTGGCTACAAGCTCGGAGATCACCTCCGCATCGGCGCCGGCATCGGCATGGCGATCACGTCGCTCTACCAGAGCCAGACCGTCTCGGACCGGCTCCTGAACGGAGGGTCCGCGACCGGCGTGCTTCGCGCATTCGAGACCGAGGGACAGAACATGAGCCTGCTCGTGTCGGGAGGGCTCCAAGCCGATCTCGGATCGTCCATCCGCGTCGGAGCGCTCGTGACCGCGCCAGGCTCCAAGATCTCAGGCTCGAGCCGGATCACCTTCCAGAGCACCGCCTATCAGGGTGCGGCGTCCCGCGACGCCTCGTTCAACGACGAGGAGGCCGACTTCGACTTCGCGAACCCGCTCCGAGTCTCGGGCGGCATCGCGCTCAAGCTGGGCAAAGGGGAGATCGAGGCGGACGTGCTCTATCGCGGGAGCCGCGATCCCTATGAGCTCTACTCGAGCGACGTGGCGGCGACGGTCGTGCGCGTCGATTCGACCGGGACCGCGTCGACGAGCACGGTGGCCTTCGCCCCGGCGATCGAGGAGGCCCGGGCCATCACCAACATCGCGATTGGCGGCAACTACCCGCTCTCCGACAAGGTCCGGGCGCACGCCGGCTTCTTCACCGACAACTCGCCGGTTGGGAACGCGGCGACCTCGATCTATCGGAAGGTGGATCTCGTCGGCGGGTCGCTCGGCGTGTCGCTCAAGTTTGGCGCCTTGAGCGGCTCGCTCGGGGTGACGGGCTCCTCGGGGACCAGCGAGAAGCGCTCGGCCGGCACCACGCTGGGCGGAGTGCCCACGGTGACCGAGGTCAAAGTGAGCACCTTCACGGCGCTTTACGCGCTGTCGTACGCGTTTTGACGGCTTGAACCACGCGGAGCCAAGCCTTAGCTTGCTCCGGCTATCAGATCCGGGCCAGAGAGCCGGGACCTTGCACCGGTCGAAATCGACCGGCCGCCACACCCATTGGGGAGAATCAGCCATGAAGACCATCTCGCTCGTACTGCTCGCGCTCGCAATCGGCGCCCCGGCCTGGGCCGAAGACGCCACGTCGTCCAACCCGAACAAGGCGCAGGTCGTGACCCAGTCGACCGAGTCCGCCACGGGCACCTCCAAGGCGGACAACATGGGCCTCCTTCGCGACAAGCTGAAGGCCGACAAGAAGCTCGTCGTGGCGGAGGCCATGGGGATGAACGAGAAGGAAGCCGCCGCGTTCTGGCCGGTCTACGATCTCTATCAGAAGGACATCTCGGCGCTGAACGACCGGACGATGACCCTCCTCAAGGATTACGTGCACAACTATGGCGGCATGACCGACGCCTCGGCGAAGGGCATGGTCGATTCGTTCCTCAAGATCGAGAAGGACCGGATCAATCTCATGCAGAACTACCGGCCCAAGTTCCAGAAGGTGCTCCCCGAGGTGAAGGTCGCGCGCTACTACCAAATCGAGAACAAGATCCGGGCCGTCGTGAACTACGAGCTGGCGTCCGAGATCCCGCTCGCCGAATGACGCGGCGGACGGAAGGGCAGAGGCCGGTTGCGGCGCTCGCGGCGCTGGTCGCGCTGATCGGCCTGGCGCCGTCCGCGGCGCGGGCGCAGCGCGAGATCCCCGAGCATCGCTACGAGCTCGGCGCCAACGCGGGCTATAGCTGGACGTTTGCGCGCGAGGTGGTCTACGCGGGTTTCGGGGGGAGCGTGGATGTGAAGGACGCGGCGCATTATGGCGGCACGCTCGACGCCTACGTCCAGCACGGAAAAGCTGTGCGGCTGATGTACCAGCGCCAGGACAGCAAGCTCACGTTCCAGTCGCGCGGTCTGCCGAAGAGGGATGTCGCCGATGTCGCCGTCGAGTATTTCCAGCTCGGGGGACTCGCGGGAACGCCGAAGGGGAACATCCTCCCCTACGGCATGTTCACGCTCGGGGCGACGCGTCTCAGCTATTCCAACATCGACGCGGACGACAACTGGCGGTTCTCGATGATCCTGGGATTCGGCGCGAAGGCCTACATGAGCCAGAAGCTCGGGATCCAGGTCGAGGGGCAGATTCCCTACACCTGGATCGATGCCGACGGCTCGGTCGCGTGCGGATCGTTCGGGTGCATCAGCACGGTCGGAGGGACGGGCGTCGGGCAGGCGAATGTTGGGGGAGGGCTCTTCCTCAACTTCTGAGCGACAGACGGAGAACTGGGAAGGCCGGGGCAGGCGCTCCGGCCTTTCGCTTGCCTACATCACGAACTTGGCGAGCCGGGTGAGGATCTCCTGGAGCGGGATCTCGAGCAGCACGACGGGAATCATCGGGGCCGCCGCAGCAAGGGCCACGGTCACGAGGGTTCCGCGTCCGAACGGGACGGTCTGGATCGACTCGGCCACGAAGTAGGCGGTCGCGAGGTCGGTCAACGAGCTGATCTCCGAAGCCCCAAGGAGCTCGTCCACGGGAGGCCCCTTGACGAACCACTTCCGCTCGAACAACACGGAATGCTTCGACGCGAGGACGCCGTAGAGGAAGAGCGCGCGCCGTCGAAGCCGCGCGAGGAGCCTCGAGAAGGAGAGAAGCGGGCCCAGCGCCACGAGCAGGGCCAGCACGATGTAGGCGATGAGGATCGGGCCGAACGATTTGAGGGTGGATCCGTGATGCGCCATCTCGTAATAGACCTCGGCCGAGATCACGGCGCTCCCCGTGAAGATGACGGCCATCACGGCCGTGCTCATTTCCATGAAGATGGCCAGCCCTCCCATCTTGTCCGGATGGCTGGGCTGGAGGACGAGCGGGGCTCGGGACGTCTTGAAGATGAAGATCGAGATCGACATCCAGCGCCACACCCAGAGGAGCCCGAGGAAGAGAAACAACGGGCGGCCCACGACGGTGTACCAGACCCCCGCCCACGACAGATTCCCGAGCGCGGAGCCATGGGCCCACTCGGCGGCCATGACCCGGATGGGGTTCGACAGCGTGGGGATGACGAGCAGGACGACGATCCCCGCGAGCACGAGGAGCGTCGCCGCGCGGGTCATGCGATGGCGCGTGGCGCGTACCCGCTCCTGCCACTCGTCCTGGTCCCCAGGTGCGAAGAGCCCGCTCGCGACCATGCCGGGGAGAAGGATCGAGACGCGCGTGTCCACGCGGTATTCGTCGAGGAGCAGGATCGGCACGGCGAGGAGCAGGCGCACCGTGACGCCGTAGTCTTCGAGCACTTGCCGCAGAGCCATCGGTCCGCCTCCCGGACCCAGATAGGCGAGGGCCAGGGTGACGAGCCAGGTCACGGCTCCGATTCCGATGGCCACCGGCGCGATGGGGCGTCCGTCCGCCCGGCTCAGACGGAGCGCCTGGCGCACCCGCGCCCACGCACCTCCGTAGAGGAGCCGCCAATCGTCCACTAGAACGCCTCCTCCAGCCCGAAGTAGACGCCGCTCGTCTCGCGGCCGAATCCGACATCGGCGCGCAGGTTCACGTTCTCCGCCTTGTTGAAGAGGAAGCGCGCGCCGAACCCGAGTGAGGTCTTGAGGTCTCGGACCTTGATGTCGCGGAGCCGCGATCCGACGTCTCCGATGCCGGCGAACGCGACGCCGCCGAGGCGCTTGTAGAAGTGCGTGCGGTATTCGATCTGCCCCGCGAGGAGGCTCTCATCGCGATACCGCCCCTGGTAGTAGCCGCGCATGATGCGCTGGCCGCCCAGGGCCGGGAGCTCGTAGAAAGGAGGCGTGCCCCCGGTCGTCTGCGCGAAGACCTGGATCGCGAGGATGTTGGTCGGCGAGAGCGCCTGATAGTGCCTCAGGTCCACCTCGTACTTGTTGAAGTCGAACGAGCCGCCCAGCCACTGGCCGTAGTAGATCCCCTTCACTTGATGGTAGCCGCCGTGGGTGGGGTAGAAGACCTTGTCGCGCGTGTCCCAGTTCCAGCTGAACCCGAGGCCGGTGCTCACACCGCCCTCGGAGCCGCGCACGTCGCCCGCCTGGAGCTCGGGGTTCTCCCGCTTGTCCACGATGTCGCTGTTGTAGAGGTCGAAGATCCCGCCCGCGGAGGTTCGGTTGAAGATCTTGACCGCGGGCGGCACGAGAACCGTGATCTCGGCGCCGAAGCCCTTCGACTCGAAGGCGGCCGCGTCCTCGATGTCCGGCGTGTCGGGCCCGACGCCCCAGAACTTGTCGACGTAGTGCCCGTAGTCGAGGTTCGCGGTGATGATCGTCTTGTTGCGACCGAAGTAGAGCTGTGGGTTGAGCGAGAACTTGTACTGGCCCGTCGTGGCGTAATAGCCCGACAGGGCCACCTTGCTCGGTCGAAGGATCGCGTCCTCGCGCGACGTGTAGAAGGTCGTGATGCCTCCGAGTCCAAACGCGAGCTCGGTCTCGGGTGTGTAGTAGGCGTAGGGGTAGCCGTTGATGTTCGTCCGCTTGGTCGACAGGATCGACTTCTGGACGAGGGCCTGCGTCGTGTCGGCAGGCCCGGCGTCCGGGCCGGCTGCGCGCGCGGGGGCGATCCGGAGCAGAAGGAGAAGGGGCGCCGCCGTCAGGATGAGGGCGGCGCCCCGCCAGAGCGCTGCGTCTTTCAGGATGTCCCCCCCGGGCTAGTTGCCCAGCTTGTACATGAGGCCGGCGGAGAACTCGCCCTGATCCAGGTAGTCCGGATCCGCGACCTGGTAGCAGTAGAACGGATCGCACCAGGTGCCGCCCCAGTCGTCGTTCAGGTAGGTCGGGTTGTACTTGGCCTGCAGCTTGAGCCCGACCTTCTCCCCCTCGATCTTGACGCCGCCGCCGAGTCCGAGCGAGAAGCGGCTGACCGTGTCGAATCCGCGATCCGGGTTGAAGAAGGTCGCCCCGAGGCCGAGCAGGAAGTAGGGGTGCATGTTCGAGCCGTAGCGGATCTTCTCGAACAGGAAGTTGCCGTGGAGCTGTCCCACCCTGAGGCCGATGCGATCCACGCCGAGGACGGAGAGGTGGCTCTCCTGCTGCATGTAGGACGCCTCGAAGGTGAACCCTTCGTGCGCCATGAACCCGAGCTGGCCGCCCCAGGTGAGCCCGCCCGACACCTTCACATCCTTGGCATCGTTCTGACCCAGCTCGAGGTTGCCGGCCGTGGTGTAGCCCGCCATGGGCGAGATGTAGATCTGACGTGCCTGCGAGGACGAGGCGGTACCTGCCAGAGCCAGTGCGAGCGTGACCGCCGCGATCCGACTTCGAGTTGACATGGTTCCCTACCTTTCTTCCCGGTTCGAGATGGGCGCCGCGCCGCCGCGGGCGAGGCCGGACCGGAGTGTCGGCCATCCGAGGAGGTGGCGCAAGAGGGACTTAGGGATGGTCTCCCGACGACCGATACCTTACGAGCGGACCGGGGAGCCGCCGGCCTGAAAGGCCCCCCGGCGCGCTTGGGCGTGTATGATGGACGGGAGCAGAGGGCCGCGAACGGAGCGCCTCCACCCAGAGGATCGCCGCATGAACAAACGACCTACGGCCGAGCTGGCACCCCTTCTGGACTGCGACGTCCCCGAGCGGATGCCGGTGCTCCCGCTCATGAGCACCATCGTCTTCCCGCTCGGCGTGACCTCGCTCCAGGTCCGGGTGGAGCGGTCGAAGGCGCTCCTCCGGGACTTCTCGGACCCCGACAACCTGATCGCGCTCGTGACGAGCCCCGCCAAGCGGGAGCAGGAGATCCGCCCCGAGGATCTGAGCCGGGTGGGCCTGGCCGCGCGCGTGATCCGGATCCTCAACATGCCCGGAGGGAACGTCCAGGTCACGCTCGAGGGGCTAAGGCGGATCGAGATCGTGGAGATCGTCTCCCTCGAGCCCTACATGATGGCCCACGTCTTCTGCCCCACCGAGGTCCCGGGCGATCCCGCCGAGGTCCGCGAGCTCGTGAACCGGATCTTGAAGTCGCTCCGGGCGCTCGCGCAGCTCGACAAGACCTACCCGCCCGAGCTGGACAACATCTTCAGCATGAATCTCGGAGATCCCGGGCTCTTCGCGGACACGGTCGCCTCGATCGTGCGCTTCCCGCTCGACACGAAGCGCCTGATCGTCGAGACGCTCGACGTGCGCGACCGGCTCGAGATCGTGGCGCACGGGATCGAAGCCGAGATCGCGCGGCTCACCGTCGCCGAAGACGTCGTGCGGCGCACGAGCGAGCAGATGGAGAAAGGGCAGCGCGAGTTCTTCCTCCGCCAGCAGCTCAACGAGATCCGCCGTCTGCTGGGCGAGGACGATCCGCAAGAGATGCTCGTCCGCCAGATCCTCGAGCGCGCCGAGGGCATCGGCCTTCCGCATAACGTTCTCTCCGTGGTCGAGGAAGAGACGAACCGGCTCCGCTACCTGCCTCCCTCCTCGCAGGAGTCGGGGGTGATCCGGAACTACATCGACTGGCTCCTGTCGCTCCCCTGGTCGCGGCGCTCCACCGTGCCGATCAATCTCGACGAAGTGGCGCGGAGCCTCGACGAGAAGCACTTTGGCCTCGAGAAGGTGAAAGAGCGCATCCTCGAGTATCTCGCGGTCCTCAAGCTGAAGAACGACCAGAAGGGGCCCATCCTCTGCTTCGCGGGCCCGCCGGGGACCGGCAAGACCTCGCTCGGCGCGTCGATCGCGCGCGCGATGGGGCGCGCCTGCATCCGCATGAGCGTCGGAGGCGTGCGGGACGAGGCCGAGATCCGGGGGCACAGGCGGACCTACATCGGCTCACGCCCCGGGAAGATCATCCGGAGCCTCCGCGACTCCAACTCGAGCAATCCCGTCTTCATGATCGACGAGATCGACAAGCTCGGCCACGATGCCCAGGGGGACCCTGCGGCCGCGCTCCTCGAGGTGCTGGATCCCGAGCAGAACCAGCACTTCATCGACCATTACATCGAGATCCCGTTCGATCTCTCGGAGACGCTCTTCATCACGACCGCGAACGTCCTCGAC
This sequence comes from Candidatus Eiseniibacteriota bacterium, assembly GCA_036274595.1. Classification (GTDB taxonomy): domain Bacteria; phylum Eisenbacteria; class RBG-16-71-46; order SZUA-252; family SZUA-252; genus WS-9. The sequence continues at coordinate 27,479 of DASUFL010000029.1, read as the reverse complement.
TTCATCCCGCCCGCGCTCCTCGACCGGCTGGAGGTGATCCAGATCCCGGGCTACATGGACGAGGAGAAGCTCGAGATCGCGCGCCGCCACCTGATCCCGCGCGAGGCCCAGGGGAACGGCCTTGCGGCGACGGACATCGCATTCGACGACGCCGCGCTCCTCAAGATCATCCGCGAGTACACGCGGGAGGCGGGCGTCCGCCAGCTCGAGCGCGCCATCGACAACTTCTGCAGGAAGGCGGCCCGGCAGCGCACGACGGGCTACACGGGGAACTGGAAGTTCGGCGAGGAGGACGTGGAGAAGGTGCTCGGTCCTCCCTACATCCTCCCCGATCGTCCCGAGGGACGCGCGGAGGTGGGCGTTGCGACGGGCCTCGCCTGGACGACGACCGGCGGCGATCTCCTCGTGATCGAGGCGCTCAAGATGCGGGGCGCCGGGCGCGTGATCGTGACCGGGCAGCTCGGCGACGTGATGAAGGAATCGGTGCAGACCGCGCACAGCTACGTGAGGGCCCGGGCCGAGATGCTCTGCATCGATCCGAAGCTCTTCGACGAGTACGACATGCACATCCACTTCCCGGAGGGCGCCGTCCCCAAGGACGGACCGTCCGCCGGGATCACGATCGTCATGGCCATCGCCTCCGCGCTCGCCGACGCGCCCATCCGCAACGACGTCGCGATGACCGGCGAGGTGACCCTGCGCGGCAAGGTCATCGCGGTCGGAGGGCTCAAGGAAAAGGTGATGGCGGCGCACCGGGCCGGCATCAAGACCGTGATCTTCCCGGCGGACAACCAGAAGGATCTGGTCGAGATTCCGGAAACGGTCCGGACCAACATGACCCTCGTGCCGGTGGCCGTGGTGGACGAGGTCTTCCAGCACGCCTTCGCCGGCGTGGCCGAGCGGATCGCGGAGCTCGAAGCGCGGGAAAACCGGCGGAAGGAGCGCGCGGCCGAGCGCGCCGCGCAGAGGGCCGCGAACGCGCGCAAGGCCACGCGTGGGGGATCGCGAGCGGTCCGGCCCGTGAAGGACGGCCGTGGGAGCGGCGGACGCCGCCGCTCCGGACGGGAGGCCGCGAAGCCGCGCTGATCGCGCGGCCCCGCGAATCCGCCCGCCGCCCGAGGGCGGTGCGTCGCCTCAGCTCTTCGCCCGCAGTTCCTCCCGGCGCGCACTCCCGCCCAGAAGCGCCTGCGCCAGCACCCACGCCGAGAGCGTGATGAATCCCCGCCTCACGTCCGAGTCCGGAATCACGTCGAAGCAGAGCACCGCCTGCGTCCACCAGAGCGCGAGGAAGATCGCCGCGCGGGCCGCGAGCGCGAGCCACGCCGTCCCGGAGGTCATCCCGGCGATCGCGCGCTCGACCTGACCGCGCAGCGCCGCCGCGTAGAGCGCGAGCCCGAGCAGGAGGCCGTGCACGGGGGTGATCCCCCATCGCTGCGGAGCGAGGCCTGCGAGCGCGAGACCCAGGAGGCCGGACACGAGCGCCACAAGAATCGACAGTCGCCCCATGGCCTAAGCGTTGCCCATGATCCCGCAGCCCAACGCCGCGAGAGCGAGACCGACGCCGCATCCGGCAGTCCCGGCCCACGGCACGTTGGGCGCGATCTCCTCCGCGATGGCATGCCCGGTGGCGCAGTATCCAGCCGCGTTGTCCATGAAGCACTTGACGAACTTGGTCCAGTTGAGGCGCGTGTCACCGCGGAGAATGGCTCCGCTCGGCGCCAGCTTGTAGTGCGCTCCCACGTTCACGTAGCCGATCACGCCGCCCAGGTCGACGGGCTCGTACCCCGTTTCGATCGACGTGGGCTCGCGTCCCTTGATGAGATCGGACGGCTCGGCGTACGGCGTCTGGCCGTCGTCGATGTACGAGATGAACCGGGCGTGGGTCGGATCCTGGTCCACCATGTAGGGGAGGATCGTGACCGCGACCTTCCGGCCGTCCAGGAGCCGCCCCTCCGATCTCACCGCGTGATCCCACATCGGCGTGAGCCGCGGGTCCACGTTCTCGGCGATCGCCCGCTTCACGAGCGGCATCGCGGCCGCCTCCTGTACGGCGCGATCGAGATCGGGGCCCGTGACCCAGTGGGCTTCGAGCACCTCGGGTGGACGCGGCGCCTCGACGTCGGCGACGCGCGCCGCCTTGTGCTCGCAGCCCGAGGCCGCGATCACAAGGGGCAAGGCAAGTGAAACGAGACGGACGACCTTCATGGCGGCACCCTCCTTCTTCGCGCGGCTTGGCCGCGCCGTAGGCGCCGAGGAGCGAGGGTGATCGGGGACGCAGCATGAGGCGTTCCAGCGAGGCGCAGCGTGAATTCGTAGGAGAGCGCGGACGGGGAGCGCGTGGTTTGCGTGTCGAACGTCCGACGCCGACGCCGTTCGTCACCCGCGCGCGTGGCGCGGCCGGAATCAGCGCAGGATTCCGATCCTCTGGCCGAAGGAGACCTGGACGCCCCAGTCGTTCGTGTCGTCGGGCGTGGGAGCCATCCGATTCACGCGGTCGTAGCGTCCCTCCACCGACAGTGTGTTGTCGCCCAGGTGAGGAACGCGCACCCACGTGAGCTGGAGCCGCGTCGCGAGACGCTCCTCGCGCTGCGCGAGCGTGTCCCACTCGCGGTCGAGCCAGGACACGAACGGCGTGACGAGGAAGACGCCGCGAATCGCCTCGTATCGAAGCTCCAGGGCGGCCTGGATCGTCTGATCGGTGAGGTCCAGGTCCTGGAATTCGTTCACCTCGACCCCGCCCGAGAGCGTCGTGGTCACCCGATCGCTTCGGCGCTGGGTGGAGACGAGCGAGCCCGAGGTCACGAGCCGCCGCGCGTTCTCCGCCAGGTCGTCCTCGTAGAGCGTGAGGTCGATGCGGGCGCGCGTCTGCCCCTCGTACCGCTCGCCGACGACGAGCTCCGTCGCGGCGCGGGATTCGCGAAGGCTGGTCGCGGCCCCATGGTGCTGGATCCGGATGAACTCGGGCGTGACCCAGCTCTGCTGGTTGAGCTTCAGCTTCCCTCCGAAATTCCAGCGATCGACCCGGACGACGGGCGCGTCACGGTCCTCGACCGGCCGCTCGCGCCGGAAGCCGCCGAAGAAGCGCCAGTTCGCAAGGTCCCGCGCGATCTGGGCCGAGCCTCCCTCTCGATCGGAGAACGCGTAGGGATTCAGCGTGGTGGCCATGTCGGGGGCCATGTGGAAGGCGTCGGCGTCGGCCTCGAATCCCGCGACCACGCCGTGCACGGCGCCCTGGACTGCGGTGCGCGAACGGCCGGGCTCGATCCCCTCGATCGGGCGGTGCCGCACCGTCACCGCGTCGGCCGAGAGATTCCAGGATCCGCCGAGTTCGACCGACCCCGACCCGCCGTAGATCTCCTGCGTGCGCGCCACCGAGTCGGGAGCTCCGGCCGTGGGATCGTCGTGCACGTACCCGCCATAGAGCGCGGCCTGGATCCGGTCCGCGGCGAACCGGCGCGCGAGGCGCGCGGCGTAGAGATCGGAACGGGGCAGGTCGATCGCGCCCGCCGCGGACCTCGGCCGCGAATCGAGCGCGACGAAGCCCTGGAGCGTTCCGAGGGGCATGCCGCGCCACTCGAGCTCGCCGCCTCGTCGAGGAACCGGGCTCGCGAGGAGCGGAGCGTCGGCCGCGAGCGACGGCGCGAGATCGCCGATCGCCATCGCGCCGCGGTTCACCACGAGCTTCAGATCCATCTGCTCCGGGGAGCCGCTCCCGTTCTCGGGATCGTCCAGGCGGAGCCGCCAGGTCGCGTTCGCCCTCAGCTCCGTGGTCTTCGAGATCGCGTAGTGGGCGCGCCACGCCGACCACGCGAGCCCGGCCGCCTCCTCGTCGCGGAACTCGTTCTTGCCGATCGCGAGGTAGGTGGCGTCGAGCGTGAAGGCCGATGGCGGGCGCGGCGGCACGACCTCAGTCTGGAGCGTATCGGCTTCCTCGGGCTTCGGCGGCGGGGCAATGCCTGAAGGGGGCGGCATGCAGACGACCGTGACTGGACGCGCCGCGACGTTCTGCGGCCACTCGACGATCACGTGGAGCTGGTGCTCGCCCAGCCTCCGCGACGGCATCGGCCCGCGCGGCTCGATCGTGACCGGCCGCCCCGACTCCATGTAGCCGTTCTCCATGGCGACGGGATCGCCGTCCATCGTGACGAGCACGCGGAAGCTGCCCGTGCCGAATCCCGTGACCACGGCGCGCACGCGCACGGTGTCGCCGGCGGCGTAGGCCGCGCCCGGGAGCGGTCGCTCGAGCGCGATCGACTGGATCGTGAGATTCGGCGCCATCACCGGGACGACCTGAAGGGGCGCGGCCTGAGCGAAGGCGGGGCAAGAGGCCAGAAGCGCGGCCGCGAGCGCGAGGACGAGCGCGGCGGCGTGTGGGCGCGAGGCAAGCGAACGGAGCAACGATGCGATTCGAGGGATCAAGCGGAGTGCCCCGGGAATGGGAATGACGTTGCGGCAAACGCGCGGGGAACCGTATCATCCGAGGTCTATGCCGTCAAGAAAACGAGCCGCCGCAACGAGTTCGGGGCGAAAGCAGGACGCGCCGCCCCCGCGCAGGAGGATCCCGGTCGCCGTGCTCGGCGGTACCGGAACGGTCGGGCAGCGGTTCGTGCAGCTGCTCGAAGGGCACCCCTGGTTCGAGATCGTCGAGGTCCTGGCATCCGACCAGAGCGCGGGCAAGACCTACGCCGAGGCCGTCGGCTCTCGCTGGAAGCTCCCCTCGCGCATCCCAGCCGACGTCGCCAAGCTCCGCGTGCGCGCGCCCGGAGACGCGCTCAAGGGCCGCATCCTCTTCTCGGCCCTCGACGCGTCGGTGGCGGGCGAGCTCGAGCAGGAGTACGCGAGCCGCGGACACTTCGTGTCGTCGAACGCGCGCAACCACCGCATGGACCCGGAGGTGCCGCTCGCGATCCCGGAGGTGAACCGGGATCACATGAAGCTCCTCGATCTGCAGCCCTACAAGAATGGCGGCGGCCTCGTCACGAATCCCAACTGCTCGACGATCGTGATCGCGATGGCGCTGGCGCCGCTCCATCGGGCGTTCGGCGTCGACGCGGCGATCGTCACCACGTTCCAGGCCACGAGCGGCGCAGGCTACCCCGGCGTCCCCTCGCTCGACATCCTCGGGAACGTCGTTCCGTTCATCTCCGGGGAAGAGGCCAAGATCGAGAGCGAGACGCAGAAGATCCTGGGACGCATCGGCCCGAAGGGAATCGCCCACGCGGAATTCCCGGTGAGCGCGCTCTGCCATCGCGTGGCGGTGCTCGACGGCCATCAGATGGCCATCAGCCTGCGCCTGAAGACGCGCACCACGCGGAAGCGGATCCTCGACGCGTGGGAGGGATTCCGCCCGCTCCAGAAGCTCGGCCTCCCGAGCGCTCCCGACCAGCCCATCGAAGCGCGTCCCGAGGAAGACCGTCCCCAGCCCCGGCTCGATGCCGAGCGCGCGGGAGGCATGGGCATCACGGTCGGGCGGCTCCGCCCCTGTCCCGTCCTCGACTGGAAGTTCGAGGCGGTCGGCCACAACACGATCCGCGGCGCGGCGGGCGCGGCCATCCTGAACGCCGAGATCCTCGTTCGGGACGAGCGGATCTAGTCCGCGCCCATGTCGGCCGGCCGGGACATCGTCTTCGTGCGCCATGGCGAGACCGACTGGAATCGCGAGCGGCGCGTGCAGGGAAGCCAGGGCGCTTCCATCAATGACGCCGGCCGCGAGCAGGCCCGCGGTCTCTCGCGCCTCCTCTGGGAAGTGCCGCTCCAGGCCGTCTACTCGAGCGCGCTGCCTCGCGCCATCGAGACCGCATCGTACGTGGCCGGTCCGCACTCGCTCGGCGTGATCTCCGATCCTCGCCTCAACGAGATCGATCACGGGGACTGGGAAGGGATGCTCGAGTCGGAGCTGCCCGACCTGCCGCTCTATCTGAAGTGGCGCGACGATCCCACCGCCGCGACGCTCCCGGGGGGCGAGTCGCTTCAAGCCGTGCACGAGCGCGCGGTCCAAGTCATGCGCGAGATCCTCGCCAAGCACGAAGAGAAGGACGGGCTGGTCGCCGTCGTGTCCCACCAAGTCGTGCTGGCGCTCCTCAAGTGCTACATTTTAGATCGTCCCTGGAGTCAGCTCCGCCGCCACGCGCTGAGCGTGGCGTCCTACGAAATCCTGACGGCGGGAGAAGGCTTCACTCCACGTCCGTGAACGCCGGAACCGATTGGGCGCTCGCGGGTTCACGAAGAGGAAACCCCATGAATCGTCCGCGCGTCGCCACCCTCCTTCTCGCCCTTCTCGCCCTGCTCGGCGCTTCGTCCGCGCGGGCCCAAACCATTCAGTACAAGCCGCTTCTCCAGAATCCGAAGGTCACCGACACCGATCCCGCCCCCTCTCCGGACGGGAAGTGGATCGCCTTCCAGAGCAACCGGAGCGGCTCGAGCCAGATCTGGGTGATGCCCGCCGGGGGCGGGACGCCGCGCAAGGTCACCTCGGAGCCCGATTCGGTGAGCACGCAGGGACGCCGGATGCCGTGCCGCGTCATGACCCCCACATGGTCCCCCGACAGCAAGACGATCCTCTTCGTCTCCACGCGCTCGGGCCCGTACAACATCTACGCGATTCCGTTCGCCGGCGGAGTGAAGCCCAAACCGCTCTCGCGCGCCGCGGGGAGCCAGCGGTTTCCGGTCTATTCGCCGGACGGCCAGCGGATCTGCTTCCCCTCCAGCCGGGGCGATCCCAATTCGCTCTATGGATTCAATCTCTACATGATGACGGCGGCCGGAGAGATCGACGGGCCGCCCGCGCGCCAGCTCACGCATAGCAAGGGAAGCCCCGGGCACCCGGTCTGGTCGCCGGACGGCAAGTGGATCGCCTACGTGTCCAAGGACTTCGACTCGACGCGCACGGTGAACGTGGGCAACGGCATGCAGGCGAAGCAGAGCGCGCTCTTCTCGCAGTTCCGCGTCTTCAAGATCTCCGCGGGCGGGGGCGCCGAGACGAAGCTCACCGGAATCTCGGCGGCCGAGCAGGGAACCGCGGAAGACACCTGGCCTTCGTGGTCGCCCGACGGAAAGTGGATCGCGTTCGGCCGGAATGCGAACGGCGTCCAGAACATCTGGGTGATCGATGTCGTGACGCGAAAGGCGTTCCCGCTCACGAACATGGGGGGATGCATGAAGCCGACCTGGTCGGCGGACGGCAAGTCCCTCTACTTCACCAAGCTGAAGGAGCGGGACGAGGATCTCTGGGTCGCGACCAATCTGGGGCTCACGACGCGGCGCTGACGCGCGCCGCTGACACCTACGATACGCCGCCGAAGACGAGGCACGCGTTCGTGCCTCCGAACCCGAACGAGTTCGAGAGCACGGTGCGCACCGTCGCGCGGCGTCCCGCCCCCGGCACGTAGTCGAGATCGCACTCCGGATCGGGCTGGCGCAGATTCGTGGTCGAGGGAACCCATCCCTCGTGGATCGAGAGCGCCGCGATCGCCGCCTCCACGGCTCCCGACGCGCCGAGCGCGTGCGCATGCATCCCCTTCGTCCCGCTCACGGGAATCCGGCGCGCACGCTCGCCGAACACCTCCTTGATCGCGAAGGTCTCGATCCGGTCGTTGAGCGGCGTCGACGATCCGTGGGCGTTGATGAGCTCGACCTCCTCGGTCGAGAGACGCGCGTCGCCGAGCGCCCTCTGCATGGCCATGCGCGCGCCGAGCCCCTCCGGATGGGGAGCGGTCATGTGGTGCGCGTCGTTCGTGCTCGCGAATCCACGGAGCTCCGCGTAGATCCGCGCGCCGCGCCGCACGGCGTGCCCCATCTCCTCGAGGATCAGGATGGCCCCGGCCTCGGCCATCACGAACCCGTCGCGCCGCGCGTCGAACGGCCGCGAGGCCTCGGCCGGCTCCTCGTTGGCCGTCGACATGGCTCTGATCACCGTGAACGAGGCGAACGTGAGCGGCGCGAGCGGGGCCTCGACGCCCCCCGCGATCACGGCGTCCACTTCGCCGCTTCGGATCATCGCGAGCGCCGTGCCGATCGCGATCGCGCCGGACGCGCAGGAGTTCGAGTTGCCGAGCGCCGGGCCGCGCACGCCGAACTCGATCGCTACGTTGCACGCGCCGGCGCCCGCGTAGACGCGGAGGGCGAGGCTCGCGGGAATCGAACGCGGCCCCCGCTCGAGGAACTCGGCATGGTCCGCCTCGGACCCCGGCAAACCGCCGAGCGCCGAGCCGATAGCCGACGCCGCCCGGTCCGACGCGATGCCGTTCGGCGTGCCGTTCGTGCCGATGGTGAGGCCGGCATCCTCGAGCGCCATGCGCGTCGCGGCGATGGAGAAGTGGGCGAAGCGGTCGAGGCGGTTCTTCCGGCGGCCGTCCACGTGATCCAGCGGATCGAAGTCGTCCACCTGGCCGGCGATGCGCGTGCGGAGCTCGGACGCGTCGAAGCGCGTGAGGGGACCGACGCCCTGGCGCCCGGTGGTCACGCCTTCCCAGAACGAAGACACGCCGATGCCGATGGGAGTGACCAGGCCGAGGCCCGTGACCACCGCGCGTCTAGGATGGGGGCCTTCGCTCAAACCAGCTCCGCGATGTTCTTGAAGCTCTTGAGCGTGCGCCCCGCGATCGGCTCGATGAAGCCCCGCGAGATCACGTGGTCGGCGAACCACGGTCCGATCACCGGCCACTTGAGATCGAGATCGTGCAGGATCTTCGCACGCGTCCCGTTCTTCTCGGGCTCGATGGTCCAGAGCACGTCCATGCCCGTCGTGATCCCGCGCACATGGCGGAAGCGGATGGTGCGGGTTGTCGACTCTGCCTTCTGCACCGCGTGCCAGAAGACGGGAATGGGCCCGCGCCAGGCGCTCATGGCCGCGCGCACGCCGTCGCCGTTGCGGTCCAGAACCCGGACGTAGCGATAGTGCGAGAGCCACTGACCCCAGCGATCGAGGTCCGACACGAGGGAGTAGACGAGGTCGGGCGGGGCATTGATATGGATCGAGATCTCGGAGCGCATGGCTCAAGCGTGCGCCTGGCTCCAGAGGGGGTCAAGCGCGTTGAAGGGGCTCCGGCGCGAAGCGTGTTACGACCAGCTCGCGCCCGATCGCGTCGATCGTCGGGCAGCCGCAGAGCGCCAGGGCCATCGCGAGCTCGCTCCGCAGCATCTCGAGCGCTGTCGCCACCCCGGCCTGGCCGGCGGCCGCGAGACCCCAGACGATGGGGCGCCCGATGAGCACCGCGCGCGCTCCGAGCGCGAGCGCCTTCAGGACGTCGGTTCCGCGCCGCACGCCGCCGTCCACGTACACCTCGACGCGTCCCGCCGCCGCCTCGACCACGTTGGGAAGCGCGGACAGCGTCGGCTCGCATCCGTCGAGCTGCCGGCCCCCGTGGTTCGACACCACGATCCCAGAGACGCCGGCCTCGATGGCCGGTTCGACATCGGCCGCATTGATCACGCCCTTCACGATGATCGGGAGCTTCGTCCGGCCGCGCATCCAGCGCACCGTCTCCCAGGTGAGCGAGGGATCCAGCAGGCGGCTCGCGCCGACGGCGAACGCCGAGCCCGTCTGCGTGCGGGGCATCCACGCGATGTCTCCTTCGAAGTTGGCGAGCGCCATGCCGGGGTTGAATCGATTCCGGACGTCGCGCTCGCGCCGCCCGAGCAGGGGCGTGTCGACGGTGAGGCAGAGCGCTCGATATCCCGCGGCTTCGGCGCGGGCGATCAAGTGCTCCGAGATCTCCCGCTCCGGCGCCATGTAGAGCTGGAACCAGCGAGGCGCGGCGGGGGCGGCCGACGCGACTTCCTCGATGCTGGCGGTCGCGATCGTGCTCACCACCATGAGCGTTCCCGCGGCGGCCGCGGCGCGCGCGGTCGCCACCTCGCCTTCGGGGTCGGCCATCCGCTGATACGCGACCGGCGCCAGAAGCACCGGGAGCGAGACCGGGGTCCCGAGCACCGTCGTCGCGGTGTCCACGCGGGCCACGCCGACGAGCGCGCGCGGCCTCAGGTACACGTGGCGATAGGCATCGCGGTTTCCGTGGACCGTCTGCTCGTCTTCCGCGCCGCCCGCGTAGTAGTCGTACACGCCCTTCGGGAGCCTTTGCCGCGCGATCGCTTCGAGATCGGTCACGCAGGCGCAGGCTTCGAGAGCCGGGGACGCCTCGGGGAGGCGCTTGGCGAGCGGGCGTTTCGGCGCGGGGCGCGCCTTCGCGCTCCTGGCCGCGGGCTTTCGGCGGGAAGCCATGCCTACTTGTGCGGCGTCGGCTTGGGGTTGACGTTCTTCTTCATGCGCGTCGTGACGTTGTCCACCTTGACGCCCAGCTCCTTGCCGATATTCTCCCAGCTCATGCCGGTGCGCCGCATCTCGACCACCTGATCGGGCGTCGCCTTCGTCTTGCTCGACCGCGCGAAGCCGTACACCATCGCGATCTCGCCATATCCGAGACCCCAGTTCGCGTGCTGCGCCTCGAGCGTGTCGGGCGCGACGGCGTACTGCTTCGACATGCGCGCGACCACGTTGGCCTCTCCCTCCGGCGTCGATGCCTCGGCGTCGATCTTCGCCACCATTTTCTGGATGCGCTGGAGCTGTGTTTCCTTGGTGTCGACGGGGTGGACGACGGTCGTCGTGGTCGTCGCGGGGACGTCGCCGGCCCGCGCGGCGGCGGGTGTCAGGACGAGCGTGAGGAGAAGGGCGGTCGCGGCCTTGCGATTCATGCGGTCCTCCTTGGCGGGGTCGTGCGGGCCGCGCGACTCGGGCCCGAGCGGAACGGAGCGACTCTAGCCCCGCGCCCCCATCAGCGCAAGAAGGCCACCTTGCGGGTGGCGACGGCATCGTTCGCGTCGATGCGCAGGAAGTAGATGCCGCTCGGAGCGGCTCGACCGCGCTCGTCCCTGCCGTCCCACGCGATCGTGTGCGAGCCCGCCTCGCGAACGGCGTCGAGCATCGTGCGGACGAGCTCGCCCTTGGCATTGAAGACGCGGGCGCGAACACGCCCCTCCACGCCGATCTTGAAGGAAAGCGCGGCTCCCCCGCGCGCCGGATTGCCGGAGAGGAGGCGCGCCTCGAGCGTGCCTGCCGGAGCGCCGGCCGCGGACGCCGGGCCCTTGCCGGCCGCCTTGCGGACCGCCGCGCCCACCTGAAGGAGGCCATATCCGTCGCGCGGATCCCAGCCTCCACGGTTGGGAACAAACGGCTGCTTCGCGGTCGACTCCAAGATCTGCTCGATGAGCCCCTGGTTCTTCAAGCCCATCGACGCCAGGAGCGCCACCGTGCCGGCCACCTGGGGCGACGCGCCCGAGGTGCCGAAGAAGGGGAACACGCCGAACGAGTCGGGCTTGGCGAGCGAGCCGTCGGACCGGAACGGCTTGATGCTCAGATTGAAGACCGCATCCTGCACGTGGTCGTTGTTCAGCTCCGTGAAATCGCCCCCCGGCGCCATGAGGTCGAGCCTCTTGCCGGACGACGTGTAGGAGGTCGGCAGGTCATCGAAGCCGGTGGCGCCCACCGCGATCACGCCCTGGTAGCCGGCGGGCAGGCTGACCTCGTCGGCGTCGAAGTTGCCGGAAGCCGCGACAATGATCGCGCCGCGGCGCTGCGCATACTGGATCGCGTCCCGGAGCGGGCGGAACATCTCGTCGACCTCCTGCTTCGTGAGCCCCAGGAACTCGAAGAAGGTGAGGGGTGGGAAGCCGAGACTCAGGTTGATGATGTCCGCACCGTGGTCGGCCGCGAATCGGATGCCCTGCACGATGTCGTCCGCGGTGCCGTCGGCGCGGTAGTCGATCACCTTGATCGGCAGGATCGTGATGCCGAACGCGATGCCGGCGCTTCCCGCGACGTTGTTGGCGAGCCCGGCCGCGAGCGTCGCGACCATCGTGCCATGGCCGTTGTCGTCGTTGGGGTGCGCATCGTCGTGCACGAAGTCCCAGCCCTTAAGGAACGGTCCCGGCAGCTCCGGCGACTGACGATAGGTGGAGATTCCGGGCCACAGGAACGGCAGCTCGTTCGACGGGATCGGGTGGTCCTCGAACGCGACGCCCGTGTCCACGATCGCGAGCACGACGCTCGGATCGCCGCGCGCCACGTCCCACGCGGAGTAGGCGTCGATCGCGCGGAGGTTCCACGCGAGGTCGAACGTCGCGATGGTGGTGTCGTTGGGAACGAAGAACCCGCGCGCCTGGAAATTCGGAGCCGCGAAGAGGACGTCGGGGCGGCGCATCCACTGCTTCATCGACTGCGGAACGTCGGATCCCGGCGTGATGCGCACGCGCGCGAGGCCGTCCGTCGTGACCACCTCGCGCAGCTCGCCGCCCTCGTCCCGCGCGGCGCGAGCCATTCCGTCCTTGTCCTTGGCATCCCGGAACTGCACCAGCACTTCGTCCGAGACCCAGCCGGGCGCGCGGAACTCGGGCTCATGGGTCTGCGGGATGTTCTTGAGGAAGGACTGCGCGCCAGCCGGTGCGGCCAGGCACACGGCTAGCAGGAGCGACGTGAGGAGCGCAGGAAGTGTGAGTTGGCGTCGCGAACGGCCGGCCGCCCTGGAGCGGGCCATAAGACCGCTATTGTATCACGATCGGGCCCGTCAGGGACCCGTGGTGCCCGGGGGAATCTCGATGCGGACGGGCTGGACAGGGACGGGCTCGACCCGCGCCGGCGCGGTCTCGATCCGCCCGGAGGGGGGCTGGATGCGTCCCGGCTGGAACTCCGTCCGGTAGATGTGGAGCGCCGAGATCGCGAGCGACAGGACGACCGGTCCCACCAGGAGCCCGGCCGGCCCGAAAGCGAGCGTGCCCCCGACAACGCACAGGAACCCCGGCAGCGGATGGACGCGCGCGGTTCCGCTCAGGAGCATCGGCTTCAGGACGTTGTCGATGCCGCTGATGACGAACGTGCCGTACACGAAGAGCGCGATCCCCCTCCACGCCGGCTCCGTGAACAGGACGAAGATCGTGATCGGGATCCACACGACCGGCGCGCCGAGGAGCGGGATCAGACACGCGATGACCGTGATGCAGCCCCAGAGGAGCGCGTTCGGCACGCCGAAGAGCCAGTAGCCGACCGCGGCCAGCGCTCCCTGCGCGATCGGGACGACGAGGATCCCGAGAAGGGCACCCTTGGTGGTCGCGGCCAGGTGCCCGATCACCCGCGACTCCTGCTCGGGCGAGAGCGGCGACAGGGATCGCAGGAGCGAGAGGAACGTGCGTCCGTCACGGAGCATGAAGAAGAGGAACATGAAGAAGATGAAGAGCTCGATCGCGAAGGAGCCGACTCCGGTCGCGAGCCGCTGGATGAGGAACTGGACCCACGCCGAGACCTGCCCGAGCAGATTCGATACCGCGGGCGCGATGTAGGGATCGAGCGCGTCCCACGCGGCGCCGAACCAGGGCATGCGCTCAGGCAGCGTGACGCGGAGGAAGTGCTGCACCCGCTCCGGCTCGAGCTGCGGCCCCACCCAGGAGAAGAAGGTGACCGCCTGGCTCCCGACCAGGCTCAGCACCGCGGCGAGCGGAATCGCGACGAGGAGCGCGATCCAGATCACGAGGACAATCGCGGCCAACGAGCGGCGCTGCCCCATGCCCGCGGCCAGGCGCTCCTGCGTCGGGAAGAGGAGGAGCGCGATCGGCGCCGCGGTCGCGAACGCGAGCAGGAACGGGCTGAAGATGAGGAACGAGAGCCATACGACCGCGAGAAGGATGACGACGAGGATCGTGGTCCTCATCATCCCGGCCGGGCCCGGCCAGTACTCCCGCTCGTCGCTCATCCCTCTACGCTACACTGCGGCTTCCATCCGGAGCAAATGGCTCGGGCCGCGCCGTCGTGCTCTAGATCCGCGCGCCGTCCGGTCCGAAGAAGAGCGCGCGCTTGGGATCGGGGCGTACCTCCACGGTCGCTCCCGACGCCGGAGCCGATGCGGCGTCCTGGAGACGCGCGACCAGCCCGCCCCACGCTCCCTTGAGATGCACCAGCGTGTCGCCGCCCAGGTGCTCGATCCGCTCCACGACGGCCGAGCCCTCGGCATCGCGCACCCCCGGCACGAGCGCGATCGCCTCGGCCCGGAGCCCCAGCGTCGCGGGCCCGCTCCGCGCGCGCGATCCGTTGAGCGCGAGGCGAAACCCCGGCGCGCGGAACGACAACGCTCCTCCATCCACCGCGATCTGCCCTTCGATCAAGTTGATCGCAGGCTCGCCGACGAACCGCGCCACGAAGAGATCGTGCGGCTCGCGATACACCGTCTCGGGCGACGCCACCTGTCGGAGCGTGCCCGCGCTCATCACCGCGACCTTGTCTCCGAGCGAGAGCGCCTCCTTCTGATCGTGCGTGACGTAGATCGACGTCGTGCGCGTGACCCTGTGGAGCCGCGCCAGCTCCTCGCGCAGCTCCTGGCGGAGCTGGGCGTCGAGGCTCGAGAGGGGCTCGTCGAAGAGATAGATCTGCGGCCGGCGCACGAGCGCGCGCCCCAGCGCCACGCGCTGGCGTTCGCCGCCGGAGAGCTCGCGCGGCTTCTTCGCGAGGTAGCGCGTGAGGCCGAGCATCGTCGCGGCCTCGCGCACGCGCTCCGCGATCTCGGCGCGCGCCGTCTTGCGGGCGAGAAGCCCGAACGCCATGTTCTCCTCGACGGTCATGTGCGGATAGAGCGCGAGTCCCTGAAAGACCATGGCGACGTCGCGATCCTTCGGCTCGAGCGCGGTCACGTCGCGGCCGTTCATCGCGATCGTGCCCGACGTCGGCGTCTCGAGGCCCGCGATGAGCCGGAGCAGCGACGACTTGCCGCAGCCCGACGGTCCGAGGATCGCGAGGAACTCGCCGTCGGCGAGCGCGATCTCGATGGAGTCGACCGCGCGCGTGCCGTTGGGATAGACGAGGGACAGGCCGGCGATGGTCAGGGACGCCACGTCACTTCTTCCTCGGGCTCTCGAGCCCCTGGTCGGGCCGCTGATAGCGGCCGGAGCGGATCTGGCGCACCGTCTCGCACATCGTCAGCGCCTGGTGGCGCACTTCTTCCTGAATGGCCGTGTCCTTGTCGAGATCGTCGTGGCTGGTGGCGTAGGGCTGGTAGTAGCCGAGGTAGCGGTCGAGCCCCGGATGCGGTCCGGCCGGGATCATTTCGAGGTCCTTCATCCAATCGACGAGCATGCGGCGCAGCGTCTCCGCTCCCGCGGCGTCGCCATGCACGACCACGGAGAACGCGCGGCCGGCGAGATGCTTGGGATAGGACCATCCTCGAAGCTCGATCTCCTTCGCGAGCACGGGATTCTTGCCACGCGTGGTCGTGGGATCCGGATTGCCGCCGTCGGCGCACACGAGCCGGTCGATCATCAGCTTGAGCACGCTGGGCGCCTGGTACCAGTTCACCGGGCAGAGGATCATCACGCCGTGGGCCGCGGCCCATTGAGGATAGATCTCGCTCATCCAATCGTTCACCTGGCCCATCGCGTGATTGGGATAGCACGAGCAGGGCCAGTGGCAAAGCGGTTGGGCAGTCGAGACGCAGGCCTTGCACGGGTAGATCACGAGACCGTATTCGGCTGTGAGGCGGCTCAGATCCAGGAAGTCCACCTCGAAGCCCTGCTCCGCGAGGATCGTTCCCTGGGCGATCTTGGAGAGGCGGTAGGTCTTCGAGATCTCGCCGGGGCACGATTGGTCGGTGCGCGCGGAGCCGTTGACGACGAGGACACGCGACGGCGACGCGGGGTCTTCCTGGCGGCGTTTCGCCTCGAGGATGAGTTGCCGCGTGTCGAGCCACTCCACGGGGAGATTGGCGTCCGGGTCCTCGAACTCCGAGCCGGCCTTCCGCGTGCGCGGGTTCTTCCGGTACTTGTGGTACGCCTCCCACGCCACGCGCACGACGCGCTCCAGCTCTTCGGGCACTTCCTTCTCGAACTTCGGATCGTAGAAGCGGGCGAGGTAGCGCTCGCGAAACTGCTCGGGGGTGAGATCGAACCTCTGATCCCCCTTCACGACGCGGGGCTTGTCGGAGCCTGGATCGGTCATGGCGGACCTACGCTACCCTCCGGGGACGCGTGGTTGCAACCCCGCGGTCCGTGCTAGCCTCGTTGTGGAGCACGGACCACTGACTCCGCTCGGTCGTGGGTTTGCCGGGCGGGATTCGTTCAAAACGTAGGGGGCCATGATGCGAGCCACGCTTCGAATCTCGACTCTCGCCGTACTGTCTGCCGTGTTTCTCGCCACGAACGCGTGGGCCGGCTATCCCGCCGGCGTGCGCGGTGGATTCAGCTCCGATCCCGACCAGTTCGTGTTCGGCGTCCAGATGGAGTTCCCGCCCCTGGCCGAGAACCTGTATGTAGTGCCGAGCGCCGAGGTGGGAATTGGCGACGACGCGTTCAGCCTCGCCGTGAACGGCGATCTCCAGTACCGCTTCCACACGTCGAGCGGGATCCGCCCCTACGTGGGAGGCGCGGTCAACCTCTACTACTTCGATCCGGATGCCGATAACGCCGACAGCGACACCAATATCGGGGTGAGCGCGCTCGGTGGACTCTTCTTCGGCAGCGCGAGCGGTCCGCCCCTCTTCGTCGACGTGAAGCTCGGGCTCACGGACGAGGTTCCGGACTGGAAGTTCATGTTCGGGGTGATGTTCAAGTAGGAGCGTAAGGGCCGGCGCGCCTCGGATGGCGCGCCGGCCACGCTTCATTTCGAGAGCGAATCTCCCGCCGCCTTCGTCTGCGCGAAGCTCCCCTCCAGATAGCTCACGTTGTGGAACGCCTCGTTCGTGATCGCTCCGGCGACGTAGCGCGCCGAAGCGCCGTCGGACCCGAAGACGATGATTCGCGTGTTGTAATCGTTCAAGGGGAGCCGCCCGTCCTCCTTCGCCTTCTTGATCTCGCCGACATCCTTTCCTTCGCGCATCAGGCTGCGAGGGATGTTGCGCGACCCTGGCAGCGACAGAGCCCGGAAATCAGCGGCCTCGCGGGCGTCGATGACCACCGCGGTCTGATCCTTCTGGAGGATGCTCCAGAAGGCCTGGAACGACATCTCGCACGGACCGCCCAGCGCGCGCCAGACCGGCATGCCGAGCTGATACCGACGCACGTTGGTGAATCCGGCCGCCCTGAGGTCGTCCGCGAGCCGCCGGCTCTTCTCGCAGAACGGGCCGTTGCCGTAGAGGACGACGGGCTTCTTCTTGTCCCCGTCCACCGCGCGATTGACCTCGGCGATGTCGGCCATGTCTCCGGAGGTGGAACCGGCCACCTTCGGCGCCGCGCTCCTCGCGCCAGGGATGTGCCCCATGTCGTACTCGGAGCGCGACCGCGCATCCAACACCGCGGCGGAGCCAGACAGGAGGACCAAGCGCAGCTCTTCGGTGGAGATCTCCGGCGCCTGGCCCGGGTCTTGACCCGTGATGGCGGCCTGGATGGAGACCGTTTTGTCGTGGGATGCGGCCAATGCTCCGAGCGCCGCGAGCACGAGGAATGCTGCTGCGACGCGGTGCCTGCGGTGAGCCATGGAGCCTCCGGTCAGTCGAGCTCTTGAGGCAGGACGGTGGGGAAGTACTCGCGTCCCCGGTTCATGATTCCAGTGAACTCCGCGGGGCTGTTCGCGCGGACCGCCTGTTCGATCTGTCCCAAGACGCCCCGCACCTTCTCGAACAGCTCCGCGGAATGCCGGTTCAGCTTCTGGATCTCGTAGTAGAGCTGCGGGCTCTCGCTCGCGACGGCGGCGCCGGCGCGCATCTGCTTGTGGAACGTCGTGCTCGCCATCGGCTCGAGCGCCGCGAACGGAACGCCGCTGTCGGCCAGCGTCGTGAAGAAGAGGATCGAGACGAGGTGGGACAGCCCGAGGACATACTGCATGATCTCGTCGTGGCGCTCGACGGGGATGAGCGTGATCGTGAGCGCCGTGTCCTGGAAGAGCGCCGTCGCCTCCTCGGTGGCGCCGGCGTGCCCGCAATCGCAGATCGCGAGGGTCCGGCCCGACAGCGTGCGGACGTCCGGACCGTAGAGCGGATGGAGGCTCGTCACGGCCTGGCCCTGCGACGCCGCGTTGCGGAGGAGATCCATGACGTGGCTCTTCAAGCTGAAGATGTCCGCGACGACGCCCTTGGGCCCGAGCGCCAGGACCTTCTGGAGCAGGGCGCGCCCGGAGCCGAGCGGCGTCGCGAGCACCACGATCTCGGCGTTGCGTGCGACGTCCTCCAGGACAGGCTCGGAGGGATAGCCAGGGACCGCGCCGGCCGGGTCGTGGATCGAGACCTCGTGTCCCTGCCCGGCAAAGTATCCCGCGAGCCAGCGCCCCATCTTGCCCGCGCCGCCGATGATCGTGATCCTGCGGGAGGCCGTGGGGCGTGAGCCAGGAAGCCCCTCCTCCTGCAGCTGAACAGCGCCCCCGATGAGCTGGAGCGCGAGCCGCTCCGCGAATCCCTCGGGAAGCCCCTTCTCGCGGGCCGCCGCGCGGTAGCGCGCGATCACGTCCGCCTCCGCGGTGAAGCTCCGCACCGGGAGCCCTTGCTCCCGCTTCGTCTCGCCGACCTCGCGCACGAGAGCGAAGCGCTCCGCGGCGAGCCGCACGATCTCGGTGTCGAGCGCGGCGATCCGCGCGCGGAGCTGGGTCAGGTCGTCGGACATGCAACTACCTTACGACACTCCGGGTGGAGCGTCTCAACCCCCCTTCCGCACCTTCCAGACTTCCTCGGACGGCCACTGGCGCGCCCACTCCGCGGTGACGTAGGGGAATCGCGTCGTCGCACCTTCGGGCGGGCGGAGCTCGAGCAGCTCTTCGACCTCGAAGCCGTTCTCCCGGAAGAGCCGGATCCAGCGGCCATGCGTGAGGTGGAACTCGACCCCCGTGTCGTCGGGCCATTCGAGGCGATGGAGCCCGAAGGCGGGACGGCGAAGGCGGTCGGAGATGGTCTCTGTCTCGAGCTCCGGCGCGCAGAGCGTGTGCACGTGGCCGTTCGTGAGGAAGTGGAGGCGGCCTTTGGGGCGCAGGATTCGCGCGGCCTCCGGCACCCACTTGTAGGGATCCGCCCACAGGCACGCGCCGTACTCCGAGATCGCGAAGTCGAAGCTTGCCACAGGGCAGGGGACCGTCTCCGCGTTGCCGTGGAGGAGCGGAAAGTCGAGGCCGTGCTGCCGTTGCATGCGACGCGCGGTCGCCAGCTGGGCCTCCGAGTTGTCGATCCCCGTGACGCGAGCGCCCGCGCGAGCGAGCCACGCGGAGACGTACGCCGTCCCACATCCCAGCTCGATCACGTCCTTGCCGCGGATGTCGGAGGGGATCATTTGCACTTCGGATTCCGGAATGCTCCAGATGCCCCAGCTTGGTGCTTGCTGTGCCCAGTGCCGCTCGGCCGGGTCGGCATAGCTCTTCGCCATCTCGTCCCAGTGCACGCGGTTTTGAAGTACGTAGTCGGGGAGGTTATCGGTCACGAGATTCGACCTCGAGTTCAAGGGTGTTGCTGACGAGCCTACACGGCGTGCTCTGTTGCAGCAGCCGGAGAGCATCGGGGTTATGGTCCCTGGTAGGTCGACCCCTCCAGTCCAGACGGGGTCGATTTTCGTACGACAGCCGAAATTGATAGTGATGCGACCCACTCTCGTATCGGTAATGCTCTGGCACCGGCGCGGTGAAGGACCTTCGTTCTCCGGGAGCGAGCCTGAAAATCTGATCCGCACGCAGAATAGTCACGTAACCGCAGGTGAAAATGGTCGCCTGCTCCACGCGCTTCCCTTCGGGAGTGCGAATCTCCCAAGTCTCGATGGGCGCCCCCCCATCCCAGTAGTCCGCGTAACCCGGTCGAACCAGAGTAACCGTGTCAGGGTCGCTGTTGAAGAACGTCGTCTCGATCACATCCGGCGGCTTCCGGTTCTTCCTCTGATGAACCTTTTTCCCAGAAACGGATCGAATGGATATCTTGATCGTGGAGTCGGCCCGGGTCGGAGTGATCTCAGGCGGGAGGAGTACCTCGAAGGTCGTATCCACCGACGCAGTCACAGCCTCGATCACATTTCGTTCGCGCCTTTGACGATCGAAGGTCTCCAAATCGTAGCGGAGGCCCGGCTCCAGGATCAGTCGAAACGCTCCCAACGAGTCGACGCGGATGGCAGTCACACGTTGATCGGTATCATCGATCGTCCTCGCCATGGCACTCGCGTCGTCCACGGGACCGCTCGCACCGGTCCGGCGAACCGTTCCTTTCCACTCTACGCCGGTGAGTTCGGCATTGATTGCGGTCGGTTCGTGGATTGTCATTGGCCCGACAACACGGGGCAGAATGGAGTACGGATAGGGGCATCGGAACCAAAGCCAGTACGATCCTGGGCGAACATAAAGCTGGTAGCGGCCATCCGACGCCGTAGTGTTCTTGATAAGTCCGAATCCCATCCGCGGACTCCCAGGCCTGACCTCCTCGGCTTCCACGGTCGCGTGCTGCAGTGGGCTACCGTCAGGTCCGAGAACCTGACCTCCAACCGAGATGCCTCCCATCTGGAAATTGATGATCGTGTCCGCGCTGACAGTCACCGACTCAAGATACTGGGGGCCAAAGCCCGACCCATAGGTCGCAGACCACGCGGCAAAGGAATACCGGTCGGTTGGCAGGAGAAAGGAATACGTTCCTTGTCGGATCAAGGTCCCCGCTCCTAGGCCTCTCTCCCTAGGAACGGATGATGCGATCACCTGTCCGCTGTCGACGGCCACCCCACTCGGTGCCAGCACGGTTCCCTTGACTCGATGTCCCTCGAACTCGAAATCGAGCCGGGAACGGGTGGCGGAAACGCTGACCTGTTCGGAGCGACTCGGGAGTCCACTCCCGATGGGAGGGTCGATGTCGACTTTGTATAGGCCCGAGATCAAATGGACGGAGTACATGCCTAATGAGTCCGTCGTTGCGTAGTCGGTATGGTCGAACCGAAAACGACGTCGGTCCTCGTCGAGCCTGAAAAAGACTCCGATTCCCGGTGCCGGCTTGCCGTCAGCGAGGACGCGGCCAGTAACTGGGATCTTCGAGCGGAGTGCGGAAGGCACTCTGGTGCAGGAGACGGCGAGGAGCGTCCCTGCCATGAGCAAGGCAAAGTGCGTGACGGTCCGGCCCGTTCGGACGTGAGCCAGGAACCAATGGGGCTTCATGCGAATCCTAGGGGGGTCCGGACGGTGTTGGGGGAGGAGGGCAAGAACGAGACTAACACAAGCGGTCGGCAAAGAGCGTCGGAGTCGGGGAGCTTCGTTCGGACTGCCGACATCGGTCACGGTGGGTTCTCGCGCGAGAGCCACTTGAGATATTGAGCCTTGTCGGCCTCGAAGAGACGCTCCTGCTCTTCGGGGGACAGGCGGTCGATCCGGAACATCTTCTTCCTGTAGTTCGGGTGCTCGGCTTCCAAGATGATCTCGCGATACCATCCGCGCGCGTCCATCAGCTGTCCCTTCAGCTTCTCGAAGTCTCCCTTGCTATTCTTCAGACATGCGAGCATGACTCGCGGCTTCGCCCGCACCTCGATCCCGCGGATCAGATCGAAGATGGCGGCGTGAAGCGCTGGCGGATAGTCACGTTGGACGACCCGTTCCACGTCTGCGTCGGTTACGTCGGGATCGTATTGAGGCACGCCACTCCTCCCACTGTGAGTCCGTGCGGCCTAGGAGCGCGGCAAGGCGCTGCTCGCCGAGGTCTAGAGCCCGCCGACCGGAACCCAGCTCGAGGCCGTGATCCGGTAGACGACCCGCTCCTCCCGCTTCGAGTCGATCCTCGTTCCGATGTACACCGCTCCGATCTTCTCGACCGCCTTCCGCGAGCGCAGGTTGTCAGCTCCGATCAGAAAGACCACGTTCTCGACGAACCGAAACGCGTGGCGGAGCATGAGCCGCTTCATGTCGCCGTTGTACTCGCCGCCCCAGTAGGCGCGCGCGAGAAAGGTCCAGCCGATCTCGATCTCGCTCGCCTCGGGGTCGTAGCCGAAGTAGCGGGACGAGCCGATGGCCGCGCCCGTCTTCCGGTCGATCGCCAGGAGCGCGCCCCCGCAGTCGATGCCCGACTGGAAGTACACCTGGAAGCGCTCCCTCTTGTATCGGTCGTATTCCGGATGCTGCTCCCAGATGAGCGGGTCTGACGCGACCGCGAAGATGGCGTCGAAATCCTCGGGGCGGAGCGGGCGTAGCTCTACGAGGTCGCCCCGGAGGGTTGGCTGAAGGTCGAAGGGCACGTCAGCGCTTGGACCGGAGACGTTCGGCATGCCCCGTGGCCGACTCGTCGGTGGGATGGGCGTTGTAGGCGTCCGATTGGCCAGGGGGAATGCTGAGATAGCGCCAGTCGCGCCCGCGGATCGCGTGCGCCACGTAGACGATCTGCCCAGCGTGATAGCACGTGTGAGCGAGCGAGCGATGGAGCGCCTCGTGCACGGAGAGCGCCGCGCCACGGATCGTGATCGTCTTCGCGAGATCGGCGTCCGTGAGGTTGGCGAGGGTCGCGAGGAGAGCGTCCCACCCCTGATTCCACTTCGCCATGAGGTCGGCGCGGGTGACCGTGCGGACGGCGAACTCCTCCTCGCGTTGCCGCCACGACTTCTCGCCATCGGATGTGAGGAAGTCGGTGAAGCGCGACTGAAGATTGCCGGCCACATGCCAGCAGATCGTGGCGAGCGAGTTGCCGCCCGAGGGTCCGGGCTGGGAGAGCGCGGCCTCCGGCACCTGCTCGAGCGCGGCCTCGGCTAGGGCCTTGTAGCGGCGGTACTCGCCGGTGATGGAGCCGATGAGGGTGCTCATGGGACCACTCCTAGGCCATAGGCGCAGGATCGTATGCGCCAGCAGATTACGACAAAATCCGCCCCACCCCTTGACACCTGCACAAATGTGCAGTATCTTCCTGGGCATGAGGATGAAGCCCGATCCGCCCAAGAAGGGGGCGGGGCGGCCACGCCGCCCTGTTCCCCCGGCCCATCTCGATCCGGACGCCGCCCCGAGCCGCGAGGAGGAGATCCTCGCCTTCATCGCGGGCTCCCTCCGCGAGCGCGGATACCCCCCGACCATCCGCGAGATCGGCAAGGCGTTCGGCATCGCCTCCACGAACGGCGTCCGCTACTACCTCGACCGCCTGGAGCAATCCGGAAAAATCCGCCGCGACCGATGGACGTCGCGCGGGATCGAGCTCCAGGCGGCCGAGGGGGACGAGCGGGAGCGACCGATGCGGGAGCCAACCCCTGCCCGGCTCGCTCCGGTCCCCCGCCGTTCGACCAGCGAACCTGTCGAGATCCCCATTCTCGGACGTGTGGCCGCCGGCGCGCCGATCCTTGCCGAGGAAAACATCGAGGACGTGCTCCTTGTGGACGGCGCGCTCGTGCGGCCTGGCAAGCACTTCGCCCTGAAGGTCCGGGGGGATTCCATGAAGAACGCGGGGATCTACGACGGCGACATCGTCATCGTGCGCCACGAAGCCCCTGTCAAGAGCGGCGAGATCGCCGTGGTCCTGATCGGCGAGGAGGCCACCGTGAAGCGGATCTTCCCGCGGCGCGACAAGGTGCTCCTCCTCCCCGAGAACGACGATTACGAGCCGATCGAGATCCGCCCATCCGATCCCGAGACGCGGGTGGCGGGCAAAGTGGTCGGCGTCTTCCGGAGGCTCGGCTGATGGTCCACGCGCACACGTTCCCGAAGCAGGAAGATGGGTACTTCATGATCGAATCCATCCACGATCCCATCGAGGTGATCACGCTGTTCCACGCAGGGCGCATGAAACCGATCCGCTTCCGCTGGAAGAACAAGATCGTCAAGGTCGCGAAGGTGACGGGGGACTGGGTCCGCCACGAAGGGCAGAACAAGATCCACTTCTTCGCCATCCTCGCGGACAACGCCGACTACTACGAGATCCGCTACGACTCGCGCGAGATGACATGGCAGCTCACCCGGGTGTGGATGGAGGGATGATCGTCGGTGCGCGTCGTCGCCCACGTCGATATGGACGCATTCTTTGCGTCCGTGGAAGAGCGGATGAACCCGCACCTCGCGGGGCGCCCGATCGCCGTGGGTGGAGACCCGAAGCAGCGCCGCGGCGTGATCGCGGCGGCGAACTATCCGGCGCGGAAGTTCGGGCTCCACGCGGGCATGCCGACGGGGGAAGCGCTCCGGCTCTGCCCTGAGCTCACCATCGTCGAGGGGAATCCGCAGAAGTACGTCCACACGTCGCTCCAGATCCTCGAGATCCTCAAGGACTACACGCCCATCGTGGAGCCGTTCAGCATCGACGAAGCGTTTCTCGACCTGACCGCTTCGCCCCGGCTCGCGGCGTCGCGGGGGGAGGGCTTCAATCCGGCGGACCCCGCCGACGTGCTCGACGCCGCGATCCCGACCGCGCGCGCGATCCAGCGGGCGATACTCCGAAAGACCGGACTCGGCGCGACCGTGGGGATCGCGCCGAACAAGTACATCGCCAAGATGGCGAGCGGCGTGCAGAAGCCGCGCGGGCTGACGGTGCTCACGCAGGAGCGCTACCGGGAGCACTTCTGGCCGTTGAGCGTTCAGGAGCTGTGGGGAATCGGGGAGAAGACGCGCCTCGCGCTCGACAAGCTGGGGATCGCCACGGTCGGGCAACTCGCCCGGTTCCCGAAGGAGTTTCTGACGTACCATTTCGGGATGAACGGGGACCACATGCGCGACGCGGCGTGGGGCCGCGACGACTGCCCGGTCGTGCCTTACTACGAGGGCATTCCGCTCAAGTCCATGGGGCACGAGCTCACGCTGTCCGAGAACGTGACCTCGCGCGAGAAGGCGGTGGCCCATCTCCTCAGGCTGAGCGATCAGGTGGGGCGGAGGATGCGGCAGGACGGCTACGTGGGGAGGGTCGTCACGCTCAAGATCCGCGATACCCGGTTCAAGACCATCACCCGGCAGCGCGCGGTGCCGGCGGCGATGAACGACGAGGAGCAGATCTACCGGATCGCGACCGCGCTCCTGGACGAGAACTGGGACGGGAGACCGCTCCGCCTCCTCGGGGTTTCAGTGTCGGATCTCGCGTCGAACGGAGAGGCGATCCAGCCGAGCCTCTTCGATGGCGACGAGCACAGGAAGAAGATGACCGCCGCCGTCGACTCGCTTCGCGACCGATTCGGCGACTCGGCTCTCATGAGGGCGGGCACGCTCGAGTAGGCGCCCGCTTCGGCCATGATCGTGATCGGCACCTCGGGCTATTCCTTCCCCGATTGGGTGGGGAGCTTCTATCCCCCCCACATCGAGCGCAGCCGCATGCTCGATTTCTACGCCAAGCAGTTCCCGGCGGTCGAGGTGAACGCAACCTACTACCGCATTCCGCCCCCCTCCACGATGCACGCCATGGAGCGAAAGACGCCGCCGGGGTTCGAGTTCGTGGTGAAGACCCACCACGACATGACCCACAAGCAGAGCCTCGATCCGGAGCTCCACGACTCGTTCCGGCGCGCGGTGGCGCCCCTTACGGACGCGGGGAAGCTGAGCGGATTTCTCGCGCAGTTCCCGCAGGGATTCCACCGCACGGCGGAGCACGAGCGCTTCCTCCTCGATCTAAAGCACGCGCTCCCGGAGGATGTGCCTCTCTTCGTCGAGTTCCGCCACAGGTCCTGGATCGCGGACGACCTCTTCCCCTGGCTTCGCGACCATGGGCTCCGCTTCGTGAGCGTGGACGAGCCGGATCTACCAGGGCTGCTCGGCGCCTACGCGCGAGCGACGGGGGACCTTGCGTACGTGCGGTTCCACGGGCGGAACAGGCGGACGTGGCACATGCAGACGCCGACGGCGCCCGGTGCCGGACGGGGCGCGCGCCCGAAGAGACCGGCCGGCGTCCCGGGCGTCGATCCATCGCTCGGCCCTCTCTTCGCAGGCACGCCCGACACGCCGCCGACGCGCAAGGTCGCCGAGCGCGATCGCCCCCTCCTCCGCTACGACTATCTCTACAGCGAGAGCGAGCTCCAGGAATGGGTCGGGAAGATCCGCGAGCTGGCCTCCACGACCAAGAAGACGTTCGTCTTCTTCAACAACTGCCATGCGGGGCAGGCCGCGACGAGCGCCAAGCTCATGCGGCGGCTCCTCGAAGGAGAGGGACTCTTGTGAACCGGCCCAGCCTCTTCGAAGCGCCCCCGCGGGCCCGGGTCGAGACGCTCGCCGAATTCGAGGCGCTCCTCACGTCGCTCCGCTCGCAGCGTGGGCGCGGGCGCGACTCTGAGCTGGTCCACTTGGAGCGCCTTCCCGAGCGTCCCGCCGTCTACGGCGACCTCGCGACGCCGCTCCCCGCGCCGCTCCATGCGGTTCTCACGGCGCAGGGCATCGAGCGCCTCTACAGCCACCAGGCCCACGCGGTCGACCTCGCGCGCTCCGGCTCCAACGTCGTGATCGCAACCGGCACCGCGTCGGGGAAGTCGCTCGCCTATCACCTCCCGATCCTCGAGACGCTCCTTCGAGAGCCCGGCTCGGTCGCGCTCTATCTCTTCCCGACCAAGGCGCTGGCCCAGGACCAGCTACGAGGCCTCACGCGCCTCGCGGAGGCGGCGCCGCAGCTCCGCCGCGCGGTCATCGCCGGGACGTACGACGGCGACACGCCCGGCCACACGCGGCGCCGCTTTCGCGAGCAGGGGAACGCCATCCTCACGAACCCGGACATGCTCCACCAGGGCATCCTGCCGTATCACTCGCGCTGGAGCCGCGTCTTCTCGAATCTCAAGTACGTCGTCGTCGACGAGGTCCACACCTACCGCGGCATCTTCGGCTCGCACGTGGCGAACGTGCTCCGCCGACTCCGGCGCATCGCGCGCCACTACGGCTCCGACCCGCGCTTCCTCCTCTCCTCGGCCACCATCCGGAACCCGGGCGATCTCGCGGAACGCCTCGTGGGAGCACCGGTCCAGGTCGTCCACGAAGACGGCGCGCCGCGAGGGCCCAAGCTCTTCGCGTTCTGGAACCCACGCGTCGAGAGCGGCGACGCCGCGTCGCGCGGGAGCACCTCGGTCGAGGCGGAACGCATTCTCGTCTCGCTCATGCGGCGCGACGTGCAGTCGATCGTCTTCACCCGGTCGCGCGTCGCTGCCGAGCTCATCTATCGCTACGCCCGCGAGCGGCTCGATCGCGACCACAAGGGCCTCGCGGAGAAGCTGAGCCCCTATCGCGGCGGCTATCTCCCCGAGGAGCGCCGCGCCATCGAGCGCCGGCTCTTCGACGGGGATCTCAAGGGCGTGATCTCGACCAACGCCCTCGAGCTGGGGATCGACGTCGGCTCCCTCGACGCCGCGATCCTCGTCGGGTTTCCGAACACCATCGCGAGCACCTGGCAGCAGGCGGGACGGGCAGGGCGCTCGCGCGAGCCCGCGCTCGCGGTCGTCGTGGCGTACGACGATCCGATCGACCAGTACCTCATGCGCCACCCGGAGTACTTCTTCAGCCAGTCACCCGAGAGCGCGGTGCTCGATCCGGAGAATCCCTACGTGCTCGCCTCGCAGCTCGCCTGTGCCGCGTACGAGCTTCCGCTCACGGCGGAGGACGAAGCGCAGTTCGGCGCGCGCGCCCCCGAGATCGCGTCGCTCCTCGAGGAGGACGGCGC
>DASUFL010000028.1:0-2035 GCA_036274595.1 Candidatus Eiseniibacteriota bacterium | reverse complement strand
CAGTCCGGCGATCTCGGCCTGTGCTTGCGCCACTTCCTTCGTGAGAAACTCGCGCGCCAGCTCAGTCGTGCCGTACTTGTTGCGATAATTGAACTCGACGTAGGCCTCTGCCAGCGTGTCGGCGATCTCGCGGCTCAGCGCGGGATCGCGGTCGCGGAAGGCGATGGCCACGAGCTGGCTGTTCCGAACCGGACGGACCGACATGTTCCCCTGCACGAATCGAACGGCGGCCTCGGTGGGATCCAGGGGGTCCGCCGTGTCGGCGCCGCCCGTGCTGCGGACGAGGGAGAACGCGCCTCCCACGGCGCGGGCGAGCAGCGAGGGCTTGCGGTTCACGTACTCCGGCCGCGTGATCAGATCCATGCGTTCGACGGCGATCCGGACGACGCTCTTGCTCTGCAGAATCCTGTACTGCGTCTGATAGAAGTCCTGATAGGCAATGGAGGACGGATCCGACGACACCACATCCTTGAAGGTCAGGATGTCCGGGCCCTGCCGCTCGATCTGGATCGTGGTCACCGCCTCGTAGATCGGCGTGGTGAAGAAGGTCAGGATCATCGTCACGCTGACCACGGCGATGAGGCAGGTGTAGATCACCCAGCGCCGCTGCACGAGGACGCGCCAGTAGTCGCGGAGGGTGCGGGCGCCGGTCGCGTCGGTCGCCGGTGGGCCGTAGCCGTAGGTCGGCGGCTGCGGCGACGTCTCGTTGGGGTCGGCCATCCGGCTCACCTCTCTCGCGAGCCCGCCGGCTCGAGGAGCTCGATCGGCGGGAGCCCGCGCTCGGTCAGGAAGCGCGCGAAGGACTCGAGGGGGATGCGCCAGTGACCACCCGGGGTGGTGTAGGCGCGCAGCGCGCCGGCGGCGATCCAGCGCTTGATCGTGTTCGGGGAGACCGAGAGATGGCGTGCCGCGTCCCCCGTGGTCAGGCTGCCGACCGCGGGCCGCGGGTCTCTGGGAGCATTGGAGTCCAGTGGTTCGTGCATCTTGGACGCTTTTGACGATCCTGACGAAAGCCGCGCGCAATATCGGGTGGGATGTGGAGGAAAGTCAAGCATTTCCAGCCGGGTGGAAGCGGACGAGTACAAAAAAGGCGTCCCGGAGGACGCCTTTCGAGATTCCCTGAAGGGAGGGAGGTTCCCTACTGGGCGCTGGCGGGCTGCTCCTCGTCGTCGTCGCTCATGCCGTCGATGGCGAGCCCGACCACGACCGCGGAGACCACCACGATGGCGGTGGCCGCCAGCGGGTTGTTCCAGATGCTGGTCCCGCTCTGCTTCTTCTTCTTTTCCTCGATCGCCGGATCATCCTTCATGGGGTCGCCCATCTGGGCCAGCTTGGGGTCGATGGCGATCTGCACGGCCTTGTTCTGGTCCGGCCCCAGCAGGACGGGGTTGCTGGCGACGTTCATCACGCCGCCGGTCTCCACCGCCACCTCGTACGTGCCCGCCGGCAGGCCGTTCACGGTGAAGGTCCCTTCCCGGGACAGGTCGGCCGTGGCAATCTGTCCGGTCCGGGGATTCCCGACGTGGACCTTGCCGGTCGGGACGGGCGCGTGGCCCCCGGCCAGGACGACGCGACCGGTCAGGGACGACATGGGCGTCCCAGCGAAGGACGGCACCAGAAACGCCTGCAGCGATAGGATCAAGCAGGCGGCGAGGATGCGCTGCGTTGCCCCTTGACGGTTCATTGGCCACGACCTCCTGTTGGTTCGGCCCGGATCGGACTACGCGAACGCGCTGAAACATAGTGGCGCGTTTCCGTTGCGTCAAGAGACTTTTGAAGTACTCCGTAGCCTCGGGATGTACGACGAAAAGGGACGTTCAATGACGAAAAGGACGCCGATGCTCGATGCCGCGGGCGAGCGCGAACGCCTGCGGGAGCTGCTCCGCTCCGAATCGCTCATGTTCGGGGACTTCACGCTCGCCTCGGGGAGGAAGAGCCGCTACTACTTCGACTCCAAGAAGACCACGCTGCTCCCCGAAGGAGCCTGGCTCACCGCCCGCCTCGTCCTCCGCCGCATCCGGGAGGCAGGGGTCCA
>DASUFL010000027.1:0-9181 GCA_036274595.1 Candidatus Eiseniibacteriota bacterium | reverse complement strand
ATCCATCGAGCTGGATCCGCTCGTATCGGCCGGATACACCGGGCTCGCGCAGGTGTATCGAGCCATGGACCGCCTGCCTGATTCCGAGCAGGCCATGCGCAAGGCCATGGAGCTTTCGCCCCAGCGCCTCGGCGCGTCCATGATGCTGACCATCCTTCTCAGCGACCAGGGGAAGCACGCGGAAGCGGTGAGAGAGGCGGGCCGCGAGGGGGCCGAGTGGGCGCGGCTCACGGCCCTCGCGTACGCGTATCAGAAAGCAGGACAGACCGTGGAGTGCGACAAGGCGCTGCGCCAGCTCGAGGAGGGGCATGCCGTCGACTCCCCCTACCAGATCGCGGCCGTCCACAATGCCAAAGGGGACGTGGATGCAGCCTTCGCGTGGCTCAACCGGGCCGTCGAGGAGCGGGATGCGGGTGTGGCTCAGGTCGCGGTCGAACCGGTCTTCCGGAATCTCCACTCCGATCCCCGCTGGAAGCCGCTGCTGAAGAGGATCAACATCGTTTAGCTGCTCCGGGGTTCGGGTAGCCGACCTCCGCCACCATTCGATCCAGGGTCTCGATGTCGATCGGCTTCGTGACGTGGCGGTCGAAGCCCGCCTCGCGGGCGCGCCGCTTGTCTTCCTGCTGCCCCCATCCGGTGATCGCAACGAGCGTGACCTGATCCCCCAGCACGTTCCTGATCTGGCGCGCGGCATCGTAGCCGTTCAACCGCGGCATCCCGATGTCGAGGAGCGCGAGCTGCGGGCGGAACTCCGTCGCCACCTCGACCGCGGCCAGGCCGTCGAACGCGGTGCGCACGTCATGGCCGGAATGAGACAAGGACCAGCTCAAGGTCGTGACGGAGTCCTCGTTGTCGTCCGCGATCAGGATCCGGATGCCCGGCGGCGGAGCTCCCGGAGGTTGCGTGGCCGAGCCCTCGGACACCGCGTGCGTCTCCAGCCTGACGATCATAGGCAACCGGACGAGGAATTCGCTCCCGCGTCCGACGCCTCCGCTCTTCACCTCGATCGTGCCGCGGTGCAGCTCGACCAGCCTCTTCGAGAGAGCTAGCCCCACGCCAAGGCCCTGCTGGGTACCCTCGGTCAGTCGACTCCCCTGGGCGAACATCTGAAAGATGCGGGACATCTGATCCACGGTCAGGCCGATCCCATTGTCGCGAACCCGCACGAGCGCGTCGCTCCCCTCCCGCTCGAGGCTGATCGAGATCCTGCCGCCAGGGTCCGTGTACTTCACGGCGTTGTGAAGGAGGTTCGAGAAGACCTGAGCGAGTCGTGCCAGGTCGCCCTCGACGTACACGGGGTCGGGCGGAAGCTCCACCGTCAACTGGTGCCCCCTGGCCCCGAGCGCGGGTCGCACGGCCTCGACGGCGCTCGAGACCGCGAGTCCGAGGCTGGCCCGTTCCTGACGGAGCACGATCTTCCCGGATACGATCCGGCTCACGTCCATGAGGTCATCCAGGAGACGCGCGAGCTGGTTCGTCTGCCGCTCGATGATGTCCCTGAGCTCTCGGAGCTCCGGGTCCGTCGGTCCCTTCTTGCGCATGAGGTCGACAGCCATCCCGATCGGGGCGATCGGATTCCGGAGCTCGTGGGAAAGGATCGCGAGGAACTCGTCCTTGCGCCGGTCTTCCTCGCGAAGGATCGCCTCCGCTTGCCGCCGCTCCGAGACGTCGCGGAACACGAGCACCACGCCGGAAATGACTCCCTCGACGCGAATGGGGGCCGCACTGTCGTCGATCGCGCGCTCCGATCCGTCGCGAGCGATCAGGATCGTGTGGTTCGCGAGCCCGACCACCGCGTTGCGGCGGAGCACCTCCTCCACCGGACTCTTCACGGTGGTCCGCGTCTCCTCTCCCACGATTCGGAACACCTCGGCCAGCGCCAAGCCGCGGGCGTCGTCCTCGGTCCACCCGGTCAAGCGCTGGGCTTCCGAGTTGAGGAAGGTCACCCGGCCCTCGGCATCGGTCACGATCACGCCGTCTCCGATGCTCGACAGCGTGGTCGCGAGGAGCTCCTTCTCACGCGCCAGCGCCTCGCGCACGGCTACCATGTCCGTGACGTCGTGAACGATCTTCGACGCGCCGACGATCTCGCCGTCGGCGTCCCGCAGCGGGGAGATGCTCAACGACACGATGATGCGCCGGCCGCCTTTGGCCAGCCGCACGGTCTCGAGGCGCTCGTACGGCTGCCCACTCTTGAGCCGCTCGATGATCTCGGCCTCCTCGTGGAGGCGCTCGGGCGGAATGAGGGTGGTGATCGACCGGCCGATGATCTCCTCGGGTTCGTAGCCGAACAGCCGCTTGGCGCCCCGATTCCACGTGCGGATGGTGCCATCGAGCGTCTTCGTCATGATCGCGTCCCCCGAGGACTCGACGACGGCCGCGAGCCGCGCGCTCGCCTCGTGCGCGCGACGCTCCAGGGTGGCGTCCCGGAACACGAGCACGGCGCCCTGGATGGGCTCGTCCGCACGCCGGATCGGCGCGGCGCTGTCCTCGATGGGGATCTCCCGCCCGCTTCGGGACAGGAGAAGCGTGTGATTGGCGAGATTGACGATCCGGCCCTCCCGAAGCGACCGCGCCACCGGGTCGTCGGCAGGCTTCCGATCCTGCTCGCGGACGATCCGGAACACCTCCGCGACCGGCAGCCCCACCGCCTCCGAGCGGGTCCATTCGGTGAGCCGTTCCGCCTCGTGGTTGATCGAGACGATGCGGCCTTCCGCGTCGGTGACGATGACGCCGTCGCCAATGCTGGCCAGGGTCGCGGCCGACCGTTCGAGCGCCTGGGCGATCTCCGCTTCCGCGCGACGGCGCATGTCCACCTCGCCGTGGAGGCTGGCCCGCGCCCGATGCATCATTTCGATCGCCCCGAGGATGAACATGCAGGAGGCCGCGAACGCGAGCACCGCCGAGAGATCATAGGTGGAGAGCGTCAGCGTCCACATCGGACGCATGAACGACCAGTTGGCCAGGAGCGAGGAGAGTGCGACGGACATGAGCCCGGGGACGAATCCGCCCCACCAGGCAGCGACCGCAACGGCAGGAAAGAAGAAGACGAACGGAAGCGCCGTGGGACCTACCGCGTGGGTCAGCGCTTGGCGAGCGTACCAAGCGAGGAGGACGGTCCCGAGGGCCACGCCATACCGCGCCCAGACCGGCCGCCCGGCCATACGGGCGCCGGTGGGCTCACTGGAGGATGGCTGTGACACGCGTTCGACGACCATGGTGCTCTTGGGGTTATGGGTGCACTTACGTAGGACCTTGGGGGGAGGCCTTTCGTCTATTGCAATGACGTTAGCACGATCGGACAGGAGGAAAGCTATTTCGCCGCGCGTCCCAGGTCTCGAGGGCGAGCGATCAGAGCGAGGGGAACCTTGCGGATGGCGTGCCAGCGAAGCGGTTCCCGGGCGTCGGCGCCGCGCAAGAGAAGCTGCGCGGAGATTCCACCGTCGAGCATGACCGCATCGTGCGCGCCGAGCGATCCCATGATGGCGGCCATTTCCGGGGTCGTAGGTCCGAGCGGAATTCCCTCCCCCATCGTCCCCACCGCGTCGTAGCGCGTCATCGCGATCAGGATGCGTCCATCACGCGCCTCGCCGAACGCGAGGCGCGTGTCGCGATGGGTGAGACTGACCAGGCTGCCTACCGTTCGCAGCGGAGCGGGAACGGTCCCGTCGTGGGAGAGGAGCGTCGGGTAGGACTGGAATCCGGTGACGATGCCTGTCGCCGCGAGCGTGTCGCCGTGCGCCCAGTGAATGCCGCCGTCCCGGTCGATGCCCACGGCGCTGGCCAGCGGTCCGGCTCCCGGGGCCAGCCGTTGGCGACCGTCGATGACGACCCATCCCCAAGGCATGGCACTCGTGAACTGCGCCGCGTTCACGGCGAGGATCGCATCCTCCGGCGCGCGGTCGATGGTCCACGCGGGACGCATGTCGTCCCGGGTCAGCTCCATCGCGAGGGTCAAGCGGACTTCACGCGGATCGAGGCGCGCCACAATGAGCCGCGCACGCCACACCGGGCCGGCACAGCCGAGCCGGACCTCGGACCATTCGAGACCGGGGGCGAGCCGCTTCCACTGGATGGCCCGCATGAGAGCGGGGTTCGCGGCCGCGAATCGGGCCGGGGCTTCGTCCGAGCGCCAGAAGGTACGCCAGGAGTCGCCGTCTCGGACCGCGAGGCTCGAGGAGGCCGCTGAAGCGGGAGCGGCCGCCAGGAGGCACATCGTGGCGGCCGCGACCGCGGCGCGATATCGGAACGCGGGGCGCATCGGGTCTAGTTCAGGTACTTGACGAGCTCCGTGGCGTGCTTCGAGAGCGCCTCCGCCTCCACATCGGTGTAGCCGCACTGGGAGGGAACGGCCGCGGAGCCCGAGTTGTCGGAGCCTGAGTCGGATTTGGAGTCGGACTTGGCGTCCGAGCTCGAGCCCGAGTCACCCTTCTTCTTCCGCCCTCCCTGGGCTTCTGCCGCGTCCTTGGAGCTCCCCCTGAATCCCCGGATCCGCTCGAACGCCGTACCCATCTGGACGGGGGTCAAGCCCAGTCCCTTCGCCTGGGTCTCGGAGGACTTGTCATCGATCTTCCGGATCTCGCCCTCGAGCGCTTGGATCTGCTTGTCGAGCGCGTTGATCTGATCCTCTTCCTTCGTGGTGGGGGGGACCGGTCCGCACTCCTTGCGAACCTGGGCGGAGTCCCCCGAGCTGGGGAGCATCTCCTCCATCATGCCCGCGTTGATCCTGTTCTGCGCCGCAGTGTCGCCGGCCGCCGCCGCGGCATTGTTCTGCATGGCGAGATTCTTGTACTTCTCGAGGAGCTTGGGGTCGCTCATCGCACGCTGCGAGTACTCCTGCAGCTTCTTCTCCGAGGCTCGCTGGTAGCCCTCGTGGTAGCAGCCCTTGACGTCGTCTCGCTTCTGCTCGAGGTTCTGGATCTTCTCGCCGTTCTTGTCCCAGATGGCGCCCCGATCTTCCATGAGCTTGTTCCGCTTCTCCACCAGCCCCATGCGCGGCGCCAGGATCGATTCCATCTTGTGGAAGGTTTCGACCATGCGACTGAGCCGCGCCTCGGTCAGCTCGACGGTCACGTCGTCGAAGACGGGTTGATCGCAGGGCTTGGCCTGGGCCTCCGTCTTCGTCTCCTTCTTCGCCTCCTTGGTGACGGCATCCTTGGCCTTCTTGATCGGATTGCCGATCCCGGCGCGGGCCGGCGAGGGCGCGCTCGAGGCGAGCCCCAGGACGAGCGCGGACAGGATCGCGAGGGAGGCGTAGCGTGGCATGCGAGTTCCTCCGGTCAGGGTGGGGTCCGGCTCGGGCCGGATCCTTGATGGACCTTCCTGGTCGAGAACGCGCGAAAACGGACCGCTTCGGCTCAGTGCAGGTAGTGCGCGTCCATCTCCCCCGCGGCGATGGCCACCGTGAGGTGGTTCTCCTTGGGCGGGATGGGGCAGTTGTAATGCTCCGAGTAGGCGCAGGCCGGGTTGTAGCACATGTTGAAATCGAGCGTGTAAAGGCCGTCGGAGCGCTTGACCGGCTCCAGATAGCGGCCGACGCGGTAGCTCTCCTTGCCGGTGGTCGCGTCGGTGAAGAAGAGGCTGTAGTCCTGCTCCCCCACGCCCGGTTCGAGCAGGCGGACCGCTTCGAGACGCGCCGGCTGGCCCTTCACCTTGAAGTCGAACCACCCCTCGCGGACCGCGCGCCGCTGGTTGCCGCGCGTCGAGAGGATGATGGTGGTGTCGGGGTGCGCGTTCGGGGTGAGCTCCGCGACGATGTGGTAGTCGAGATCGGGTGGGAAGTACTCCATGCCCTTGTAGTCGGCGTACCGCGGGCTCTTGGGATCGTAGACGATGATGGCCGGGTAGCGCTGGTGCGAGAGCCTGAGGGCGAAGCGGGCCACGTGGATCCCGGACGGAGGAAGCGTGGCCGAGGTGATGGGTACGCTGTCCTTCGCCGTGAACGTCGCGCCGCGATCGACCGCCTTCACCTCGAAGGAATCGCCGACCACCGTGACCCGGAGGTGGTGCGGCTTCACGCCCGGATCGTCGATCCGGACGTCGTTGTCGGTGGCGCGCCCCACCGTCATCGTGGTCTGCCCGCCGAAATCGCGCCGCTCGACCGTGGCGAGATACGACGTCGGTGAGGTCTTGAGCCATTCCTCGGTATCGGAGCGATCCTTGGCGTACTGCTGGAGGAGCGTGTCCTTCTCGGCGGCGGTCAGAGGCGGCGGGCTCTCCCCCGCCGGCCCCTTGCCGCACGATGCCGCCGTCATCATCACCAGTCCCGCCAGCACCACCGCGAGCCCCCGGCTCATCCGTGGCTCCGGACCACGATGGTCCCGGTCATACCCTTCTTCATGTGCGAGTCGACGCCGCAGTAGAAGTCGTACTCCCCTGCCTTGGTGGGCGTGAACTGCACGTGCTTGGTGTGGTCGAACGAGATGAAGCTGACGCTCTTGTCGATGTTGATCCCCGCGTCCGCGTGCTCGCACGTCAGATTGTGCGGCGTCATGAGGGGCTTGAAATGGAGGACGAGCTCGACCGGAACGCCCTCCTCGACCGTGATGCGATTGGGATCGAAATAGAAGGAATGGACGTTCACGTCGATCCGCTGGACGCCGTTCGCGTCGGCGTGCGCGGTTGCTTCCCGAACGCCGATCTCGGTTCCGGACTTGCCGCAGCCCACCAGCGCGACGATCAGGGCCGTCGCGACGAGGGCCGGTCTCCACGGATTACGGACGCGCGGAGTCATGACTATCCCCCAGGGTTGACTTAGTACTTCACACTGCAGCCGTACGGCTGCGTGGCCGAGGTCGCGATCTTCTCTCCCGCCATCGACTCGTCCAGCGCTGCGGCGACGTAGTTCTTCGCCGTCGGGACGTCGTCCTTGTTCGTGGACGGCTTGTCATCGATGGCGCCGTTGTAGACGAGCGTCCCCTTCGGGTCGATCACGAACATGTGGGGCGTGGTCTTGGCGCCGTAGCTCTTGCCCACGGAGCCCTTCGGGTCGAGCAGGAACCGGCTTGGCGCGGCATCGTGCTCCTTCATGCTTGCCTTCGCGCCGGCGCCGTCGAGATAGCCCTGCTTTCCCTTCGCCGAGGAGCAGATCGTGAGCCACACGACGCCCTTCTCCGTGTACTTCTTCTGGAGCGACTGCATGTTGCCGCTGCCATACTGCTTGCCCACGAACGGACAGCCGAAGTTGGTCCATTCGAGCACGACGTACTTCCCACGGAAGGAGTCGAGCTTCACCGCCTTGCCGTCCGCGTCGCGGAGCTCGAAGGACGGCGCGCGCTGCCCGACGATGGCCGCAGCGTGGGCCAGGGATACGGGCGCGACGAGGAGGAGGAGCGACGCGAGCCAGGCCATCCGTTTCATGGCGATCTCCGATCGGGTTTCAGTTGTGATGCGTTCGACGTCGAATGATGCGGGGAACGGACAAGGCTAGCACGATAGCGAGTCCGGCGAGTATGGCGACGTACGCCGCGGAGGGGGGGGTGCGCCGCGGCAGGAGGGGCTGAGGGGGCGCCGGTCCCGAGTCGGACGCGCGGAGGGGCACGTCGACCTGGACCGAATGTGTTCCCCCATTCCCATTGATCACTAAGACTCCCGTCAGCCGGTCGAGGTTCCGGTCGGCGTTCGGAGCAGGCTTCATCGTGACGCGCCAGAGCTGCCCCACGCGTTCGAATCCCTGAGGCGCGGCGTAGTCCACGAGTAAGGGCTCGTCCGCATAGAAGTAGGCGCTCCGGGGTTTGTTGTGGCGCGCCGGGATGAACCAGAGGGAGATCGCCCTGGGTCCGGCCCCCCCTTCGAGGAACCAGCCGGCGGTATCTGGCAGCTCGGAGCGAGCCTTCTCGATGACGCGTGTCGAAGCCCGGCCGAGGCGGCGCTCGGCCCGGACCGGGACATCGAGACGAAGCGTGGCCGAGCCCGGAACGCAGATGTCCTTGCACTCGAGCCAGTCCACGCGCGCTGCGATCGCGACCGAGTCTCCTGCGATATAGGTTGGAGTTTGGATCTGGACCGGCAGGATCACCTCGTCGTGGTAGCCGTAGGTGACGAGGCCCTCATCCAGAAATCGCGTCGGCGCCGGCCACTCGATCACCCCCGCCCGAAATCCCTGGGGAAGCTTCCAGCTCACCGTCGGCGGCAGGCCCGAGTCTCCGGGATTCTTCCAGTACACGTGCCAGCCGGGCCGCATGCGAAGACGGACCCCCATGTCCAGCCGTTCGCCGGGGATCACCGCGTCCCCCGCAGCCACCAGCGTTGCCTGAACGTTTCCGCCCTTGCCCTGAGCCTCGCAAGGCCAAGGCGCGAGCATGGCCAACACCGCCGTCAACGCGCCGATTCTAGTGAGCATCCGGTGAGCCTAGCTTGCCCCGGCCTCGATTTCCATTTCGGCGCGGCGGTGCGCGTGGTACCCCTCAAGCGTGCGAGCGCGACCCTTGGAGTCGATCGTCGTCGGCGGACTGGTCGCCGGAGCTCTCGACATCGCCGACGCTGTCGTCGCCACGCTGCTTCTCGGCGGAAAACCGCTCCGCATGCTCCAGGGAATCGCGAGCGGACTCCTCGGCCCCCGCTCGTTCGAAGGCGGGCTGGCGACCTCGGCGCTGGGGCTCGGCCTTCACTTCTTCATCGCGCTGAGCGCCGCCACGATCTTCTTCGCCGCGACTCGCATCTGGCCCTCGCTCCTGCGTCATCCCATCCAGTCCGGCATGGCGTTCGGACTCTGCGTCTGGGCCTTCATGCGCTTCGTGGTGATCCCGCTGTCCCTGGTGCGCATGGGGCACCCTGGGCCACTCCTGGTCGCCAACCAGCTCTTCATCCACATGTTCGGCGTCGGCGTGCCGATCGCGTGGTTCGCCGCCCGCTCGGCCCAGATCACCGGCCAGTCGAGCTGAGAGCGTTTCCTTGCACTGGCTCCGGTCGGAGGGCTCAAGCGCCCGAACCATCCTGCCGATCTCTTGCCCATGGCCCGATGGCGGATTCGGCTGGCAACGGTACTGATGGCGCTCACAGCATTGCCGTCCTGTGCGGCGAGCGGCGGCGGTTTTGGGCCCGTGGGTACGGGTTCGGGAGGCTCCAGTCCCCAGTCGTCCTCCGTGGGCAGGGCGTCCTTCTATCACCGTTCGTTCGAGGGCCGGCGCACCGCGAGTGGCGAGCGCTACGATCGCCACCGCCTCACCGCCGCGCACCGCAC
>DASUFL010000026.1:0-19376 GCA_036274595.1 Candidatus Eiseniibacteriota bacterium | reverse complement strand
CTCTACGGTCTCGGGCTCCACTTCATGGTGCTCGGAGAGGCGGGCGGGATGGCGCTCGTCGAACGGCGCGTCTTCCTCAACATGCTC
Organism: Candidatus Eiseniibacteriota bacterium; assembly: GCA_036274595.1. GTDB lineage: Bacteria > Eisenbacteria > RBG-16-71-46 > SZUA-252 > SZUA-252 > WS-9. The sequence continues at coordinate 19,289 of DASUFL010000026.1, read as the reverse complement.
ACCCTCGCGGGGCTCTTCGCCGCGAATTTCTTGACCATCATGACGGCGGTCCTCCTGCCCGTGGACACGCTCTCGGGGGAGATCGCCTCCGGCGTGATCCAGACGGTCGCGGTGCGGCCGATCCGTCGCCGTGACATCGTGCTCGGAAAGTGGCTGGGGCACTGGATCGTGATGGCGGGCTACTTCGGGCTCCTCGCGGGGGGCGTGCTGACGATCACGCTGCTTCGCTCCGGGTTCACCCCGCCCAAGCTCGAGATCGGGCTGCCGCTCATCCTCCTCGAAGGCACCGTCCTGCTCACGCTGTCGATCGCGGGCGGCGCCAAGCTCAGCACCGTGACGAACGGGATGCTCGCTTTCGGACTGTTCGGGCTCGCCTTCATCGGCAATCTGGTCGAGCAGATCGGCACGATGGCGCAGAACGACGCCGCGCGCCAGGTCGGGACGGTGGCGAGCCTCATCATGCCGAGCGAGGCGCTCTGGCAGCTCGCCGCCTACCACATGCAACCCTCGGTGATTCGGGACCTTGGAAACTCGCCCTTCTCGCCCGTCTCGGTGCCCAGCGTGGCGATGGTCGTGTGGGCCGCGGGGTACGTCGTGGTGGTGCTGGCGCTCGGGATCCGCTGGTTCGGGAAGCGAGCGCTGTAAGGCTGAGGTAGACTCATCGATCGGGCCTCAACGAAGGTGACGGGGGGTCGAGATGAACACTACCCGGGTGTGCGTGCTCCGCATCGGTCAGCTCCTAGTCTTGGGTGGCCTGGCCATCCTCCCAGGTTGCAGTGATGACGACCACGGCAGCAAGTCGATTACTCCCACGAAGCCTCCGCCGACCCCTTTCGTCGAGGACTCCCTCGTCTTCCGGACCTCGGGAGGGTCCGTCATCGAAATGGGGAACTCGGCGATCACCTGCTGCGGCTTTTACGACCCCGGGTTCATCAACGAGCGCACCATGCGCGTGATGTATTACGATCCCACCCTCCAAGAGAAATCGTGGGTGATTCAGATCCTCATCGACGCTGCCGGGCAGGGGGCCACCTACACGCTGCCGGCGAACCCGGTGCCGCCGCACAAGGTCCCTACGGTCACTCTCTTCGCACACTTCGGGGAGTACAGCAGCGACGAGGAGATGGCTTCCGGGACGATCACGCTGAACTCCTTTGAATGCGGTGCTTCCACGATGTCCGTGGATTTCAGCGTGGATGCGACCCTCGAGAGCGAGACGTCTCACGGATCCACGATCTCCGTCCAGGGTCGCTTCCGCGCCGTCTACCCCAAGACGGAGTGCGAGCCCTGAAGGTCCTCGCAAGGGCGCAAGCCGGGGTGCTGATCGGTGCCGTGGCCCTGCTCGCCTCCTGCAGCTCGTCCAAGCAGGCGGCGGAGGCCCCGACTCCGACTCCCGCCGCTCCGCCGGCGTCCGCGACACGAGCTCCAGCTCGTCGTGTGCCGGAAACTCCTCTCATCGCGGTCGTGAGGGTCTATCTCGACCGAGGCAGCAACGTCCACGTGGTCCAGGTGGACTCTCAGGACGTCCGCGTGACGTTCCATGGACGCTACCTGGACCCCCAGCTGAGCCCGGATCGATACACGGTGGGCATGCTCGCGGCCGACTCCCTCGACGACGGCGCCGGCAACACGGTCGAGGCCGCGAGCAAGCTCAAGCTCCTCCGCGGCGGGGGATTCGTGCAGGAATTCGAGCCGGGGGGCTTCATCCGCTCCTGGTCGTTCGCCAGAGACGGCAAAGCCGTGGCCATCTACAGCGGAGGCCTCCACTTCGCAGGAACCTACGAGCTCTATGACGCGGTGTCCGGCGCCATGCTCGAGTACGCCAAGGACCCGGTCACGGATACGTCGCCGGACTGGGTTCGAGCCCTCTCACCGTAGGCGGGGCCGGCGATTCCTAGGGCTCGCTCGACTCTCTGATTGCAGTGATCACCGCATGGCCCGCGAAGAAGACCGGGGACAATGGATGGAGCTTCTGGCCTAGCTGATCCTCGGTCGCCTCCGCGCCGAACGTCCCCTCGAACGTGCGCGCGTAGAATCGCACGCGGCCGATCCGCGGCGTGGGCGTCTCCTCGACAGGGCTCAGCCCAGCTCGGTGAGCTTCGACCGCGTCGAGAAACACCTCGGCGGCTGCGCGCACGGATTCGTGCTCGCCCGCGCCCACGACGCCCCCTCCATTGCTGAAATAGAGACTGGTCGTGCCTTCGGCGAACGACAGCAACGTTGCGATTCCGGTCGGATACCCGAGCTCCATGATCGCGCACCAGACATGGGGGCGATCGGGAGTCGGGGATAGCTCCAGGTCGGCGGCGCTCACGTGGAAGGCGTGCTCGCGCAGCCGTCGAATCACGTCCACGGGGTTGTTCATGGCGAGATCGTACCGCATCGGTCGGCCCCATCCCGAGCCCTCGGGAATTCCCGGTCGTGGCCGCGATGGCGCTGTGTCGTTCCTCGGTCGCAGTGTCGCCCCAATGTACTGACTTCCTTTCCCCAGGACCGCTCGAATTCGAAACATCGGATAGGCGGCGCTGTATTTGCACTATTCCCAACCATATGGCGACGCCCGATTCGCCTTCCGCCATGGCATGAGCGTTGCACAAGTCACCCTTCGGTGATGCGTGACCAATATCCAGAAAGGTGGGATCTCGTATGAGACATCGTTCACTCTGGGCCGCGTTCGCGGCGTTCGTGCTGCTGTTCGCTCCGGGCCCGAAGGCTTCGGCTGCGACGAGCTTCTCGTTCAGCCTGCGTATCGGCGACCCGTACATCGGTCCTCGTCTCGCGTTCTACGAACAGCCGGACGTCGTGCTGATTCCGGGGACGCGCGTCTATTACGTCGACGATTACGATTACGACCTCTACCGCTACGGAAACTACTGGTACTACTGCTGGAACGGAGGTTGGTACCGCTCGGTCGATTACGACGGGCCGTTCTACTTCATCGGCTACCAGTCCGTGCCGTACTCGATCCGCTACATCCCAGTTCGCTACAGGCACCACTGGCGGAACTACCGTGGCGCCGCCTATTCCCATTACAGCGCAGGACGCTACTACCCGAGCAATCCGGCGAGCTACACGTACTACCGGACGAGGTACGAGAACAGGTATCCGCGGACTCGCGGCCAGTTCTCGGTGCAGGAGAACCGCACGCGCCAGCGGCAGCAGCCTGTGCAGTATCGCCAGGAGCGCGCGCCGCAGCGCGAGCAGTACCGTCAACAGCCGGTGCCGCAGCGGGCCCGCGAGCAGGTTCGGCAGCAGCAGCCGCCCCAGCGCGAGCAGGTTCGCCAGCGCGGCCAGGGCAGCCAGCGTCAGCAGCAGCCCCAGGACCAGCAGAACCGCGGTGATCAAGGGAAGCGGGGGAAGGGAAATCAGAAAGGGCAGGATGAGAACCGTGGCCAGGGAGGCGGTCACGGACGCGGTCACAACTGATCCCACCATCATCCGCTGAGCCATGCAGAGGGCGCGGCCCCACGGGGCCTGCTCCCTCTTCCTCTTGAACCGGCTCCCGGAGAGGGGCGGCGCGGGTTGAGGTACACTGCGCGGCATGTCCATCGCTCCCGGTTCCCGGCTTGGTCCCTACGAGATCCTCGCGCCGCTCGGCGCGGGCGGGATGGGGGAGGTCTATCGGAGCCTCGACACCCGGCTCCAACGGGGTGTCGCCGTGAAAGTGATCTCCCACGACGCCTCCCATGACTCCGAACGTATTCGCCGCTTCGAGCAGGAAGCTCGCGCGGCCGGAACACTGAGCCATCCGAACGTCTGCGCCATCTACGACCTCGGCACGCACGAGGGCTCGCCCTTCGTCGTGATGGAATTGCTCGAGGGGGAGACACTCCGGGGGGTCCTCGGGTCGGGCCACCTTCCGCTCAAACGAGCGCTGACGTACGCCGCACAAGCGGCCGAGGGATTGGCTTCGGCCCACGCGAAAGGGATCGTCCATCGCGACCTCAAGCCCGAAAACCTGTTCGTCACCAAGGAGGCCCGCATCAAGGTCCTCGATTTCGGTTTGGCGAAACTGACGGGCGCGGAGGCTCCGCCGGCCCCATCGCAGTCCGTCGGCGCCACGGCGCCAGGCACGATGACGACTCCTGGGGTGCTCCTCGGAACGGTCGCCTACATGGCCCCCGAACAGGTTCGGGGTGCGGCTGTGGATGCTCGCGCGGACGTCTTTGCGCTCGGCGTCGTTCTCTACGAGATGCTCACGGGCAAGAGACCGTTTCCTGGATCGACCACTGCCGATGTGATGAGCGCGATTCTCCATCAGGAGCCGACGTCGCTCGCAGCGCTCCGCCCCGACTCTCCGGCGCAGCTCATCTGGTTCGTCCGACGTTGCCTCTCGAAGGATCCCGATCGACGCGTTCAAACCATGCTCGACGTGCGGAACGAGCTCGAAGAGCTGGTGCAGGCCATGGACCGCGGCACCCTCGCTGAATCGGGCGCGCAGTCCGGGGCGGGGGAGCCTATCGAGCGGCAATTCCTGCTGACGGCGGCGCACGTGCGATTGCTCTCGACGCGATCCCCCCGTCTCATTGGATATCCGATGACCTACCTGGACAATCAGAGGGAATCGGAAACCCTCGTGATTTGCCTCCATGGCATCGGGGGCGACCATCGAAGGTTCGAGTCAGTCCTGCGTCCACTTCCATACCGGGGGATCGCGGTGACACTCGCGGGTTTCGCTCCCGGGGACTCGTTCCGTCCGGTGCTCCCGTTCGACGATCACGCGCAGTTGCTGAGGCTCATGCTCGCGGAGCTTGTCCGCGAGTATCGTCCGACGCGGACGGTTCTGGTCGGCTACTCAGCGGGCGCGGATCAATTTCTCCGAATGCTCGTCGCGCCCGGGGGGATCGGAGTCGAGGCAGCTGGTTTCGTCGGGCTCGGGACGAACGTGAGTCTGGATACCTGCTTCGTCTCCAAGCTCTATGCCCACATGGAAGCCGGCAATGCCGAGGCTATTCTGGAGGCGCTCAAGTGGCTAGGCTCCGGGAGTCAGTCGCTCACGACATGGCTCATGCTGCAGACCTACATCACGCAGACGTTCCTGAAATTCGGCGCCGACGTGGAGCCTCTCAAGCGTTGCTCCATGGACCTGATCGCTCCGTTCGAGAACGGTGGGGATCCGTTCCCAGAGTGGTACCGGGCCGCGACTCAGCGCTTCCAGAGCGTCCGCTTCGTGTTCTCCGACGCGGAAGCGGCGGCCGCCGAGGCCGTGCTTGCGCGGCATCTCGATCAGAACGTGCTCGGCGATCGTTACAGTGAGAAGACCTACGTTACGGAGAAGCTCGCCCATGGCCAGCTCACCGAACCGAGGATCGCGATTCCGCACATCGAGAGTGTGGTTGCCGATTTAATGGGCAAGTTCTAAACGCGAGCACCCACGCTCTTCGACCGCCGACTCCCTGGGGGCCCCCGCCGTGGACTTTCTCTTCGACATTCCGCTGATCGTGTCCGGACCGGTTCTGGTCACCCTCTTGGTCGGTGTTTCGCTCCTGGGCCCCAATTGGTTTCCCAAGCACCAGCTTCCCGCTCTGCGCTTCGGGGACACCGACGTGGAGTTCGGCGCCGCGATGCTGGCGTCGATCATGGTGTTCTACGGCCTCGCGACCGCGCTGACCGCGGTGCAAGTCTGGGAGGGCTTCGAGAAGGTCGGAGAGATCAACGAGCAAGAGGCCAGCTCGCTGGCGGCCTTCTACCGAAACGTCTCGTATTATCCGGAGCCGCTGCGGGACACCATGCGCGAGCGGATTCGCAATTACACCTACCAGCTCATCCACGAGTCCTGGCCGCTCCAGCGCCGGGGCCAGATTCCCACCCAAGGTGTGAGGGCCATGGACGAGCTCCAGGCCATTCTCGTGCGCTTCGAACCCGCACCGAGGCCGACAAGGGTCTGGCGCTCGAGACGCTCGCCTCCTACGACCGCATGATGGAGGCCCGCCGCATGCGCCTCGGCTCGGTGGAGCGCAGGCTGCCCGGAATTCTGTGGCTGGTGATCGTCGCGGGAGCATTCATCAGCCTGATCTCTTCGTTCTACTTTCCAGTGCGTGACCCACGCGTGCACCGCATCCAGGTCGGCCTGCTCGCGGGGTCATCGGCCTCGTGGTCTTCATGATCCTGGCACTGGATCGACCCTACCGAGGCGATCTTGGCCTGAAGCCGGGGCCGTACGAGCTCGTCTACGAACAGCTCATGGCGCGCTGATCGGGGGATCCGTTCCCTGAGGAGGGTCAGGGCCCGCGGGCCCTAGGGCACGCTCCAGGAGCTGTCGGGATCGAAGGCGTTGATGGCCTCGGCCCGCGCGACGGTGTTGGCGCCCAGATCCTGCTGCCTCAGCTCGCCGTCGGGTCCGACCAGGAACGTCATCACCCCGCTCTTGCCGTAGTCCGCCGGCCAGGCGAGCAAGCCGAATCCACCGGTCATCCTGTTCCCAACGATCCACGGGCGCTCTCCACCGGGTGCGCCCGGCCCTTGTGCGGTCAAGACCTTGAAGAAGTATCCATGGTAGGGGGCAGGACCCTCCTGACGTCGATAGCCCTCGGTGGCCGCCTGGGCGACGAGCTCTCCCATGGGACTCGGTGCGGCATCCGCCGGCGTGGCCGGCCAGAAGAGTCCATCGTGCCGTCCCGGCTCGCTCAGAACGCGCTGGGCGTACGCGCCCTTCGGCACACCGTCATGACTGGTCGCGGCGTACTCGTGCTGTGCCTCCACGAACGCTCCGGCGACGTCCATCACGGCGAGCTCGTTCCTCCCGATGCGCCGGTAGAGCATCTCCTCCTTGCCCGCCGCCGTATCGAATCTCCAGCGGCCCTTCTCCTCGACCAGCGGGATGGGTAGCGGGTAGGACTCATTCCCAACGACCACCGTCCGTGTCGGTCCTTCACCTTCGAGCCACCAGCGCTCGATCATGGCCGCAACCACGACCTGGCGGTCGCGCGCGGCCTGGACCCGATCCCCCCGATTCATGACATCGGACGCGTCCGGGCCGAGAAGGGCGTGTAGGGCCGTTGTGTCTCCCGCGGAAAGGGCATGGAACATCGCCTCGACCGCGGCTTCCGGTGTCGCGAACGTCTGTTGCTCCGCCGGTCCCTTCGAGCAGCTCGACATCGCCACGCCAAGTCCGAGGATCGCGATCACCGAAAGCATGCGCATGGGAGTGCGCTCCCCGTCCCAATGCCGCCCGGGGGTCATCGTCTCCGACCTCCGCCGCCGCGACTGCCTCCGCCGCTGCGACCGCCTCCGCCGCCCCGGCTCGAGGCCACCGACGATCGTCCGCGATCGCTCGAGGCGCGCGTGCTGGATCCGTTCCCATAGCCGCCGAAGGCGCTCGATTCCGACCGACCCGGGTTGTCGTTGGTCGACGGACGTCCCCGGGCGGTGGAGCTTTCCCGATCGGTGCGGGCGCCGCCCCGGTCGGCACCGCCTCTGGCCTTGTCCCGGCTCGCATCGCGGCGATCCACGTCCTCGTTGCTGACCCGATTGCCGGCATGGGCCCGGTTGTCGTTCACGTTTCTGTTCATATTGGTGTTACGCGGCGCCGCGACGTTGCCCCTGGGCCGATAGCCCGGGACGGGCCGCGCGTACGGGTAGCGGGGACGAGCGGGCACGACCCAGACCGAGCGGTGGTAGTAGGCGCCGCCGCCGTGCCATCCATAGCCCCAGGCGCCCCAGCCGTAGTAATCGTTGCTCATCGCGGCGCCGATCGCGATCCCCAGGCCGAAGCCGACGAAGGCCGCGAGCGCGGCATCGTTGCTCGACGAGCTCGACGCCGATTGCGTGTAGACCACGTTCGGATCGTACTGCGGCACGTAGACGACCTGCGGATTCGCGGGCTCGATGATGATCGTCTGCGATCCGCCCTCGCTATTGACCTCGACCTTCTGCTGCTCGTTCGATTTCAGGTTGCCTTTGGCCTGAGCCTGGGCCCGGAGGCGCTGGACCGACACGTTGACCTGATCCTTGCTGCTCAGGTAGGCCGTGCCGATCTCCTTCGTCCAGTCCATGTTGTCGGCCAGGAGCTTGACGACGTCGGGGAAGATGGCCAGGGAGGCGAACGCGGCGTCGAACTTCGCGTTCATCGCAGCCTGCTGCAGATCGCTACCGGTGGCCGTCTGATTCTTCAGCCACTTGCTGAACTCCGCGACCTGGTCCGGGCTCGTCGACGCGGTGAGGACCTGCGCCAAGAGCGCGTCGGGATAGAGCGCGATGGGCGCGAGCAGCTTGTCGAGATTGTCCGCATCGGAGGCCTGGGCTGAGGCAGGGTAGAGGGCGAACGCGATGAGGCACAGCGCGGCGAGAGCGACGAGCGGGTGCGAGCGCGAGACCATGGCTCTCCCTCCCTGGGACGAGGCAGCAGGTCATCCGACAGCGGCTGCCTCTGGTCCAGGGTAGGGGTCGGGTCCTCCGACCGCCACCACTAACTAACGAACGACGCGATAGTCGACGAGCGGATAGCTCGTCGACGAAGCGGAGGCAGGATTCTAGCGAACAATGTCATTTCCGCCTATCGCGACCTCCTGCTCGCAGGACGAGAATGGGCCTCGGTGGAGCAGGGCGCCGCACGATACCCGCAAGCAAGGAGACCCCGAAAGAACATGCACATCCCCGTGCAGACGAACCTTCCACGGCTCGATCGGCTGACCGTTGAGTGGCGTGGCCGAAACTTTTCGCTGCCGTACCTCTACCGCGACGGGACCGGGGGTCCGGCCATCCTCTTCGTTCATGGGCTAGGAGGGGCCAAGGAGAACTTCTACGCAGCCTTCCAGAGTCCGGCGTTGGCCGACTGCACACTCGCCACGTTCGATGAGCCCGGCACCGGCCTCGCCGCGTTCGACCCGAACGCCGGCCTCGACGTCAGTGCCTTGGCAGACATGGCGCAGAGCGTTGCCGATCGATTGCTGCCGGGTCCCTACTTTCTGGCCGGGGCCAGCATGGGCGGACTGATCGCCTTGTTGCAGATCCGCCGCCACGGCATGGGACGGATCCAGGGGTTCATCAACTTCGAAGGAAACTTGTCTCCGGAGGACTGCATGTTCTCGCGGCGCGTCATCTCGCACGATCTCGATTCGTTCGAGCCGGAGTTCCGGCGGATGACGGGAGAGCTGCTCGCGTCACGCTACGCCGGCGACCGGACGATCGCGCACAACCTGGCGCTGAACGTGGACATCCGCGGCTACCACGCCTACTCGTTCGAGACGGTGGCGGAGTCCGATTCCGGGCGGCTTCTGGAAGAGTTCATCGGCTTGCCGATCCCGCGCCTGTTCCTCTACGGGGAAGCCAACAAGGATCTTTCCTATCTGCCCAGGTTGCGGGCGAGTGGTGTCCGTGTTCAGGAGATCCCGTCGAGCGCGCACTTCCTGTTCTACGACAATCCCGTCGAGACGTTCCGGACCGTCGGCGAGTTCGTGCACAGGGCGGGCTAGAAGCGAGCCGCCTGGGAGCGCCGTCGATCATGCCGCGGCGATTTCAGCTAAGATGCTGCACCGCAATGACGAGGGGTGGTCGATTGGTTCAAGGCGGCGATCTCGAAAGCTTGGTTCTCTGGAAATGAGAGTGGGCGACCAGCGCAGCGAAACCATCCCCGTGGTCTCATCAGGCGTCCTGGGCGGGCGCCCAGAACCTACTGTATTCGGGGGTCCCTATGCTGTGACGTCCGCCTGGCTCCAATCCCGACTGCATTTGCCCCCGCACGCGCACGAACACGCGACGTTGAACGTCGTCCTGCATGGAGAGTATCGGGAAACGGTGGAAGGATGCGCGCTCCAGTCTCACGGCCCGGCGACACTCATCGCGAAACCCGCCGGCACGGTGCACGGGAATCAGCTGGGATCCAATCCGGTGGAATGCCTCATCATCGAGGTTAGAGCCGATACCGTGGCGGCGCTGAGAGATTCCGTTCCGCAGCTCTTCGACGTGTTCGTGCAGCGCTCGGCGCAAGTCGCCCGATATGGGGGGAGGCTCCGCGCGGAGCTGGCCCGGCGGGACGATGTCACGCCGCTGGCGGTCGAGGGACTCGTCTCCGAGCTACTCGCTGAACTGGCGCGGACACCGATTCGCTGCCCGGATGCCGGCAACCACTGGCTCACCCGCGCGCGTGACCTGTTGCACGACGAGCCCGGCCCGCAATCGTTGGGCGACCTCGCGCACCGAATCGGGTTGCACCCCATCTACGTCGCGCGCGCGTTCAGAGCCCGGTTTGGATGCGCCGTCGGCGAGTACGTCCGAAACCTGCGCGTCGAGCGCGCTCGCCGCCTGCTGCAGCACACTCGGCTGCCCCTGGCCGAGATTTCCGCCGAGGCCGGATACAGCGACCAGAGCCATATGACGCGCGATTTCAGGCGCGTGTTCGACCAGAGCCCCGCTGCGTACCGGAGGCTAACCCGGGGCCATTGATTCGTGGGCTTCAGCCGGGTTCCGCAAATTCAAGACGGGACCAGTGCAGGTATGTAGGATGCTTCCATGAAAATCCTACTCTCCATCCTGCACCGAAGCGTTCTCTTCGCAGCTCTCCTCCTTCTCTGTGGCAGCCGCGCGTCGGCACAATCGCCCGCGGGCCAAGACTCGACCGCCAGCCGCATCTCGGCCATCTTCGCGCCATTCGCCCGCAGCGACGCGCCCGGGTGCGTCGTCGGCGTCTTTCGAGCGGGAGCCGTTCTGTACACGGGCGGCTTCGGCATGGCGGATGTTTCGCACGACATCCCCCTCACCGACACCACTGGAATGGCCCTGGCCTCGACGTCGAAGCAGTTCACAGCGATGGCGGTGCTCCTCCTCGAGGCCGAGGGAAAGATTCAGCTCAATGACGATATCCGCCGCTATGTGCCGGAGCTCCCGGTGTTCGGACGGCCGATTACCATCCGCGATCTGTTGAACCACACTTCAGGTCTCCGTGATTACTGGAGCCTCTTCGACGTGGCGGGATGGCGCATGTCGGATGTCGAGACCCAGTCCGACCTGCTCTGGCTGCTTCCCCGGCAGCAAGGTCTAAACCACCGGACCGGGGCCGAATTCCAGTACAACAACACCGGATACTTCCTGCTCGCTCTCCTCGTGGAACGCGTCTCCGGCACCACGTTCAGGCGCTTTGTCACCGAGCGAGTCTTTGGTCCGCTCGGCATGGCACACTCGGACATCAAGGCGGAGGTGGGGCAAGTGGTGAAAGGTCTCGCCACCGGTTATTGGGGGCACGATCCGGCGGCGTTGCGCGAGGCACGGCCGCCGTTCTCGTTCACCGGCCCGACCGGAGTGGTCACGACGATGCGCGACCTTGCCCGGTGGGACGCCAACTTCTACGCTCCGCGGTTGGGAACGCGGGCGTTACTGGACTCGATGAGCACGCCGCAACGTCTGGACGACGGCACTACCATCGGGTATGGGATGGGTCTCTTCATCGGGACGCATCGGGGTCGCCGCATGATCAGCCACGCCGGATCCGACCTCGGATACAAGGCCGACTTCATCCGCTTCCCCGAGGACAGCCTCAGCGTTGCCGTGCTTTGTAATGCCTTCGACATCGCGCCCACACCACTCGCACTCCAGGTGGCGGACATCTACCTGCCGGCGAATACCCGCACCGCGACCGCTCCGCCGGTCTCTGCTCCGGAGGTCATGCTGGCGCCGGATACCCTGAGTAGAATCCCCGTCAGTGCGCTGGCCGGATTGTACTGGGACAGCACATCGGGGGGACTTCACCGTTTCTTTGACGAGAACGGGCAGTTGGTTCTCGACGGCGGCGGGGAGGGGCGATTCCCGCTTGCTCCGCTGGGAAACAACGCTTATCGGCTGACAGCGGCGCCCCGCCGCTTCATATTCTCCTTTGTGCAGCGCCCCGGTGTGCCCATCGCTATGGAGGTGGACGTCGAAGGGTCGCCCGTGCGCACTTATACCCGAGTGCCCGAGGCGGCGCGCGCCGCGGCTCCCCCCGCGAGGCTCGCGGGAACGTATTACAGCCGGGAGCTGGATGTGACATGGACGTTTGTCCTCCATGCCGGGAAGCTCGTGTTGCAGCGGCATCGGGTCGAACCAGATCCGCTGACGAATCTGTTCGGCTACGTGTTTCTCTCCGAGCACGGATTCTTGCTCGAGTTCTCGGCTGACAAGAGCGGCAAACCTTTGAGCGTGGACGTGACCACCGAGCGTGTTCGCCGTCTGCGATTCACCCGAAGACGCGGCCCGTAGCGCGATGAATCCCCGGAGCCCGCATTAGATTCCGTACCACGAGAAGCGCTGCCTTAGCTAACCTCCGACGCAGCAAGCGCGGAGGGGTGGCCGAGTGGCTTAAGGCGGCGGTCTTGAAAACCGCTGTGCCGCAAGGCACCGTGGGTTCGAATCCTACCCCCTCCGCCAGCTCATCGGAGGGCGTTTGACCGGAAGAGCCATGTCCAACCTGTCTCGCTCGAAGCTGTGGCTCGTGATTGCGGCATGCCTCGCACCGACCGTGCTCGGTGCCGCACCGGGCACGGCTCGCACCGCGTCCGTCGCAGACACCGCCTCCGTCAATCCGTCAGAGCTCCGAGCCTTCGTCGACTCCGTCATCACGGCGGAGATGGCGCACGATCGGATCCCCGGCGCGGGCTTCGTTTTCGTCCAGAATGGGCGCGTCGTCCTGCAGCGCGGCTATGGTCTTGCGGACGTCGCCAGCGGGCGTCCCGTTGTTCCAGAGTCGACGATCTGGCGCGTCGGCTCCATCTCGAAGGTCTTCACCGCGACCGCGGTCATGCAGCTCGTCGATCGCGGGCGCGTGGACCTCGATGCGCCGGTCGATCGCTACGTGCATCGCGTCACGATCCCACGGATCGATGCGAGGTCGGTCCACGTCCGCGACCTCCTCGACCACACGGCGGGATTCGACGAGATCCGCCCCGGCACGCAGGCCGCAACATCCGACAGCGTGCAGCCGCTCGCCCGCTTCCTCCAGGGAAAGCTGGTCCGTCTTCGCCCGCCCGGTCGTACGACCGCCTACTCGACGTACGGCATCACCCTCGCGGGCGAGCTGATCGAAGAAGTGGCCGCCATGCCCTACGAGGAGTATCTGAAGCGAAACATCTGGAGGCCGCTCGGGATGACGCGAACCGCCGTCACAGTACCGCCGGACGGTCCGTACACAGCTCGAGGTTACGAAATCGAAGGCGATTCCCTCGTGCCGCAGGGCTGGGAGTGGTATCACACGATCCCGGCCTCCTCGGTGAATGCCACCGTCTCGGACATGGCGCGCTTCATGGAAGCGCAGCTGGGCATGGGCGCCGTGAAGGGCGCTCGCGTTCTGAGTGAGAAGGCGGCGCGCGAGATGCAGCGGCAGCAGGTGACGATGGATCCGTCCATCCCCGGCTATGCTCTCGGGTTCTACGAGGATTTCGTGGGCGACCTGCGCGTGCTCGAGCACGGCGGCAACGTGGCCGGTTTCAGCGCGCTCATGGTCCTGATTCCGTCGGCTCGCGCCGGGTTCTTCGTGGTGAGCCATTTCGAGGGTGCGAGCCTGCGCAACAACCTCAAGTGGGCGCTCCTGGAGCGATTCTTCCCGGAGGCGAGGGCGCGGCGGCCGGTCCCTCCGAAGCTGCCGGCGGCCGATCAGGTGCGCGCGAATCGCTTCGCGGGACGGTACGCTTCGCTGATCTCATGTTGGAGCTGCGAGCCGGTCCGTGCGAGCGGGGTGACGACCGTGACCGCGAACGCGGACGGGACTCTAACGTTTGGTGGCGGACGCTGGATCTGGGTCGACTCCCTTCGCTTCGTCCGGGAGAACGGGTCGGGCTACATCGTCTTTCGAGCCGATAGCTCTGGGGCGATCCGCGAGCTCTTCGCCGGCGCGTTCTGGGGATGGCAAAGGATTCCCGAGTAAAAAATTGGGCGCGGAGGGCCCGCCCAGAAATGAGCCCCTAAGATCCCCCGATCCGACGCTCTGTGTGTAACTCCCTGCCATCCGCGTGCGTACTCCCGTCATGACCGCGCTGCGCTGGAAGGGCCGAGCCGCCCCACGAGTGATGGCCCTGTTCTGGCTGTTGCTCCTTGCGTGCGCCCTGACATCCGCGGCCAGTGCGGAACAGGCGGCCTCAAGTGGGCCACCCGATAGCGTCATGGCCCTGGCCGGTGTCTTCCGCGCTGGGAGGGCGCATGACCTCGCGATCGCGCCATTCCGAACACCGGCCGGGTGGACCCTGCTCATGGCAGATCGGCAGACGGATCAGCTGCGCTTCCTCGCGCCCGTAGGGAAGCGCGTATGGGCAGCCGGGCCGGAGATCACGCGCCCCTCGCCGGTCCAATGGACGCTCACGTTCGCGCCGCAGGCGAGGTCGAGCGAGGTCTCGGTCGCGGAGGATGGAACGGGGCTGCGATTCACGGCCAAGCGCATACCGATCGACACGGTCCCCATCTCGTTTCACAACGGGGCGACACGGTTGGACGGCGTTCTCTATCGACCCTCCCCTCGGGGAGCGCGACTGCCCTTGGTCGCGCTGGCGCATGGCAGTGAGGACAGCGATCGTTACTCCTTTGGTCCGATTCCCTGGGTGCTGGCGTCGCAGGGATACGCCGTACTGGTCTATGACAAGCGGGGGACCGGGGCCTCGACCGGTGACTGGCAACCGGCCGGACTGGAGGAATACGCGGACGATCTCGTCGCCGGCATTCGCGCCATGCTCCAACGCTCGGACATCGACACGACTCGGGTCGCCGTGTTGGGAGTGAGTGAAGGTGGATGGGTGGCTCCGCTCGCCGCGTCCCGATTGGCTGCCATCAAGGCGTTGGTCGCCATCAACGGAGGGGCCCGCACCAAAGGTAACGCTTACGTCTACAAGGTGCGCCGCCAGGCGGAGGCCGGTGGAGAGTCCGCGGCAGCCGTCGACAGCACCGTTCGAGCTGCGGAGCAGCTCGTCGCATCGAGCCACCGGGCTGCGACAACCGGCGGTTCATCCACCGGCTTCGATCGGCGGCTCTCCTATGATCCGACGCAGGACTGGCGACGGTTCCAGGGACCTGTGCTCTACATGGGCGGAGAGGCCGACGTGCTGGAGTCGGGTCCCGATGCAGCGATCTGGTTCCGTCGATTGTTCGCCGAAGCCGGCAATGTGGACGCGACGATCCGCCTCTGGCCCCGCGCCCATCACAGCCTGCTCCTAGGTGTGACGGGCGACCCATCGGAATTCCGCACGCTTCGTGGGATGACGCAGCTCGCGCCAGGCTACTGGGACGTGCTGCTTCATTGGCTCGACGTGCAGGTTCGTTCCGCGCACACCCGGGCATCAGGGGCCACGAAGCGGCGATCTTGAACGACGCGCTCGTCAGGACCTACGGGCAAGGCGATCCCGACCACGTCCCCGATATCGTCGAAGGAGTCACGAGGTCCTCGAAAGTCCAGGATCCGCTGACGGTATTCGTCGTCGTGTTCCAAGTTCCGGTCACGGTCAGCGTGGAGACGCCCGGTTCGCTGTTGCCCGCCGTGATGGCCCGCATCGTCCCGGTCGTCTCGATGGTGCCCTCGAACGCGGACGGTTCCCCGGTAGCTGGGAACGCGATGCCTCCGACCTTGTCGCCCGCGATCAGAATGTCCCAGTTTCCCGTGCTCCCGCCCGTGAAGGTCCCGCAGTAGGTCGCCGGGGTCGTGGAACCCGTGACGCAGCCGAAAAAGCCCTGTCCGTTCGGGCCGCTGTACATCCCGCTGATCGACTGGAACGTGCCCGACGAATCGTACTGGCCCTGCATCGTGTAGCCAGCACCGGCCAGATACAGGGTGTCCTGGTCGGGGTCGTACGACCCGCTGACGGAGGCCTGCGACCCGCCGATCGGTTTGAGGGTTCCGGTGGCGCTGACGACGGCTGCACCGGACCGCAGCGGGCGGGTTGCCAGGAGGAGCCGCCCGGGGCGTGGGGAAGCGAGGCTCGTCGACTGGACCGTGACGCTCAGGGAACCGTTCTCGGTCGAGTTGGCGAAGACGCCCTTGAACGACGTGGTCGTGGGCGGTGTGCCACCGCCCGACGGCGGGTTCTCGTCATCGTCGCTGCACCCACCGAAAGCCAGGATGCCGAGGGCCAGTGGGAGAGCCAGGAGCAGGGTGAAGCGGCTGGGATGGCTTTTCAGGCGCGGTGTCATGGTTGCCCCCCTTGGGATTGGCTGCGGAAGCTCTCACCGTAACGCGCGATCCGCGGTCCCTCAAGCTCAACAAAGCGACCGGCGCTAGGCCACGGTCTCCGCTTCCACTTGACGCACGAATCCCTCGACGATGGGCCAGTATGCCCTGGCCGCATCTCTCCAGAGAAAATGCCCGGCTCCCTCGATGACCTCCAGTCGTCGGATCTCCGGGCGCAGACCGTCGAAGATCTCGCGCGCGGCCGCCACGGGCGTCCCAGGGTCGCGCTCACCCACGAGGATCAGCGTAGGACACTCCACACGACCGAGCTTGTCCACGACGTCGAACGTGCGCATGAGCGGAACCGCGCGCTCGTTCAGAGGCACATTGACGACGGTGCGCGCGCGCTCCTGCATCGTGATGACGTTCTTGCCGAAGAGCTTCCAGACCGGAGCCCACTCCTCTCGAGTCACGGGGCCTGTTCCGAAGTAGACACGCTCCGCGACGTCGGCCAGCGCGTCGCCGCCGAGCCTGCGGATGTTCTCAACCAGGCGACGCGCGTCAAAACGGGCGAAGGTGGAGTCGAGCAGGAGCCCTCCGGCATGGCCCGGGTGGCGCGTCGCGTAGTGGAGCGCGAGGAAACCGCCGAGCGAATGGCCGTAAACCACCGGCTTCGCGATCCCGAGCGCGTCACAGAAGGCGCGCACGTCGTCCCCGCATGTCTCGGGACTCCACTGTGCGGGATCTCCCCACTCGGAGCGGCCGTGGTCCCGGACATCGAGGTAGATGACCTGCGCCACCCCAGCCAGGCGGGAGAAATCGGGCTTCAGATAGGAATGGTCGAAGCTACCGGGGCCGCCGTGGAGGAGTACAACGGTAGGACGCTCCCGCATCGCATCCCCGTCGGGAACGAGGCCAGGTCCCTCGACATCGAACCAGAGACGGGTTCCATTCACTTGAACGTGCATTGTCGCAACTCCTTGACGAGGGGCGGCTCGACCCAGCCACTGTGCCAAAAGACCCGCTGCCGAGCCTACGCCGGAGCGGGGGGCAGGTCTCGGGAATCCTGCAACTATTAGCTGCCAAGCCATATATCCGCGCCGTGGCAAACTGGAGCGGTCCCGGCCCGGTCCTTGCGGTTACACAGGATCCCGGCGGCTCCATTCCGGAGTCCCGGCGCTAGGAGGAACGCCTTGTTCTGGATCTGCAACCGTTTCGTGCGGAACGAGCTAGGGGAAGACCTGATCGAGTACGGTCTCCTGCTCGCCTTCATGGCCACCGTGGCGCTCGCGGTCATCATCGCGGACCCGATGAACCTTCAAGGGGTTCTCACGGACGCGTACCAGCGCTGCATCGACGCGCTGAACTCGCTCTAGACTACCTCCGCTTCCGCCGCGCCTAGCCGCACGGCCTCGAGGCTATGGCCGCGCGCCCGCGTTTCTGCTACACCTGAACGGTTCCCCGCCACTGAAAGGAGCCGCTCCCATGAATGCCCCCCGTTTCACCCAGCTCGCAATCCTTGCTGTCGTTGCCCTCCTACTGATGCCTTCCGCCTCGATCGCCGCCACCAAGACCGTCAAGCCGGCCGGCCTCCTCGATTTCAAGAAGCCCGGAATTCTCGTGGTCGATGGTCAACGGGTCAAGGGCAGCTCGAAGACCAAGTTCAAGGGGTCCGGCCCAGCGAAGAGTTTCGACACCATTCCGATCGGATACGAAGTCAAGGTCGAAGGAACCCGGCAGGCCGACGGCACCGTCCTCGCGACCAAAGTCGAGACCAAGCCGAACGGCATGGCTATGTACGAGGGCGACATCCTCGCCGCAACGAATCAGGCGGAACAGCAATACGTGAAGTCCGGCAAAGTCGCCGACGTGGACGCGAACGGCAAGGAGCAAGTGATCGGCGAGCTTCACACGACCGGTCCCGAGGTCGACCGCTGCCGCAAGATCATCGATCGCCTCCTTCCATCCTATGTCGATCCGAAATCCGTGCGGGTCTACGTGGTCGACAACAAGGAGTGGAACGCCATGGCGATGGCGAACTACTCGATCTACGTTTTCAGCGGCATCATGAAGGACCTCGACGACGACGAGATGGCGATCGTGCTGGGGCACGAGCTCGCGCACGCCACCTACGAGCACAGCCGCCGCCAGGCGTCGAAGGGCATGTACACGGGGATCGCAGGCGCGGCCGCGAGCGTGGGTCTGTCGCAGGTCAAAGGCGGCCTCGTGAAGGACGCGGCTTCAACTGCAGCGGGACTGGGCATGAACGCGTTCAACAACAGCTACAGCCGCGACTACGAGGACCAGGCGGACCGCGTCGGACTCCGTTACGTGTACGAGGCGGGGTACGACTACAAGAAGGCGCCGGGCCTCTGGCGCAAGTTCGCCGAGAAGTACGGCGACCAGGATCCCATCTCGAACTTCTTCTTCGGCAACCACTCGCTCAGCACTGCCCGTGCAGCCGCCCTCGAGAAGGAGATCAAGAACAACTACGCCAACCCGTCCAAGGATCCGCCGACACACGCCGCGGCGAAGTAATGGCCGATTCGCCCGAGCAGGCTGGTTTGAAGTACGTCGACCATCCCGCGCCTAGCGCCGTCATCGTCCTGCTCTGCTTGATCTCGATCATCGGACTGGGCGCGGCCCTGGTCGCCGCCAGCGGATCGGTACATACGCCGGTTCCGCCACCGGCATGGGGAGTCATGGTGGGTGGCGTCGTCACGGCCTACTGGCAGAGGGGCATGTTCGCGACCCGCATCGGCTGGCCATCGGTCACGCCATGTGTGCGCTTGACGAACGCGGTTCTCTTGAAGCGCAAGTCATCGTGGTTCGGTCTCTATTTGACACCGAACGATCCTAGAGCCTTCCTCAACACACTGACCCGGTTCGCTCCCGAGCTCACAAGGGAGGCCATCCTCTGAGGTTCGTCCGAGCCTCACTCCTTCCCGTTGCGCCGCTCCTGATCGCGCTGGCGGCAGGGTGCAATAACAGCCATACCGAGGGACGGACGGCGAGACCCACTCCTTCCGCCGATAGCACCGCGTCGGTCGACACCCTCCGCGAGCCTTCCAACGACGAAGCGGCCGGGGTGATCCGCGCCTACTACGACGCGATCAACGCGCGGCGCTACCCGGACGCCTACGTCCTCTGGTCGGGGCGCGGCGAACAGAGCGGGCAGACCGTGGAATCCTTCACGGCCGGGTTCGCGCAGACCGACTCGGTGCGTGCCGAGATCGGA
>DASUFL010000025.1:0-9192 GCA_036274595.1 Candidatus Eiseniibacteriota bacterium | reverse complement strand
CCCCTTGCGATCCGCGATGTTCACGGTGCCGAGGAGGTGGATGGCGCGCGCGCCTTCGGGCCGCACGGGGAGATCGAGCGCGTAGAACTCGGCGGGGCCGACGAAGAAGATCGAGTCGACGACCTCGGAGACGTAGCGGTTGGGTGCGGACGGCGTCGCGCTCTGCGCGAGCGCCGGCGCCACGGCGTGCGTCGGAGACATGAGGAACGCCGCGGTGAGGGCGGCGACTCCCAGGAGAATCCTGCGACTCCGGACGAGAGCCTGGTCCATGACGATCCCTCCCTGTGCGGCCGCTGCCGCGGGCGATGGCCCGCGGCGGGGCCGATTACCCCTCGACCCCTTTGGGCTCGTACTCCCGGAACAGCTTGCCCCACTCAGTATTCATGATCGACCGTTTTCGACCCTTCCCCACCATCGGATACCAGTAAACGTCGTGGTAGAGCCGGCTGGCCGCATAGGACCACGGCACCAGGGGGCTTCTCAGTAGGAACCCCTCCAGGGGCTTCAAAGGTCCGTGGTAGATGAGCTTCTGGCCCTTGCTCGCGAAGGTGTTCTCGTTGCGCGAGTAGCCCAGATTGACGTTCGAGACGTCGTCGCCCACGAGATCGATCTCCCGCGGATCCCCCTTCCCCAGCCCGGCCTCGTGCGCCAGGCGGATGAAGCGGATCGTCATCGGATCGAAGCCCATGAGCCTGGCCGCCGTCGCGTCGATCGCGACCTGATCGCGCGACGCGAGGATGAGGTTCGTCACGCGCAACCGCATCGCGCGCGGCCCGGGGCCATCGCCCGAGATGGTGCCGTCCATCATCGCGAAGATGCCCGGGTGGATCTCCTTCTGGATCGTGAGGAGATCGACGAGGGTCTCGTGAATCACGCTGTGCGTCCAGTGGCGCTTCAGGTGCAGGAGCCCGCCGAACGCATTCTTCATCGCACCGGTCATCTCGGTGAAGACGTGCGTCTTCAAGGTCGGCAGGTGGATGATGTTCGCGCCGATGAGGCTCTTCGGAATCATGAGCCCCTCGGGGTAGACCTTGTTCAGAACGAGCATCTTCCCCTTCGGCTCGTAGCGGATCCAGTCCGCCTCGCTCTCCGGATCGTTCAGCCAGATCGAGCGGATGCCGTACTTGTCGAGAAGCGGCTCGAGCTTGTTGTTCTTCACCCCGACGTGCGGATCCACGACGACCGTGGAGTTCTGCGCGGCGAGAATCTTCTCCTTCTTGAAGCCCGAGGCGAGGAGCGACTGGATCATCCCCTCGAGCTGCCACGGGCTCGTGGAGCACGCCGGGTAGTAGACGTGCCAGGAGATGTTGATCTTGAGGAGCGTCGTCGTCTCCGGCGAGAGCTCCGAGCGCATGCCGGCGAGATCGACCAGGCGCGGGATGTCCCGCACCACGGTTTCGGGCGTGGTCTTGAGTACCGCGACTTTGGCGTTCATGAGATCGTGGGTGTGCTTCCGCGGAAGAGTGAATTGGCGATGACGATGCGCTGGATCTCCGAGGTCCCTTCGTAGAGCTCGGTCACCTTGGCATCGCGATAATATCGTTCGACGGCGAACTCCTTGGTGTAGCCGTAGCCTCCGTGGATCTGCACCGCCTTGTCCGCGCACTCGCGCGCGGATTTGGATGCGGTGAGCTTGGCGATCGCGGCCTCGGGGCCGTGCGGCTGCCCCTGGTCCTTGAGCCACGCGGCGCGCAGCGTGAGGAGCCGCGAGGCTTCGATCATGGCCTTCATGTCGGCCAGCATCCACTGGATCGCCTGGAACTCGGCGATCGGCTTTCCAAATTGGATGCGCTCGCGCGCGTAGCGGACCGAGGCGTCGAGCGCGGCCTGGGCGATCCCGACCGCCTGCGCCGCCACGCCGATGCGTCCACCGTCCAGGGTCTGCATGGCGACGCGGAATCCGTGCCCCTCGTCCCAGAGGCGGTTCTCCATCGGCACGATGCAGTTCTCGAGCGACAGCTCCGTCGTGTCCGAGCCCCGGATGCCCATCTTCTCGATGGTCTTCCCGATGCCGAGCCCGGGCGCCCCGCGCTCGACCAGGAACGCGGTGATGCCGCGGTGTTTCGACTCCTGGCTCGTCCGGGCGAGGAGGACGAAGAGGTCCGCCTTCTGACCGTTCGTGACGAACGTCTTCGTGCCGTTGAGCGTGTAGCCCTTCTCGGTGCGCACCGCGCGCGTGCTGAGGGCCGCCGAGTCGGAGCCCGAGCCCGGCTCGGTGAGCGCGAACGCGCCGAGGAGCTTGTCCGAGAGGAGCGGGAGCCACTTCGACTTCTGCGCCGCCGATCCGAACATGCGGATCGGCCCCGCGGCGACGGAGTTGTGCACGGAGACCGTGATCCCGACCGCGGCGGAGGCGCGCGACAGCTCTTCCATGACGAGGACGTAGCTGACGGCGTCGACCTCGATCCCGCCATATTCACGCGGAATCAGGAGCGAGAAGAAGCTGTTCTCGCGGAGCTTCTTCCGGAGGCTGTCCGGAATCTCCGACTTCTCGTCGATCTGCTGCGCGATCGGTGCGATCTCACCATCCGCGAACTCGCGGGCGGCGTCACGGAGCATCTGCTGCTCCTCGCTGAATTCGAAATTCATCGGCGCCCGCACGAGTGTGGCGGTCGCCGTCGTACTGTCACCGGTACTCGTAGAACCCACGGCCTGTCTTCCTTCCCAGACGGCCCGCCGCCACCATGGTGCGCAGGAGCGGGCACGGACGGTACTTGTCCTCGCCGAGCCCCTGGTGGAGCACTTCGAGTATGTCGAGGCAAACGTCCACGCCGATCAGATCGGCGAGGGCGAGTGGTCCGAGCGGATGGTTCATGCCGAGCTTCATGACGGTGTCGATGGCGTCCCGATCGGCGACTCCTTCCATCAGCGCGAACGCCGCCTCGTTGATCATGGGCAGGAGGACCCGGTTGCTCACGAAGCCGGGGCGATCCGCCACGACAACCGGTGTCTTCCCCAGCGCCTTCGCGAGCGCGACCGTCTCGGCCACCGTCTCCTCGCTCGTCTCGAGGCCGCGCACGACCTCGACGAGCTGCATCACCGGGACCGGATTCATGAAGTGCATGCCGATGAACCGGGTCGGCCGCTTGGTAATGGCGGCCAGCTCGGTCACGGAGATGGACGAGGTGTTGGTCGCGAGGATCGCGTTGGGCGGGAGCTTCTGGTCGAGCATCTGGTGCACCGCGCGCTTGATCTCGAGCTTCTCGGGCACGGCCTCGACCGCGATGGCGCACTCGGAGAGGGGGAAGCCCTGCTCGCTCGTGGCGATGCGGGCGAACGCTTCCGTGCGCGCGTCGGCGGTGATCACGCCCTTCTCGGCGAGCTTGCCGAGGCTCTTCTCGATCGTGGCGAGCCCCTTCTTGAGGGCCGCCTCCATCGGCTCGATGAGGAGCACCGGCCGGCCGCTCATGGCGAAGACCTGCGCGATGCCGTTCCCCATCGTCCCCGCGCCGACGACGACGACGGGCCGCACGGCTACGAACGCGGCCGTGCTCACGTCGGTCGCCGCCGTCGCCGTGGGGCTGCCGGTGCCGCTGGCCGCCGTCGCCTGCGCGCTCATACCGCCTCCACGCTCAGCGCGACCGCGTTCCCGCCACCCAGGCAGAGGGTCGCGAGGCCGGTCTTTGCCTTCGTGTCGCGCATCGTGTAGAGGAGCGTCGTCAAGATGCGAGCGCCGCTCGCGCCGATCGGATGGCCGAGCGCCACCGCGCCGCCGCGCACGTTCAACTTCGCCGGATCCCACTCCAGCTCCTTGGCGTCCACGATCGCCTGCGCCGCAAACGCCTCGTTGGCCTCGATGAGATCCCACGCGTTCGTCTTCCGGCCCAGCTTCTCCGCCAGCTTCTTCACCGCGACGACCGGCGCGTAGAAGACCATCTCCGGCGCCGTGCCGCCCGTCGAGTAGCCGTTGATGCGAGCCATCGGCTTCGCCCCCGTCGCGTTCATCGCCTTCTCGGACATCACGACCACCGCCGACGCGCCGTCGTTCAAACCGGGCGCGTTCCCCGCGGTCACCGTGCCTTCCTTCTCGAACGCGGGGCGGAGCTTCGCGAGCGTCTCCATCGTCGTGTCCGGACGCGGGCGCTCGTCCAGGCAGAAGCACTTGGGCTCGCCCTTCTTCTGCGGGATGAGCACCGGGACGATCTCGTCCTTGAACAGGCCTTCCTTCTGCGCCTGCACCGCCTTCTTGTGGCTGTCGGCGGAGAAGCGGTCCTGGTCCTCGCGCGTGACGTGGAACTTCCGCGCGATCAGCTCGGCCGCGCTTCCCATGTGGAAGTTGTTGAAGGAATCCCAGAGCCCGTCGATGATCACGCCGTCCACCAGCTCACCGTTTCCGAGCCGGTATCCCGTGCGCGCCTTCGGGAGGTAGTACGGGGCGTTCGACATCGACTCCATGCCGCCGGCCACGAAGATGTCGCCGTCCCCCGCCTTGATCGCCTGCGCGGCGAGCATCACCGCTTTCAAACCGGAGCCGCAAACCTTGTTGATGGTGGCCGCTCCGACCGTGTTCGGGATCCCGGCGTGGATCATCGCCTGGCGCGCGGGCGCCTGGCCGACGCCGGCCTGCACCACGTTCCCCATCAGGACCTCTTCAACCTGCTCGGGCTTGATGCCGGCGCGATGCACGGCTTCCTTGATCGCGACCGCACCCAGCTGGGGCGCGGTCATGGACGAAAGCCCGCCTAAGAACTCGCCGATGGCGGTCCGGCAGGCGCTCACGATGTACGCGTCACGTTCGGCCACGTCTCTCTCCTTCCCTGTTTCCTTCAAGGGCACTCACGGCCGCATCCGCCGCCGTGCGCCCGATCAGCCACCCATTCGATGCCCGGCCTCCCGTAGGAGCTCCCGCGCGATGATCAGCTTCTGGATCTGCGAGGTTCCCTCGCCGATCTCCATCAGCTTCGCGTCCCGGAAGTAGCGCTCCACCGGATGGTCGGTCATGTAGCCTGCCCCGCCGTGTATCTGAACCGAAGAGTCCGCCGCGCGCATCGCCACCGTCGACGCCTTGAGCTTCGCCATCGCGGCGTACCGCGTGAAGGGCTGCCCGCGATCCTTGAGACGCGCCGTGTTGTAGACGAGGAGCCGCGCCGCCTCCAGCTCGGTCGCCATCTCGGCGAGGAGGAGCTGGATCGCCTGGAAATCCGCGATCGACCGGCCGAACTGCTTGCGCTCCTTCGCGTACTTGATGGACGCGTCGAGCGAGGCCTGGGCGATCCCGAGGGACATCGCACCGATTGAGATGCGCCCGCCGTCCAGAGTCTTCATGAACTGCTTGAAGCCGTCCCCTTCAGGGCCTAGGCGATTCCCTTGCGGGAGGCGGACGTTCTCGAAGATCAGCTCCACGGTGTCGCTCGCCCGGTGGCCGAGCTTCTTCTCGCGGGTGCCTGGCGTGAATCCGGGGGTTCCGCGCTCGATGATGAACGAGCTGATCCCCTTCACGCCCACGCCCGGCGTCGTCACCGCAGTGAAGACCGTGGTGCCCGAGACCGAGCCGTTCGTGATGTAGATCTTCCGCCCGTTGACGACGTACTGCTCCCCTTCGAGCACGGCGCGCGTCTTCGTGCCGCCGGCGTCGGAGCCCGCCTCGGGCTCCGTGAGCCCGAAGGAGGCGAGCTTCTCGCCGCTACAGAGCGCGGGGAGGTAGCGCTGCTTCTGCTCCTCGGTGCCGAACGAGTAGATGGGCCAGGTGCCGAGCGAGACGTGCGCCGCCAGCGTGATCCCGGTCGAGGCGCAGGCGCGCGAGACTTCCTCGACCGCGAGGACGTACTCCAGCGTGCCGGCCCCCTGACCGCCGTACTTCTCCGGGAAGATGAGCCCGAAGAGGCCCAGGTCCCGCATCTTCTTCACCGGATCCCACGGGAATTCGCCCGCGTCGTCGTATCGAGCCGCGTACGGCGCGATCTCCTTGTCCGCGAACTCGCGCAGCGTCTCCCGCCAGTCGCGCTGGTCGGGAGTCAGCTCGTAGATGTCGTCCCGTTCCATGTCCTTCGTCGTCAGCACCGATCCCCCCTACGCCGGCTAAACCGGCATCTCTGCTACTTCTTCGATGACCAGCTCAGCCTCGGTGGACTTCACGATCTCGTCGATCGTGACCCCGGGCGCCCGTTCGATCAGCTTCAATCCGTCCGGCGTGACGTCCAGCACCGCCAGATCGGTGATGATGCGGTCCACCACCTTCCGCCCCGTGAGCGGAAGCGTGCACTCGCGCAGGATCTTGGACGCGCCGGTCTTGTCGGTGTGGAGCATGGTCACGACCACGCGCTTCGCGCCGTGGACCAGATCCATCGCGCCCCCCATGCCCTTCACCATCTTGCCCGGAACCATCCAGTTCGCCAGGTTCCCGTGCTGGTCGACCTCCATCCCTCCCAGGATGGTCAGGTCGACGTGCCCGCCGCGCACCATGGCGAACGAGTCGGCGCTCGAGAAGAACGCGGCGCCGGGAAGGATCGTGATCGTCTCCTTGCCGGCGTTGATGAGATCCGGGTCTTCCTTCCCCTTCTCCGGGTAGGGGCCCACGCCCAGCACGCCGTTCTCGGACTGAAGCACGACATCCACCCCCGGCGGGACGTAGTGCGCCACCAGGGTCGGCATGCCGATCCCGAGGTTCACGTAGAAGCCGTCGCGCAGCTCGCGCGCGGCGCGCTTAACGATTCGTTCTCTTTTCGATTCGCTTGGGTCCATAGGTCCCCTGGAGGATCCAGTTCACGAAAATGCCTGGCGTGACCACGTGGTCGGGATCGATCTGGCCCGGCTCGACCAGATGCTCGACCTCGGCGAGCGTGATATTCCCCGCCGTTGCGGCCATCGGGTTGAAGTTCCGCGCGGCCATGCGATAGACGAGGTTCCCCATCGTGTCGCCCTTCCACGCCTTCACGAACGCGAAGTCGCCGCGGATCGGCATCTCGAGCACGTACTCCCGCCCGTTCAGGATCCGCGTCTCCTTCCCGTCGGCGACGACGGTGCCCACGCCTGCGGGCGTGTAGAAGCCGCCGATCCCCGCGCCGCCGGCGCGCATGCGCTCGGCGAGGGTGCCCTGCGGGATCAGCTCCACCTCCAGCTCGCCGCTCAGGAACTGCTTCTCGAACATCGCGTTCTCGCCGACGTAGCTCGAGATCATCTTTCGTATTTGCCGCGTCTGGAGCAGAAGCCCCAGGCCCCAATCGTCCACGCCCGCGTTGTTCGAGACGCAGGTCAGGTCCTTCACGCCAGAGTCGCGGAGCGCCACGATCAGGTTCTCGGGGAGGCCGGACAGGCCGAAGCCCCCGAGCACGATCGTCGCGCCGTCCTTGATGTTGGCACGCTCAATGGCCTCGTGCGCGTTTTTCAGGACTTTGTTCACGCGCCCACCTTGGAGCTTCGGTGCTCCTTCACCCAGCCGCGGATGTAGTCGACGATCGCGGTGGTCGGCGTACCGGGGCCGAACAACTCCCCCACGCCCTTCGCCTGGAGCGCCGCCATGTCCTCCTTCGAGATGATGCCGCCGCCCGTGAGGAGCACATCGCCGATCTTGGCGGCCTTCATCAGCTCGTGCACGCGCGGGAAGAGCGTCATGTGCGCGCCCGAGAGGATGGAGAGCGCCACCGCGTCCACATCCTCCTGGACCGC
Source organism: Candidatus Eiseniibacteriota bacterium (assembly GCA_036274595.1). GTDB lineage: Bacteria > Eisenbacteria > RBG-16-71-46 > SZUA-252 > SZUA-252 > WS-9. Next base: position 1,587 of record DASUFL010000025.1, on the reverse strand, counting down.
GGCCTGGACGATCATCTCCGGAGTCTGGTGGAGCCCGGTGTAGATCACCTCGAAGCCCGCGTCGCGCATCGCGCTCGCCACGACCTTGGCGCCGCGGTCGTGCCCGTCGAGGCCCGCCTTCCCCACCAGCACCCGGATCTTGCGCACGCTCAGACCTCCCTAGAAGACCGCGGGCTCGCGGTACACGCCGTAGGCCTCGCGGAAGATGTCGCTGATCTCGCCGAGCGTCGCCTCGGCGCGCACCGCGTCGAGCACGAAGGGGACGAGGTTCTTGTCGCTCATGCAGGCGTCGCGGAGGGCCTTCATGGCGGCGTCGTACTTGCCGGCGTCGCGCCGCGCCCGCACGGACTTGGTGCGCTCGATCTGCTTCCGCTCGATCTCGGGATCGATCACGAGAACCGGAATCGTGATCTCCTCGTGGCCCTGGAACTTGTTCACCCCGACGATCACCCGCTCGCCGCGCTCCACCTGCTGCTGGAACTTGTACGCCGAGTCGGCGATCTCCTTCTGCGGATAGCCCCGCTCGACCGCCTGGATGATGCCGCCCATCTCGTCGATCCGGCGGATGTAGCGCATCGCTTCCTCTTCAATGCGGTCGGTGAGCGCCTCGACGAAGTAGGAACCGCCGAGCGGGTCCGGCGTCTCCACGACGCCCGACTCGTAGGCGATGATCTGCTGCGTGCGGAGCGCGACGGTCGCGGCCTCCTCGGTCGGGAGGGCGAGCGTCTCGTCCATCGAGTTCGTGTGTAGGGACTGCGTGCCGCCGAGCACCGCCGCGAGCGCCTGGAGCGCGACGCGGGCCACGTTGTTGAGCGGCTGCTGCGCGGTGAGCGACACACCCGCGGTCTGCGCGTGCGTGCGGAGCTGGAGGCTGCGCGGGTTCTTCGCGTGGAACCGCTCGCGCATCACGGTCGCCCAGATCCGGCGTCCGGCGCGGAACTTCGCGATCTCCTCGAAGAAATCGTTGTGCACGTCCCAGAAGAAGGAGAGGCGCGGCGCGAAGTCGTCCACGTCCATGCCCCGCTTCACGCACTCCTCGACGTAGCCGATGCCGTCCGCCAGGGTGAACGCCAGCTCCTGCGCCGCCGTCGCGCCGGCTTCGCGGATGTGATAGCCGCTGATCGAGATCGAGTTCCACTTGGGCATGTGCTTCGCGCACCACTCGATCATGTCGACGCAGATCTTCACGGAGGGCCGGGGCGGGCAGATCCACTCCTTCTGCGCGATGAACTCCTTCAGCATGTCCGCCTGGATCGTGCCGCCCAGCTTCTCGGGACCGATGCCGTGCTTCTCGGCCACGGCGACGTACATCGCGAGGAGCACGATCGCGGGCGCGTTGATCGTCATGGACGTGGTGACCTGGTCGAGCGGAATGCCCCGGAAGAGGATCTCCATGTCCTCGAGCGTGGAGATCGCCACCCCCTCGCGTCCCACCTCGCCCAACGACATCGGGTGGTCGGCGTCGTAGCCCATCAGCGTCGGCATGTCGAACGCCGTCGAGAGGCCGGTGACGCCGTGCTTCAGCAGGTACTTGAAGCGCGCGTTGGTGTCCTCCGCGGACCCGAACCCGGCGAACTGCCGCATCGT
>DASUFL010000024.1:0-4192 GCA_036274595.1 Candidatus Eiseniibacteriota bacterium | reverse complement strand
GACCTACGAGATCGTCAACAAGAAGTGGAAGATCTACCGCTGCATGAGGGGGCCGGCTCCGGTCCCGTTCCGCCCGCGAGAGGACACGGGTCAAAGCGAGCGGCCGGCCGCGCCTGGATCCGTGACGCTCCCTGCCGAGGCGCTCCCGGCGCCGGATTCCCGCATCCCGGAGGAGACCGAGCTCCGGCGGGTCAACGAGCTGTTCCTGCGATCGCTCTCCATCGGCGTCTGCGTCATCGACCACTCGTACAAGATCCTCAGCATCAACGCGACGGCGCGCCGCCTGCTCGGGGTTCGCGATGCGGCCACGGAGCAGGACTTCCTCCACGCCGTGCGGGGACTGCCCTACGGCGAGGTCCGGAATGCCATCGACCGCTGCTTCCGCGAGCGGGTCGTGACCGTGCTCCCGGAAGTGGAGCTGACCGACGGTCTAGGCGAAGCGCGATTCCTGGCGATCCAGCTGATTCCCTTCGAAGGTCTCGGCGCCGAGACCGCCCTGGTCTGCGTGGACAATGTCACCGAGCTCGTCCGCACCCAGCGCCGCCTGGACGCCGTGCAGTCGGAGCATGGCCAGCTCGCCCAGGAGCTGGGCGCCGCGAATCATCGGCTCATGGAGATGAACCGGGATCTCCAGGACGCGAACGAGGAGCTTCAGGTCGCGAACGAGGAGATGATGCTGGCGCAGGAGGAGCTTCAGGCGACCAACGAGGAGTTCGAGGCCACCAACGAGGAGCTCCAGGCCACGAACGAGGAGCTCGAGACCAGCAACGAAGAGCTCCAGGCCACGAACGAAGAGCTCGAGACCACGAACGAGGAGCTCCAGGCGCGCACGTCCGAGCTTCAGGAGCTGACGCGCGTCCTGACCGGCGAGCGTGGCCGTCTGACCGAGATCGTCGAGCAGGCGCCCTTCCATGTCGTCGTGTTGCGTGGCCAGAACCTCATCGTGGAGAACATCAATCCTCCTCTAACCGAGCTCTTCCTGGACACCAAGGGCGGTCAGCACCCGTTCGAGGATGTGTGCGCCGACCCCGCCCTCCTTCCGGTCCGCACCGCGGTGCGAAGCTCCTTCATCGACGGACGTCCGTGGCACGGCGAAGCGATCCGGGTGGCGCGGCCGTCCGGCGACCGTTTCTATCAGTTCATCGCCGTTCCGACGCACGAATCGGGGGGCAAGGTCGACGGGATCGTCCTCTATGTGGAGGACGTGACGGCGCGCCGGCTCCACGAGGAAGAGGAGAGGCTGTCCAAGCTCAGGCTGATGCTGGAGCACGCGAGCCAGCTCGCCATGGGCCTGTTCAACGCCAAGGGCAGGCTGCTCCACGCGAGCCAGCAGTTCCTCGCGATACTCCAGCGGCTTCGGAAGATCAATCCGGCCGAGGCCGTGGGGATGGACTGGGAGCGCCTCTGGTTCGGAGCGCCCGAGCTGCTCGGTAGCTTCCAGACGGCAGTGCGCGAAGGGCGGGCCCAGCGCCTCAATGAGGTCCAGCTCCAAGGCGACACGCAACGCGCGGTCTGGGACTGCAGCCTGATTCCGATCGCGCCCGATGAAGGAGGAGAGGTCGACTTCGTGGTCGTCACGGCGGTGGAGATCACCCGTCCGGTCCTGGCTCGCGAGGCGGTCGAGCAGGTGGACCGGCTCCGGGACAACTTCCTCTCCCTCGCCAGTCATGAGCTCCGGACCCCGCTGACGCCGCTCGCCGCCTACATCGAAGTCCTCGCCCATCTGGTCTCGGAGAACGGCCGGACTCCGGAGTGGGAGCGGCAGGTGAAGGACGTCATCGGCAAGTTTCGCCGTCAGATCGGATACATGTCACGGCTCACGGAGGATCTGGTCGACATCTCCCGCATCCGGTCGGGCAAGCTCACCCTGGATCGGAGGCCGGTCGACCTGAGGCAAGCCGTCGAGGAGGGGCGGGACCAGGCGCTGGCCCTGAGTGGAGGCTCGCAGATCGAGCTGAACGCGGTCACCAACGGCGGCATCACGGTGCATGGCGACGAGATGCGCCTCGCGCAGGTCGTCTACAATCTGCTCTCGAACGCGATGAAGCACGCCCCCTCGAGCAAGCGCATCGAGGTCCGGGTCTCCGAGAAACGGGACAATGGCCGCTCCTGGGGACGGGTCGAGGTACGGGACGAAGGTCCCGGCATCCCCGAATCCTACCGGGATGATCTCTTCCAGCGCTTCGTGAACCCGACGCGGCGTGAGGGTCGCGCGGCCCGGTCTGGATTGGGCTTGGGACTCTTCATTTCGGCCCGCATCGTCGAGCAGCACGAGGGTCGGATCGGCGTCGAGAGCCTCGACCCCGGCACGTGCATTTGGTTCGAGATCCCGCTGATGAATGCTGTCGAGGACGCTCCGGCGTCGCCTGCGGTCGCGCTCGAGTCAGGGCCCTAGACCACCTCGGCCGGGCGGCAGGCGAGTAGCGCCCCGCGAAGCTCCTCCCAATCCGTCGGCTTCCGAAAGACAGCCGCGGCCCCCAGCTGACATCCCTGGTCGTAGACCTCCGCCTGACCCGCCGCGGAGTGAATGACGATCGGGGGAGTAGGCCGAATCCGACGCAGATACTGGACGAGGAGCGAGCCGTCCATATCGGGAAGCATGAGATCGAGCAGGATGACGTCGAGGGCGGGATCGATGTTCCCGTTCCTGTAGAGCTCGATGGCTTCCCGTCCCGTGCGCGCCCAATCGACCCGGATCCCCTCGCTCTCGAGCAGGAGGGACATGGCCTCGCCGGAATCGAGGTCGTCTTCGATGAGGAGAACATAGAGAGATCGCATGAGCTGCCGTCCCTGATGAACGCGTGCTCGGGGAGGGGTCCCATTGTGGTCGCAAGAACCGGAAGTAGCCAGGACCAATTTCAGTTCCGGGCGGGGGCTAGCCCTTTTTTTCGTCAGCGGCGAGGTCTTGAAAAGGCCCTATCCCATTCGGAAAGCGCCGGTTTCGGCGCCAGATGCACGTCCACCAGGCCGAGGTGAGCAAAGGGGCCGAGGCTGGTCCCTGGGGGAACCGGGAACGAATCGACATCGAGATCGGTGAAGGTGATCTGGAACCACGCGCGCGCCTCCGCGCGATCCAGGATCGCCGCGTGCCGCACGATGTAGCGCGCCTGCTTCTCCGGCGTCCCCGCCACGCCCATGGAATCGGATGGCCATCCTCCCTCGATCACCATCATCGGAATCGGATTCCCCGACGTGAGCGCCGTGTAGTAATCGAGGGGGATGCTGTCGGGATCCGTGAATCCGCCGAGGTACGGATACGACGATAGTCCGAGCACCTGGATGAACGGAAAGTCAGCGCGGTCCTGCGCGACGCCGACGAAGGTGCCCGGAGGAAGGAGTTTTCCCCAGGCCGTCTCGACCTGCACGGTGCTGAAGAGCTGCACGTCCGGATCGGCCGCGCGCACGTCCGCGGCCGCGCCATTCGCCGCCTGGACGACGGCGTTGTAGATCGACGCCGGCGCGATCGCGCGCACGAGGTTCGTCTCGGAGGCGACGCCGATGTAGTCCGGGTGCAGGATCGTGTCCATCGCCGTCACGTACGCGCGATAGAGCTGCTGGACGGCGGGCTCCGCGAGGCTCCTCCCTGCGTCGACGAGCGGCTGCGACTCGGCGGCGCGGTTCAACCCGTTCGTGGGATCGACGCTCACGACGATGCGAAGACCCTTGGCGCGATAGTAATTCACCAGGCCGAGCTGGGTCGCCCGGACCGCTGAATCGGCCGGGATACCGGAGAGCAGAGCGGCCCACGGGGGCTCGCTCAGAACGAGGGCCGCGTCGGCGCGCGTGGACCATAGATTGATCGTCTGGATGACGAGGTTGAGGTCGCTGCGCGGGGGGATGCCCGAGAATCCCATGCGATACGTGCGCGGCTCGGGGGCCGGGCCGGTCGGATTGTCGTCGTCCCCGGAGCACTGCACCGAGAGGGCGGCCGCGAGGACGAGCGCGAGAACGATGCGATGGCGCATGTGGGCTCCACCATAACCGGACCAGGGCGCGGGGACCAGAGGGAGACCGGACGGACTAGCGCTCCAAGGTCGAGAGCTGCCACTCATCCCGGCCGCCCTGGCGCAGAACCGGCGACATGGCCATGAGCCCGGTCGGGCCGATCGCTTTCTTCAAGAACTCCATCTCCGCGAGATCGGCCTCGACGTCGTCGAGCGGGATCTCCACGCCCGCGCTCCGCGCCACGAGC
>DASUFL010000023.1:0-17976 GCA_036274595.1 Candidatus Eiseniibacteriota bacterium | reverse complement strand
GCAGTCCGCCAATTTCCGGAGCGATCTCAAGCGAAAGGGAAACAAGGCGCGCCGTGCGGGGCTCGAGATCCGGCGATTCACCGATCCGTCGTCGGTCTCGACCGTGCTCGACGCGATCTACGCGATCGAAACCAAGAGCTGGAAGGAATCGACGCAGTCGTCGATCACGACCAATCCACAGGCACGGGTCTTCTACGACCGCTTCCTGCCGCGCGCCGCCGAGGCCGGTTGGTTCGAATCGTTCCTTCTCTATTTCGAGGGTGTTCCGGCGGCGTACGACATGGGCGTCCGCTTCGCGAGCCGCTACTACATGTTGAAGACGAGCTACGACCAGGCCTGGAGCGAGCAGAGTCCAGGCGTCGTCCTCCGGGAGCACGTGGTGCGGCATCTCTACGAGACAGGTTGCGCCGAGCACGATTTCCTCGGCGACGACGAGCCCTGGAAGATGCGGTGGACGAGCAGCCTTCGCGGACACACGCACTACTACCTGTACGACACCTCGCGCCTCGGCGCGAACATCTACTCCTTCCTGAAGCGCCTCCAGGCCCGGCGCGCCTCCCCGTAACGCCGCTCGGCCCTCCGGTTTACCGTCCCCTTGTTTTGGGGTATGCTGACGGTTTCCCGCGTCCACCGTCGATCGTCGATGAAGGGGTCGAAACGTGAGCCACACCAAACACCCCGAGGGCACCGCTGCACCCTCCGCCGAGGGCCGGGCGCCCGCGTATCCGTTCCGCGAGATGGAGCAGCGCGCCCGCGCGCTCTGGCGAGACGAGCGGCTTTTCGAGATCGACGATCCGATGAAGGCGGACCGCCGCTTCTACTGTCTCAACATGTTCCCGTATCCCTCGGGTGATCTCCACGTGGGACACGGCCGGAACTACATCCTGGGCGACGTGGTCACGCGGCTCAAGACGATGCAGGGCTACCACGTCCTCACGCCGATGGGATGGGACGCCTTCGGTCTGCCCGCCGAGAACGCGGCGATCGCGAACAACATCCATCCCGCGATCTGGACCAGACGCAACATCGCCCGCATGAAGGAGCAGCTCATCTCGTGGGGGCTCGCCTACGACTGGAGGCGCGAGATCGCCTCCTGCGACCCCTCGTACTATCGCTGGACGCAGTGGATCTTCCTCCAGCTCTACGAGAAGGGGCTCGCCTACCGCGCGAAGAGCGCGGTCAACTGGTGCCCCAAGGATCAGACCGTCCTCGCGAACGAGCAGGTGGTGGACGGACGATGCGACCGCTGTGGCTCCGAGGTGACGACGCGCGAGCTGGAGCAATGGTTCTTCAAGATCACCGCCTATGCCGAGCCCCTCCTCCAGGATCTCGAGACCCTGACCCACTGGCCCGAGAGAGTCCGCGTCATGCAGCACAACTGGATCGGGCGGAGCGAGGGCGCCTCCATCCGCTTCGCCCTGCGCGGGGCGGGAGAGCCGATCGAGGTGTTCACGACGAGACCCGACACGCTCTACGGCGCGACGTTCCTCGTGCTCGCCGCGGAGCACCCGCGCGTGCGTGAGCTGGAGCGCTCCGGCTCGCTGCCTCCCGCGGCCACCGAGTTCGTGGCGCGGATCCGCCAGCATCGGATCGAGAACCGATTCGCCGTCGAGAACGAAAAGGAAGGTTATCCGACCGGGGTCGAAGCGCTGCACCCGCTGACAGGCGCTCCGCTCCCGGTCTGGGTCGCGAACTACGTGCTCATGGAGTACGGAACGGGCGCCATCATGGCCGTGCCAGGACACGACCAGCGGGATTTCGAATTCGCGAAGAAGTACGGGCTGAACATCGTCGAGGTGATCCGGCCGGAATCGGGACAGGGATACGACGGGACCGCAGCGTGGGAGGGGGACGGGCGCCTCGTGAACTCCGGCCCCGTCGACGGCAAGACGAGCGCGGAGGGGAAGCGCGCCGTGATCGCTGATCTCGAGAAGCGGAAGGCGGGGGAGGCCCGCGTCCAGTATCGCCTTCGGGACTGGCTCATCTCGAGGCAGCGCTACTGGGGCGCTCCCATCCCGATCGTGCGCTGCCCGAGCTGCGGGATCCAGCCGGTGCCGGAGTCCGAGCTGCCCGTGCTCTTGCCCGACCAGGTCGAGTTCTCGCCGACCGGGGAATCGCCGCTCCTCACGAATCAGGCGTTCCTCAAGGCCACATGCCCCAAGTGCGGCGGGCCCGCCACGCGCGAGACGGACACGATGGACACGTTCGTCGACTCGAGCTGGTACTTCCTGCGATTCCTGAATCCCCACCTCGATACGGCGCCGTTCTTGAAGGACGCGGTGGATCGCTGGCTGCCGGTGGACCAGTACATCGGAGGGGTGGAGCACGCCATCCTGCATCTCCTCTATTCACGATTCATCGTCAAGGTCCTACGGGACATGGGGTATCTGAGCTTCTCGGAGCCCTTCGCGCGCCTGTTCACGCAGGGGATGATCACGAAGGACGGGCACAAGATGTCGAAGTCGAAGGGCAACGTGGTCGCGCCCGACGCCTTGATCGAGAGGTTCGGGACCGACACGGTGCGGCTCTACACGCTCTTCATAGGTCCGCCCGCCAAGGACGCCGAGTGGAACGACCGGGGCGTCGAGGGCGCCTACCGCTACCTCACGCGATACTGGAAGATGATCGAGGATTTCCATCAGGCTGCCGGCAGCCGGACGGCCGCGTCGTCCGCCCAGCCCGACACGGCTTGGGCTGCATCCGGGCCCCGTCGCGACCTTCGTCGCCGAACGCACGAGATCGCCGCGCGCCTTCTGGACGACATGGATCGGCTGCATCTCAACACCGCAGTCAGCGGGCTCATGCAGCTCGTCAACGGGGTCCAGGAATATCAAGCCGCAGGCGGAGATCTGAAAGCGCCCGAGGTGGAGGAGGCGGTCGACCTCGCCACCCGCCTGCTGGCCCCTCTGGCGCCCCACACCGCCGAAGGGGCCTGGAACAAGCTGGGGAGGGAAGGCTCGGTCTTCCGTTCCGGCTGGCCCAAGGTCTCCGAGGCGGCCCTGAAGCACGACCTCGCGCGGTATGTGGTCTCGGTGAATGGGAAGGTTCGGTCCAACATCGAGGTCCCGGCAGAGGCGGGGCAGGAGGTCATTCGGGAGCGCGCTCTGGCCGACGGCAACGTTCGAAAGCACACGGAAGGGAAGACCATCCAGCAGGTCATCATCGTGCCGGGGCGCCTGGTCAACGTGGTGGCGCGCTAGGGCGGGGGGTGGATGAGTCTTCGTTTATCGTTTCAATTGAATAAGTTACGAATGTATGCTATCGTTTCACATCAAGCAATGAGCCCACCTAGGGGCCACGCCATCGATGGCGGCAGCGCCCTTCCGAGCACGCAGTCCACGTGGGAGATGAATGCCGCGCAAGCGGTGGACCGTCCTGTTCCTCGCGAGTCTCGTGACGGGGTCGTCCAGCGCCCCGGCCCAATCGCTCTGCCCGACCCGCAAGCTCGACGACGCGACCCAGACCTTCCCTGAAGCCGTCCGGCCCCGCCCGGTACTCTTCGCTTCCTTCCTCGACTCCGCCTACACGACTTGCTTCCAGCGGATCACCGAGGACCCTCAAATCGCCGGCGCGCGGCCCCCCGTCGCGATGGGCGCGGCGCTCCAGGCCTGGAATGCCGATCAATCCCGGCTCCTCCTGTCCTCGGGGGAGATCCTCCGAAGCCCCGGCTGGGCTCATGAAGCCGCGCTCCCTGCGGCCGTGGCAGGAGGGGCGCCGCGCTGGTCTCCCATCGATCGCGACGGTCTCTTCTATCTGGAAGGAAACGCCCTCCGAAAGCTCGACCTCTTCAGCGGCTCGATCCAGACCCTGCACGTCTTCGCGGAATACACGTCGCTCGACGCGACTCTCGGCTGTCACGACCTGTCGCGCGACGGTCGCTTTCTCGTCCTTCACGGCTGGCGGGGTGCCGCCGGGGAGATGGACCAGAGTGATGTCTTCGTCTACGACCTCGCGATCGATCGGAAGGGAACGGTGCTGCCGGCGGCGTCTCCCCTCACCGGCACGCTGCAGGACGCCATGATCTCCCCGCGTGGCGCGTTCGCGCTCGTGCAATGGTCCGGCGCAGGGCCGAACCCCCAGCCCATGCTTCAGGCGTTCGATTCATCGATGGTGAACCTCGGCAGGACGGCTCCCGGATCGGGACCCCTGGATGTGACGGTCGATGCGGACGGCTCCGAGTGGGTGGTGCGATTCGCTTCGGGAGCGCAGGGAGGGATTCAAGGGGACTACGTCGTGAAGTACCGTTTGCCGGACGGATGGGACCGGCTCGAGGGAGGGGACGGGACCGCGGGCGACACGCTCTGCACCTGGCCGCACCAGGTCGGCGGGGGACAGATCTCGGGCCGCGCCTTCGACGTGGGCTTCGTGATCGTGAGCGCCGATGGCGCCCCGCCGTTCGCAACCTCCGCTCGAAAACCGTTCACGCACGAGGTCGTGAAGGTCTACCTCGACAGCTCGCCCGGCGCGCCCCACCTCGAGCGCCTCGCGGACACCCGGAGCGACGCGCTCTTCGCGAGCGGTTCCTGCGCCGCGGAAGTGGCCGCCGCCGCTCGACCGGCCGCGACCGTGAGCCGTGACGGCACGCGCGTTCTCTGGGGAAGCACGTGGGATCGCGCGTGTCGCGCGGACGCGTATGTCATGGACATCTGCAACAGGAGTCCGAACAGGACGCTTCGAGACCTGCCCGTCAACACCTGGGTGAAGCTTTCTCCGGCGTCCTACCGGTTCGACGGCACCAGGGAAGCGGGAGACCGATTTCCCATGATGCAGTTCGGGCGCGCCGTCTTCGCCCCCGAGTACGGGTCGATTCTGTCTTGGGGTGGCGGGGGACACGGCCAGTCGCGGATCGGCAATGACGTGTGGATGTACGACACGGCCCGGAACGAATGGCGCCAGATGACACCGGGCGATCCGTTGAGCAGCTATCCGAATCCCGGCGCGGCGACACCGCTCCTCGGCGATTACTGCCACAACGACAGCTCGTTCGCGCTGTTCTGGTCCGCATGCACCCCGACGTCCAATCTGCCGATCGGATCCACGGCGTCCGGCGCACCCTGGACCAGCGAGATCTACGGGCAGCGGGCCTGGGACCCCTACAACCGGCGTTTCGTGCTCTACGGACCCAACTACATCACCGGGCTCATGAAGGAGCCCGAGGCCTGGTTCGCCGCGCGCGCTTCGTTCGCCTACGATCCATTCCAGCGCCATTGGAGATTCATCGCCAACGATCCCCATCTCTACCACCAGGGCGGCACGATGGCGTACGACCCGATCCACCGGAGACTGGTCGCCGTCAATCACGACTGGTGGCATCACGCCGGCTACAACTCCAGCCAGGATCACTACAACTTCCGGTGGTGGCTCGATGTCAGGACCGATCTATGGACCGAGAAGCCGTCCGTGTTCGCTCCCAACATGTTCGATAGCGATCTGGTGTACGACGCGGCCACGGGACTGATGTTCCGGCAAGGCGGTGACTTTCCGACCGAAAACGAGCTCTGGAGCTACGACCCGGAGGGGGATCAGTGGGAGCAGCGATCTCCGATCCCGGATCCCACGTTCGGACTTCCGCCCCCCGCCGCGCCGTCGGCCGCGACGAATCGCAATGGGATCATGCTGGTATGGGGGTTTGGCGGTGACGGCGCTTGCGTCCCGACATGGGCCTACGACACGCGGCTCAACTCATGGACGAAGATGGAGGCCGTGAACGACCCGATAGGCGACGCTCCCGCCAACGACCGCACTCACGCATGGCCGTCGCTCGTCTATGACCCGACGAACGACGTCTTCTTTCTGTTGAAGCCTCACCCGACCGAGCCTCAAACCGACATCGGCTACTGGTCGAACAGCTTGGTCGGCGAGATCTGGGCGTACCGCTACAACGCCCCAGCCGTCGTCTCCGGAACCGATCCGGGACCGGGGTCGCCGCGCCCCATGCTCTCCCAGAACCTCCCAAACCCGTTCCGGGGCACCACGTCGATCCGGTTCCGCCTCGACAAGCCGGCTCGGGCCAGCCTTCGGATCTTCGACGTCCAGGGCCGGGTCGTCGCCACCCTGGCCGACAAGACCATGGACGGCCCGAACGAGCTCCGCTGGAACGGAAAGGACAGCCGAGGCCGAGACGCCGCGTCAGGAATCTACTGGTACGAGCTCGAGGCAGGCCCCGTCAGGATGGCCCGAAAGATGGTCCTATTGCGGTAGGGGAAAGCGGGCAGCCTGGCGAACTATTCGATGTCAACTTCCACCCAAGACCCCCTAGACCCAACGATGACGCCCGAGGTGGAAGTTGACATAATAGTTCTTATCCGACAATCTATGAAACCCGCCCAGGGCGCCTACCGAACCCCCGGCGGTCCGCCCAACCCGCCAACCCCAGCATCCGACCCCGACGTCCCCGCTTCGCCGTCCGGCAGCCGGTCCCGGATCTGCTGCGCCAGGGTCGTCAGCTTCTCCAGCACGAACGACGCATGCCGGGTGTTCTCCTCGATCGCCAGGATGACCTGGATCGACTGGGCCACCCAGATCAGGTTGATGAAGATCAGGAGGCCGGAGGCCGCGTAGCTCAGCCAAAAGCCGACTTCCTCCTGGTTCCGCTGCAGCAGGAACCGGGCTACCGCGACCGGCGTCACCAGGATCACCAGCCCGAGAACGATCCAGGCGGCCACGTTGAAGGCCCTGGCCAGGCGCCGTAGAAGCCAGAACTTCTTCTCGCCGGGGCTGGACATCAGAACGGAACCTTCTCGACCGCTTCGCCCAGAACCGGAATTCGGGCCATCTCGCCGGATGCTCCTTTCACAACTCCGTAAATGGTTAACGCGAGGATGCTCATCCAAAGGATGAACTTGAGCAGCGACCCCACCAGAAATCCTACGACCGGGATCATTCCGATGGAACCGTCGTAGATCGCGATCGCGATCGCGATCGCGACCTCGACCAGGAGGAGGAGAAAGCCCTGACGCGCGTGGAACCCGACATAGCGATTGTCGGGCGCGCCCAGGAGGCCGATGAAGCAAAGCCCTGGCAGATAAGCGACCGACGCGAGGATCCGTCCCCGCGCGATCTCGTCATCCGGGACGGCGCCCTGCGGCGCGTCGGCGTTCACGGCGCACGAATAGCACGCGACACCGGAGGCGTCAAGCAGACCGGCCCGCACGATCAGGTCGCGGACCAGAGGTCCAGCTCCGGATGAGGGCCGGCCGCGGGCAGGGTCAGCCAGCCAGCCGCGGGCACGATCTGCTCGCGCGCGCCGTTCCGCTCGAGCGACACCCGGAATGCCATGGGCTCCCCTGCGGGCGCGCCGAGCGCGGCCAGGGGGAGCCGAAGCTCCACGACCTCGTTTGCGGCGTACTCCCCCGCGTCGCCCGCAGGCGAGCCCCCGTTCCATGAAGGCGACCCGCGCCCCGCCTGGAGCGGGACGCGCGCGACCCGTCCCCCGGCGGTGTCGATCGCGATCACCGATCCCGCCGCCGCGCGCGGATCGGCATCGATCCAGACGTAGAGGTTGAGCCCATCACCCCCGAATCGAACGGAGCGCACGACCGCGGACGCCCGGTGCATGGCTCCGCTCTCGCCCGATGCGCCGTGCTCGATCGCACCCATCCATTCGTAGAAGTCGGAGCGACGTCCATCGATCGTCGGCTTCACATACGGAAACGCGGAGGGAGCGTGTTCCGAGACGCCGGCCAGATCCGCCTCCGCCTGGTTCGCGTCGCGACGAAGGCTCGACCGCAGGGCGCCCGGGACGGCCGCGCCGACGCGCTCGTACGCGCGCGCGAGGCGCGATCGGAAGAGCCGGTCGAAGATCGCCCGGTGCGCGCTCGGATGATCGTCGCCGTACCACCAGAACCAGTCGCTCGCTTCGGCGGCGTAGATCTCCTCCATGGCCGAGTCCGCATCGGCCGCGCGCGACCGCCGTGCCTCCTCCACGACGGCGCGCGCCCGCGTGAGCTCCGACCACGCGCGATTCTTGTCCTCCTGCCCGATCCAGATTCCGAGATCCGCGCGGATCCATCCTCCCACCGGCACGTGCCTCAGCGTTTCGGCCTGGGGCACGCGCTCGATCGCTTCCGACACCGTGACGGCTTCGATCTGACCGTCGCGCTCGAGCAGGCCGTAGAGCGCTTCGAGGAACGGCCGTCCGTCGTCGAGATAGGATTCCCAGCAGTTCTCCCCGTCCAGGATCACAGGCACGAGCCCAGGGCCGTCGCCCAAGGCGGAGTCCCCCGCCGCGCGCACTCGCTCGACGAAGTCGCGCGCGGCCTCGTCCGGATTCCAGCTCGCATACGTGAACCCGATCCGGTCGGAGAGCGTGCGGTCGCGAAACACCATGGCGATCGGGCCTCCGGCGGTCTCCACGCGGTACGGGCGGTAGAGCGCAGCGGGCCAGTCGCGCACGGAGCCGTCCCGGGCGGCGAGGGCTCCCTGGAGCACGGTCTCGTCGGAGGCCGCCCAGGTGAAACCGCCGCGTGCGAGCGCGGCGAGCGCGGCATCGTTCACCCCACCCTCCGGCGGCCAGGTGCCCCTGGGCGGCGCACCGAAGCGCTTCGCGTGCGACTCGCGCGCTCGATCGATCTGCGCGGTTGCGTCCTCTGGAGCGCGAAACGGCGGGTCCGGCAGCACCGCGCCGGGGGACGCCTCCCGAGGCGCCATCGAGTCGATGAGGAGCGGAAGGATCGGATGGTGGTAGGCCGATGTGATGAGCTCCGCCTGCCCGGCCGAGACTGCATCGCGATAGTCCCCAGCCGCATCGCGCGCGCAGGTCACGCCCCAGTCGAGGAGCATCCCCTTTTCCTCCTCGGTGAATCCCCTCCCCTTCTCCATCAGCGCGCGGAGCGGCTCGGCCTCGCGAAACGTGGGGTCGGCCCAGGCGAGATGGAACCATGCTTGAAGGTCCCTGAGATCGTCCGGAGAGAACGCACCCCCGGCTTCCTTCCGCTCGAAGAGCTCCCGGTAGCGCGGGAACGGGTTCAGCATGCGCTCGTGGTTCACGTCGAAGAAGCGGGCCAGGAGGAAGGAGACTTGCGCCGCGGTGAGCGACGCGGCGGGCGTTCGCGCCAGGTCGAGGTACGGATCGGAGCGCCCGGCCCCGATCGCGTCGAGCTGCTCGAGCAGGACCGGGGTCAGGTTGAACGTGACGCGCACGCGTGCCGTCCGGGCGAGAGCGCGCGCCATGTCGCGGTAGTCCTTGGTCGCGTGGAGCCGCGTCCAGGGAAGGAGGTCGGCCCCTGTCTCCGCGTCATGATAGCTCGGCTGGTGGAGATGCCACACCAGCACGAGCAGGATCGGACGCGGCACGAGACCGCGAAGCTAGGGTGTGTTCGGAGCGGAGAGCTCGCCCAGGCGGACGTCGGCGGCGTTCGTGATCGGCGCTTCCGCCTGCGGCAGGAGCGCGATCTTCTTGTAGACCTCGATCGCCTTCGGCGTCTGACCCGCACGCGCGAGGCAGCGCGCCTGTCCCAGCATCGCGCGGCCACGGAGATTGTCCGTCTCGGAGCGCTCCGCGGATGACGCGAACGCGTCCGCGGCCGGACCGAACTGCCCCGCATCCTCGAGCGCGGACGCGAGCGCGAGGTAGCCGATCCGCTGGCGGTCCTTGCTGCCGGCCTTGTCGATGTACTTCTGGTACCACGTCGCGGCATCGCCCGGCTTTCCCTGCGATGCGAAGCTGTCACCCAGAAGGAGCATGGCGTCGCGCGCAGCGGCCGTTCCGGGCTCGTTGTCGACGATCTCCTTGAGGATCGGAGCGGCGCTCACGTAATCGCCCTGCATCGCCGCCAGATTCGCGCGGAAGAGGTCTCCGGAGGCCTTCTCTTCGGCCTTGGATCGGGCCTGCATCATGAAGAAGCCGAGGAGCGCGAGAAGAGCGAGCACGCCGATCCCCACGAGGATTCGGCTGCCATGCCGCTCCCACTGGGCGGTGGCCTTGAAGGCAGCGGTCACGAGCGGGTCTTCCTTCATCTGCCGCTTCGTGATCTTTTGATGCTTCACGAGATGGGTCGACAAACGATTCCCTCCTGAACGGGTGAGCCGACGATTTTACGCGTTCCGGCAGGCCGCGTCAAACGCGCCGGCGGCCCCGCGCGGGCTTCGCCGAAGGCTCGGCGCGGGGAGGCTTCCCGTCCGGGACGACCGAGAGGAGGGCGACGGCGACGAGCCTGGCCTCCGTATCGAGCACCCGCTGCCGCACCGCCGCCGAGAGCTTCCGCTCCCAGTCCTCCTTGAGCTGTAAGATTCGCCCCGCTTCGCGCCCTTCCCCGCGCTTTCTCCGTCCGGTCCGCTCCTCGGCGATGAGGGAGCGGTAATGGATGCTGAGCGTCCGCATCTCGCGATTCAGCTCCCGGCGCATGCGGTCCTCGTGGGGCTGGAGCTTTCTCCGGATGCGCGACTCGAGGAGCCGGAGCCCCCGCATCCAGGCTCCGGCGAGGAGCTCGGGGTCCGGAGACGGCAGATCCTCGTCCGATGGCGTCGAAAACGCCCCGTCCGGCGGGGCCAGGACACCCCCGGCGGGGCCTACCGGAAGGCGCTGAACGAGGAGCTCCTCGGGAAGCTCGTCCGTTCCGTACCGGATCCTCCAGTGGAGCCGCACCCACGTCCTCACGCCCGCCCCCGCGCGCGCGGGACGGGGCGTGTGGGCGACGAGCCGGACCACCTCGCCGCGGGAGCGGCCGAGGAGGAGGATGCGCTCCGTGAGCCCAGCATCCATCTCCGCGCCGCGCGCGGCGCGACCGGCAGGAGCGGCGACGAGGCGCACGCTCTCGGTCCCGAGCACGCCTGCGAGCTCCGAGGGCAGCGACGCTTCCCAGACCGTGCCCCGCTTCACGATCGTGGCGCCGCGCGCCTCGAGGATCGCGCCGAGGATCTCCGGGAGCTCGCTCCTTCCGTCGCTGCGTCTACGACGGGTCATGATCCACACCGTCGAGGAGGCGGCGGTCCAGCTCCTCGACCGCGTCGTAGCGCTTGCGCCCGACCAGGAGCGCGGTACCGAGCTTGCTGAACTCGCGGTCGAGGTCGCGATCGCCGCGCGCGCCGGCCCAGATGGAGAAGACCGCGTCCTCGAAGGAGCCCGCCTCCGCGTACGGACCGAGCACCATGTCCAGATCCCCGATCACCGACCGGAACATGTTGATCTTCTCGTGCACGATCTCGAGCACGTAGGACTCGACCGTCTGACGCGCCGTGAAGTTGTAGACGTGCACGTCGTGCTGCTGCCCCAGCCGGTGGATGCGCCCGATTCGCTGCTCGATCCGCATCGGATTCCAGGGAAGGTCGTAGTTGATGAGAAAACGGCAGAACTGGAGGTTCCGCCCCTCGCCTCCCGCCTCCGTGCTCACCAGGACGCGCGCGCGATCCCGGAACTGCGCGATCGCCGCCTCCTTCTCGCGCAGCGTGAGCGCGCCGTGGAAGACCACGGTCCGGATGCCGAGCGCGCGGATCGAGCGCGCCAGGAACTCGAGCGTGGCGCGGAACTGGGTGAAGATGACGACCTTCTCCCGCGAGGAGCCGAGGAGCCGCGTCACGCCTTCGAACTTGGCGTTGGTGTCCACGGCGCGTGCGCGGAGGAGGAGGTCCTCGAGCTCGGCCCGCGCCGGCCCCGGCGACTCGCGCGCGAGGAGCTTCCCCAAGGTCGGGATGGCCGCGAAGGAGCTCGACCCGATCTCCTTCTGCAGCGTGAGAAGCGTCAGCTTGATGGCTCCCCGCTTGTGCTCCTTCTGCCCCTGGATGAGTCGCCGGACGAGCCGCGTCACGTCGTCGTAGATCTCCCGCTCCGGAAGGCTCAGATCGAAGTGAACGTTGGTCACCTCGCGCTTCGGGAACCGGATCGAGGTGCTCGCGCGCGTGGTCCGGATCATCGTCTCGCCCAGCAGGGTGGCGAGCCGGCCGGTGTTCTGCGGCATCCGCCGGTCGCCCCGGCGCATGAACTCGCGCCCGAACGTGCGGTAGGTGCCGAGGAGACCGGGCCGGAGGAGCTGGACCAGGTTGTAGAGCTCGTGGAGGTCGTTCTGCACGGGCGTCGCGGTGAGGAGCAGGAGGTAGCGCGGCGCGAGCCGGTCGAGGAATTTCCAGGCGAGGGTCTTCTGGTTCTTCAACCGGTGCGCCTCGTCGACGACGACGAGATCGAACGCGGCGGACGCCACCTTGTCCCGGTGTCTGAGGAGCTTCGCGGTGTCCATGGACGCGAGGAGGAGCGGCTCCTCCCACCACGCGGTGCCGTGCTTCAGGATCGCGAACTCGAGATCGAACTTCCGACGGAGCTCCTGGTCCCACTGCTCCACGAGCGACGCGGGCACGAGGATGAGCGCGCGCTGGACGAGCCCGCGGAGGAGGTACTCCTTGAGCACGAGCCCCGCCTCGATCGTCTTTCCCAGCCCGACCTCATCCGCGAGGAGCGCCCGGCCGCGCATGCGGCGGAGCACCGTGACGCACGCCTGGGTCTGGTGCTCGTACTTCTGCACGTCGTGGAGCCGCTCCAGGCAGAGGAGCCGGTCGAAGCCGCGATGGAGCGTGTAGCGCTCGACGCGCAGGCGGATCTCGTGGTCGAGCGCCGCGTCGTACGGGCCGGAGACGAGCCGCTGGAAGAGCTCGTCCGCGCCCGGAGCGATCCGGAACTGCCCGCGCGCGGGGAGATCGGTGCCGAGCCGGAGGGCCGGCGCGGACGTCGCTGCCGAAACGGCCGGCGCCGAGGTCGCGCGTCCCGCGCCGCGTGCGGGCTCGAGCGGATAGAGCGAGGTGAGCCGGCGGATTCCGTCCGGGAACGCGATCTCGAGAACTTCGAATCCGTCCCGATCGCGGACCTCGACGATGAGCCCTTCGCCGAATTCCTTGTGGAGGACCCGGTCGCCGACGCGAAAGCCGAGGGAGCGGCCGCGGCGCTCCTCGCGGGTCACTCGAGCTCCCAGGTATGTCCCTCGGTGGGGATGCGGATGCGCTCCGGCGATGGGAGGCCGGCCTTCAGGGCCTCGGCCCGCTCGAGGTCGGCGTGTACGATCGCGATGCCCTTCGGTGCGCCGCACGCGATCGCCTGCGCCACCAGCGCGTCGTGATCGGCGTGCGCGCTGAATCCATTCAGCACGGCGACCTTGGCGTGGACGTCGTAGGGCTCGCCGAAGATCTTCACTTCCGGGACGTGGTCGACGAGGCGCTTCCCCAGCGTCCCTTCGGCCTGGTAGCCGATGATCACGATCGTGTGCTTGGCATCGCCGACGGTGTGCTTCAAGTGGTGCAGGATCCGTCCCGCTTCGCACATGCCCGAGGCCGAGACCGTGATGAACGTGCCCGGCTTGTCGTTCAGCTTCTTCGAGTCCTCCGCGTCCCGGATCAGCGTGGCGCGCCGCATGCCGAAGGGATCCCCACCCGCTCTGAGCGCGGCCGCGGTCTCGTCGTCGAAGACTTCGGGGTGGCTCCGGATGATCGACTGCGCCTCGATCCCGAGCGGCGTGTCGATGTAGATCGGCATCTCGGGCACCCGCCCCGAGCGGAACAGATGGTCGAGCGCGTAGACGACCTCCTGCGTCCGTCCGACCGCGAACGCCGGGATCACGATTCTCCCGCCGCGCGCGATCGCGTCCTTGAGCACGGCCTCGAGCGAGGACCAGAGCGTCTGCTCGTCGGGGTGGTGCTTCCCGCCGTACGTCCCCTCGATGATGAGGTAGTCGGCCTTCGGGAGCGGCGCCGGATCCTTGAGGATCGGGCGGTTCGGCCGGCCCTGGTCCCCGGAGAAGACGAGCGAACCCTCGCGCCCGTTCTCCTTCCAGCGCACCGACACGGATGCGGCACCCGCGATGTGTCCCGCCTCGTGGAACATGACGGACACGCCCGGGATCGGCTCGAACGGGGTCTCGTACTCCTGTCCGACCATGTGATCGAGCGCGCACTCCGCGTCCGCGGCGGTGTAGAGCGGCCGCACGGGATCACCCTTGCGGTTGTGGTTCCGTCGCTTGTTCAAGAACTCGGCGTCCTTCTCCTGGATGTGGGCGGCATCGAGGAGCATCGGACGGCAGAGATCGACGGTCGTGCGCGTCGCGTGGATCGTCCCCTCGAATCCGCTCCGGCAGAGCACCGGAAGCGCACCGGAGTGGTCGATGTGCGCATGGGAGAGCACCACCGCGTCGAGGGCGTCGCCGTTGAACGGAAGCGCGCGATTCCTCGCTTCGGATTCGGCGCGGCGTCCCTGGAAGAGGCCGCAGTCCAGGAGGACGCTCCCGCTGCTACCGGTCAGGAGATGCTTGGAGCCCGTGACGGTTCGGGCCGCGCCCCAGAACGTCACCCGCATGCGGACTAGTCTCCAGGATAGAGATGGATGCCCGCACTGAGCGTGGCGATGCCTGTGAATTCGGAATTGCTGATGAGCCCGTAGCCGCGGAGCGTGAAGTCGAGCGAGAAGCGGGGGCGGATGAATCGCTCGAGGCCGCTCCCGAGCACGAGGTACATGCCTTCGTTCACGCGGGCGCTGCCGCGCACCTCATCGACGACGTCCGGGCTCGCGTACCCGAACCCGGTCACGAAGTAGGGATTCACCTCGCGCTCGCGGTGGATGTAGAACACGCCCTCCATGCCCACGGTCGTCATGACGACCGTGCTATCCCCCGCCCCGATCTCGGTCGAGGGGATACCCCCCTTGTCGTAGAAGCGCTGGCTCTCGAACGAGAAGCCCAGGGCGAACGACGGGGCCAGCATGTAGCGGAATCGGAACGAATAGCCCGGACCGTCGTCGAACCCGTCCGCGAGGCGCGAGTTGCCGCGGACGATCCCGTAGTCCCCCTGGATGCCGATCGAGATCGTGTTCGGGCGCTGACGGCGCAGGAGCGGCGCCCGCGGCCGCTCCGCCGGGGGCGGCTGGCGCATGCCGAGCGAGACGGCCGATGCGTAGCGGATGGGGCCGAGCGCGATCTGCGCATCGGGATCGAGCCCGTTCGAGTCGGACTCTTGGGCGCGCGCGTTGCCGAGCGCCATGATGGACAGCACGGCAAACATCGCGAGTCCGAGCGCCCAGCCGCCTCGCCCGGATCGAGCCCCAATCCTCGTCATCCAGTCCTCCACGTTCCGGCTTGGGGCCCTCAGGCCCGGGGATGAAATCGCGTATGCACCTCGCGCAGATAGCCGCGATCGAGATGCGTATAGATCTGCGTCGTCTCGATGGAACGGTGCCCCAGGATCTCCTGCACCACGCGAAGATCGCAGCCCCCCTCGAGCAGGTGCGTCGCGCACGAGTGGCGGAGCGTGTGCGGGGAGACCGGCTGCTCGATCCCCGCCGCCTTGGCGTAACCCTTGAGAAGCTTCCAGAAACCCATCCGGCTGAACGACCGTCCGAAGCGCGTCAGGAAGACCGCGCGCTCGCTCCGGTCCCGCACGAGTCCCGGACGCGCGCGGTCGAGGTACTCCTCGAGAGCCCGCTTCGCCTGATTCCCGTACGGCACGATCCGCTCGCGCGAGCGCTTCCCCATGCAGCGGACGAGCTGCTCCTCGCCGTCGATCTCCTCGATCCGGAGCTTCACGAGCTCCGTCACGCGGAGCCCGGTCGCGTACGCCACCTCCAGCATCGCCCGGTCCCGGATCTGGGCCGGCTCCTCCCCCCGAGGCGCCTTGAGGAGCGCCTCCACCTGGGGCACGGAGAGCACGTCCGGCAAGGGCCGCGAGCGACGCGGCGGGCGGACCTGAAGCGCGGGATTGTCTCCCGCCACGCCGCGCCGGCGCAAGAACTCGTGAAAAGCGCGAAGGGCGGCCAGCTTGCGCGCCACCGTGGACGCGGCCCACTTCGCCCCCCGCATGTACTCCTCGATGTCCCGCGGGCTGGCCGAGCCCGCGGTCCGGATCCGGCGCCCGGCGAGGAAGCGCCCGTACTGCTCCAGGTCCCGGACGTAGGCGCGCACGGTGTGCTCGCTCATGCGGCGCTCGAGCGCCAGGTGTTCGCGGAAGCGCTCGAGGTCGGCCCCGAGCGGGGTCTTCGCGGGCTGGGACGCGCTCTTCGCGGGGCGCGTCATCGGCCGAAGAGCGACCGCCGCGGCTTCGTCCACGCAAGCTCGAGCTGACCTCGCTCGATGGTGAGCAGGTGCCGCTTCCAGCGAAGCCCCGACGAGAATCCGCCGATGGACTGATCGGCATGGATGATCCGGTGGCATGGCACGACGATCGGCACGGGATTCGCGCCGAGCGCGTTCCCGACGGCGCGCTGCGCGCCCGATCCTCCGGCCATCGACGCGAGCTCGGCGTAGGAGACGACCGCGCCGTACGGGATGCGGCGCGCGGCATCCCAAACGCGGCGCTGGAACGGGGTCCCGATGGCGAGATCGAGCTCGATCTCGAGGCGCTGCTCGCGGCCCTGGAGATAGCGCTCGAGGATCCGGCGAACGGGGTCGGTCCACTTCTTCTTCCGGACCAGCTTCCACCCGCGCGCATCCATCTCGGGGCGCGTGGGGCGGCCTTCGTCGGCGAGACGGATCTCGCGCAGACCCGATTCGGTGGCGAGGATCCAGATCTTGCCGAGCGGGGTCTTGACGCTGGCGGCGGCCACCGGCTCGCGCTCCGGTTTGCGGCGAGCGGCGGGCGTCGTCGTTCGTTTCGTGGCGCTCCGCGGAGAAGCGCTTCGCGCATGCTGGGTCGAGCTGCTCACTGTGGTCCTCCCGCGCTTCCAACGACCTCGAGAATCCTGGCCGCCATCCGCTCGCCGATGCCCGGCACCGCCGCGATGGCGTCCACCGGCTGCTGCTTGAGGCGCTCCACGGAGCCAAAGCGCCGGAGGAGGAGCGCCTGCCGCTTGGGACCGAGCCCAGGCACCTTCTCGAGCTCCGTGCTCCGGACCGCCCGCCCGCGGAGCGTGCGATGGTAGATGATCGCGAACCGATGCGCCTCATCGCGCACCCGCATGAGCAGCTTGAGCGCGGGCGAGCGCCTGGAGAGCCTAAGGACCGGCGCGCCGCCCGGCCGCACGATCTCCTCGAGCCGCTTCGCGAGCCCGGCGAACGGCACGGCTTCGAGCGGCGTCCCCTGGACGGCGGCCAGCGCCGCCTGGAGCTGCCCGATCCCTCCGTCGATGAGCACGAGGTCCGCCGCCTCCATATCGCCTTGCGTCACACGCCAGGCGTGGCGGCGCACCGCTTCGGCGATCGAGGCGAAGTCATCCTGCCCTTCGACGGTCCGGATTCGATAGTGGCGGTACTCGTTCTTGAAGGGGCGCCCGTCGACGAACGTCACCATCGACGCGACGACGTACGTGCCGAAGAGCTGCGACACGTCGAAGCAGCGGATCCGCCGCGGAAGGCGGTCGATCCCCAGAGCGCGCTGCAGCTCGACCGCTTCGTCGGCCGCGTTGCCCTCGAGTCCCTTCCCCGCGGCTTCGCGGGCCCGGGACACGAGCATGGTGGCGTTTCGATGCGCGGTCCGGAGGAGCGCACGCTCGGTTCCGTCCCGCGGCTGCCGCACGCGCACCGGGCTCCCCGCGCCGCGCTCGAGGTAGCTCACGAGGAGCTCGCACTCGGCCGGATCGGTCTCGACCACGAGCGTCTCGGGAATCGACTCGGTCTGCGAGTAGTAGAGCGTGACGAACGCACGGAGCAGCTCCCCCTCGGTCTTCCCCTTCGTGCCGCGGAGCCATCGCACGTCCTTGGCGACGACGCGGCGCTCGCGCACCTTGAGCACCACGACGCAGCAGCGCTCGCCTTCGCGCGCGAGACCGAGAACATCGGCCGACAGGCCCGCGACGTCGACCATCCGCTGCCGGGCCAGGATCTGCTCGAGCTTCTTGATCTGGTCGCGGAGCCGCGCCGCGCGCTCGTATTCCCGCCGCTCCGCCGCGTTTTCCTGGAGCGCGCGGAGGCGGGCCACGACTTCCTCCCGCTTGCCCGAGAGGAAGTCGCAGAACTGATCCACCATCGCGCGATAGTCCTCGGCCGACTGCGCCGCGATGCAGGGCCCCGTGCACCGGCCGATGTGGAACTCGAGGCACTCGCGCTTGGCCTGGATGTGCGCTTCGATGTCGGTGCA
>DASUFL010000022.1:0-16380 GCA_036274595.1 Candidatus Eiseniibacteriota bacterium | reverse complement strand
GTCTCGCTGCCGTTCGCGGCGGGCGAGTACAGGCGCGCGGCGGTGAAGATCGTGGACGACCGCGGCATCGAGAGCCTGCGGGTCGTGGAGCTCCGGTAGATGGTCGTCCGCAAGTTCAAGCCGGACCGCTTGATCGTCAACTCCCCCTACGAGGAGCCGACGAAGTACTGGAGCTACGACCGCGAGACGCGGCTCTTCGAGCTCAAGGAGGACGCGCGCCGCCCCGCGGGCTACATCATCGCGACGCCGGGCTCGAAGGCGTTCGACGACCCCGGCGTCTTCAAGGAGCTGCCGCTCGTGAACCGGATCCGGCCGCGCATCAGGGCGTGGCGCGAGGCGGGCTACCCCGGCGTCACCGGCATCACGAGAAGGCTCCTCGAGCACTGGCGCGACCCGCAGGAGCACCGCGACCGCCGCTTCTTCTTCTGCCAGCTGGAGGCGATCGAGACGCTGATATGGCTCGCGGAGGCGTCGCCGGCCGAGCGGCAGGGGATCGATGTCGAGGGCGACGGGGGGCCGTTCCCGCGCGTGTGCGCCAAGATGGCGACAGGCTCGGGCAAGACGATCGTCATGGCGATGGCGATCGCGTGGCACGTCTTGAACAAGGTCACGTACCCGCAGGACCCGCGCTTCTCGAAGCACGTCCTCGTCGTCGCGCCGGGGCTCACGGTCAGGAACCGCCTCTCGGTGCTGGAGCTCGAATCGGCGGAGACCTACTACGACGAGTTCAACATCGTCCCCTCGGGCCTCGTGGAGAAGATGCGGCAGGGGAAGGTGAAGGTCCGGAACTGGCACAAGCTCGACTGGGAGAGCGACGAGCGGATCCGGAAGAGGCGGAGCGTGGACAAGCGCGGCGCGAAGAGCGACGAAGCCTACGTCCGCGACGTGCTGGAGGACATGGCCTCCGCCCGGAACCTCCTCGTCGTCAACGACGAGGCGCACCACGCCTGGCGCGTCCCCGCGGATGCGAAGGGGTACAGGAAGGCGGAAGTCGAGGAGGCGACCAAGTGGATCGGCGGGCTCGACCGAATCCACCGCGCCCGCGGGATCCTCGGCTGCCTCGACTTCTCGGCGACGCCCTTCATCCCCTCGGGGAAGAAGAGCTCCGAGGAGGCGCTCTTCCATTGGATCGTATCCGACTTCGGGCTCAACGACGCGATCGAGTCCGGGCTCGTGAAGACGCCGCGCGTCGTCGTCCGGGACGACAGCCTCGTGACGAAGGAGCTCAAGTCGCGGCTCTACCACATCTACGCGGACCCCGAGGTGAAGACCGACCTCAACCGGAAGGCGCCGGCCGAGTCCCGTCTCCCCGACCTCGTGATCAACGGCTACTACCTGCTCGGGCTCGACTGGCGGGAGACGCTGAAGCGATGGCAGGAGGCGGGGCACGACGTGCCGCCCGTGATGATCAGCGTGGCGAACCGCACGGAGGCCGCGGCGCGGATCAAGCACGCCTTCGACCGCGGGCACGTGCGGATCGACGAGCTCGCGGACCCCGCGAGGACCCTCCACATCGACTCGAAGGTGCTCGACACCGCCGAGGCCAGGGAGGAGTCGCTCGCGCTCGCCGCGGAAGAGGGCGAGGACGACGCGGACGACGAGGGGGAGCGTCCGGCGCCGAAGCTCACCAAGGACCAGCAGGCCGAGATGCTCCGGCAGATGGTGGATACCGTCGGCCAGCCGGGGAGGCCGGGCGCCCCGATCCAGAACGTGATCTCGGTCGGGATGCTCTCCGAGGGCTGGGACGCGAAGACGGTCACGCACATCATGGGGCTCCGCGCCTTCACGAGCCAGCTCCTCTGCGAGCAGGTCGTCGGTCGCGGGCTCCGACGCACGTCCTACGAGGTGGACAAGGAGACGGGCCTCTTCGAGCCCGAGTACGTGAACATCTTCGGCGTCCCGTTCACGTTCCTGCCGCACCAGGAGACGGGCGACGGCCCCCCGCCGCCCCCTCCGCCTCCGAAGACCCGTGTCGAGCCGGATCCGGCGAAGCGCGAGTTCGAGATCACGTGGCCGAACGTCCTGCGCGTCGAGCACGTCCTCCGGCCCACGCTCGCGCTCGACGTCGCGAAGCTCCCGCCGCTCACGCTTGACGCGACACAGGTCGTGAAGATCGCGGAGCTCGCCCCGGTGGTCGCCGGCAAGCCGGACCTGACGAAGATCAGCACGATCGAACTGGAGAAGCTCGGGCGCGAACGTCGGCTGCAGCGGATCGTCTTCGAGACCGCCGCGGACCTCTTCGACCAGGTGCGCGGGGCCGACTGGAAGGGGAACAAGGACTGGCTCCTCGGGCAGCTGATCCGGCTCGTGGAGGAGGTCCTCGCGTCGGACCGGATCGCGATCGTGCCGCCTTCGTTCGGGACCGACGACCTGAAGCGGCGGATCGTGCTCACGCTGTCGATGACGCGGATCGTGCAGCACGTCGCGGAGGCGCTCCGGTTCCAGAACGCGGAGCGGCTGGAGCCGGTCTTCGACCCCGAGCGGCCGATCCGGAGCACGGGGGACATGCGGCCGTGGTACACGGGGCGGCCGTGCGAGCGGACGAAGCGGTCGCACATCAACTTCTGCGTGTACGACAGCCGGTGGGAGGCGCAGGCGGCCTACGAGCTCGACCGGAGCCCGCACGTCCTCGCGTGGACGAAGAACG
The DNA here is from genome assembly GCA_036274595.1 of Candidatus Eiseniibacteriota bacterium. Classification (GTDB taxonomy): domain Bacteria; phylum Eisenbacteria; class RBG-16-71-46; order SZUA-252; family SZUA-252; genus WS-9. Next base: position 13,733 of record DASUFL010000022.1, on the reverse strand, counting down.
ACCACCTCGGGTTCGAGATCCTCTACCTCTGGAAGGGGGTCGTCGCGAAGTACCGGCCGGACTACCTCGTGCGGCTCGTGGGCGGCACGAACTTAGTGCTGGAGGTGAAGGGCCGCGACGCGGAGCGCGAGCAGGCGAAGCGGCGGTTCCTCGACGAGTGGGTCGCGGCGGTGAACGCGCACGGCGGCTTCGGGAAGTGGGCGTGGGACGTTGCGCTGGAGCCGGCGGACGTGCCCACGGTGCTGGAGAGGCGCGCGGAAGGCTGAGCCTTGGAGACGATCGCGACCCGCGTGAGCGAGCGGACGCTCTCCGGAGGCGCGGAAGATCAAGCAATTGTCAACGTGCGCATCCTTCGCCCCTTGACGCCTCGACGCGGAGATATGCTATTCTGCCGCCAATGACGGTACCCGCGTGTTCCCGGCGGGTGAATGGTCGGACGGGAACGCGGTGAGATCGAGACCGCCACGCACGACAGCGTCGCGGCGCTGCATGCAACGCGAAGGGGGTGCCGTTGCGCGAAAAGGGGCGTCCGAACGACGACGTGCGCGACTACATCCGCGCGCTCGCGCCGCGGAAGATCACCGAACGGGAGGCGGAGGTCGCGCGCTTCATCGCGTGGCACTTCGGCAACGCCGACATCGCCGAGGAGCTCAGGATCGATGTCTCGACGGTCAAGACGTACGTCGAGCATCTGCTCGTGAAGCTCGGCGTCGGGAACCGCGGGGACCTCGCGGGCGAAGTGCGCCTCATCGTCGACGCGTATCGGGCGGAGTGCGAGCGGAAGAGGCAAGCTGCGGAGGCGGCGCTGCACGTCGTTGGCAGGAAGAAGCCTCGCAAGGCGGCACGGCCCACCGACGAGCCGGAGAGACACCAACAGGCGTGACTCACCGGCAGCTGCGGATGACCTCCGTCGCGAGCCGCTGCACGAGCGCGGCGTCCGAGAACCGCCGCCCGAGCGCGATCTCCACCTCGGAGCGCGCGTCCTTGTCGAGGTCGGCGTAGGCCGCGCGGAGATCCTGCCCTCTTTCCGCGTAGCGCAGGCCCTCGATGCCGTTCGCGATCGCCGCCTGGTAGCGCCGGATCGCGTCGTAGATCGCCTCGAGCCTGTCGGAGGTGAAGAGGGAGTCCTGTCCGGGCGCGACGTTGTCGAGCGTCTGCAGCACGCGCGAGTAGGGCATCGCGGCGTCCGACGGCTCCCTGCCGCGGACCACGCGCGCGCCGGCGGTGCCGTAGCTGTTCATGAGCCCCATCTGGACGTCGGTGGTCTTGAAAGCGAGGAAGAAATTGACGAGAAGGACGCCCACGTTACAGAGGAGGATCGCGCGGTTGAGCCGGGACGAGTTGCCGGCGCCGTCCGGTCGCAACCCGCTGGGGGACAAGCGCTTGGAGTCGGTCATGCCTCCAGCAAAGCAGAACGGTTCGAGATCCGCTATCCGTCCGGAAGACCTAGGTCCGCGAGACCTAGGCCGGGAAGACCTAGGTCGCCCCGACGGATAGCGCGGGCCATCGCCGCGGTCCATGCTGGGCGGCGGTCACGGACGAAGGAGAACCGAGATGTCGAGATTCATCCGCTCCCCGAAGGGCCGCCTCACGATCTACGGCTTGCTGCTCTGCGGCTTCGTGCTGGGCTTCGTGCTCTATAGGCAGGCGATCGCGGCGCCCTATGTCAACCCGTTCTGGGCACAGAATTCGCCGTCCCAGGAGAGCGCGATCTGCGACGTCGCGTCCCGCGCGATGTCCTGCGAGTCCGCGAAGTGCGGCGGCAAGTGCTGCGACGTGACCGTGGACGTTCGGACCGGCGAGCTCTTCTGGGACAAGGTGCTCTTCACGATGCCGGGCGTCGTCCAGGACAACGTCTTCGCGATCCGCTGGCGCTCGATGATCGGCGGCGCGAGCCAGCTCGGCTCGGGGATGCTCCCGAGCTGGGAGACGACGGCGCAGTACGTCGTCCTGGACCAGGCCGTCCCCAACGGGCCCAACGGCCACCGCGTCGACATCCGCCGCCCCACGGGCCGCGTGGATGCCTTCGTGTGGAGCGGCACGGCGTACACGGCCCCCTCGGACGTCTTCGACACGCTCACGACGGTCTCGGGCAACTACCGGCTGACGGACAAGTGGGGGAACCAGATCAACTTCGATGGCGCGGGAATGCCCGCGACCTATGTAGACCGCAACGGCAACACCGACACGTTCACGTACACGTCCTACAAGATGACCGGCCTCACCGACGACCGGGGCCAGAGCTACACGATCGTCCACAACGGCAACAACTACATCACGCAGATCACGGACCCGGCGGGGCGGGCGTGGGCCTTCGGATACGACACATCGGACCGGCTCACCACGGTCACGTCCCCGGCGACCCCCGACCAGACGTCCGGGATCACGGTCACGCTGGCCTGGGACAGCCTGAACCGCCTCACCGGGATCACGGATGGCCGTGGCAACTCGGTCTGGGCGATCTCCTACGTGGGGACGACGAGCAAGGTCTCCTCGATCAGCATCGACGGCAACTCGGTCTCCTACACGTACTTCGGGACAACGCGGACCGACCGCACCGACCGGAACGGGAACGTGCACCGCACCTTCTACACCGGCAACCAGGTCACGAAGAAGTGCCTCTACGAGGCCTCGGCGGAGCAGTTCATCACGCTCTTCAACTACTCGGGCGTGTTCCCGTCCTACACGGTCCTCCCGCGCGGGAACCGGATCGACGAGACCTTCGATTCTGCCGGGAACCTGACCGCGAGGCGGCACCGGACGCAGGACACGTCGACGAACGACCCGAGCGACATCCTCCACCAGTGGGGCTACACGTCGAACTTCATGACAGCCTACACAGATCCGCTCGGGAACCAGACGACCTACGGCCGCGACTCGGCCGGGAACCTCACCTCGATCAGCTTCCCGACGGTAACGAACCCGGCGAGCCAGACCGCCTCGATCGCCATCACCTACAACTCGAAGGGTCAGGTGACTAGGTACACGAACGAGGAGGGCTACTTCACCGATGTCACGTACCACGCGACCGGCTCAAGCAGCGACCTCATTGATGAGATCGAGGAAGACGCCGCAGGGCTGTCACTCAAGTGGGGCGTCGCGTACGACTCGGCTGGGAATGTTTCGGGCGTCACCGATCCGTTGAGCCGCACGACGAGCTACACGTGGGACAACCTGCGCCGGCTCACGCAGACGCTTGCGCCGTTGCCGCTCTCCTACCGGGTCCAGCACCACTACGACGGGAACGGCAACCTGACGTCGACCGACGTCGAGAACATCGACAAGGACGGGAACGTCGTCTCCGGGAACCAGTGGATCACGACGAGCAGGACCTACACGAACACCGACGACCTCGCGACGCTCGTCGAGGAGATCGACGCATCGACGACGCGCACGACCACGCTCGAGTACGACAACAACCGGAACCTGATCCGGATCACGAAGCCCGAGGGCAACAAGACCAAGATGACCTACAACAACCGGGACCTCCTCGCGAGCCTGGTCACGGGCGAGGGCGCGACGGGAGAATCCACGGAGGAGTACACCTACGACGACAACGGGAACCGCACGGTCCGCGAGGACGGACGCGACAACGACTGGCTGTCCGCGTACGATCTCTTCGACCGGCTCATCAAGGAGACCGACCCGCTCGGCCACTACGCCGAGTACGAGCTCGACAAGAACGGGCAGCGGACGAAGGTGACGAGTAAGAACAGCTCGGATGTCGAACTCCAGCGTGAGACCTACTACTTCGACGAGCGCGGGAGGCACTGGAAGACGTCCGCGCTCTTCAAGGACCCCGGCTCGACCTACTCGGACGCCGTGACGATCTTCGAGCGGCTCAAGACGGGCCAGGTGAAGAAGGTCACGAACCCTCGCAGCAAGGACACGAACTACACGTACGACGGGGCGGGCCGGCTCACGGCGAAGACCGACCCGATGGGCAACTCGATCGCCTACACGCTCGACGCGGCAGGCAACCCGACGGCCTGGACGATCACCGAGAAGGACGGCGGCACGAACGTCGCGCACTCCTACGGGGCCACCTACGACGTGATCAACCGGCGGCTCACGGACGTCGAGATCGACCGAACGAACTCGTCGAACCAGCTCACGACCCAGAACTTCTACGACTCCCGTTCGAACCTGGTCTTCCAGATCAACGCGATGGGCAACCCGACGCGCTGGACGTTCGACTGCCTGAACCGCATGACAAAGGTCGAGCGGGCGCTCACGCTCGGTGCCACGATCAACGACTTCAACACGGCACAGATCACGCAGTGGGGGTTCGACAAGAACGACCGGATGGTCTCCCACAAGGACGACGCGCCGAACGAGAGCACGTGGGCGTACGACGCGCTCGACCGGGCGACGACGATGACCTATCCGGACTCGACCACGGTCGGCTACCAGCATGATCTCAACGGCAACGTCACGCAGACGACCGATCCCGCTGGGAACGTGACTTCGGACACGTTCGACGCCGCCAACCGGAATACGTCGCGCTCGATCAGCCTCGCGTCGGGCTTCCTCGGCACGACGTCGGAGACGCGGACGTTCGACGGCGCTGGCCGGATGCTCACCAACGAGGACAACGACTACAACGTGGAGTTCGCCTACGCCGTGATCGGCCTCAGGTCCTACCCCTACACCGAGACCCAGAGCTACGTCGGCATGACCGCCTACGCGAAGACGGTCACGAAGACGTACGACGCGAACGGCAACAAGGCGACCGAGGCGTACCCCTCCGGGTCCGGGCTCTCGCTCGCGTACGCCTGGAACGACATCGACCACCTCAGCTCGATCTCGGACGGCACGAACACGATCGGCTCCTACGCATGGATCGGGGTCCGCAGGAAGTCCGAGACGTTCCAGAACGGGGCGACCCGGACGAACTACTACACCGGCTTCCGCCAGGAGATCGAGTCGATCCGGCATGAGACGAGCGCGCCGGCGACGATCATCCGGCTCGACTACGGCCACAACGCGGTCCACGACCGGACGTATGAGCGGTACGGGTCTTCGGGCTCGCTGGGGGACGCCTTCGAGTACGACAAGCTGAGGCGTCTCACCGTGGCATGGATGGGGTCCACGACGCCCTCCTCCCCCTCCGGGAACCCCTACGTCACGAAGATCCAGTACAATATGAACGACGACGGAAACAGGACATCGGTCGTGACGACGCCCTCCGGACAGTCGGCTCAGACGTCGAACTACTCGACGAACAGCTTGAACGAGTACACGTCGGTCGGCGGCACGAGCCAGTCCTCGGACGCGAACGGGAACCTGACCGACAACGGGACGTACCTCTTCCTCTACGACTACAAGAACCACATCGTGCAGGTGAAGCTGAAGTCGAGCGGGTCGGTGATTGCGTCCTACCGCTACGACGCGCTCGGCCGCCGGGTCGAGAAGAACGCGAGCGGGACGCTGGAACGGTTCGTCCTCTCAGGGCTTCGGGTCGTTTCTACGTTTGATGGAACCGACGGCTGGCGGCAGAATCTCGTCTGGAGCGACGGGATCGACGACATTCAGATGCTTGAGCAGGCGGACGTGCTCGACTACGACTCGGACGGGAACACGACCGAGATCACGCGCAGCTTCTACCACCGGAACGCGCTCGGCTCCGTGATGGAGATCACGGACATGAACCAGGCGGGGGTCGTCTCCTACCGCTACGATCCCTACGGGAAGGTCGCGATCACGCGCGCTGGCGTCCCCCAGTCCTCGGACCCCCTTGGTAACCACTGGACGTTCACGGGCAGGTTCCTGGACGAGGAGGCGGGGCTACTCTACTACCGCGCGAGGTACTACGACCCTGCGACGGGGAGGTTCATGCAGCGGGATCCATACGGCATGGTAGCCGGGCCGACTCCCTACACCTATGCGCGGGACCAGCCAACCGCCTCCATAGATCCACTCGGGCTCTGGCCCATCCGTTACCGCGGGACTCTGCCGTCCTTGGCCGACCATCCGCACCTATTTGTAGTGATGGACCCCATCGAGGTGGCAACAAACGCGAACTGGAGTTGGGATGATGTCTGGTCGTTCGAGGACGACTACTATAACGACCTGATCACCGATCATGAACTCGTCCACGCGACGAGCATGGGCGATGCGTACGGCCAGAACGGCGCCGGAAGCACCGTCACCGTCACCGGACATGGCTACGACGAGAACGAGGACAAGGCGAGGAAAGAGGCCGAAGCTGATGCCGACAGCGAGGTTGAAGGCGCCATATCGAGTGCGATCGCTTCCGCCCTGGATGCCGTGACGGCGCCGGAGTACGCCAAGGACGATCAGCGCAAGATGCCCGCCTATGCCCATTACCCCGACATATGGTTCACCTCCGGCGCCCACCAGAGCTGGCGAGAGAACAAGGCGGTCATCAGACACTGGACCGCCACTCGGAAACGCCAAGAGCGACTGGGCAACAAACCGTGGAATGAGCCCCCCCAAGCATGGGCAACGCCGTCCATCAATCGCAATCACGTCTATGTCTCGAAGTCCACGTCCTGTTCGCAGGAATCGTGGTTCGAGGCAATCACGGCCATAAACGGCGATGGCAACATTACCTGCCAGTCTGGTTGGCGCACAACTTGGCACTGCAAGTGCAGGGCCACGGCCACGTTACCGCGGCGATTGACCGTAACGGTGAGTTACCCGAGTCCCGACATTCATGTGGGTGATTAGGATGCATGCCGTGCTTCGTGTGACCGCGCTCGGCGTTCTCCTGCCCGGAGTGGGTGCGATTGCAGGAGAGGCCGAACGGAGCGTGCAGATGCTCGTCGACGGCGTACGATCAGATGCCAGCAGAGCTGGCTGGGATGTCATGTTGGAAGCGCCACACACAGTTTCGCGCGGGCCTGTGACTTGCGAGTATGTGTGGGACGAGAGCTACAGGTTGACGTACGGCTATGTAGTATTTGTTCCAACCGAGGCCGCGGTCGATGTGATGTATGTGATGTTGCACACGATCCCGCCGGGTGGACCAGCTTGGAGCGCTGACGGCGTTTCTATCCGAACCGCGACCATGTCGTTTGACGACTACGATGTGTTCCTACGGTCGGTTCGGCTCGTAGCTAGCGCGCAGCTACAGCGACGGCCTGCTGCGCGTCCAGATGAACCACCGGCATCTACGACCCCGCGTGTCGGGAGCGTCTGCATTCGGCTCGGCGATATCTGGGGTGGGCGGGGAGACTTGACGCCGGAGGCATGGGATAATGGCCTCATCGGTTCTGTAATCGACGAGAAGGCGCGCGCGTTTCTTTGCGACCGGCTACTTGCCATAACGACCGACGCGCTGTCGCTCGACGCGACCGACCGCTCCTCGGACACACTCCTCCGTCGCTTGCGGGCCGAGTTGCCATCGGTTGACGGTTGGCGGCGGGATCTACGGGCGGCTTTCCTCGGGTGGATGGGGACGCCACAGGATGTGGGCGCGCTCTTGGCCGTGAAACCGGTGTCGCCGGCGGCGGAGCGAGCAGTCGTCCAGATCGAAACCATGGCGGCGGCACGGAAGGGCAAGGCAGGGGTGGAGCGGATGATGCTGATCGCCAAAGGGGATGATGCAGGCCTGCGGGCGTGGGCTCGACTAGTCCTTAGGAGTCGATTCACGAGCGCCTACAAAGACGGCATCGCCACCGACTACCGTTCCGGAGGCACCTATCGGTCTCGGCGAGCAGCGCTTGAAGAGTACGAGTGGGTCGATCCGCAAGACACAAGGCTCTATCGTGAGGCGCTTGCAGATGCATCCGCGGGCATCCGCGCCATTGCGGCCCGTCGGCTCAGAGTCACCGCTCGACTCGTGGAGCTTGCGAAGAACAAGGACCTCAGAGGTGAGGGGGACTTCGTCGGGCGCCTGGCGGCCATTCGGTCCTTGGGGGATCTCGCGATAGGCCAGGTAATGGTTGGACGCGTCCTGTTAGGCATTTTCACAGACGAGGGTGATGATGTTCGTGTACGAAAGGAGGCTGCGGAGGCGATTGGGCGAAGTGGATACGGCAGCGCGATTCCGCAGCTTGTGGCGATGTTGGAGCGACCGCGCGACACCGTGCCGGTCTCATTGCGAGAAGACGACGCGATCGACAAGGAGACTTACGTCTCGCGCCATGATGTGCGCTTCGGTGCAGCAAGGGCACTGGGGCTGCTGCGGGCGCGGGTCGGAGTGGATGGTCTCTCAAGTATTCTGAAGGATGGCATTGTCGACGGGCACGTCGAGGAAGGCGGGCTCGCTTCTGTCGCAGGAGAGGCACTTGCGAGAATCGGCGAGAGCACGTCTCTTCCGCTACTTGAGATGGCGCGGGATGCTGCCGACGGGAGTGCGCGCGAGGAATGGAGCCGTCGAATCGCGCTCGCAAAGGGCATTGCGAGCGGCGATGGGGAGGCGATTCTGAGCGCGTTCCGCGAGGGGCGGGAAGTTGTCACCCTGTCGGGGTCCTTTGGGCCGTGCGATAGATACTGGATCGACTTGTTGAGCGATGTTGTGAGATTGGATGATCTCAAGGTACTGGCCTCGAAGTACCCTGAAGGCGCGACTGCGGAAGTGGTCGGCGGTGCCCTGGAGAAGGCGGCGAGGTAGTGAAGCGTAAGCGTCCGGCCGTCCCCGGTACACCGGCCCCTGGTGACGAGCTGGCGGTGGTGGCGAGCCGGCGCTACCGCGGCTCGGGGGCGGGCGCCGTGGGGCGCGCGGCCATCCACGCGCGCGGCGTGAGCCTGCGGTCGGGCGCGGAGAGGGTGTGGCGGCCCAGCGCACGATGGACGCCGGATTCGTGGCCGCGGAAGGCGGCGGGCGCGGTTCGGAGACGGCGGTTCCGCACCTTGACCGGGTGTAGCGGCCCGGCGCCGAATGGAGGGCGGGTTCCGGGCCGCGGACGCCGGAACGCGCGGTCCGGAGAGGGTCGGTTCCGCGCGATGGCCGGGAGCTGGGGACGGAGCGCGGCCCCGGCGGGGACGCGGACGTCGTGGTTGTCAGGGAGCGGGAGCTACGCCGCGCGGCGCAGCCGGAGGATCGGGAGGCGGTGGTCGCCGGCCACGAACCGCACGGCGAGCACGCCGCGCGTCACGTTGCGCGGTCGTCGGCGACGGCGCTCGTGATGAACGTCGTCGGGCGTGCGGAGGTCCAGGCCGCCGTGCGGTCTCTCCTCGTTGAACCACGAGACGTACCAGACCATGTCTCGCTCGATCGCTCGGAGCGGGCGGTAGAGGAAGAGCCCGCGCGCGTACTCGTCCTTCATCGAGCGCCAGAAGCGATCGATCCGGGCGAGGGACCGGGATCCGCGCTTGGCGACGGCGCCGAAGCGGTGCCGGATGCGGCGGCGAGCGAGCGCGCACTTGAACGCGGCGGAGGTGAACTGCCGACCGTGGTCCGTGACGACGTGGCTCGGCGCGCCGTGTCCGAGGAGCCTCGCACGCAGGAGATCGATCTGCGCTCGCTGCCGCTCGACGATCTCGCGGAGCGCGGCGTTCTCCGCCGCGAGCGGCCGGCGGCGCCCGAGGTTCGCGAGCCATTGGTCATGGGCGAGGGCGATCTCGCGGGCGATGAGGAGCAGGGCGCGGATCATCCGGGAAGGGTATCCCTGCTCGGAACGCGGGTGCCGCGGGGCGCGGCGTCAGGGCAGCGCGAGCAGTGCCGAGCCCCTCTCGTCGCCGAACGCCTTGATGTCCGCGGCGCGCATCCGGAGCAGCGTCTCGACCTTCTTCGTCGTGCAGTTCCCGAGGCGGATCCAGACGACCTTCGGCGGCGGGCCGTGCAGGAACGCGCGCTGGTGGAAATCCATGTCCTTGGTCACGATGACGAAGCCGTTCTCCTTCGCGTGCTCCCACACGACCTTGTCGTCCGCGCGCTCAAGGCCACGGTCGGCGACGTGCGCGGACCCGGGGTACACACCGGACAGGGCCTTGACCAGCCTCCTCGACAGGTTCTCGTCGAAGAGCAGCTTCACGTGGGCAGGTTCGTCATCCGCCGCTCACGATCTGCGGCGAACGCGAGGCAGGCGCGGATGTCCTCGGACGTCAGCTCGGGGAAGTCCGCGAGGATCTCCTCCTCGGTCATCCCGGACGCGAGGTAGTCGAGCACGTCCGAGACCGTGATCCGCAGGCCGCGGATGCAGGGCTTCCCGCTCCGCTTGCCGGGCTCGATGACGATGATCTTGCTGTAGTCCACCGGTCGCATCCTACCCCGAGGGGCGCCCTGCAGCTGATGCGCTAGCGCTGCGCTTCTTCTGGACTCCATGGACGGTATGGACCATATGGACAAGTCGTCGTCGTAAGTCCTTGCGGGACAAGGGGGTAGCGACGCATTATGAGTCCGCTGCTCTATCCATTGAGCTACGGCCCCGCGTGTGCACAAGTCTACCAGCGGCGCGGACTTAGGGCGAGCGGGGACGTTCGCGCCGAGACTGCTCGGGACGCCCTGATGCGCTAGCTGATGCGCTTCTTTTGGGAACCACGGTCTGTCGAGGAGCCCCTCTCGGCCGCGGGCGATATCCTCGCTGGCGTGAACGTGCGGTGGAGCGCCAGCCTTGCCGTAATCGGGACGATCGTCGTTGGTGCGAGTGCCGTGTACTGGGCGCATCGTGAAGGCGACGAAGCCAGCCACGAACCGGCGGTCGGCAAGAGCGAGAGGCGATGCCTGCGACTTGGGCCCGTGGGCTACTTCGACGGGATGTGGTGGGGCAGCACCGATGGCGGCGGCGTGTTGATTCGACTGGACAAGGGAGAGGGGACTGCCGCCCTTGCAGGGCAAGGAAGACCACGGGTGTTCGATGTGGCTGTCCGGGCACCATTGATCTCGATCGGAGCTGGCGAGCAAGTTCCGGACGTAGACAGGCCCGAGCTGGTGTTCTTCGATGGTGCCACCGGAGCGAGGGCGTGGGTTTGGCATCTCTCGGTGCCCCAGGAAGAGCCCACGGAGGCCGAGGTGGATGCCGGCGAGCACGTTGATGTGGTTGGTGTCGATGGGGAATTTGGAGGGCGGGCTCCAGCTCGTCTTTCGAGGGTCGAAGGACCGGATTGTAAGCCCCGCACCGCCGCTGACGCAGAGACATTCGGACAGCTCGTGCCGCTGGTGAGGTGACCGCGGCTCCTACAATTTCCAAAGCCGATGACGCAGCCGAAGAACGACCAGCACCAGCGCGATGATGCCGTTCGGCGCGTTGTTTCCCTCCTCGCCGCTGCCGAGTACGAGGCGATCGCGGGGCTGTCGCCCGCCGGAAGGCTGAACGCCACCGATCTCTCGGACGCGGTCGCCGGGTATGGGCGTACACTGCTGCCGCTCCCATCGCACGCGGTCATCGACTACGTCACAATCGAGGGGACAAGCGCGCTCGCCTGGTCGGTCCGGGTGCCCCTCCACACGCGGGAAGAGGGCCGATCCGACCTCACCTTGGATCTCACGATTCGCCAGCAGGGGACCAGGTACCTCGTGGAGCTTGATGACCTCCACGTCTTGTGACCCATACCCCTCCTCCTGAAGTTCCTCGGATGCGCGGGGCTCTCAGGGACGATGCTCGTATCGCTTGATGGTGCCGTCCTCGCATCCGACCCAGATCGCGCGACCGCGAACGGCCAACGCCAGGGGTTTGCTTCCGACGTCGATCTCGTCGACGAGGGTCCCGTCCAGCAGACTCCAGATGGTCAGGGTACTCGCCTCCGGGATCGTGCAGATCACTGACGCGCCGTCTTCGGTTGCCGCGACTTGACCGCTCGGGCCCTTGATGGAGGAAACTTCTTCCCATGTGCCCGTGTTCCATACGTGCAGCGTCCCTTCCGAGATCGCCAGGAGGCTCTCGTTGGAGACCGCGACACACGTCGCCGGATGGTCCAAGCCGGTCAGGCGCTTGATGAGTAGCCCTGATTGCGCGTCGATAATCTGCAGGGGATCGTGGTAGACCGCTCCCGCGACCCACGAACCGTCTGGTGCCACGGCAATATGTTCGGCGCGGAAGCCCAGACCGATCGGAGCCTTCGGTCCAATGACGATCGGGGGCCTGTCGCCCACCAACATGCGCGTCTGCTCTCCGGAGACCAAGTCCCACACATCGACTCCGGAGGCGCCGCCGGTGGTGTAGAGGCGGGACCCGTCCGGGCTGAATGCCAGGTCGAAGCGGCTCGTCCGTAGGTTCCGCCTGATCCTTAGCGTTTCGCGACCTGTCCATGGGTCCCAGAGCGCGGTGTCGGCCCCATCGGCCGACGCGACACGGTGACCGTCTAAACTCCACGCCACGGTCACGACACGGCCGCGGTGCGCCTCGAACGTCCGCACGAGCCTAGATGCACCGGAACGTACGTCCCAGATACTGAGGGAGCCGTACTCGTACCCGGACACCAGCGTGGTCCCATCCGGGCTGATGCACACGGCGCATGCAGTACCGTCCTCAGGGTCCCCAGGGAGGATCTCGAGGAGGGCAAGATGGCCGCGCCGCGACACGGCCAACGCCACGCTGGTCCGACCTTCCTCCACAACCGGCTCCGCCTCGGAAGGGGGTCCGGGCGACTCGGCCACCGCGCCACCAGTGACGCCGCCCTGGTGCGGCCCCGCTCTCGGCGCGCCCACGCGGCTCACTCCCCAGTACGCCAGGATCGCGACAGCGGCCACCGCAACCACGACCACAGGGCGCAGAGCTCGGCGCGCGGGCACAGCGCGATTCTAGCGCGGCGGAATGCCGCACGGCCGCAGTAGTATGGTCGCGGTGCCCCTCCTCCTGAAGTTCCTCGGATGCGCGGTGGAGCATAGGCGACACTGGTTTGCATGACCCGAGGCGAGGCACGACGCCTGCTTCGCGATGTGCGCCGGGGCGGCTCCGTTTGGTGGACCGCGAAGGACGCTCGGTTCTTCTTCGGGCCGCTGAAGGACGCACTCCGGACGCTTGACCAGCGCGGAGCCAGCCGGGCAGATCGCAGGCTGGTGGCTGCCGGCTACGCATTCAAGGGCGATGTAAGCGACTGGACGATGACGGCGCCACGAGCGGCAGCACGGGCGTATCGCGCTGCGACTCGGCGCGATCCTCGAGACGCGTGGTCGTGGCAAGAGCTCGCGAACACGCTCGCCGATGTGGGCGAGTACGATGCGGCCGGCCGTGCGCTTGGCAAGGCGCGATCCGTGCAGCCGGCTGACGACGGGATCGACTGGCTCTCCGAGGAGATTCGGGAGCGCGGAGAACCCTACTGCGTGAACGGCCGGATCGGCCCACACCCTGCGCCGAGCTGGGACGCCTGCGAGCTCCTCGCCAGCAATCGACCCCGGGACGCGCTCCGGCTGCTTCAAGGGAAGCGCGACGTGTTCCTGCGCAAGCTGCGCGCCCGAGCGCACGGCGCGCTCGGCGACGCGGACCGTGTCGTCGAGGAGTGGGAGGGCATCGCAAGGACCAAGGCCGAGTTGGAGCTCGAGCCGGGTGACTGGTTCTTCCTGCCCGAGGCCGTGTGGGATCGACCGAGATTCTGGCGCGCGCTGTACGCCATGCGACACCGCCTGGGATACGGCTGGTCCTACAGTCACCCCGCGATCGACCGGATCATCCCGCACCCGAAGCGTCGCCGCGACTCCCTCGCGGACCGCAATCGCAACCGCCGGCAGCTAGCCCTATGGTTCCTGTAGCGGCCCGGCGGCGAATGGACGGCGGATTCGTGGCGCGGACGGCGGACGTGCGGGTTCGAGGGCGGGCGATTCGCGGTCGGTGCGGCGCGCTGCGGCCGGAGCGCGGCCTCGGACGGGACGCGGACAACGTGATGTG
>DASUFL010000021.1:0-80908 GCA_036274595.1 Candidatus Eiseniibacteriota bacterium | reverse complement strand
GCTCCACTGGACGGTCCTGGACCCTACCTCGCCCCCGAGCCCTACCAGGAATCCGTCACGACGGAGGCGTCCCGTCGAACGCGAGATCGAATGTCGCAGTTTGCGGGATCCCGTACCCGGGAGCGAAGCGACCGGCTAGCGCGGTCGGCCAAACCGCTCAGCGCAAGACGCGTGAGTAGGTCGAGCCGCGCCCCTCGTACCGATACAGCTCCCCCGCCGACCGCGCCAGCGACGCAGGAATGAAGCCTTCCTGAGCGAGCACGCCCAGGTCGCGCGGATACGAGCCGCGCACGCGCCGGTAGGTCTCGAGAGCGACCGTGACGCGGGACGCTTCGTCGACGTGCGCGATCTCCGGGGACACCGTCCTCCCGGTGCCGGTCGCCACGAGATCCGCTCGGCGGAGCAGGCTGGGGGAGACAAGGATGCCGAGCGCCGCGGAGAGGACCACGGTCACCAGGGCGATCGCGATCGCTACGAGCGCGTTCGATGGTGGCTGCGCGGGAGTCGTCGTGATGTCGGGCGCGATCGGCGTCACCTTCGCCGGGGCGGCGGTCAGGGACACCTCCACCACGCCCAGCTCGAGGAGACGGTGGAGCGCTTCGAGCGCCTCGAACTCGACGATCTTCGACTGCGAGAGCACCTCCCGAAGGGGACGGAGCCCGTCGACGAGCGGCAGCACGCGCTGCTCTTGCGGCGTCATTTCCTTCGGGGGCGTGGCCAGGGGCTTCGGCCGGAGCACCATCGCGAGCGAGGTGAAGGTCTCCTTGTAGCGCGAGGATTCGTCGATCCGCCGCATGCTCTCCATCAGGAGCCCCTCGGTGTTGAGGCGCACGTTGACGGCGAACTTCGGCACCGTGCGCGCGTCCCCCGAGAAGTGATAGGAGCCCGACTTCCAGGTCAGGAGCTGATGGAGCGTGTCCTGAATCTGCTGCTCCAGGACGTGGGTGAGCTCCTCGCTGGAGAGGTAGTTTCCGCTCAGGAGGATGTCGGTCAGCTCGCGACGGCTCTCCGCCTCGATGGTCTCGATCTGCTTGAGCTGCGCATCGGTGAGCCGGCCGGTCTTGACGAGGAAGGGCTTGAGCGGATCCTTGGCGTTCCGCCGGCGGTCCCGCGTCGAGACGATCTTGCCCCCCTCGAAGAAAACGACCGCGACGTCGTCGCCCGCCGTGAGCTTGAGGACGCCCGACTTCTGCTGGACCGCGATGAGCTGAAGGATCTCGGGAAGGCTGAAGTCGTCCAGGTTGCCTTGCAGGGCCATGTCAGGATCTCCGGAGTTCTCGGTCGCGACGGCGCGGGGTCCGGGCGTCCCGTTCGGGGAACGCGACGAACTCCGGAACCCGCGTCGTCGTCGTGGCGAAGTAGCGCGCCACGGTGGCGGCGTACGTGACGAGGAAGAGCAGGATGAGCGGAATGCGCTTCGTCAGCCCGGGACCCCCGAAGGGCAGCACGTCCAGCGAGGGCACGAGGGCGCCGTTCGACAGGACGAGGGTCGCCGCGGCGGTCATGACGAGAATCGCGACGAACCCGGAGAGGCTCGCGCCGCGGAGGATCTGGCCGCCTCCCGGCAGGACGAACGTGAGGATCGCCTGGCCGAACGTCCGTCGGCGCGCGGCGCTCCGGCCCTGGCGCGTGAGCAGGAGCCGCGTGAACTCCGTCGACTTGAGGTCCTTCACCGAGCGGAAGCAGGTGTCGCAGAACGCGCGCTGCTGCATCCGCTTCACGCAGCGGCGGCAGATGATCTTCTGGCAGTTGCTGCAGTGGAGCGTCGCGAGCGACCGGCCGAGGACCTGTCCCGCCAGCGTGAAGATGAGGAAGAGCCCTGGCACGAAGACGAGCCCGAACGGAGCAGGCGGCGAGAGACGCGTCACCGCGATCAGGAACGGATTCCCGCCGAGCGCCGAGGTGCCGCGCTCGGCCGCGCGATCCTTGGCGAGGAGCCAGAGCTGAGTCTCGGGCGGGTCGGCATCCATGACCGTCCGGTTGAGCTGCGGCGCGCTCCACTTGGCGAAGTCGCGCACCCGGTCGAAGGCCAATCCGGAGGCGGTCGACTGCTCCCGGCTCGCCTCCGTGAACATGAGCTGCTTCGTGTAGACCTGAGCCAGGTTGTAGTGCGGCTCGACCGCCGAGGGATTGGCCTGGGCGGCCGCCTCGTACGTCTGGCGGGCGCGGGCGTAGTCCTCGCGGGCGAAGTAGACGTTCCCGAGGTTGGTGAGCACCCAGGCCGACCTCGGGGCGAGCACCGCCGCCTGCGTCAGCTGCCGCTCCGCGAGATCGAGGTCGCCCGTCCGGCGCGCGACCGTTCCGAGCGCGAACGGATAGAGGGGCTCCTGGGGATCCGTGCGCTCCCACGCGAGCAGCGCGCCCGCGAGATCCGGGTCATAGCCCGAGCTCATCGCGCGGTCCACGAGGAGGCTTGGCCCCTCCAAGGTCGGGGCACCGGCCCACGGCGCCACGAAGCCCACGCCGGCCGCGAGACCCATCGTCGACAGGAGGAAGAGGAGCACGAGGACGAGCTCGCGCTTGCTGAGCCGGAACGAGAGGAGCCCGGCGTACACCGCCGCGGTCGACACGACGCCCAATCCCCAGAGGAGGGGCGAGAGCGTCACCGCCGCGGCCGCTCCCCGCACGGCGACCGTGGAGCGCCGGCCGAGGAGCTCCTGCGTCACGTGGAACAGGTGGGGCAGGTGGCGAAGGGTGATGCCGACGACGGCGAGCAGAAGTCCCACGATCCAGACGAAGACGAGGCCGGTCGCCGCGTTCGCGAGGAGATGGCGCTGCCACGGGTAGCTCCTGGCCAGGATCCGGAACGCCTCGCTCAGCTCGTTGACCGCGCGGTCGGGGGCGCGAAAGGCCAGGATGCGCGCGGCGCAGAAGTGGGCATCGGGGAATTCGGGATCGAAGCTCGACTCGGCGTCGAGGAGCCGGAGCGCCTCGGTCGTGTTGCCGGCTGCCTCCTGCGCGAGCGCGTCCCTGTAGCAGGCCTGCGCCGGCGCCAGAGCGCGCGTGACGCCGGCGTCGTGCTTGTCCGCGAGGTCGGTGGCGAGCGCGGTGGCGTCCGTGGCGGCGAAAGCGGGATGAGCTGCGACGAGCGCGAAGAGGAGGAGGGACACGCGAAGGAGCGCGGGAGGCCCGAGCGGATCGGCTCGACGACCCGCGCACGCGGTCCGGAAGCGCACTCCATGCGTTCGGCGCGTCACGCGCGCACGTTAGGCGCGCCAGGAAAGGGGTGTCAAGGAAATTGTCCCCGGAGTATCCTTCGCCGTTCGTCGCCGACCCCAACCCGAGACCGGAGAGCCCGCGCATGCCGTCCGAAACCGTCCGCATCGAGTCCCTCAACCAGCATGTCGGCCAGGACGTGACGATCGAGGGGTGGCTCTACAACCGCCGCTCTTCGGGCAAGCTCGAGTTCTTGCAGGTGCGCGACGGGAGCGGGGTCGTCCAGTGCGTCGCATCCAAGGCCGACCTGCCCGAAGACGTGTTTGCGCGCTGCGGCACGGTGGGCCAGGAGGCGGCCATCCGGGTGCGGGGCTCCGTGCGCGAGGACAAGCGCGCTCCGAGCGGGGTGGAGCTGACCCTGAAGGATCTCGAGGTCGTCTCGGGCAGCCAGGACTACCCCATCACCCCCAAGGAACACGGTACGCCGTTCCTCCTCGATCACCGCCACCTCTGGATCCGGTCGCAGCGACAGCACGCCATCCTCAGAATCCGCCATACGCTCGTCGATGCCTGCCGCCGCTTCCTGAACGACGAGGGATTCATCAACGCGGACGCGCCCATCTTCACCCCGAACGCCTGCGAGGGGACCACCACCCTCTTCGAGACGCAGTACTTCGACGAGAAGGCGTACCTGACGCAGAGCGGACAGCTCTACAACGAGGCCACGGCTGCCGCGTTCGGCAAGTCGTACTGCTTCGGACCCACGTTCCGCGCGGAGAAGTCGAAGACGCGGCGCCACCTGATCGAGTTCTGGATGGTGGAGCCCGAGATCGCCTACGCGACGCTCGACGACGTCATGGTCTTCATCGAGCGCTTCGTCGAGGCCATCGTCGCGCGCGTGCTCGCGGAGCGCCGTCCCGAGCTGAAGATCCTAGAGAGGGACGTGACGGCGCTCGAGCGGGTGAAGGCGCCCTTCCCGCGGCTGTCGTACGACGAGGCGGCCACCCGGCTCAGGGACAAGGGCCTCCCGTTCGAGTGGGGAGGCGATTTCGGAGGGACCGACGAGACCGTGCTGACCGAAGGGTACGACCGGCCCTTCTTCGTGCACCGCTTCCCGGCAGCGATCAAGGCGTTCTACATGAAGCGCGACCCCTCCGACGACCGGCTGTCGCTCTCCTGCGATCTCCTCGCTCCGGAAGGGTACGGAGAGATCGTGGGTGGCGGGCAGCGCGAGGACGACTACGACACCCTGGTCTCGCGCATCCAGGAGCACCAGCTTCCCATGGAGGCCTTCTCCTGGTACCTCGATCTCAGGCGCTACGGATCGGTGCCGCACAGCGGATTCGGCATGGGAATCGAGCGGTGCCTCACCTGGATCTGCGGCATCGAGCACCTGAGGGAGGCGATCCCGTTTCCGCGCCTCCTGAACCGGCTCCGCCCCTGACAGAAGCCGCCTCGACGTGATATAATGATGGGCGCCGACCGCGCCCATGACATCTCGTTCCGCTCGATTCCTTCTCCCCATCCTCGCGCTCGGGGTCCCGCTCCTGCTCGGCGCCGCGCCCTCCCGCGCCGCTCCGGATCGCGCCATCTACCGCGTCTCGCTCGTCGGAGTGAGGGATTCCCGGCCGCTCTTCCGGCTGGGGCTCGACGTCGCCGGTCACGGTCCCGGGAACACGATCGACTTCGTTCTCAGCCCCGCCGAGCGCGACCAGGTGCGCGCGCTGGGATACGACCCGGCTCCACTCGCCACGGGACCCTCCAACCTCGCGGCCGCGCTCAGTCCCAACTTCGGCGCGTATCACAATCTCGCCGAGACCATGGCGGAGATGGCGTCGTACGCCGCGGCCCATCCCTCGATCGCGGTCCTCGACACGATCGGGTTCTCGCTGGAGGGGCGCCCGCTCGTCGCCATCCGCATCTCCGACCAGGCGGGAGTGAGCCAGGGCGAGCCGGAGGCTCTGATCCTCGGCTGCCACCACGCCCGGGAGCTCATGAGCGTCGAGCTCCCCCTCTACGTCATGCGCCGGCTCCTCGACGGCTACGGCGTGGATCCCGTGCTGACGGCGCTCGTGGACGCGCGCGACATCTGGATCGTTCCCATCGTGAATCCGGACGGATACTTCTATCTGCAGAGCCACACGAGCGGCCAGTCGGACAGCTGGTGGCGCAAGAACCGCCGTCCCAACAGCGACGGATCGTTCGGCATCGACTTGAACCGGAACTACTCGTTCCGGTGGGGATGGGACAACATCGGGTCGAGCCCCACGCCCGGCTCCGAGGTGTACCGAGGCACGGCAGCCCTCTCGGAGCCCGAGACGGCCGCGCTCAGCGATTTCATCAACGCGCACGACTTCACCATTTCGGCGTCGTTCCACAGCTACGGCGAGCTCTTCCTCTATCCGTGGGGCTACGCTCTGCTGAACACGCCGGACCAGCACATCTTCGAGACCTTCGGCGACTCCGTGTCGGTGCAGAACGGCTATCGCGCGGGCAATCCGGAGAACGGAGCGATCTACCTCACCAACGGGTCGCTCGACGATTGGCTCTACGGTGACGCTTCGCAGCGGCCGAGGGTCTTCGGATTCACGTTCGAGATGAACACGGCGGCGCAAGGCGGCTTCGATCCATCGGACGCCGTCATCCAGCCGACGTGCGAGAAGAACTGGGGACCGGTGCTCACGCTCCTCCGCTACGCGGACGCGCCCCGCCGGATCATCCCTCCCGCGCGCGCGGGGGCGCCCACGTTCGTCGCGTCGCCTCCGGGCGAGCTCGAGCTCTACTGGAACTATCCCGCTCCCGATCCGATCAACCCGGTGGTCTCGGAGGAGGTCCTCACGATCGCCTCGCTGGGACAGGGCGTGGACGACGCGGAATCGGGGGTCGCTCGGTGGGATTCGACCGGGTTCACGTGGAGCACGGCGCGCCACGAGAGCGGGGCGCGGAGCTTCTACTCGGGAACGGGGAACATGCGCCAGAGCAGCCTGACCTCGTGGTACGCCCCCGACGTGGCGGCGGGGGACAGCCTGGTGGTGATGGCCTACTGGGACACCGAGCTCGACTACGACTACTGGTACGCGGACGCGTCCTATGACGGCGGAGCCACGTGGACCTCCCTCCACGGCAACCGCACCACCACGTTCGACCCGAATGGAACGAACGAGGGGAACGGCGTCACCGGATCGAGCGGCGGCGCGTTCCTTCGAGCCTCGTTCCTTCTCCCGAGCGCGGGGCAGGCCCGCCTGCGCTTCCGGTACGCCACCGACGGCGTGACCTTCGGGGAGGGCGTCTACCTGGACGACATCGGGCCAACCGCGCTCGAGTCGGGGCTGACCGTGACCGCCGTGCCCGGGGCGCCCGGCCACTGGCACCTCAATCCCGCCCCCTCCACGCCGACCTGGTTCGAAGTGAGGGGCATCGACCCCGAGGGCCAGGGGGGTCCGTGGGGCCCACGCGTGCGATTCGATCCTGTCCTGAGCGGTGTGGCCGCCGCTCCACCGCCCACCGTGGACCGGCTCGGATCGAACGCGCCGAACCCGTTCAATCCGAGGACCGAGATCCCGTTCGCCCTCGGAGCTGGGGTGGCGGGGCGCTACCGGCTCACCCTGTACGACCTCGCCGGGCGGCGCGTCGCCGTGCTGGCCGAGGGCTGGGACGACGGAACCGGGGCCGCGCGACGCGCTGTGTGGGATGGCTCCGACGGCGGGGGGCGGTCGATGGGAAGCGGCGTCTATCTGGTCCGGCTGGAATCGGTCCGGGGGGCCTCGTCGAGGAAGATCACCCTGCTTCGCTGACACCCGCGAGGGCGCCGGAGGCCGTGGTTTCCCGTTGACACCTCGTCCACGCTCCCTTACGTTTCCTCCTCGTTTCGACGCTAGCGTACGCGGCCACCCTGCCCGGGTGGCGTTTTTGCGCTTGGCTGGACGCTGGCTCGGCACCGTTGGTTACGGGAATTAACTGCCGTCATCCGGGGTATGCAGGGTAGGTTGAACGCGAAGCAAGGCGGGGAAGGGCCGACGATTGACAGGCTTGGCAGGGGCCGGTAGGCTGGCCCCGTGCGTAGTCGTCACCGGACGCGCGGCGTCCGGATCACTGGAGCGGCGCTCGTCGCCGCCGCCCTGGCCTCTTGCTCGTCGCCATCCCCCCCTCGCAGCGCCCATCCAGGACCGCTCAAGCTGGCGGGAACCGAATACGTGGCTCCGCTCTTGCGGGCCGAGATCCTGGCCTTTCAGGACCGGTATCCGGACGCCGACTCCATTCAGCTCATGGCCAACGGGTCGGCGGAAGGAATGGAGCAACTGGTGAACGGTGAGGTTTCGATGTCGCTCTTGCTCAGGGATCTGACCGATCCGGAGGCTGACGCCGCCGTGAAGCGGGACGGCCTCCAGGCGTTTCCCGTCGCGTGGGACGCCGTCGCCGTGATCGTGAATCCGGCGTCGCCCGTCGAGCAGATCTCGAAGACGGAGCTGGGCTCGATCTACGCGGGCGCGATCAACGCGTGGGGACCGCTCGGCTGGAAGGCGGGCGGCGACCTCATCGCGCTCACCTCGGGTCCCCGGCTCGGCATCTACGGCTACATCGAGCAGACCCTTCTCAACGACCGTCCCTACGCCCCGACCATCTACGCCCCGCCGTCCGAAGAAGAAGTGGTCGGCGTCGTGGCGACGCGCCGGAACGCGATCGCGTGCGTGTCGCGGCCGGTCGCGGAGGCGGCGGGCGCCAGGGTCAAGCTGCTCCGCGTCTCCTCGGCGCTGGGTCTTCCGTACGTCGCGCTCGACCGGGAGACCCTGATCCTGAAACGGTATCCGCTCCTGCGCGCGATCTCGATCGCGACGCCCGCCCGACCGGCCGAGACGGCCGGCAACTTCATCAATTTCGTCTCCGGAATCGACGGCCAGCAGATCGTCGCGCGCCATGGCTACGCCCCGGCCACCGTCCCCATCCGGATCGTTCGTACCGCAGAGGAGGCCGAGTGAAGCTCGTGACCCGCATCGCCGTTCCGCTCGCGTTCCTGGCCCTGGCCGGAATCGCGTCCCTCTCCTTTGCCCTCACGTCCGGTGACATGATCAAGCAGGGCGTGTCGCTCCTCCGCGAAGGAAAGACAGCGGAAGCTCTGGATCTCTTCAGCCGCGCGCAGCGGCTGGATCCCCAGGGCTACAAGCCGCACTACTTCATCGCGTCCGCGCTCGAGCGCATGGGCGACCCCGACAGCGCCATGGTCGAGTACCAGACCGCGCTCCGGATCAACCCGAAGTACGTCGAAGCGCTGACCGGCTATGGAAAGCTCCTGCGCAAGCAGGGGAAGAAGGACGAAGGCACGGCGAAGCTCGAGGCGGCGGTGAAGCAGGACCCCAAGGACGCCCCGGCGCTCTACGCGCTCGGAACGTCGTATCTCGAGGACAAGAAGTTCGACGATGCCGAGCGCGTCATGCGGAAGGGGACGCTCCTCAAGCAGGGGCGCGCCCTCTTCCTCGCGGGCACCGCTCTCGCGCTCGAGGGCAAGGGGGAGCTGAAGCAGGCGGAGGAGCTCTTCATCCGCGCGCGCGAGACGGATCCGAACAATCTGCGCGTTCGCCTCGACTTCGGCGGGTTCTACGACCGGAAGAAGATCCCCGTCCTCGCGGCTCCGGAATACGCCCAGGCGATCCAGCTGGATCCCAAGAATCCCGAGACCCACTACCGCTATGGAATGTCGCTGGTCGGGATGAACGAGTTCAACTCCGGGCTCAAGGCGTTCATCGACGCGACCCAGCAGGACTCGACCTACGCGCCCGCCTACCTCGAGGCGGGGCGCCTCTACTACCGCGGCAAGCGCTACAAGGACGCGGCGGACCAGTTCCAGGTGTACACGGGCCTCAAGCCCGACGACTACGAGGGCTACCTGGAGCTCGGCCAGGCGCTGGCCAACTCGCGCGATGCGAACGACAAGATCGGCGCCGTGGGCGCGCTGTCGACGGCGAACGCGATGAAGCCCGACGTCCCCTCGGTCCTCGGCTCGCTCTGCAAGCTCTACTCGGAGCAGGGAGACGCAGGCCGCGACAGCGCGATCTACTACTGCGACCGCTACGCGAACGCGGCCGATTCGCTATCGGCGGAAGAGGAGAACCGGATCGGCTCCCTGTACGCGCAGATGGGCGACTCCGCCAACGCCGTGCTGCACCTGAACAGGGCGGCTTCGCAGGACTCGACCTACCGGATGAACGCGTACTTCAATCTCGGCTATCTCTTCTTCGCGAAGCAGGACTTCGCGTCGTCCGTCCCGTACTTCGAGAAGGCCCTCGCTGCGGACTCGGTCTTCCTTCCCGCGCTCCTCAACATCGGACTCGCCAAGCTCCAGCTCCAGCAGCGGCCGGAGGCGATCTACTACCTGCGCCGGGCGCTCGCGGTGAAGCCGGAGTCGCGGACCATGGTGTGGATCGGGCAGACGATGCTCCAGATGGAGCCCGATTCGCTCCCGGTCGCGCTCCAGACCTTCCGCGAGGCGGCGACGCTCGATCCCAAGAACGCGGACGCGCTTCGCGGCGCGGGACTCGCGCTCCTTCTCATGGACCAGTGCACGGACGCGATGGACTATCTGAAGAAGGCGACCGACGTCGACGACCAGCACGTGCAGGGCCACATCTGGCTCGCGCAGGCGAACGTGAAGTGCAGCAATCTCCCGGCGGCGAAGATCGAGTACAACAAGGCCATCGAGATCGATCCGAACAACCGCGAGGCGTCGCGGGGACTCGAGCTCATCCGACAGTACGAAGAGCGCAAAGCGGCGGCCAAGGCGGCCGGATCCGCTCCGAAGAAGCCGTAGTCAGAGGCGGCGTCCGCCGCGCAATTGGGGAGGCATGATGAGTTTGGATGTCCGTACCTCGAGTGACGTGACGATTCTCACGCCGAAGGGGATGCTCCTGGGTGGGAAGGAGACGGACGAGCTGCAGAGCAAGATCAAGGAGCTGGGCGAGGCGGGGAACCGGAAGCTCCTCGTGAATCTCGGCCAGACCACGTTCCTGAACTCGGTGTCCCTGGGCGTTCTGATCGCGGGGCACTCGAGCTACGCCAAGCGGGACGCGCAGATGAAGCTCTGCGCGGTGGACAAGAAGATCCAGAACATCTTCGTGGTCACCAAGCTGTCGTTGGTGTTCGACGTCTACGACACGGAGGCTCAAGCGCTGGCCAGCTTCAAGTAACAGGAGTTGCCGGTCCCGGGCCCCTGGCGTATGCTAGGCGGCCAACCACGATCCACGCTCCGGGGCCGGACCGGAGAGGGTCACCCCATCGCATCGCTCGAACGAGCGGAACGCACGGTTCGAACCAGGAGGAAGTCGCAGTGAGACAAGGTTTGTTCATCACCATTGTGGCCGTCGCGGCCCTCACCATCGCCATCGTCGTCTACATGTTCCTGCCCGAGTACATCAAGTCGGGCGGTCCGCTGGTGGCGCTCCTCATCATGCTCTCGATCATGTCGGTGACGCTGGTCTTCGAGCGCCTCTTCACCATCTCCCGCGCTCGCGGCAAGGATTCGATCCCCGCGTTCATGCGCGCCGTCCGGAAGAAGATCGATGCGAACGACATCGAGGGCGCCGCGGATCTCTGCTCCAAGCAGCGCGGCTCGCTCGCGAACGTGCTCCGCGCCGGGCTCGACCGCTACCAGGTCGTCCGCACCGCGCAGATCGATCGCAAGAGCAAGGTCGATGAAGTGCAGAAGGCGATGGAAGAGGCGAACATGCTCGAGGTGCCGCTCCTCGAGCGGAACCTGATCGCCCTCGCGACGATCGCTTCGATCGCGACGATGGTCGGTCTCCTCGGGACGGTGATCGGAATGATCCGGTCGTTCGCGGCGCTCGGGCACACGGGCTCGGTGGACGCCGTGAAGCTCGCCGTCGGTATCTCCGAGGCGCTCATCAACACCGCCGGCGGCCTCTTCGTGGCCATCTTCTCGATCGTGCTCTACAACGTGTTCGTGACGATGATCGACAACTTCAACTACATGATGGACGAGGCGACCCTCGAGGTCGTCGAGGTCATCTCTCTGAAGGAAGCGACGAAGTAACATGTCCGCAAAAAAGATGAAGCGGGTTGGCGTCAAGATCGACATGACGCCCATGGTCGACGTGGCCTTCCTGCTCCTGATCTTCTTCATGTCCACGTCGCAGTTCGACCCGCCGCAGAAGGTGCCGATCCTGCTGCCGGACAGCCACTCCAACCTCAAGGTTCCGGAGTCGGACGTCCTCATCCTCGGGATCTCGAAGGACAGCCGCCTCTTCTGGCAGGTGGGGAAGAACCCCCAGGAGGAGACGGACCTTCCGAATCTCGAGACGCTCGTGCTCGAGCAGCGGCGCAGGAATCCCCGGCTGCGCGTCGCCATCAAGGCCGACAAGGAGTCCCAGTACGGCATGATGGAAGACGTCATGGCGGTGATGCAGAAGACCAACACGATCACGTTCAGCCTCGTCACCGAGCTGGTGGCCAGCAAGAAGTCCGCAATGCGCTGATGGCGCGTCCTCAAAGGAGTCGAGTGACATGGGTGCGGTAGACACCCCAGAAGCTGGTGTAAAAAAGAAAAAGGGAGGGATGCGGAAGCGCGCCCCCAAGCGCATCGGCGTGAAGATCGACATGACGCCGATGGTGGACGTCGCGTTCCTGCTCCTCATTTTCTTCATGTGTACGACGGTGTTCCGGAAGCCGCAGGCGCTCGAGATCAATCTTCCGCCGGATCCGAACGCGAAGGTGGAGATCGCCGAGTCGAACGTGCTCACGCTGCGGGTCGTCGCGCCGGCGGATACGAGCCTCGGCGTGCGGACGTTCTGGGCGCTGGGCAAGACGCCGTATCAAGAGTCGAAGTTCGACAAGCTCGAATCGATCTTCGCGGCGGAAGGTAAGAAGAATCCGAAGCTGGTCGTGCTCGTGAAGATCGACCGGCTGGCGAAGTACAAGTACATGGTGAACATCATCGATCAGCTGCAGTTCGCCGAGCTGAACCGGTTCTCGCTCGCGCCGCTCACGCCGGAGGAGAAGAAGGAGGTGGAGACGCTGTGAGCGCCATGGCCACCGCCACCACTCCCGATCTGACGAGTACGCTCGATCGCGTTCCGATTGGAGCCGCCGATCTCAAGGCGAACTCGCAGAGGTTCCTCCGCAAGGCGCTCATCGTCTCGGCGGCCATCCATCTCGGCCTGATCGGAATCTATCTCGGATCGCAGCTCTACCATCCGCCCGACGAAGCGGCGTACACGGGGCGCGTCATCAAGATGCAGACGCTGCCGCCGCCGCCGCCACTCTCGTCGGCGCCGCCGCCGCCCGTGATCCCGGTCAACACCGAGATCGTGAAGCCGACGATCGGTACGCCGGTCCCGGTTCCGGACGCCATGGCGCCCGAGCAGACCATCATGACCCAGCAGGAAATCGCGGCGAGCCTGGCCCCCGTGGGCATGGGCAGCGGGTCCGGGAGGGACTCCCTGGTCATCGCGGCGAGCGACGATCTTCCGAGCGAAGGGGAGTTCGTCTACTACGAAGACGAGCCGGTGCCGGTCACGGCGCCGCCTCCGGCGTATCCGGAATTCGCACGCGACGCGGGCATCACCGGCAAGGTCACGCTCCACGTCCTCGTCGGCAAGGACGGGCGCGTGAAGAACGTGAAGGTCATCAAGGGCGTCACCGGTCTCGACGCCGCGGCGGTCGATGCGGTCAAGAAGTGGGTGTTCAAGCCCGCGCTGAGCAACAACAAGCCGATCGCGGTGTGGGTGGAAGTCCCGATGGATTTCCACTTCTAGCGCCGGATCCGTTCGGCTACACTGAAGCAAGTGATGCGGCGGTCCCCCTCCGGGCCGCCGCTTTCGTTTGAGTCCCCCTCACGTGAACGTCCCGCGCCGCGCGGGACGGTGCCGGGCTTGAAAGGTCAGCGCATGAACGCGATGGCCGTCCCTCCTCCCGGCTGGAATCCGTTCGGTCGTCCGGAAGCCGTCCCCGCCCGTGGATCGTCCCGCCGGAACGTCAAGCAAGGGCTCGCGCTGTCGGCGCTCGTCCATCTGAGCGCGCTCGGATGCATCCTCTGGATCCAGGCTCAGCATCCCGAGGACGCGCTCGTGCTCACGAGAGGGAGGGTCGACCTGGTGCCTCCACGCGTGGAGGCGCCGATTCTGGACCGGGTGCGGACGACGCCGCCCGAGCGGACCGAGGGCGGGACCATCGATCCCACGTCGGTCATGGACGAGCCGTCGACCGAGCCCGCGGTCGTGGACACCAAGGTGAGCATCGGTCCCGGCGGCGGAGAGCCGGGAACCCAGCCGTCGGCTTCAGGGGGCGATGGGCCGGCCAGCGCGCAAGCGGTCGTGGATCCCGATCCAGCCGAGGAAGCCTTCGTCCTCTTCGACGAGCCGCCCGTGCCGATCTTCCGCCCCGATCCCGCCTACCCCGAATGGGCGCGCGAGAACGGGATCGACGGACGCGTCGTGCTCCATGCGCTCGTGGGCGTCGACGGACGGGTCCGCAGGGTCACCGTCATCCGGGGCATCCCTGGTCTGTCGGAGAGCGCCGAAGAGACGCTCTACCGCTGGACGTTCAAGCCCGCGAGAGCGGGCCGCCAACCGGTCGCGGTGTGGATCGAGGTGCCGTTCTCGTTTCGGTTGTGATGTCGTGACGGCGCGGGACCGCGAGCGCCCTCCGCTCGCCGAACCCGCGAGCGCCCTCCGCTCGCCGCTTGACAGTCCGCGACCCGGGGCCTAGGCTGAGCGCTTCATGTCGCCTTGGTCCAAGCTGTGTATTTCGAACGTGTTCCGGCGTTTCGTGGAGGTCCTCCCTGCAGTCGCCCTGGCCGCCCCTGCGTGGGTCGAGCCCGCCTCGAGCCGCGGGCCAGGACCCTCCACGTCAACCTCGACGATCGTGGACCTATCCAACGCGCCAAAGTGGCGCGCGCGAACTCGCTGACCCGCGCGGCCAAGGACGCGATCGACCCCTTCGAACTCGAGCCGGGGCGCCGCCGCGACCGATGCGGCGATCCCCGTTCCCGTTCCATCCCAACCGCGTCCTGGACGATGGAGGAGTGACATGACCGAGGTGGCGACCACCGCGTCGGAACTGCCGGAACCGACCCCGCTCGGAGCAGTCGCCGGTGTCTTCGTGCGGCCGCGCGAGACGTTCGAATCCATGAGGCAACATCCGCGGTACTGGCTGCCGCTCATTCTGGTCGTGGTGGCGCAGGTCGCGTTTTCCATTCTCGTTCTCCAGTCCGGAGCGGTCGCGAACGACCAGCTCGCCAAGGCCGAAGCGAAGGGTGCGTCCCCGGAGCAGATCGAACACATGCGGACCTTCTTCGAATCACCGGCTGCGCCTGTGATCGTCGGTGTCGGTGGCCTCGTGACGATGGCGTTCATCATCCTCCTCGGATCCGGGGTCGCCTTCTTCATGGGGAACCTCATGATGGGGGGAGGGATCACCTTCCGGCACTACCTCTCCGCCCAGGCGCACGGCGCGGCCATCGGTCTCCTGGATCAGGCGATCCGGACCGGGATCGCGTTCAGCAAGGGAACGCTCGACATCAGGCTGGGATTGGGAAACCTGCTCGGGGACGACCTCGGTCCCCTGGGGAGGATGCTGGACGCGGCGACCGATCCCTTCATCCTCTGGAGCACGGCTATCGTGGCGCTCGGGATTTCGGTCTATGCCCGGAAGAAGGTTTCGTTCGGGCTGCTGGCCGTCCTCCCCATGTTCCTCGTCGCTCTCATACTGTCGGCTCTGCGCTGACCAGAACCACCGTGAAACCAACGTCTTCCAGCCGGCG
Organism: Candidatus Eiseniibacteriota bacterium; assembly: GCA_036274595.1. Taxonomy (GTDB): domain Bacteria; phylum Eisenbacteria; class RBG-16-71-46; order SZUA-252; family SZUA-252; genus WS-9. The sequence continues at coordinate 65,985 of DASUFL010000021.1, read as the reverse complement.
TATGTATAGGGTCCAGGGCTCGCCCTCACCGTCTCGAACCGCATCCAGGAGAATGGGATGAATCGGAAGCACAGTTGGACGCTGATGCTCGTTCTCGCGGCCATGCTCCTACGGCCCGCGACCCCGGCCGCGCAGCCTCCGCCCGCCGCTCCGCCGCCGGCGGTCGGCGACACGGTGCGCTTCACTCCCTCGACTCCGGTCGAAAGCCTGCTCGTCGCCCCGATCACCGTTCCAGGGGAGCGGTGGAGCCTGGCCCAGGCCATCCAGACCGCCCTTCACAACAACGCCGACGTCCGCAATGCCGAGGCACGGCGCAAGCAGGCGAGCGGCGCGGCCCTCTCCGCCTGGAGCGGCATCATCCCGTCGCTCACGACAGGGGCCTCGTACAACTACTTCATTCCCGACAAGACGTCGTCGTTCGTGGGCGTGACGATCCCCACTCCGACGCCAGCCAAGCCGGACAGCAACGTGTTCGCCACAGGGCTCGCGACCGACATCAGGACAGGGGCGATCCGTGCCGATGTGACGTCGAACATCCTGAGCGGGCCGGCCATCGGCGCGAAGAAACGGCTGGACCATCTCCGCAAGGGTTCCGAGCACGACGAGCAGGAGACCCGGAACAACGTCGTCTTCCTGGTGAAGCAGCAGTACTTCAACCTGCTCAAGGCCATCCGTCTGGCCCAGGTCGCGGCGCAAACCGAACAGCTCGCGCGGGACGAGGAGAAGCGCTCGGAGGCGCTCCTCCAGGTGGGCACCGTGGCGCGCGGAGATCTCCTCAAGGCCCGCGCACGGCGCGCCAACACCCAGGTGGACCGCATCCGCGCGGACAACCAGGTGCTCATCCAGTCGTCGCGGCTCGCCCAGATCGTGGGGGTGGACCCGACCCTGCGCATCGTGCCCGATGCCGCGCTCAATGACCAGGTCGTGCTGCCCGACTCGGCGCAGGCGATCGGCGAAGCGGTCAGCGCGCGCCCGCTCATGGAAAGCGCACGGGCTGTGGAGAGGGCCGCGCATTCGGGCGTCTTCGGGGCGCAGACCCAGCGGCTCCCGGTCGTTTCCGGGTCGTTCGGCGTCTCCCGGGCCAAGACGGACCAGACGATCGAGGACATCGACGTGGCCATTCCAGGCGCTCCGTCGAGCGTGGACACGCAGCATTACGCAACCGAGTGGCAGGGCCAGGTGCGGCTCTCGCTTCCGATCTTTACCGGCTTCCAGACCGAGGGGGACATCCGCTCCGCGAAGGGAACGCTCCTCGAAGCGGAATCGCAGCGCCGCCAGCGCGAGCTGGACGTCGCGGCCCAGGTGCAGGAGGCGTGGCTCAACCTGCGCGAAGCCGTGCAGCGGATCGACGTGGAGCGCGAAGGGCTCGTCTCCGCGGAGGAGGACTACAAGTTCTCGAAAGGGCGCTACGATCTGGGGGCGGGCACGTACCTCGACCTCCTGACCGCCGAGGTCAACCTGGCCAACGCGCGCGAGCGGCTCATCGAGGCCGTGGCGGACGCGCGCATCGCGGAGGCGAATCTCGAGTTCGCCACCGGCGAGAAGCGGTACTAGCGCCGATGACAACCCAGGAGACCCATTCATGAAGGGCCGTACCCGGATCATCCTGATCGCCGCGGGAGTGGTCCTCCTCCTCGTGATCGTCCTCGCGAACTTGAACCGCTCGGCGGGAGGCAAGATCGCCGTGCAGGCGGGAGACGTTCGGAAGGGCACGGTCACCGCGACCGTGCGCGCCCCGGGGCGCGTCCAGCCGGAGACGCAGGTCAAGCTGAGCGCCAACGTGCCGGGCGAGGTCCGAACGCTGCCGATCCACGAAGGGGATTCGGTGCGAAAGGGGCAGTTCCTGCTCCAGATCGACGACGCGCAGTATCGAGCGCAGGTGGGTGAGGCCACTGCGGCCCTCGCCGCGGCGCGCTCCAATCTCAGGCTCGCGGAAGCGTCGCTGGCCCAGTCGCAGTCCGTGCTGAAGCGCAAGGAGGCGCTCTCGGCCCAGAACCTGGTTTCCGCCGAGGAGCTGGATCAGGCGCGAACGGCCGCGAGCGCGGATCAGGCGCGGGTCGAGGCGGGGCGGGAGGACGTGCGGCGCCTCCAATCGACGCTCCAGGCGGCGCACGACAATCTGCGCAAGACGCGCTTCATCTCGCCGATCGACGGCACCGTGACCCAGCTCACGATCGAGCGGGGCGAGATCGCGGTCATCGGCACCATGAACAATCCCGGGACGGTGCTCCTCACGGTGGCGGATCTGAGCCGGATGAAGGTGGAGGCGGACGTCGACGAGACGGACGTCGCGACGGTCCGGATCGGGCAGGAGGCGACCGTCAAGGTGGACGCGCTCCCGGATACGTCCCTCGTCGGACACGTCACGCAGATCGCCAACTCGCCCCTGATCTCGGGAGCGGACACACAGGAGCAGGAGACCAATTTCAAGGTCGACGTCACGATCGACAACCCGCCGCCGATCCTGCGTCCGGGCATGACCGCGGACGTCGAGATCCGCACGGCCCGCCGGGACAGCGTGCTCGCGGTCCCGATCCAGTCGGTCGTGATCCGCACGCCCGATGACCTCAAGCCTCCCGAGACCAAGAACAAGAAGAAGCGCGGGGGGGCCCAGGCGGAGACGGCGGAGAAGGCCACGCCGTCGGGCGAGCGTCCGAAGCCGGAGGAGATCCGCGGCGTCTTCGTGATCGTGAACGGCAAGGCGGAGTTCCGCCGCGTGAAGACCGGGATCGCGAGCGACACCGATTTCGAGGTGCTGGGCGAGATCAAGCCCGGGGAGAAAGTCGTGATCGGGCCCCACAAAACGCTGCGCTCGCTCAAGCCCGGCCAGCGCGTGAAGATCGAAGAGCCGAAGAAGGCGAAGGGAAAGGAGTCGCAGTGAGCACGAACGGCGTCCTGATCGACATCGCCGACGTCCGAAAGACGTACGAGATGGGCACGACCGAGGTGAACGCGCTGGACGGCGTCAGCCTGCGGATCCTGGCGGGCGAGTACGTGGCGATCATGGGCCCGTCGGGGTCGGGCAAGTCGACCCTCATGAACATCGTCGGCTGCCTCGACACGCCGACGAGCGGCTCGTACAAGCTCCGGGGAACCGAGATTCGCGAGCGCGACGACGACGAGCTCGCGCGGATCCGGAACCAGGAGATCGGGTTCGTCTTCCAGACCTTCAACCTGCTTCCGCGCGCCGACGCGCTCCACAACGTGGAGCTGCCGCTCATCTACTCGGGGGCGCCGGCGACCGAGCGCCGCGAGCGCGCGAAGGCGATGCTCGCGATGGTCGGTCTGGGAGACCGCACGCACCACCGGCCGAACGAGCTCTCGGGCGGCCAGAGGCAGCGCGTCGCGATCGCGCGCGCGCTCGTGAACAACCCGTCCCTCCTGCTCGCCGACGAGCCCACCGGAAACCTCGACTCGCGCACGGGGCTCGAGATCCTCGGGCTGATGGACGAGATCCACGCCAAGGGGAACACGGTCATCCTGGTCACGCACGAGGAGGACGTCGCCGCGCGCGCGCACCGCATCATCCGGCTTCGGGACGGGAAGATCGAGAGCGACAGGCCCGTGGCCAGAGCGGGCGCGACGCCCGTCGCGTGACCCCCATCGGGCGGCCCCGGCGCGAAGCCTGGGCCGCGCTGGCCGAGAATCTCAAGATCGCCGTCCGGGCGCTCCGCGCCCACAAGCTCCGGACGGTCCTCACCGTCATCGGCAACGTCGTCGCCGTCATGTCCGTGATCGCGGTGGTCTCCATCATCGACGGCGTGAACAAGTACGTCTCCGAGCGGATCCTCGACCAGGGCCTGAACGTCGTCTACATCGACAAGTTCGGCCTCATCACGGATGACGAGGCGTACCGCGAGGCGGCCAAACGCCGGGACCTCACGTCGTACGAGGCCGAAGTCCTCGCCTCCCGCATGCAGCTCGCCTCGCACGTCGTGGCGCAGGCGGAGGCGAACAAAGGGGTCCGCTATCGCGGCACGGAGCTCAAGAACATCCGCATCCTCGGGACCACCGAGGGCTACCCGGCGGTGGGGAAGTACGAGACCGACCAGGGGCGCGAGCTCGAGGACATGGACTTCCAGAGGCGCCGTCCCGTCTGCGTGATCGGCTCCGAGGTGGCGGAGGCGCTCTTCCCGCGCATCGACCCCATCGGGCAGTCGATCAAGGTGTCGGGCTACGAGCTCCTCGTGGTGGGCACGCTCGTCGCGCGCGGGAACGTGCTGGGCCAGAGCCAGGACAATCTCGTGGTCATCCCGCTCGGGCAGTTCGAGAAGATGTACGGGGCCCACCGGTCCCTGACGATCATCGTCGGCGCCGCGGCCGGCGTCACCCTCGATCACCTCGAAGACGAGGCGCGCGTGGTGCTCCGCGCCGCGCGGCACGTCCCGCTCGGCGCCCCCGACGACTTCGCGTTCTCGACGGCCGAGACGTACATGGCGCTCTACCAGACCCTGACCGGCGGCATCTTCGCCGGCACGATCGGCCTCGTGGCGATCTCGCTGGTGGTGGGCGGGATCGTGATCATGAACATCATGCTCGTCGCCGTGACCGAGCGGACGCGCGAGATCGGCATCCGGAAGGCGGTGGGGGCGAGGCGATCCGACCTCGTGTCCCAGTTCCTGAGCGAAGCCGTCGTGCTCGCGTTCTTCGGCGGCCTGCTCGGGGTCCTCGCGGGAGTGGCGATCGCGCTCCTGATCCGGACGATCACGCCGCTCCCGGCCACGATCCAGCCCTGGTCGGTCGCGATCAGCCTCACCGTGGCGTCCGCGGTCGGGCTCTTCTTCGGCGTCTATCCCGCCACGCGGGCGGCCCGGCTCGACCCGATCGTCGCGCTCAGGCAGGAGTAGCCGATGGCCATCGACGTCCGGGAGGGAGTCGGGATCGCGTTCCAGGCGCTCCGCGAGAACAAGCTCCGCTCGTTCCTCACGGTGCTCGGCGTGATCATCGGGATCACGGCGATCATGGCGATGATCTCGATCATCGAGGGGCTGAACCAGAGCATGAAGACCCAGCTCGCCTCGCTCGGGACCGACGTTCTCTACATCCGCCCCTTCGCGCCCGGCGCCTGGGTGGGGGAGATGCCCGACAGCTTGAGGCGCCGGAAGTGGTTCAAGCCGGAGGACGCGGAGGCGATCCGTCGCACCGCTCCCGCCGTGCTCGCGGTGGCGCCGCTCAACTTCACGGAGCTCCGCCTCCGGAGCGGCGAGACCCAGACCCGCCCGACCATCGTGATCGGAACGTCGCCCGACTACATGGTGACCAACAATTACGCGGTGGACAACGGACGGGCGTTCACCGAGGCGGAAGTGGAGCACCGCTCCGCCGTCTGCATCCTGGGCGTGGACCACGTCGAGACCCTGTTCCCGCACGTGAATCCGGTGGGAAAGACGATCGCGATCGGCACGCAGCCCTTCATGGTGGTGGGGGTCGCGGAGCCGCGGGGGCACTTCCTGGGGATGAGCATGGACGAGATCGTCCTCGTCCCCCACACGACGCTCGAGAAGGACTTCGGGCCGAACCTCAAGATGGTTCTCAACGCGAAGCCGGTCTCCCCGGAGATGATCGACGTGGCGCGGGAGCAGATCTCCGACGTGCTCCGCCGGCAGCGCCATGTGCGGTACGACCAGGGGGACAACTTCGCCGTCTTCACCGACAAGTCGCTGGTGGACCTCTACGGTCAGATCACCGGCGCCTTTTACCTCGTGATGGTGGTGATCTCCTCGATCGGACTCATGGTGGGCGGGATCGGCGTGATGAACATCATGCTCGTCTCCGTGACCGAGCGGACGCGCGAGATCGGCGTGCGGAAAGCGCTCGGCGCGCGCGAGCGGGACATCCTCTGGCAGTTCCTGGTGGAGGCCATGACCCTGACGGGCGCCGGAGGAGTCATCGGCGTTCTGGCCGGACTCGCCGTGGGGAAGGTGATCAACCTCCTCGCCCACTTCTCGTTCGGCGTGCCCATCTGGGGAATCCTCCTCGCGTTCGGATCGGCGACCGCGATCGGGCTCTTCTTCGGGATGTATCCCGCCTTCAAGGCGGCCCGCCTCGACCCCGTGGACTCGCTCCGCTACGAGTGAGCCGCGGGGCGGATCCGCCGCGCGCGTGTGCTAAGATTCGAGGCTCCCATGGACGAGATCCGCGTTCGCGGCGCGCGCGAGCACAACCTCAAGAACCTGAACCTCGACATCCCCCGGAACGCCCTCGTCGTCCTGACGGGCGTCTCCGGCTCCGGCAAGTCCTCCCTCGCCTTCGACACCCTCTACGCGGAGGGGCAGAGGCGGTACGTGGAGTCCCTCTCCGCCTACGCCCGCCAGTTCCTGGGGCAGATGGAGAAGCCGGACGTGGACCAGATCGAGGGGCTCTCGCCGGCCATCTCGATCGAGCAGCGGACGGCCGGGAGCAATCCCCGGTCGACCGTCGCCACCGTCACCGAGATCTACGACTACCTCCGCCTCTTCTTCGCGCGCATCGGCGTCCAGCACTGCGTGAACTGCGGCCGGCCGATCCGGAGCCAGACCGTCCAGGAGATGGTCGACCACCTCCTCGCGACGCGGCAGGGGCAGAGGCTCCAGATCCTCGCCCCGGTCATCCAGGGGCGGAAGGGCGAGTACCGGAAGGAGATGGCGCAGTGGCGGAAGCTCGGATTCGTCCGGGCCCGGATCGACGGCGCCTTCGTCGAGCTGGAGGACGAGATCGCGCTCGACAAGAAGAAGAAGCACACCATCGAGATCGTGGTCGACCGGCTCGTCGCCGATCTCGAGCGGCGGAGCCGCCTCCACGAATCGCTCGAGACCGCGACCAGACTCGCCGACGGGATGGCGCTCGTGCTTGGCGCGGGCGGCGAGGAGGAGACCCTGTCCGCGAGCGCGGTCTGCCCCGCCTGCGGGCTCTCCTACGAGCCGCTCCAGCCGCGGTCCTTCTCGTTCAACAGTCCCTACGGCGCGTGCAAGAGCTGCGACGGGCTCGGCACGACGCTCGAGATCGATCCCGACAAGGTCGTCCCCGACCGGACCAAGTCCCTTCGCGACGGTGCGGTCGCGTTCTGGGGCGATCCCGAGGGAACGTGGACCAAGGGAATCCTCGCCGCGATCGCGAAGCACCTCGACGTTTCGTTCGACACGCCGTTCGGGAAGCTGCCCGCCGCGGCGCAGAAGGCGATCCTCTACGGGCTCGGGGATGAGAAGCTCGACTACAAGTTCAAGATGAGGAGCGGGAAGGTCTGGAAGCACCAGGGCCGCTTCCGGGGCGTGATCCCCGAGATGCTCCGGCGCTTCAAGGAGACCAAGTCCGACTCTCTCCGCCGCGAGATCGAAGGATGCATGTCGAAAACACCCTGCCCCGCCTGCGGCGGCGCGCGCCTGCGGCCGGAATCGCTGGCGGTCGAGGTGGGCGGGGACTCGATCGCGACGTGGGTCGGCCGCTCCGTGGAAGCCGCGCTCGCCGCGCTCGATCGGCTCACGCTCGGACCGCGCGAGGCGTCGATCGCGGGGCCGATCGTGAAGGAGCTCCGGGCGCGCCTCGAGTTCCTGCTCAACGTCGGCGTCGGGTACCTCACGCTGGACCGCGCGGCGTCGACGCTCTCGGGGGGCGAGGCGCAGCGGATCAGGCTCGCCACGCAGATCGGATCGCGGCTCACGGGCGTCCTCTACATCCTCGACGAGCCGAGCATCGGACTTCACCCGCGGGACAACCGGAAGCTCCTCGACACGCTCCTCACGCTGCGGAACCTGGGCAACTCCGTGCTCGTCGTCGAGCACGACCGGGAGACGATGGAAGCGGCGGATCACATCGTGGACCTGGGACCGGGCGCGGGCCGGCGCGGCGGGTATCTCGTGGCCGAAGGCCCGCTCTCCGCGATCGAGGCGGCGCCGCAGTCGCTCACGGGGCAGTATCTCTCCGGCGCGCGCGAGATCCGCGTGCCCGAGATGCGCCGTCCCGGGAACGGCTCCTGGATCGAGGTCGTCGGGGCCCGGCAGAACAACCTCAAGAGCATCCGCGCGCGATTCCCGCTCGGGACCCTCGTCTGCGTGTCGGGCGTGTCGGGATCCGGGAAGAGCACGCTCGTGAACGACATCCTGCACCGCGCGCTGGCGCGAAAGCTCCACGGCGCGCTCGAGGCGCCGGGAGCGCACGAGCGGATCACGGGGAGCGACGCGATCGACAAGGTGATCGACATCGACCAGTCGCCGATCGGGCGGACGCCGCGATCGAATCCCGCGACCTACACCGGCGTGTTCGGGCTGATCCGCGACCTCTTCGCGCAGGTTCCCGAAGCCAAGGTCCGCGGCTACCAGCCGGGGCGCTTCAGCTTCAACGTGAAGGGCGGACGGTGCGAGGCCTGCGCGGGAGACGGGCTCGTGAAGATCGAGATGCACTTCCTGCCCGACGTGTACGTCGTCTGCGACGTCTGCCGCGGGAAGCGCTACAACCGGGAGACGCTCGAGGTCACCTACAAGGGGAAGTCGATCGCGGACGTGCTCGAGATGACCGTGGACGACGCGCTCGAGCTCCTCGGGCCCATCCCGTCCATCCGCCGGAAGCTCGAGACGCTCGCGGGCGTGGGGCTCGGCTACATCCATCTCGGGCAGTCGGCGACGACCCTCTCGGGCGGCGAGGCGCAGCGCGTGAAGCTGGCGACCGAGCTCTCGCGCGTCGAGACCGGGCGCACGCTCTACATCCTCGACGAGCCGACGACCGGACTTCATTTCGAGGACGTGCGGTTCCTCCTCGACGTGCTGGACCGTCTGGTCGAGCGGGGGAACACGGTCGTGGTGATCGAGCACAACCTGGACGTGATCAAGCGGGCCGACTGGATCCTCGACCTCGGTCCCGAGGGGGGCGAGGCGGGCGGCCGGATCGTGGCCGAAGGCACGCCGGAGACGGTAGCGCGGGCTCCCGGGAGCTACACTGGAGAGGCGCTCCGCCCTGCGCTCGAAGCGGCCGGCCGGGGGGCCGCCCGGGCCGAGGCCGCCGTTTGAAATCCACGGGGGATGTGCTAAGGTTGCCCCTCTTCGATCGACGCCGTATCTATCCCTAAGGAAAGAGGATGCTCGAAACGGCCTCCGCGCTCACGCGCACTCCGTTCTACCCCCGCCACGTGGCCCTCGGGGCCAAGATGGTCCCCTTTGCCGGGCACGAGATGCCGATCCAGTACGAAGGGATCATGGCCGAGCACCGGGCCGTCCGCACCGGGGTCGGGGTCTTCGATGTCTCCCACATGGGCGAGATCCGGCTGACCGGCGGCGGCGCCGTCGCCCTCGCGAACCGGCTCGTCACGAACGAGGCGGGCCAGCTCCCGGAAGGCAAGGTGGTCTACACGCCCATGTGCCTCGAGAGCGGGGGAATCATCGACGACCTCCTCGTCTACGGACTGGGCGAGGACCGGCTCCTCGTCGTGAACGCCGCGAACTTCGAGAAGGACCTCGCCTGGGTCCAGGAGCACTGCCCGGCCGACGTCACCGTGCATGACGAGAACGCAGGGACGGCGCAGCTCGCGGTGCAGGGTCCCAAGTCCGAGGACGTGGTCGCGCGGCTCTACGGCGAGCGCGTCCGCGCGCTCGGCTTCTACGAAGGATTCGAGATCGGAACCGGCGACGACTGGACGCTCATCTCGCGCACCGGCTACACGGGCGAGGACGGGTTCGAGATCTACGTCCGCGCGCCGCGCGCGCTCGCGCTCTGGGATCGCGTCTTCGAGGCGGGGAGCCCCGAGGGAATCCGCCCGATCGGTCTCGGCGCGCGGGACACGCTCAGGCTCGAGATGGGCTACTGCCTCTACGGGAACGACATCGACGAGACCACGAACCCGCTCGAGGCGGGGCTCGCGTGGACCGTGCGGTGGGACAAGTCCGAGTTCATCGGGGCGGAATCGCTCCGCCGGTCCAAGGAGCTGGGCGTGTCGCGCCGGCTCCAGGGGCTGGTCCTCGATGGCGACAAGATCGCGCGCGCCGGCGCGGAGGTCGACAAGGACGGGGCCAACGTCGGCAAGGTCACGAGCGGCTCGATGGGCCTCTCGATCGGGCGTCCGATCGCCATGGCCTACCTCGCGCGCGAGGTCTCGGCCATAGGCCAGACCGTCGACGTGGTCACGCGCGGCCATGCCGTGCCGGCCAAGGTCACCGCGCGTCCGATGTACCAGCACGGATCCGTTCGATCGCCGAAACCCAGGAGGCCGCAATGAACGTGCCGCGCGAGCTGCGCTACACGAAGGAGCACGAGTGGATCCGCGTCGAGGGGGGCGAGGCGGTGGTGGGCGTGACCGACTACGCGCAGGGGGAGCTGGGCGATGTGATCTTCGTCGAGCTCCCGGCCCCAGGCTCCAAGGTGACGTACATGAAGACGTTCGGCACGATCGACGCGGTGAAGACGGTGAGCGATCTCTTCGCCCCGGTCACCGGCGAGATCGTGGCGGTGAACGGCGCGCTCAAGGACGATCCCGCGCTCGTGAACCGCTCGCCCTACAAGGACGGGTGGATGGTGCGCATCCGGCTCGAGTCGCCCGCCGAAGTGAACGCGCTCCTCTCGGCCGAGGACTACGAGAAGACCCTGGGGGCGCACGCGTGAGCTTCGTCGGACGGAGCGACGCCGAGCGCCGCGCCATGCTGGAGCGGATCGGCGTCTCCCGGGACGAGGATCTCTGGGCCTCGATTCCCGCTGAATTCCGCGTCCAGGGCCCGCTTCCGCTTCCCGCGCCGCTCGCGGAGTACGAGATCGCGCGCCGCTTCGAGCAGTGGGGCGAGCGGAACGCCGACGCGGGCCGGTATGCCTGCTTCCTGGGCGGCGGCATCTACGACCACTTCATCCCGGCCGCGCTCCGCTCGATCGTGTCGCGCTCCGAGTATGCGACGGCCTACACGCCCTACCAGCCCGAGGTCGCGCAGGGCACGCTGCAGGTGATCTTCGAGTACCAGTCCATGATCCGCGAGCTGACCGGCATGGAAGTCGCCAACGCGTCCCTGTACGACGGGGCGACGGCGGCCGTGGAAGCGGCCCACTTCGCGGCCGGCGCCACGGGCAAGAAGCGCATGCTCTGCTCGGCCGGCGTCCACCCGCACACGCGCGAGGTGCTCCGCACCTACGCGTCGGCGGGCGGATTCCACATCGAGGAGATCGCGCTCGAGAACGGGCGCACGCCCGCGGGACCGATCGCCACGGCCGGGTCCGACGTGGCGGCCCTGATCTGGGCGCAGCCGAACTTCGAGGGCGTGGTGGAAGATGGCGCCGCGCTGACCAAGGCCGCCCACGAGATCGGCGCCTATTCGCTCGCGGGGGCGGATCCGGTGGCGCTCGCCCTGCTGCGTCCGCCGGGGCACGACGGAGCGGACGTGGTCTTCGGCGAAGGGCAGCCGCTCGGCGTTCCGATGGCCTACGGCGGCCCCCTGGTCGGCTTCTTCGCCATCCGGAAGGCGGAGGTGAGAAGGCTCCCGGGGCGTCTCGCGGGGGTGACCGTGGATCTCGAGGGGAAGCGCGGCTACGTGCTGACGCTCCAGACCCGCGAGCAGCACATCAGGCGGGAGCGCGCGACCTCCAACATCTGCACCAACCAGGGGCTGATGGCCCTCGCGAACACGGTCTACCTGGCGCTCCTCGGCGCGGAGGGACTCAAGGACGTGGCGACCCAGTGCCTGGAGCGCGCGCACTACCTCGCCGATCGGGTCCGCGAGATCCCAGGCATCAGGTTGGCGCACGAGGACGCGCCCTTCTTCCGGGAGCTCGTGCTTCGCCTTCCCGCGGCGGCGGAGTCGTTCGCGCGCGCGGCGCTCGACCGCCGCATCCTCGCGGGCATCCCGCTCGCCCGGTTCGACCGCTCCCGTCCGAACGATCTCCTCGTGGCCGTGACCGAGAAGCGGAGCAAGGAAGACCTGGACCGCTACGTCGAAGCGCTCGCGTCGTGGGCCAAGGCCCACGCCAAGAGCCCGAGGGAGGAGGCCGCGTGTCAGAGCTGACCCTGAGCGAGCTCTCCGTCGAAGGACACCGCGGGCCGCGGCTCATGCCGCTCGACGTGCCCGCCCGCGGCGTCGATCGCCTGCTGCCGGCCGACCGCATCCGGAAGGACCGCGCCGCGCTCCCCGAGATCTCCGAGCCGGTCGCGATGCGCCACTTCGTGAACCTCTCGACCTTGAACCACCATATCGACAAGGCCATCTATCCGCTCGGGTCGTGCACGATGAAATACAACCCGAAGCTGAACGACGAGATGGCGCGAATCCCGGGCTTCGCCGCGATCCATCCGCTCCAGCCGGACGAGCTGGCGCAGGGAGCGCTCGCCGTCGTTCTCGAGCTCCACGAATGGCTCCGCGTCGTGATGGGAATGCCGGGCGTGACCACGCAGCCCGCCGCCGGCGCGCAGTGCGAATTGGCCGCGGTGCTCATGGCACGGGCGTACCACAGCGATCACGGCGACCCGCGCGAGGAAGTGATCGTGCCCGACTCGGCCCACGGCACGAACCCGTCGACGGTGCATCAGGTGGGCTACCGGGTGGTGCAGATCCCGTCCGGTCCTGACGGGTGCATCGACCTCGACGCCTTGAAGCGCGCGATCTCGCCCAAGACGGCGGCGATGATGCTGACCAACCCGAACACGCTCGGGATCTTCGAGCGGCAGGTCGGGACGATCGCGAAGCTCATCCACGACGCCGGCGCGCTCCTCTATCTGGACGGCGCGAACCTGAACGCGATGATGGGGCTCGCGAGCCCGGGCGCGATGGGCTTCGACTTCGCGCACATCAATCTCCACAAGACGTTCTCGACGCCGCACGGCGGGGGCGGCCCCGGCGGCGGCGTTCTCTGCGTCCGGAAGGACCTCGAGCCGTATCTCCCGATGCCGGTGGTGGAGCAGGACGGCGACCGGTACCGCTGGAGCTACGACCGTCCCAAGTCGATCGGGCGCGTGCACTCGTATTACGGGAACTTTGGAATTCTGGTGCGGGCGCTCTGCTACATGCGCTCGCTCGGAGCGTCGGGCATCGCCGAGGCGAGCCGCGAGGCCATCCTCAACGCGAACTATCTCAAGGCGAGGCTCAAGGACGCGTATGCCCCGTCCCACGACGGGCCCTGCATGCACGAGTTCGTTCTCTCCGCGTCGCGCCAGAAGGCGCGCGGGGTGAAGGCGCTCGACATCGCGAAGCGGCTCCTCGATTTCGGCATGCACGCGCCGACGATCTACTTCCCGCTCATCGTCGAGGAGGCGCTCATGATCGAGCCCACCGAGACGGAGACGAAAGCGAGCCTCGACGCCTTCGCGGATGCGATGCTGCAGATCGACCGGGAGAGCGTGGAGGATCCGGAACGCGTCCGCCAGGCGCCCACGCAGACGCCGGTGCGCCGCCTGGACGAGGGGCGGGCCGCGAGGAAGCTGATCCTCTCCTGGCAGGATCTCGAGGCCGAGGGTGCCGGAGGCTGAGCGGGAGCGCCGCCCGGCCCAAACGCCGGAAGGCGCGCTCACCTGGACCGCGTGGCCCGCGCGCGAGCGGCCGCTCGCGGCGGCCGTGCTCGCGGCCTCCGCGATCGTTCTTGGCGTGCTCGTGGCGCACGGGACCCAGGATCGGGTGCTGGGCGTGGCGACGCCGCTCTTCATTCTCGTCTCGCTCTCGTCGTTTCTCTTGCCGACGACGTACCGGCTGACCGACGACGCGGTCGAGGTGCGGTCCCTGGGCGTGGCCCGAGTCCGCCCGTGGACGGAGATGCGGCGCATGACGGTGGACCAGACGGGCGTTTTCCTGAGCCCATTCGAGAAGCGGAGCTGGCTCGAAGCGTATCGCGGCGTCCGGCTCCTCTTTGGAGGGAACCGCGATCAAGTGGTTGCGTTCGTGGAAGCGCGCCTCAAGTCCCGCGCCGCCTGACACGCGGTCGCCGGAAGACGAGGCCTTGCTCGACCGGGTGGCGGAGCGCGTGGTCGCGCTCCGGATGACGGTGCCGGCCATCCTCACGCTCGAGAGCGTCAAGCCGCTCTCGTTCGTGAGCAGCCAGGCGCTCTACTTTTTCGAACCGATGGTCCGGGCCTTCTTCACGGTTCCGGACTACGAGCGATTCGCCGCCCTCGTGGAGCGGCGCGACACCTTGGAGGCGCTGCTCGTGAAGATCGAGCGGCGCGACGAGGCGGTTCGCGACGAGGAGCGGGCGGCCAAGGCGCGCCGGCGCGCGGAGCGCGACGAGGCGCGGAACCGAAAGGAATCTTCGTGAGCATTCCCAAGCCCGACGACATCCAGTCGATCCTCGCGACCGACTGCGGCAGCACGACCACCAAGGCGATCCTGATCGAGCGCCGGGGGGCGGAGTACCGGCTCATCGTGCGCGGCGAGGCGCCCACCACGGTGGAAGCGCCGTTCGAGGACGTCACGCGCGGCGTGCTGAACGCCATCATGGAGGTCGAGGAGCTGGCCGGCCGAAAGCTCCTCGACGGCGAGCGGATCCTCTCGCCGCAGAAGGGGAACGAGGGGGTCGACCTCTACATCTCGACCTCGAGCGCCGGGGGCGGGCTCCAGATGATGGTCTCGGGGGTGGTGAAGAGCATGACCGGCGAGAGCGCGCAGCGCGCCGCGCTCGGCGCGGGCGCGATCGTCATGGACGTGATCGCGAGCAACGACGGGCGGCTCCCGCACGAGAAGATCAAGCGGATCCGCCAGCTCCGCCCCGACATGATCCTCCTCTCGGGGGGCGTGGACGGCGGCACCACCTCGCACGTGGCCGAGATGGCCGAGCTTCTCGCCGCGGCCGATCCCAAGGCGCGGCTCGGCGCGGGCTACGAGCTCCCCGTGATCTACGCGGGGAACAAGGACGCGCGCCAGATCGTCGAGGAGCGGCTCGCTTCGAAGACCGCGCTGGTCATCACCGACAATCTCCGCCCGACCCTCGAGCGCGAGAATCTCTCGCCCGCCCGCGACAAGATCCACGACCTCTTCATGGAGCACGTGATGGCGCACGCGCCCGGGTACAAGAAGCTCATGACCTGGTCGCCGGTGCCGATCATGCCGACTCCCGGCGCGGTCGGGCTGATCATGGAGCGAATCGCGCGGGACGAGAAGATCAACGTCATCGGCGTCGACATCGGCGGGGCCACGACGGACGTCTTCTCGGTCTTCCAGGGGGTCTTCAATCGCACCGTGAGCGCGAACCTCGGCATGTCCTACAGCGTGTCGAACGTGCTCGCGGAGGCCGGCCTTCCGAACATCCTCCGCTGGGTGCCCTTCGAGATCGGCGAGCCCGACCTCCGCAACCGCATCAAGAACAAGATGATCCGCCCGACCACGATCCCGCAGACGCTGGAGGAGCTCGTGATCGAGCAGGCGATCGCGCGGGAGGCGCTCCGGCTCGCGTTCGACCAGCACAAGATGCTCGCCGTCGGCCTGAAGGGAGTGCAGCAGGAGCGGACGATCTCCGACACCTTCGAGCAGACGGGGAGCGGCGCGACGCTCGTGCGCCTCGACCATCTCGACCTCCTCGTCGGGAGCGGCGGCGTCCTCTCGCACGCGCCCAGGCGCGCGCAGTCGGCGCTCATGATGCTCGACGCGTTCCTCCCCGAGCACGTCACGGAGCTCGCGGTCGATTCGATCTTCATGATGCCGCAGCTCGGCGTCCTCTCGACCGTGCATCCCGAGGCGGCGAAGCAGGTGTTCGAGAAGGACTGCCTGATTCGACTCGGCGCGAGCGTCGCTCCGGTGGGCGCGTGCAAGGATGGCGTGACGGCGCTCAAGGCGTCGCTCGAGTTCCAGGGCGGGCGGAAGGAGGAGGTGTCGGTGCCGTTCGGCTACCTGAGGCTCATCCCGGTTCCCGACGGCCAGACCGTGAAGGCGATGCTCCGGCCCGACCGCGGCCTCGACGTGGGCGCGGGCAAGGGGAGGGAGCGCGAGGTGACGCTCCGCGGCGGGGTCGTCGGCGTGATCTTCGACTGCCGCGGCCGCCAACCCTTCGTCCTCCCGCAGGATCGAACCCAGAGGATCACCAAGCTGGCCGAGTGGAACGAGGCCCTCGACGTCTACCCGGTCCTGGCGAGGGTCTGACCCATGGCTCACTCCTACACCCCCGGTCTCAAGGTGGCCCGGTTCACGGTGCTCCACCGGGAGCGCAAGCTCCCGCTCGCGGGAGACGTGCTCGTGAAGCTGGGGCAGAAGGTCGAGGCGGAGACGGTCGTCGCGCGCACGGAGCTGCCCGGGAACGTGCAGACGGTGAACGCCGCGAACATCCTCGGCGTGCTTCCCGAGGACGTCCCGGATTGCCTCGTCAAGCCGGTCGGCTCCACCTTGAAGAAGGGCGAAGCTTTCGCCGAGAGCAAATCGTTCTTCGGACTCTTCAAGTCGAAGTGCATGGCGCCCATCGATTCGACGCTCGAGAGCATCTCGACCGTGACCGGGCAAGCCATCCTGCGCGAGCCTCCGATCCCCGTGGAGGTGGACGCGTACGTCGACGGCACCGTCGTCGAAGTGCACGAGGGCCAGGGCGTGACGGTGGAGACGCGCGGCAGCTTCATCCAGGGAATCTTCGGCATCGGCGGCGAGACCGTCGGGACGCTCCACGTGTGCGTGGACGGTCCGGGCGAGGCCCTCACCGAGGCCAAGATCGGCGACAACGTCCGCGGGAAGGTCCTCGTGGGCGGCTCGCACGTGAGCACCAAGGTGCTCCGCGTCGCCATCCAGAAAGGCGCGCGCGCGGTCGTCGTGGGAGGTTTCGACGATCAGGATCTCCGCGAGTTCCTGGGCTACGACCTGGGCGTGGCGATCACGGGATCGGAGGAGAAGGGCATCACGCTCGTCGTGACCGAGGGCTTCGGCGAGATCCCGATGGCGGGCCGCACGTTCGAGCTCTTGAAGCAGTGCGAAGGGAAGAAGGCGTCGGTGAGCGGAGCCACGCAGATCCGGGCCGGCGTGCTGCGGCCGGAGATCGTCGTGCCGCAAGAGATCTCGGCCGGGGCCGACGGCGCCGGGGCCGGCCATGGCGGCCTCGAGCTGGGAAGCCTGATCCGCGTCATCCGCGAGCCCTACTTCGGGCATCTGGGGAAGGTGGTCGCGCTGCCGCCCGAGCTCATGGCTCTCGAGACCGAGGCCAAGGTGCGCGTGCTCGAAGTGGATTTCGGGAACGGATCGAAGGCGCTCCTTCCGCGCGCCAATGTGGAGATGATCGAGTCCTAATTTCTTGACAGAAGCGGCGTCGAAGTCTACGGTTGTTGCGGTTTTGCCGGTTGGTACCTGGGAGGAAACGCGCCACGTGCTGAGTTCCGATCGCGGCAGGGCTGGAGCGCTTCATACCCGTACGGGAGCCACTCCCTGACAAACTTCCGCGGCGCGCGGATCCTGCTACGATCTCCCGGCGACCGACTCTCTCGGCTCGCGGTGGCCGCGTTCCTCCTCACCGCGGTTTCGATTTTCGCCTTCCCGGCCCTCGCTTCCGCATTCCCGCTCCAGGCGGGCGATACCCCCAACGACGGGGGCGGCAGCGTCGACGTGTCCTGGACGCCGCCGGATCACCATCCGACCTCCTGGATCCTCGTCCGACGCGAGCAGGGGGGAACGTTCGCGCCGGTCGCGACGGTCGACGGAACCGATTCGCACTACTCGGACGACACGGCGCAGAACGGCACCGCCTACGAGTACCAGCTCGTGGCCTCGCCCGCGGATCCCTCCCTCGATTCCGAGGTCTCCGGTCCTGCGCACGCGTCGGTGAATCTCTTCGATTGGAGCAAGTTCAACGTGCTCGTGGTCGCGGGGGTCTTCTTCGCGCTCCTCTTCTGGTACATCCGGAAATCCGAGGGCGGCACGAAGTGGGTCTTCCGCAAGATCCCGGGACTCGATGCGATCGAAGAGGCGGTCGGACGCGCGACCGAGATGGGGAAGGGGGTGCTCTATGTGCCCGGCGTGCAGGAAATCGACGACATTCAGACCATCGCGAGCATGATCCTCCTGGGCCGCGTGGCGCGGATCGCCGCCAAGTACGAGACCGCCCTCAACGTCCCGACGAACTCCCCGGGCGTCTACACGGTCGCCGAAGAGGTCGTGAAGTCGGCGTACGCCGACGTGGGGCGATCGGACGTTTACAAGAGTGACCAGGTCCGCTACGTCACCTCGGAGCAGTTCGCCTACGTGGCCGCGGTCAACGGCATGATGCTCCGCGAGCGGCCCGCGGCGAATCTCCTGCTCGGAGCCTTCTTCGCGGAATCACTCCTCCTCGCGGAGACGGGGCACGCCGTGGGCGCCATCCAGATCGCCGGGACGGCCAACGTCCATCAGATGCCCTTCTTCGTGGTGGCGTGCGACTACACGCTGATCGGCGAGGAGTACTTCGCCGCCAGCGCGCTCCTCTCGAACGACGCGCGGCTGCTCGGGAGCTTGAAGGCGACCGACTCCGTGAAGATCCTCATGATCGCCATCATCGTCCTGGGCTCGATCCTGGCCACGTTCGGCCAGACCTGGCTCGGCGACTTCTTCTCGACCCAGTGAGGACGCCCGCGTGAAGCGCGAGATCCCGATCGTCATCACGCTCGTGGCGGGACTCTTCATGCTGCTGGCCTGGTTCGTGCCGCATCCGACGGTCAAGGCCGCGTATGAGGGGCTTCAGAACTGGGCGATCGTGGTGGTCGGGTTCACCTATGTGCTGGGCGTCGCGAATCTCCTGCGCATCAACACGCGGCAGGTCTCCCGCAAGGAGCGTGACTGGCCGTACAAGATGGTCTTGATCGCGGGCCTCCTCGTCACGATGGTGGTCGGCTTCTCGGAGGGGAACCACTACACGGACGTGGATTCGCGCTTCCAGTGGATCTATCGCACCTTCTACTCGCCGATGACGGCGACCATGTTCTCGCTCCTCGCCTTCTTCATCGCGTCGGCGGCGTTCCGCGCGTTCCGCATCCGCTCGGTCGAGGCGCTCCTCCTCGCGATCGCGGCGTTCATCCTGATGATCGGACGGGTGCCGCTCGGGGCCGCGATCCACCCGGCCATCCCGGCCGCGGCCGACTGGCTCATGGAGATCCCGCAGAACGCGGCGAAGCGAGGGATCCTGATCGGCGCCGCGCTGGGCGTCATGGCCACCGGCATCCGCGTGATCCTGGGGCTCGAGAAGACGTACGGCGGAGGGGACTCATGAGCCTGGCCGCCCTGCGTCATCTGGATCGGCGGTGGATCTTCCTCGGGGTCGCGCTCCTCGTGATCGTGCCGCTCCTCTTCAGCTTCCACATCGCTCCGGTCCTGCCCAGCAATCGCTCGCGCGGCTTCTACGACGCGATCGAAAAGCTGCCCGAGGGATCGGTGGTGCTCCTGTCCGGCGACTACGATCCCGGCACGTCCGCCGAGAACTATCCGATGCACTTGGCGGCCGTGCGCCAGCTCATGCGGCGGAACATGAGGATCATCGCCCTCGCGCTCTACCCCGCAGGACCGCCCCTCACCGACCAGGTGCTGCGCATCGCGGGGGAGGAGTACCACAAGACGCAGGGCGTCGATTACGTGAACCTGGGCTACAAGGTCGGGAACGAGCTCGTGATGTCGCAGATGGGGCAGAGCATTCCCAACACGTTCCCCGTCGACAACCGCGGCGTCGCGGTCAACACGATCCCGGTGATGAAGGGCATCCAGAACTTCCAGCAGATCCGGCTCATCGTGGACATCAGCGCCGGTTATCCGGGGACGAAGGAATGGGTGCAGCAGGTGGTGTCCCGGTACCACGTGCCGATGGTCGCCGGGGTGACCGCGGTGAGCGCGCCGGAGTACTACCCGTACCTCCAGGCGGGCCAGCTCCACGGCCTCCTCGGCGGCATGGCGGGCGCGGCCGAATACGAGGTCCTCGTGGGCGCGCCCGGACTCGCGACCCGGGGCATGGACGCGCAGTCGCTCGCGCACGTGTTCATCGCGTTCATGATCGTGCTCGGCAACCTGGCGTTCATCGCCGGGCCGAAGAAGGGGAACGGGCGGTGAGCCTCCACCCGAGCCACGACATCGGCATCTGGATCGCGGCGCTCCTCACGCTCGGCATCTTCAGCTTCCTGTACCGGGACAACCCGGTGTACAAATTCTGCGAGCACCTGTTCGTCGGAATCTCGGCGGGCTACTACGTGGTGCTCACGATGATCTCGTCGGTGTACCCGAACCTGTTCGTGCCGCTCTTCTCCTCGTTCGCGAAGGACTACCACTGGCTCCTCGTCGTCCCGCTCATCCTCGGGATCATGCTCTTCTCGCGCTTCTTCCCGCGCGGGGACTGGCTGTCGCGGTGGCCGATCGCCTTCGTGCTCGGCGTCTATCCCGCGCTCCGCATCACGGGATTCGGCCAGGGAGACTTCGTGGAGCAGATCCACGGCACCATCCTGCCGCTCTGGGTGCCGGGGAGCATCGGCACGAGCATCGGCAACATCCTTCTCGTCGTGGGTCTCGTCTGCACGCTGATCTTTTTCTTCTTCTCGAAGGAGCACAAGGGTGCGCTCGGGGGGACGGCGCGGCTCGGGATCTACTTCCTCATGGTGAGCTTCGGCGCGTCGTACGGATACACGGTGATGGCGCGCGTCTCGCTCCTGATCGGCCGCGTGATGTTCCTGCTCGACGACTGGTTGGGCGCCCTCCGGTTCTGATCGTGCCGTGAGCCCCCCGCTCCGGCTTCTCCGGCTTCCGCCCCTCCAAGAGGACGGCTCGCTCCAGATGGCGATCGACGCCGCGCTCCTCGACTGGGCGTCGCGCGGCGTGGATCGCGCCGTCTTCCGCATCTACGACTGGGATCCTCCTGCCATCAGCCTCGGCCGCGCCGAGCCCTTTCCCGACGGCTGGGACAAGGGCGCGATCCGGGCGGCCGGGCTCGACGTCGTGCGGCGTCCGACGGGCGGCGACGCCGTGCTCCACGACGGCGAGCTCACGTTCGCGCTCGCCGCGAGCCTTCCGGGACCGTGGGGCCTCGGTCCCCGCGCGTACGCGAATCTCGTCGCCGAAGCGCTCGCCGATGCGGTGGGGGCGTTCGGCGTGAAGGCGGAGCGCGTCCTCGAGCGGGGCATGGCCGCGAGGCCCGGCGCCGACCCCTGCTTCGCCCGCGCGTCGAGCGGGGAGCTCCGATCGGGCGCGTTCAAGGTCGCCGGGATCGCATCGCGCTTCACGCGCGGGGCGGCCCTCTGTCACGCTTCCGTGCCTCTCTCGCCCCGTCACCGGGACATTGCGCGTTTCCGCGGCGACCGTCCGGGAGAGCGGGAGCGCCTGGCCGAGCACGCTCGGTCGATCGCCGAGATTCTGGGATGCTCCGTGTCCGCCCAGGCGCTCGGAGACGTGCTCGCCCAGAAGGTCGCGGGACGACTGGGCGCGCCCCTCGAGGCGGCGCCGTTCGACGTCTGTGTTCCTGGGGGCGTGGAACGCGCGCGGGCCCGGGCCGTGGAGACCGCATGATCGCGCGCCGCTCGGTCTGGACCTGGATCAGCCTCTACGCCGCCGCCATGGCGCTCGTCGAGGCCGCCTGCGTGGTCACGCTGAAGCAGCTCTTCTATCCGGGAGGCTGGGCGCCTCCGTTCGCTCCGATCCCCGCGGGGCCGCTCCTCCTCGAGCAGGTGCGTGAGATCGCCACGCTCGTGATGATCGCGGCCGTGGCCTGCCTGGCGGGCCGCACCCCCCGCGCGCGCTTGGCGGCCGGGCTCTGGATCTTCGGCATCTGGGACATCCTCTACTACGCGTTCCTCCGCTGGCTCACCGGCTTTCCCCGATCGCTCGCGGACCTGGACGTCGTCTTCCTCGTGCCGATCGCATGGATCGTCCCGGTGTGGGTGCCGTTCCTGACGAGCGCCGCGGCCCTCGCGCTGGCGCTCTGGCTCCGCGCCACCGAGCCGCACACGTCCGTCGCCCAACCGCCGCATCCCAAGATCGAGATCCGCCGCTGACCTTCGAGCCTGTGGTACGGTCTTGCTCATGAGCCGAAGCCAGGGGCGGCTCGTCGGGCTCGTCGTGCTCGACGGCTGGGGAATCAATCCGAAGAAGGACGGCAACGCGGTCGCGCTCGCGCGCACGCCCGTCATGGACGCGCTCCTCGCGTCCCGGCCCAGCGCCACGCTGACGACGTGCGGCGAGGCGGTCGGACTCCCGGCGGGGCAGATGGGGAACTCCGAGGTGGGACACCTGAACCTCGGCGCCGGCCGCATCGTGTATCAGGACCTCACGCGCATCGATCAGGCGGTGAAGGACGGCTCGCTCACGAAGAACCCGGTCTGGGGCGCCGCGCTCGATCGCGCGCGCGTCGAGGGCACGCTCCACCTGATCGGGCTCCTCTCCAACGGCGGCGTCCACAGCCACGAGCGGCATCTCGCCGCGATGATCCGTCAGGCGATCGCGCGCGGCGTGGCGCGGATCCGCCTGCAGGCGTTCCTGGACGGACGCGACACGGCTCCGCGCTCGGCCGGCGCGTCGATCCGCGGGATCGAAGCCGTGCTCCGCGACGTGAAGGACGGGAAGATCGCGACGATCTCCGGACGCTACTACGCGATGGATCGCGACAAGCGCTGGGACCGCACCGAGAAGGCGTACCGGGCGATGGTGATCGGGGACGGGCGCACGGCGGGCTCCGCGGAAGCCGCGCTCGATGAGGCGTACGCGCGCGGAGAATCGGACGAGTTCGTGGATCCCACCGTGGTGCGCGGCGCGGACGGAGCGATTCGCAGCGGCGACACGGTCGTGGCGTTCAACTTCCGCCCCGACCGCATGCGTCAGATCTCGCGCGCCCTCGCCGATCCCGCCTTCGACGGATTTCCACGCCCGGGCGGCGCCCCCCCGATCCACTACACGTGCATGACGGAATACGACGAGACGTTCCCCTTCCCGGTGATCTTCACCGACGAGCCCCTCGGGGGCACGATCGGCGAGGTCGTGAGCCGGGCCGGGATCCGCCAGCTCCGGATCGCCGAGACGGAGAAGTATGCGCACGTCACCTACTTCTTCAACGGCAGCGAGGAGACGCCGTTCCAAGGCGAGGACCGCGCGCTCATTCCCTCGCCCAAAGTGGCCACCTACGATCTGAAGCCGGAGATGAGCGCCGGCCCGGTGACCGAGGAAGTGGTGCGCCGCCTCACCGGGGAGCCGTACGGCTTCTTCGTGCTCAACTACGCGAACGCGGACATGGTGGGGCACACGGGCGTTCTGGAGGCCGCGATCCGCGCGGTCGAGACCGTGGACGGCTGCCTCGGCCGTGTCCTCCAGGCGGTCGAATCGCGCGGAGGAATCGCCCTCGTCACCGCCGACCATGGGAACGCCGAGCAGATGATCGACGAAGCGACCGGCGGCCCTCACACGGCCCATACCCTCAATCCGGTTCCGATCCTGGCGGCCGGCCACGGCCCCCACATCACCCTCCGGTCCGGCATCCTGGCGGACGTCGCTCCCACGCTGATCGAGCTCCTGGGACTCGAACCATCCCGGGAGATGACCGGAACCTCGCTCATCCGCCCGTAGCGTCTGGGGGTTTTCACGCCCGGCGTTGGGGGCGTCGACCCCGATCCAGCCACCGCCTGGCCCGTTCGAAGCCCCTTCGAACCGTGGGACCGAGGCGCGCCACGGCCCATTCCCGTCGCGCTGCAATCCTGTCACGTAACTAATTGGAAATACACACGTTAGCGGTGGCCAATTCGAGCCACCGCCGGGAGGGTTGCGACTCGATTTTCCGCGAGCGCGTCGCGTCGTGGTCCAGCGGTTGCTGTAGGTACATGGCGTAGGGCGCAGCAAAAAAACTGAAAACCAAGTCTTGTTCCCTGCGGTGCTCGCGAGAATCGTCCGGTCCTGAGCTGATCCCCTCGACGAGACGACGCAGTTCCAACGGCACCGGATGCACGGCACACGTGGGGAACATGTAATCCAAGGGCCCGACTTCCCCCGGGTCCACCCAAGGCGCCGCGGCGAGACCGCGGCGCCTTCCTCCTTTCACAGCCCGCCTCCGGTCTGCTACGTTCAGTCGGTCTATCCCAAGTGCTGAACCAGGGATCGGGAGGGCGTTTGGCTCGGAATCGCTGGCTCCTAGGCTGTGCGCTTCTGCTGGTCGGGACGGTGGCGACCGTGGCGCTCGCGTTCCTGGTGGTCAACATGGCGCTGAGCGGAGACCGCCCCGCCTGGGGAGGATTGGGGGGACGCGTCGGACTCGTGGAGATTCTCGGCGAGATCGACGATTCCGATGACATCGTGGACCAGATCGAGCGGCTCGACCGTGACGCCAGCGTGAAGGCGGTCGTGGTCCGCCTCGACAGTCCGGGCGGGGGCGTGGCGGCGTCTCAGGAGATCTACGAGGCGCTCCGGAAGCTGCACGACGACAAGAAACCCGTGATCGCGTCCTTCGCGGGCGTGGCGGCGTCGGGCGCGTACTATGTCGCCTGCGCGGCCGATTCCATCGTCTCGAATCCAGGGACGCTCACGGGCTCGATCGGCGTGATCATGAGCTTTCCGAACACCGAGGAGCTGTTCCGCAAGGTGGGCCTTCACTTCGAGGTGATCAAGACAGGGAAATACAAGGACGTTGGGAGCATGTGGCGTCCGATGACGGCCGAGGAGCGCGAGCTCCTCCAAAACGTGCTGTCCAACGTGTACGACCAGTTCGTGGATGCGATCGTCGACGGCCGCGGCATGGAGCGGGAGGACATCCTGCCCTACGCCGACGGACGGGTCTTCTCGGGAGACCAGGCGCTCGAGTACGGATTCGTGGACCGGCTCGGGGATCTCGACGACGCGATCGACATGGCGGCCAAGCTGGGAGGGATCCGGGGAGAACCTACGATCGTCCGCAAGGAGCGTCACAAGGTGGGTCTCTTGGATTTGCTCGACGAGAAGATGAACCAGGTCGGCGAGGCTGCCGGGTTCTCTTCGAAGGGACCCCGTCTGGAGTATCGCCTGCGTTGATTGACGGCCCCGCAGCCCGATGCTAGATTCTGGCCTGGCTACGGTGGTTACGCGGCCCGAGCCGATGGAGGAAACGACATGACGAAAGCCGATCTCGTGGACGAGATATCGTCCTCGACCAAGATTTCGAAGAGCGAGACGGCCACGATCGTCGATCAGCTGTTGAACGCGATCTCGCGAGCGTTGAGCGAAGGGAAGCATATCGAGATCCGCGGTTTCGGGACCTTCAAGGTGCGGGAGCGCAAAGCCCGCAAGGCCCGAAACCCGAGATCGGGCGCCGAGGTGATGGTGCCGGCGAAGCTGGTGCCGGTCTTCAAGGCGTCGAACGAGCTGAAGGGCGCGGTCCGCGGCGGTTGACCTGCGGGCGGCCAAAGGAGACCGATGGGAAGCGGAAAGAAAAGGAAGCGGAAGAAGATCGCCACTCACAAGCGCAAGAAGCGGCTCCGGCGCGATCGGCACAAGAAGAAGCTTCGCTGATCGGAGCGCTCCACGCGGCTCTTCTCTGCCGCTCCCGGACCGGTCTCCGGCCCGACGGCCCCCGTTGGGGGACGTTCGGGCCGGCCCTCTTTTACTCCTGACGCGGCGCCGGCGGTGATCCCATGACCCAGCGCACTCAGGTCGGGCGCCTCGAGCGCACGCGCTTCGGCTACGGATTCGTCCGGGTCGAGGATGGCGGCGAGGACCTCTTCATCCCCCCCTTCGCCATGGGGGGGGCGCTCCACGGAGATCGCGTGCGGGCCGGCTACCTCGACTCGGGCCCGCAGGGCGACGCGCACGAAGTGCTCGAGATCCTCGAGCGAACGAAGTACGGCATCCTGGGGCGCTTCGAAGGGCGCGGACGGAACGCGCTCCTCCTGCCGGAGCGGCCCGAGTATCCCCGCGAGATCCTGCTCACGCTCCATGGCCGCGCGCGCATCCCGCCGCGCACGCGCGTCCTCGTGCGTTTGAAGCCGACGCCTCCCGAGCCGCTCGTCGGCACGGTCGAGGCCGTGTTCGCGGACGACGACCCGCGCGAGGACAGCTGGATCGTCGCGCTCGAGGAGGGGATCCGGACCGAGTTCGATCCCGAAGCCGAGCGCGAGGCGGCCGCGTTCCGCGAGGACTCGGTGTCGCACGCGATTCGCGGGCGCACCGACTTTCGCGCGAGCCGCGTGCTCACGATCGATCCGGCCGACGCGAAGGACCACGACGACGCGCTCTCGATCGAGGCCGTGACCGGAGGCGTGACCACGGTCGGCATCCACATCGCCGACGTGACACACTACGTCCGCCCAGGTACCGCCCTCGACCGGGAGGCGATCGAGCGCGGGACGAGCGTCTATCTCGCGGACACGACCTATCCGATGCTGCCCGAGGCGCTCTCGTCCACGCTCTGCAGCCTGACGGAAGGGGACGACCGGCTCACGGTCTCCGTGCTCGCGGATATCGCGGAGAACGGCGCGCTCGTCGGCGCGCGCGTCGTCGAGGGAGTGATCCGGAGTGCGGCGTCGCTCAGCTATCCCGAGGCGCACCGGATCCTGCGCGAGGAGTCGGGAGACACCGCGGTCGCGCTCCGCACGCTCGACCGGCTCGCGAACGCGCTTCGCGAGCGGCGCTTCGAGAAGGGGGGCCTCGAGCTCGACCTGCCGGAGATCAAGCCGGAGCTGGACGCGCAGGGAGATCCCGTGCGCTTCGACGAGACGCCCCGGCTGCCGACGCACGGGCTGATCGAGGAGTTCATGCTGCTCGCGAACCAGATCGTGGGGCAGCGCGCTCACGAGCGCGAGCTCCCCTTTCTTTACCGGGTTCACGAGCGACCCCGGTATGATAAGCTGCGCTCCTTCTTCGAGGCGGCACGTTATCTCGGCAAACAGGGACCGGCGCAAATCGTCACGGATGCGCGGCAGCTTCGGCGCTGGATCAGCCACGGCCGCGCACCGAAAGATCGGCTCCTCAACCTGTACCTGCTCCGTGCCCTGGAAAAAGCTCGCTACGATCTGGTCGACGTGGGTCATTTCGGACTGGGAATGGCGGGATACGCGCACTTCACTTCCCCCATCCGCCGGTATCCCGATCTCGCGAATCACCGGATCGTGAAGCGGTTCCTGCTCGAAGGACACCCGCGCGCGGGGGGCGATCCCTGGGCGTTCGCGGGGGAGTGGCTCAACGCGTCGGTCGCGGGGCGCGCCACGGAGGCGGAGATCGCCGCCGACGACGCGGAGCGCGACGTCGAGAAGCGGAAGGCGGTGCGTTTCGCGCTCCAGCGCTTGGGTGAAGAAGCGCGGGGCATCATCGCGGGACTCACCCCGGGCGGACTCTTCGTCAGGATCCCCGACTGGAACATCGAGGGGTTCCTGCCGAAGCGGGCGCTCGGCGATCCGTCGCTGAGCCTCGCGGAGCACGGATTTTCGTTCCGGTCCAAGCGATCTCGGCATCGCTTCGGGCTGGGAGACGCGATCGCGGTCGTGGTCAGCCGCGCCGACCTCGACCGCAGAGAAGTCGAATTGGGGCTCGTCCCAGGCATCGGGGGCGGCCCGAGGCAGAAACGGCGGGCGCAGGGGAAGCGCACCGCGCACCGGCGTCAGAAGGGTCGCCGCTAGGCCCCGAGGGACGCACCCACAAGGAGAGATCCCATGACGAAGCCGACCCGCGAGCGCCGCCAATCGCCGCGCATCTCCGCCAAGCTCGCGATGCAGGTCGCAGGGGGGGACGAAGCGTCGGTCGTCACCACCGAGTCCATCAACCTCTCCGCGAGCGGAATCCAGTTCGGGAGCCGCCACTTCCTGTCGCCGCTCACGAAGGTGGCTCTGACCCTGCTCCTGCCGCCGTTCGGGCGGAGCCTCCGGCGCGAGCGGATGCTCCAGGTCCAGGGCGTGATCGTCCGGTGCGAGGAGCGGACCGGACCCCGCCAGCAGACCCGCTACGAGCTGGCCTGCTACTTCACCGACCTGGCCGAGGGAGACCGGGAGCTGATCGAGCAGTACATCGTCTGGCGGACCATCCGCCGCATCCCGACCACGAACGGCGAGCCGGAGCCGGCGAGGCCCCGTCGGAGCGCCGCACCGTGATCCGGGCCGCCGGGGGGAACCGGCGGCTTTGCCCGCGGGTAGTTCCCCAGGAGATGCCGCGCTATAAGGCCAGGGGTCCCATCATCCGGCCATGACCCTTCCGAGTCTCCGCACGCGCCTTCCGGCCCTTCTGGCCCTGTCGGCCGGGCTCCTCCTGCTCGCCCTCCCCGCCCACGCGACCCGCTACGCCGGGGAATTCCTCCGCGTCGGGGTTGGCGCGCGCGCGCTCGGCATGGGGAGCGCCTTCGCCGGCCTCGCCGACGACGGGACGGCGGCGTACTGGAATCCGGCCGGGCTCGCCACGCTGGACAAGCATGAAGTCCAGGCCATGCACGCGGAGCAGTTCGGATCCATCGTGCAGTACGACTACCTGTCCTACTCCGCCCCCCTGGGCGCGCCGGGCAAGGCGAAGCAGGGGCTCGCGGTCTCGCTCATCCGCCTCGGCGTGGACGAGATCCCCGACACGCGCGGGCTCGAGATCATCGACGTGAACGGAAACGGCCGCTTCGATTATCCCGAGGACCGCCTCGTCGTGGACGAGAGCCGCTTCGTGTTCGACAGCGACAACGACGTCGCGCTCCTCTTCAGCTACGCGCGCGAAGTGAGCCGCGGGTTCTCGCTCGGCGGCAACGTGAAGCTCGTGCACCAGTGGCTGGGGGACAGTCTCCGCTCGAACGGATTCGGCCTCGACGTCGGCGCGCTCTACCTGGGCCCGCACGGATGGTCGGCGGGTGCGAAGCTGAGCGATGCCACCACCACGCGGATCCTCTGGAACACCGGCACGGACGAGTTCATCGCTCCCTCCTTGCGCCTCGGCTTCGCGAAGACGACCGCCTTCTCGAACCGGAAGCACATCATCACCGCGGCGTTCGACGTGGACATGGGCTTCTCCGACGAGCAGCTCTCGAGCCAGGCCAATCTCGGCTCGGTGACGTTCGTCTTCCACCCTGGCCTCGAATACTGGCTCGAGCGAAAGCTCGCCCTGCGAACCGGCCTCGAGGGGAAGAACTTCGCGGCAGGGACCGGCTTCCGCTTCAAGAAATTCGGGCTCGACTACGCGTACCTGGACCATCAGGATCTGGATTCGAGCCACCGCATCTCCGCTTCCTACGCATTCTAGGCGCTCCGCGCCGGAGGGTCCGCGCCTGACCGTCGTCCCGCCGATCCTCGTCCTCGTGCTCGCGGGGGGGAAGAGCGAGCGGCTCCACGCGCTCGGGCGCATGCGCACGGCCTCGGCGCTCCCCTTCGGCGGCAAGTATCGCATCATCGACTTCACCCTCTCGAACTGCGTCCACTCGGGGCTCTACCGGATCGGCGTGCTCACGCAGTACGCGCCCCTGTCGCTCCAGGAGCACATCGGGATCGGCCGGGCGTGGGACCTCGACCGGCGGGACGGCGGGATCCGCCTTCTTCCGCCCTACGTGCGGCAGCGCGCGACGAACTGGTACCGCGGCACCGCCGACGCGCTCGTCCAGAACCGGAACGTGATCGCGGACGCGCAGGCGCGGCACATCCTCGTCGTCTCCGGGGACCTCATCTACAAGATGGACTACGGATCGCTGATCGCGCGCCACGAGGCGCGCGGCTCGGTCCTGACGGTGGTCACGACGCGGAGCCCCGATGACGAGGCGGAGCGCTACGGCATCGTGGACGTGGACGGCACGGGCCGCCTCCGCGGCGTCGAGGTGCGCCGCGACGGAGGGCCGGGGACCCAGGTGTCGGCCTCGATCTATCTCTTCCGCGGGCGCGATCTCCTCGCGCGGCTCGCCGATCCCTCGCTCGGTCCCGACCTCGTGGCGGACGTGATCCGTCCGATGATCGAGGAGGGGCTCCCGGTGCACGCGGAGCCCTTCGACGGCTACTGGCACGACGTGACGACGATCGATTCCTACTACGCGGCGAGCATGGATCTCCTGCGCCCGCTTCCCCCCATCAACCTCAACGATCCCGACTGGCTCGTCTACACGCCGAGCGAGGACCGCGCGCCCTGCCTCCTGGGCGGGACCGCCGAGGTCGCGTCGAGCATGATCGCGCACGGCGCTCGCATCGAAGGGGCCGTGCGCCGCTCGATTCTCTTCCCAGGCGTCCACGTGGGCGCGGGGGCGGTCGTCGAGGACTCCATCGTGATGCACGACACGCGCATCCTTCCGGGCGCGCGCCTCCATGGCGCCATCATCGACAAGCAGGTGCGGATCGGCGAGAAGGCCGAGGTAGGCGTCGGCGAGCCCGTCCGCCACCGCGAGCACCCGCACGATCTGGCAGGCGGGCTCTGCGTGATCGGGAAGGGGGCCGAGGTGCCGGCCGGCGCCAGGGTGGGGCGGAACACGCTCGTCGAGATCGGCGTGCGGGAGCGCGACTTCGGGCGCGACGAGGTGCCCTCCGGCTCGACGGTGAGGCCGCGGCCCGTGGGGGCGGCGCGATGATGAGCGGGGTCCAGTACGCGATGATCCTCGCCGGCGGCGTCGGGAGCCGGCTCTGCCTCCTCTCGGAGAAGCGCGCCAAGCCCGCCGTTCCCTTCGGCGGCAAGTACCGCATCATCGACTTCACGCTCTCGAACTGCGTGAACTCGGGCATCTTCGACGTCGGCATTCTCACCCAGTACCGGCCGCTCTCGCTGCGCGACCACATCGGGATCGGCCGCGCCTGGGATCTCGATCGAAAGCGCGGCGGGGTCGAGCTCCTCCAGCCCTTCCAGGGGTGGGCGGAGAACGACTGGTACCGCGGCACCGCGGACGCGGTCTGGCAGAACTGGCACCGCGTCGCGGATCGCCAGGCGGAGCACATCCTGGTGCTCTCGGGCGATCACGTGTACCGCATGGACTACCGCCCCATGATCGAGGCGCATCTGGAGCGGGGCGCCGACGCGACGGTCGCGATCACCGAGATTCCGGTCGAGCAGGCGTCCCACTTCGGCGTGGTGCGCACGGACGCCTCGGGATGGATCACGGGCTTTCTCGAGAAGCCGAAGAATCCGCCCTCGGGGAGGATCTCGATGGGCGTCTACGTGTTCCGGGTCGCGGCGCTCCTGCAAGAGCTGGTGAAGGACGACGAGCGGAACTCGGCGCACGACTTCGGCCGGGACATCCTCCCCGCGCTCGTGGAGCGCGGACGCGTCGCCGCCTTTCTCGTCCCGGGCTACTGGCAGGACATCGGGACGCTCGACTCCTTCTATCAGGCCAATCTCGATCTCGTGAGCGAGGATCCTCCGTTTCCGCTCGAGGACGCCCGCTGGCCCATCTTCACACCCTCCACCGAGTATCCGCCGGCCCGCATTGGAGCCGGCGCGCAGGTCCGCTCGTCCATCGTGACGCACGGCACGATCGTGAACGGCACGGTCGAGCGGTCGGTTCTCTTTCCGGGAGCGGTCGTCGAGGAGGGGGCGGTGGTGCGCGACTCGATCGTGATGGGGGCGGCCTGGATCGGTCCGGACGCCGTGCTCGACCGCGTGATCCTCGACAAGCGCGTGCACGTGGGTCGCGCGGCCGTGATCGGCACCGGACCGTCGACGCCCAATCGCGCCTGTCCCGAGCACCTGAGCGCAGGGATCACGCTCGTGGGCAAGGAGACGCGCGTACCCGAGGGGATCACCGTCGGACGGAACGTGCGGATCGCGCCCGATCTCGCGGAAGAGGATTTTCCGCACGACGGGCTCGCGAGCGGGGACGTGCTGGAGCGCTAGGGGAGGGAACGGGGCGCGCCCGCGCCGCGAGACGCGCTACTGGATGCGGAGGCGCTGGCCGGCGCGGATGGAGCCGGCGTCGGCGAGGCCGTTCAGCTGGCGCAGGCGGCTCGAGCTCACGTGGTACCTGGCGCTGATCTGCGACAGCGTCTCGCCCCGGCGCACCACGTGCACGCCGCGACGGCCATGCCGGCCGTGCCGCACGGGACGCATCTCCTTCTTGTGCTCCCGGGCCGCCGTCCGAAGCTCCGTCTTCGTGAGCGGACGCGGCTTGTAGTCGCTCTGGAGGGCCTGCTGCACCTGCTCGCCCATGCCGTGCGGGACGCGGACCATGGTGCCTTCTTTGTCGGCCGGCATGCGGTGGCGGACGAACACCGGATTGAGCCGCTGGAGCTCGTCCACCTCGACCGCGCTGACGCGTGAGAGCTCCTTCATGTCGACGGGACCGCGCACGGTCACCATGTCGTACTTGAGCGGCGAGTTCTCCGGGAGATCGAAGCCGTAGCGCTGCGGGTCGGACGCGATCTCCATCGCGGCGAGGAATTTCGGCACGTAGTCCTGCGTCTCGCGCGGGAGCCGGAGCGACCAGAAGTCGTGCGTCCCTTGGCGCTTGATCGCGCGCTGCACGGTGCCCTCGCCGGCGTTGTAGGCGGCGAGCGCGAGCGGCCAGGAGCCGTCGAACATCGTGTAGAGCCGGCGCAGGTAGCGCGCGGCCGCGCGCGTGGCCAGCTCCGGATCGCGCCGCTCGTCCTTGTACGCCGTCATCTCCAGGCCGAAGAGGCGGGCCGTGCCTCGAATGAACTGCCAGGGACCGACGGCGCGCGCGACCGACTTCGCGTGCATGTTGAAGCCGCTCTCGACGAAGACGAGGTTCGCGAGCTCCTCGGGCACGCCCTCGGCCCTCAGATTGCGCGTCAGGAGATCCATGTAGGAACCGGACCGCTGGAGCCAGATCTGGAAGCGCTCACGGCCGCGGCCGGCGTAGTAGTTGATCCACTTGTCGACCCGCTCGTTCCGCTCGATCTCCACGGGGGCGAGGGACGGCGGGAGCTTGGAGGCGAGATCCTCGTCGGCGTCCTCCTGGGCGGCGTCCTTCGACTTGTCCCTAAGGTCCTCGAGCGCTTCCTTGAGGAGGACGACATCGCCCCGCGACGCGCTCGAGAGCTTCTCGATGTCCCTGAGCGCGCTCTCGCAGGTGGCCGCCGCGTCGGCATTCTTGCCCGATTGGGCCAGATCCTTGGCCCTGTCGAACGAGGCCTGGATGGGGGCGACCGGATCGGAATTGGCCTCCGGCTCGGGCTTCTCCGGCGTGGAGTGGTCCGAGCCGGCCATGTCCGGTCCCAGCATCACGGCGCCGGGCATGTCCGGACCCATGACCGCCGCGCACGCAGGAGCCGAGGGGCGGACCAGGAGGGTCAGGCCGAGGAGTAGGAAGATGTACAGGACTTGCGAGGGATCAAACGAATACCTCCGTCCCAGTCTTCGATGCAGGAGGGCCGAACGCGGTACGTCCGAAGACCGTCCGGTCCCTGGGGTTAGCGAACTTCCTGTTCGTCGCCTTGATGCGGACCTGCGGAGGCTAATGCGTGGACCGTGCATTCCGCAAGCCCAAAAAGATTTCGAGGCGAAATGATGTCCTCTCCGAAATCAGTTCCGCGATGCGCGGTCCGTTAACCCTAGGCACTGCAAGCCATATGCCATGGCTCGATGCGATCGGCTTGTTGACAGGTACACCGTCGGTTCCTATTCTGCGCCCGTGATCCAAACCCAGCTCGGATCGCGATTCCGGATCGCCGGTGTCGCGCGCAGCCCCGATCGGGAGGGTGCTCTGGCGCACCTCGACCCCGATCGGGGCTTCGCTTTGGTGGCCCGTGGAGCCATGGGACCCGCGGACGTCATCGATCCGACCATCTGGGTCAAGGAGAAGATCGCCCTCGCCCTCAGCACCACCGTGGACCCCGAGGAGACGCCTCTGAAGCGCGTCATCGGTGCGCTCCGCGCCCTCCATGCCGAGCTCATGGCCCGGCCCGAGGGAGATCGGCCCTGGGTGGCCGTTCTCGCTCTCCTCCTCCAGGGCGGGGACGCGGTGGCGGTGAGCGCAGGCGATTGCCCCTGTTTCCGGCACCGGAGCGGCCTCCTCTCGCGCCTGGGGCGCGCCGATCCCGATCCGGGGCCCCATGCGCCGCGCGGGGCGCTGGGGTCGGAGCCACAGGTAAGGATCGAGGTCGTGCCCCTGAAACCCGAGCCGGGCGACGTCTACGTGCTCTCGACCCGCCCGCTCAGGGAGGGGGAGATCGCGCTCCTGGCGCGAGACCTCGCGGGGGCGATGGACCCGGTTCAGATCCTGCGAGCGGCGTCGGAGGGGGCGGCCGACCGCGGCCGGGTCGCCGTGCGCGTCCTCCAGCCTCAGGAGTCCGAATCGATCGGTCCCGAGGCCGAGCTGACAGCGGAGACGCAGGACGTGGTGGCCGCGGTCGCGGAGCCGGAACCGATCGAGAGCCTCGACGTGGCCGGCTTCGCGACGGAAGCGCCGCCGCCTTTCGTGGAGGAGCACGCGGCCGCCGAGGGCTTCGAGGAAGCCCCCGGTCTGGGCGTGCTCGATCCCATCGCTCCCGCGATCGCCGACAGCGCACAGGCCGTGCCGAGCGGCGCTCCTGGCTTCGTCGGGGAGGCGATCGAGGACGGGGCGAGCGCGGAGACCGAGCCGTCCGTCGAAACCGAGGAGTCCGTCGCATCGAGCGACGCGGACCGTCCCCGCACGCCGACGCTCACGCCGATCGGCGAGGAGCGCGCGTGGTACGAGCCGCTCGCGCTGTGGGGCGGAGGCGCGCTCGCGATCATCGCGGTCGCCATCCTGATCCGTGCGCTCCTTCCCGGAATCCTGGGCGATTCGTCGAGGCGCTCCGCGGCGCCTCCTATGCCCGCGGCGGTGAGCGGCACGGCCGACATCTTCTCCGATCCGCCCGGCGCCGTCGTGCACGTGGACGGCGTGGCGCTCGAAGGACGCACGCCGCTGACCGGCGTCTCGCTCGACGCGGGACTCCACAAGGTGGAGCTCGACTGGGGACCGTACGGCGCGTGGCGCGATACGGTCGAGATCTCCGCCGCGACGCGCCTGACGCTCCACCCCGCGCTCTACGGCGCGGTCGCGTTCACCTCATCGGAGCCGAAGCGCGTTCTCGACGTCTATCTCGACGGCGTCTACATGGGGACGACGCCGCTCACGCTCGACCAGGTGGTCGTGGGGCGGCATCTCGTGCGGTTCAGCGGTCCGGGGATCGCGACGAGCGCGCAGGAGATCGACGTTCTGAAGGACAAGAGCGCGGAGCTCGTCGGGAGCGTCGGCCCGACGCCGCTCGACGGCTCGGTGGAGGTGAAGAGCAGCATCCTGGGCGACGCGGGGTTCGAGCCGAGCCGCGGCGATCCCTTCTGGGTCGACGGCGTTCCGCGCGGCGTGACGCCGGGCAAGATCACCCTCGGACCGGGGACCCACAGCGTGCGCGTGGCGCGGCGCGGATTCCCGCCGCAGGTGTCGATCCTCGACGTGAAGTCGGGCGGGCAGGCCTTCGTCACCGCGGAGTTCGGCGAGCATTCCGACGAGCCGCTTCGGTTCGACCCGCCCGACGCGATCGACCGGTCGAATCCGCTCCCGCTCACCATCACGCTTCCCGAGTCCGAATGGGATCCGTCGCTCGCGCTCTGGCTCTACGCGGCGCCCCCCGGCGGCACGTTCCAGCCGAAGCGGATGACGCGCCTCGAAGAGGGCTCGCGCTCCTACGCGGCGCTCGTGCCCCCCGAGGTGCTCCGCTCCAAGGCGGGTCAGGTGCGCATCTATTTCATGGCGTCCGGCACGAGCGGACACGAGATCTACTCCGAGATCTACACACTCCCCGTTCGGAACTGATCCCAAAGCGCGGCCCCTCCTCGCCGCGCTCGATTGGACCTCCCCGCTGCGAGGACGCGATGCGTCCCTCCTGGCCTCACTTCGTCTGGCCCGCACCGGTCGTTCTCTGGTTCCTGATCGCGCTGGGTCACCTGGCTTCGACCTGGGCGGCGGTGCCGGCGCGCATCGAAGAGCCCGCCCTCCTGGCCGCGCTCGCGTGCGGCGCGCTGTCGCTCGGGATCGGGTGGCGCGGTCATCCATACCGGCGCGCCCCGTGGACGCGGCTCGAAGCGGCTCTCGGCGTGGCTTCCTTGATCGCGGCGGGCGTGACGCTCGGGGCGGAGGCCGATTCCCTCATCTGGCCGCTCCCCGTGCATCCCGCGGAAACGCCCGTCGTGATCGAGGGGCGCGTGCTCGACACGACGGCGACCGACGCGGAGTTTCCGAGCCTCGTCGTGGAAGCTCGCCGCGTGCGCGTGGGGAGCCGCGAGGCCCCGTGCCGCGCGAAGCTCACCGTCCGCTGGCGGGACGACGCGATCCCGCCCCGGTGGGTGCTGCCGGGGTTGTGGCTCCGGCTGCGCGGCGATTTTCGCCCTCCGGAAGACGCGCGCAATCCAGGCTCGAGCGCCCCCGGGCGCGCCCTCGAGCGGCTCGGTCTCGCCGGCACCGTCACGATCGATCCGCTCTCGATCGAGGCGCCCGCGGATCCGCCGGAGCGCGGCTCCGATCCGGGCGCGATCATCCGGGACCGCCTCGCGCGTGCGTTCGCCGCGTCGCTCTCCCGTCCGGTCGCGGCCCTCGCGCGCGGGATGCTCCTGGGCGACCGCTCCGGCATCGCTCCGGCGATCCAGCACTCGTTTCGCGACGGCGGCACGGTCCACATCCTCTCGATCTCGGGACTCCACGTCTGCATCCTCGCGGGCTTCATCGCTCTCTTCGCGGGGACGCTCCGGCTCCCGCCCGCTCCGACCGCGGCGATCGAGCTGGCGGCGCTCTGGGGCTACGTCGCGCTCGTGGGCGCGCCGGCGTCGGCGCTCCGCTCCGCGCTCCTCTGGACCTCCTCGCGATGCGGCCGCCTGCTCGGGGTCGTCGTGCGTCCCTTCACCGCGTGGGGCATCGCCGGGCTCGCGCTCCACCTCGCCGATCCGCGATCGGTGCTCGATCCCGGATTTCAGCTCTCGTTCCTCGCCGTGCTCGGGCTGGGCGCCGCCGGACCGCTCGGCGGCTTGGTGAAGGCCGGTGCATCGGGCGGAGGGCTTCGCGGCCTCGCGCGGCGCGCCGCTGCGGGAGGCTGGTCCCTCTTCGTGCAGAGCGGCGGGGCCACGATCGGAACCGCGGGCGTCCAGTCGACGATGTTCGGCGCGATCCCCATGGTGGGCCTCGGGCTCAATCTCGTCGTGATCCCGCTCTGCACGCTCTTCATGGCCGAGTGCGTGCTCTTTCTCGGCGCCGCGGCGACGGGCATGCCGCTCCTGCGCGACGCCGCCGCGGGAGCGCTCGAGGCGTCGGGCCTCCTGATGCTGGAGCTGAACACGCACGGATCGCGGGCGCTCGATCCGTGGCTCGTGCACGGCGTCGCGCCGCTCCATGCGCTCGCTCTCGGCGCGCTCTTCCTCGCGCTCGCGGGGGCCGCGGCCGAATCGTGCCGCGGCGGCCGTACGGCGCGCCCATCCGCGGCGCGCTGGTCCGCCATGGCGCTCTTCGTAGGCGCGCTCGTCCCGTTCGTTCCGGCGCCACGGCGCGCGCCTTCCGGGCCCGCGATCGTGATGCTCGACATCGGGCAGGGAGACGCGACGTGGGTCTCGCTTCCGGGTGGTGGATCCCTTCTCGTCGACGCGGGCCCGCGCGACGAGCGGCGCGACTCCGGCGAATCGGTGATCGAGCCCGCGCTCCGCGCGGAGGGAGCGGGGCGGATCGCGAACGCGCTCCTCTCGCACGCGCATCTCGATCACTTCGGCGGATTCGAGTGGCTCGCCCGCCGTGGCTGGATCGGCACCCTTTGGGAGAACGGACGCGATCGCCGCGGCGCGTGGAGGCGAGGGCTCTCGCGCGCGCTGGCACGTCGCGGCGGACGCGCGCTCGGAGTCGCGCGCGACACGACACTGGCGCTCGGCGGGGGAGCCTCGCTCACGATCGAGCGTGGAATCGCGGACGGGCCCCACGAGAACGACGCCTCGCTCGCAGCCATCCTCGAGGTGGGCGGCGCGACGGCGCTCTTCGCGGGGGACCTCGAGACCGACGGGGAGGAAGCGCTCCTCCCGCGGCTCGGCCCGGTCGACGTGGTCAAGGCGCCCCATCACGGGAGCAAGACCTCGAGCGGCGAGGACTGGGTGGCGAAGCTCCATCCCTCGGTGGTCCTGGTCTCCTCGGGTGAGCACAATCGCTTCCATCATCCCAACCCGACGGTTCTGGGCCGTTACGAGCGATGGGGCGCCCAGGTCCTCCGTACCGATCAGGAGGGGGCGATCCGGCTCACGCTGGCGCCGGGCGGCGCCTGGATCTCGACCCGCGCGCACCCCGCTCCGGAGCGCCTGACGTGGAATCGCGGCGCGCCGGTAACCCCTTCACGCGAAGAACCTTGAGACGGACGCCCGAGTGTGGTATCGATTGTCGATGGAGCCCCTTCGGCTGCTGCTCCTCGCCTCCGGGCGGGGGAGCCACGTCGCGAATCTGATCGAGGCCACGCGCGACGGACGGCTACGGGCAGCGGTCGTGCGGGTCGTCTCCGACCGGCAGGACGCTCCCGCGCTCGAGTACGCCCGAGAGCGATCGATCCCCACGTCCGTCCTCACGCCGTGGCGCCCCGGATCGCGGCTCGCTCCCGAAGCCGAAGAAGAGCTCCAAGGCATCATCCGCCGGGACCGTCCCGGGCTGATCGCCCTCTGCGGTTTCATGCGCCTTCTGCGCGCGGAGACGATCGACCAGGCGGGCGTCCCGATCCTCAACGTGCACCCATCGCTCCTCCCGCGGTTTCCAGGGCTGGAGGCGCAGCGGCAGGCGATCGAGGCGGGCGTGGCGGTGACCGGAGCGACCGTGCACCGCGTGGATGCGGGCATGGACTCGGGCCCCGTGGTACTCCAGGCGGAGCTCCCGATTCGAAAGGGCGAGACCGCGGACTCCCTGGCGGAGCGTCTGCTGCCGCTGGAACACGAGATCTACGTCGACGCGATACGAACGTTCACTCAGGAGGAATCGATGAAGACGGCCGATCGCGCGCTGCGCGACGTGGTGATCCCGGGCCGCGCGCCCGACTACAGGGGAAAGGTCCGCGATCTCTACGATCTCGGCTCCCAGCTCCTCCTGGTCGCGACCGATCGCGTGTCGGCGTACGACGTGATCCTGAACGAGGGGATCCCGGGGAAGGGGCGCGTTCTCACCCAGATCTCCCGCTTCTGGTTCGAGCGGCTCGAGGCGATCGTGCCGAGCCACTACCTCACGACGGACGTGGCGCGCTTTCCCGAGCCGTTCGCCTCCCATCGCTCCCTGCTCGACGGCCGGTCCATGCTCGTGAAGAAGGCCAAGCGCTACGACGTCGAGTGTGTCGTGCGCGGCTATCTCGCGGGATCGGGGTGGAAGGAATACCAGGCGAGCGGCATGGTCTGCGGGGTGAAGCTCCCGCCGGGACTCAAGCTCTCGTCGAAGCTTCCCGAACCGATCTTCACTCCCGCGACGAAGGAGCAGGAGGGGCACGACGAGAACATCGACTTCGACCGCATGGCGTCCATCGTGGGGGGCGACGCAGCGGAGAGGCTCCGCGCGACGAGCATCGCGATCTACAAGGCAGCCGCAGCGCACGCGGAGTCGATCGGACTCATCCTCGCCGACACGAAGTTCGAGTTCGGCGAGAAGG
The DNA here is from genome assembly GCA_036274595.1 of Candidatus Eiseniibacteriota bacterium. Classification (GTDB taxonomy): domain Bacteria; phylum Eisenbacteria; class RBG-16-71-46; order SZUA-252; family SZUA-252; genus WS-9. The sequence continues at coordinate 26,708 of DASUFL010000021.1, read as the reverse complement.
ACGGGATGATCGTCTGGATCGACGAGGCGCTCTCGCCCGATTCGTCGCGCTACTGGCCCATCGACCGCTACACCGAAGGCGTGGCGCAGGACAGCTTCGACAAGCAGGTGATCCGCGACTATCTCGATTCCATCAAGTGGGATCGCAATCCGCCGCCGCCTCGCCTGCCGGACGAGGTGATCGAGAAGACGGCTCGGCGCTACGAAGAAGCCTTCGCGATGATCACGGGGGCGCGCGCCGCGCGGTGAGCGCCATCGTGATCGGGCGGGCGCTGCTCTCCGCGTCCGACAAGACCGGTCTGGTCGATTTCGCGCGCGGACTCTCGCGCCACGGCGTGAAGATCCTCTCGACGGGGGGCACCGCGCTCGCGCTTCGGGGCGCGGGCATCACCGTGCGCGACGTCTCCGAGGTGACCGGGTACCCCGAGCTCTTCGACGGGCGCGTGAAGACGCTCCACCCCTCGATCCACGGCGGGATCCTCTACCGCCGCGGCCTTGGCCGGGACGAGGAAGACCGCCACAAGCACGGCATCGTTTCGATCGATCTCGTGGTCGTGAACCTCTATCCCTTCGAGAAGACGGTCGCGTCCGAGGCCACGACCGATGACGAGGCGATCGAGCAGATCGACATCGGCGGTCCCGCGCTCATCCGCGCGGCGGCGAAGAACCACAGCCATGTGGTCGTCGTGGTGGATCCCGATCAATACGGCGTCGTGCTCGAGGCGATGGATCGCCAGGGAGGCGTCCCGCCGTCGATCGCTCGGAAGTTCGCGCGGCGCGCGTTCGAGCGCACGGCATCCTACGACGCCGCGATCTCGCGCTACCTCGCGGGCACCGAGCGCGACACGCCGGGCGAGACCCGCTCGCCGGCCGCCGGTGTGCCCGGCGCGCTCGAGGGCGCGGCGGCGCTCCCCGAGACCATCGACCTCCAGCTCCGGCTCGAGCAGCGGCTCCGCTACGGCGAGAATCCGGGGCAGGAGGGGGCCTGGTACCTCCCCGAGGGCGGGGGCCGGCTCAGGCTCGGCCAGATGCGCGGGAAGAAGCTCTCCTTCAACAACCTCCTCGACGTGGAGGCGGCGCTCGGCTTGCTGCGCGAGTTCAGCGAGTCGGCGGCCGTCGTCATCAAGCACCGCAACCCCTCCGGCGCCGCCGTGGCGGGCACCGCGGCGGAGGCGATCGGGCGGGCGCGGCAGGGGGACGAGCTCTCGGCGTTCGGCGGGATCCTGGGTTTGAACCGCCCGCTCGACGACGCCGCGCTCGATGCGGTCGGCTCGTTCTTCTACGAGATCGTGCTCGCGCCGTCGGTGGAAGCAAACGGGGAGAAGCTCGCGGCCCTCAGGAAGAATCTAATCATCCTGGCGCTCCCCTGGATGCGGGACGGGGCGTCGTCGGGTCTGTCGGCGCGCACCCTCCTGGGCGGCCTTCTCGCGGAGACGGCGCCCGGGCCCCCGCGCCTCGAGGGATGGAGGGCCGTGTCGACGACGCCGCCCAGTCCGGCGCAGCTCGAGGATCTCCACTTCGCCTGGCGCGTGGTGCGCCACGCGATCTCGAACGGCATCGTGATCGCGCATGGCGGACGAACGCTCGGGATCGGGGCGGGGCAGTCCTCGCGTGTGGACGCGGTGCGGCTCGCCTTGTTGAAAGCGGAGCGGGCGGGACACGACGTGCGCGGGGCGGTGCTCTGCTCGGACGCGTTCTTCCCGTTCCCCGACTCGGTCGAGATCGCGGCCGAGGCGGGGATCGCGGCGATCGCGCATCCGGGAGGCTCGGTGCGGGACGGAGAATCCGTCGCCGCCGCGGACAGGGCGGGGATCGTGCTGATGACGACAGGCGAGAGATGTTTTCTTCACTGAGGCAGATGCTGCGCGACTACGTACCCGTCCTGGGACTCGGGATCTTGGCCGGCGCGGGCTGCGCCACCATCGATCACCCCGCGCCCATCGAAGAGGTGTATGCGGACAGCCTCTTCGGAACGTGGAGGTGGCAGTCCAATGATGCGTTCACGCGGGGTCCAGGACGTGACGGTCAACTCAGTCTGAATCCCGACTCGACCTACCGATTGACCGAGATCAGGAACGGGGGATCCAGGACGCGGATGGGCCGGTTCAAGGTTTATCAAACCGCTCGTCGAGACTCTCTCGATCCATGGATCGAGTTCGATCCCGGGACCGCCAGGAAGCAGCGCGTGTTCCAGTTCTCCGGCCACGATACTTTGCTCCTTCGAGACGGGGACATGGGTTATGCGCTCGAGGACGGCGGGGTCGACCTGTACGTTCGTGCCATCTCCCGCAGCGACAGCCTTCCCCACCTGCCCGATGGTGACGTGGTCTACGACCAGCGGCCGGTGCCGCTCTCGGCTCCGCCGCCTGAGTATCCCGAATTCGCTCGAACCGCGCGAATCACGGGGAGGGTCGTGCTCGACGTCCTCATCGACGAGAAGGGGCACGTCCGGGATGTCTTCGTCATTCAGAGCGTGATGGGCCTCGACGAGCCGGCCATCGAAGCGGCCAAGGTGTGGACCTTCACACCGGCGAGGAAGAACGGAGTTCCCGTCGCGGCATGGTACGAGCTGCCCTTCGATTTTCAACTGCCGGGGGGTCCGTGAGCCACGAACGGCTGCTCATCCTCGACTTCGGTTCCCAGTTCACCCAGCTCATCGCGCGGCGCGCGCGCGAGCTGGGCGTCTTCGCCGAGATCCGCGCACCCGATATCGACGCCATGACGCTGGCGTCGCTCAACCCGAAAGGGATCATCCTCTCGGGCGGTCCCTCGAGCGTGGACGAGCCGGGAGCGCCGCAGCTCGCCCCCGCGGTGCTCGCGCAGGGAGTCCCCATTCTCGGCGTCTGCTACGGCATGCAGCTCCTCGCGCGCGACCTCGGCGGACGCATCCATCCGAGCAAGCACCGCGAGTACGGGCAGGCCGTGCTCCAGGTGGAGCGCACGGGGACGCTCCTCGCCGGCTTGCCGGCCGAGAGCCGGATCTGGGCGAGCCATGGCGACATCGTCGAAGAGCTGCCGCCGGGCTTCACGCTCCTGGCGCGCTCGACGGGCGGGCTGGCCGCCGCGGCCGAAGACCTCGACCACCAGCGCTACGTCGTCCAGTTCCACCCCGAGGTCGCGCACACGGAGCAGGGGATGCGCATCTACCGGAACTTCCTCTTCGACGTCTGCGGCTTCTCCGGCGACTGGACGATGGGGCAGGTCCTGGACGAGCAGATGGACAGGATCCGTCGCCAGGTGGGGAAGCGACGGGTGCTCTGCGCGCTCTCCGGCGGCGTGGACTCGTCGGTCGTCGCGGCCCTCCTCCACCGGGCCATCCCGGGGCAGGTCCGGGCGGTCTTCGTGGACCACGGGCTCCTCCGGAGGAACGAGGCGGCCCAGGTGCAGGAGCTGATGGGGCACGTGATCGGGGACGACCTCGTGACCGTGGATGCCCGGCGGCGGTTCCTGGACGCCCTCAAGGGCATCGAGGACCCCGAGGCCAAGCGGAAGACGATCGGCCGGGTCTTCATCGAGGTGTTCGAGGACGAGGCCAAGCGATTGGGGGGAGCGGAGCTCCTGGCCCAGGGCACCCTCTACCCGGACGTCATCGAGTCGACGTCCATCCGGGGGCCCTCGGCCAAGATCAAGTCCCATCACAACGTGGGCGGGCTGCCCGACCACATGAAGATGGAACTGGTGGAGCCCCTTCGGGAGTTATTCAAGGACGAGGTCCGGAGCCTCGGATCTCTTCTGGGTCTCCCCCCCTCCGTTCTCGGCCGGCACCCCTTCCCGGGGCCCGGCCTGGCGGTGCGAATTTTGGGGCCGGTCACCGAGGAAGCGGTGGAGACGCTCGGCCATGCGGACGATATCTACATCACGGAGCTGCGCCGCGCGGACCTGTACGACAAGGTCTGGCAGGCCTTCGCGGTCCTTCTCCCCGTGCGGACGGTCGGCGTGATGGGGGACGGCCGGACGTACGATCAGGTGGTCGCGCTCCGCGCGGTCACCTCGAGCGATGGGATGACGGCCGACTGGGCCCGGCTGCCGCACGAGTTCCTCGCGCGCGTCTCGTCGCGCATCGTCAACGAAGTTCGAGGGGTCAATCGCGTCGTGTACGACGTCAGCAGCAAGCCTCCCGCCACGATCGAGTGGGAGTGAGGCTTCCCATCATCCATCCGGAGAGACTCCGTTGAGCCATGATCGAGCCGTGCGTGCGCGCGTCGCCGCGCTGTCCCTGACGCTTCTCACCTTCGTGGTCGCGCCCGTCTGGGCCGCGGCTCCGTCTCCGAAGGTGTATCAGAACCTCACCGAGGTCCAGCGGAGCGCCGCGATCAAGGCCTATGACCAGGCGCGCCTCGATCTCCGCGCGATGGGCGTGGACAGGATCTATCCGCAATTCGCGCTCGACATGGCGAAGTTCCCGCGGCAGGGCGTGGCGCACCGGAACGTGCTCGTCGTGCTCTGCAAGTTCCCGTCGGAGAGCGGCTCGCCCTCCTCGGGCCCGGCGGCCGTGAGCACGCCGCGGTACTTCTACAACCGTCTCTTCAGCGACGATCCGAGCGACGGGATCACGAGCCTCCGCGAGTACTATCGAACCAACTCGAACGGCCGGCTCGTCATCTCGGGCTACGTCACCTCCGACTGGCTCGAAATGCCGCACAGCTATCAGTACTACGTGAACGACTACGCGGGGCTCAACTTCGGAGCCTACCCGCGCTCGGCCCAGAAGCTCGCCGAGGACGCGATGGATGCCGCGTACAACGACTTCGACGGCAATCTCAAGTTCTTCGACAACGACGGACCGGACGGGGTGCCGTCGAGCGGCGACGACGACAGCTACATCGACGCGGTCATGGTGATCGTGCCTGGCCAAGGCGGCGAGACGCAGTGCTCCGTGCCGCAGGGCTGCCCGAGGCTCTGGGCGCACGAGTCGGGGATCGCGCTCTACTCCGATTGCCCTGAGGCGAACTCGGGCGCCGGCTGCCTGCCCGGCATGCCGCTCGGCGACAAGCGGGGGTTCCTCTACAACCTCGGGAGCGAGTACAACGACTACCCGGGCGACAATGCGGTGGGGACCTGGATCCACGAGTTCAGCCACACGCTGGGCCTGCCCGATCTCTATGACCTGAGCGGCGGGAACGGGCTTGGCTTCTACTCGCTCATGGCGGTGGGGAACTACCTGCCGTTCTCGGGCGACCCGAACACGACCGGCCCCGGCGTCCAGGGGGCGAATCCCTCGAACCTCGACGCCTGGTCCCGCCAATTCCTCGGATTCGACAATCCCACGCCGGCCACGGCCGGACACTACGTGCTCCCGCCGGTCACGCGCGGCGGCGGCTCGATCAAGATCTGGACGAACGGCGAGCCTGGGACCGAGTACTTCCTCGTCGAGAACCGCACGAAGGAAGGATCGGACGCGTGGCTCCCGGGTGAGGGGCTCCTCGTCTATCACATCGACGACACCAAGATGGACAACATCGACGGGCCCGCGAACTACCGCGCGCGCATCGTGGCGGCGGACAATCTCGGCCAGCTCGAGAGCGGCGCCAACTACGGCGATCCGGGCGACTTCTTCCCGGGGACAACGGCGAAGACGAACATCACCGAAAGCACGACGCCCAACACGCGCGACTTCAATCTGTTCGACACCGGCATCCGGATCACGAACATCGCCTACGCCGCGGACACGGTCTCGTTCGATCTCCAGATCGCGACGAAGCCCGACTTCCGCACCGTGCGCTACACGATCGACGATGGCGGCGGCGATGGGCTCCCGGATCCGAACGAGGCCGAGCAGCTCACGCTCACGATGAAGAACGTGGGGATTCCGTCGGGCCCCTTGACCCTCACCATCAGCACCGGGGACCCGGCGGTGACGCTGAACACGCCCACCGTTGCGGCCCCCTCGGCCGCGGCCGGGGCCGCGGTCACGACGTCCACGCCCTTTGCGTACACGATCGGATCCATCGCCAACCAGCCCCATCTGGTCCACTTCAACGTGAACTGGAGCGACGGCACCTACAACGGCGTGTTCGGGTTCGACATCGTCGTGGGGGCGCAGCCCGGCCTCTCCGAGGACTTCGAGTCGGGCGACGAGCCGGGCCTCTTCTGGGAGACCGAGTCGCTTCCCGGCAGCTCGAGCAACCAGTGGCACGCGGAGGGGCAGCAGCGTGCGAAGAGCGGGATCTGGAGCGCCAAGGTGGGCTCGACCGCCACGTCGGGCGCGCCCGAGGACCTGAGCTACGCGCCGATGCAGGACGCCGCGCTCGTCTCGCCCACGTTCGAGCTTCCGGCCGGAAGCCAGCTCGCGTTCGACTCCTGGATCGATGCCGAGACCTACGGCGGAACGGAGTCGGTGGATGGCGGCCGGGTCGAGCTCTCGATGAACGGCGGGGAGTGGGTCCCGCTCGCCGTGGACGGCGGCTACGGCACGATCATCAAGTTCGACTCCGGGGCCTCGCTCCGCGGTCAGGACGTCTTCTCCGGATCGCCGCAGAGCTGGCGGCACGTCACCGCCGATCTCACCGGCTACTCCGGGGAAGCCCGCGTGCGCTTCCGCTTCTCGTCGAACGAGGACAATCCGCCCTTCGGGCGCTTCGGCGAGCAGGTCCGCGCGTACGAGGGCTGGTACGTGGACAACGTCGTCGTCCAGGCGCGCACGGCGCCCACCTCGACCGTGCGGGCCGTGTCCCTGCGCGGCGGCCCGAGCCCGTATCACATCGGCGCTCCCTCGGCCGGCTCGCTCCAGTTCCGCTTCACCGCTCCCGACGGCCTCCCGCATCCGGAGCTCAGCCCCGTGGTGCGCCTCTACGACGTGCGCGGCCGCCTCATCCGCGAGCTTCCCGCCGCAACCGGCCTCGTCGCGAGCGAGTTCCACGCGACCTGGAACGCGAAGGATCGGAACGGGGAAACCTGCCGCGCGGGCATCTACTTCGCCAGAGTCGACATCCAGGGCAAGGAACAGACCTTCCGCGTGGTTCTGCTGAAGTAGGTCGTGGCGCGGCGGGGGCGGGGGCTTCTTCTCGGGGCATGGACGGCCGCGCTCGCCGCGGCCGCTGCCTTCGCGCTCCTGCCGGGCGCGATGATCTGTGGCGCCGAGACCGTGTGGAAGGAAGGCGCCAAGAAGATGAGCGCCGAGCGCGCCGCCTGGGATCAGGCGCGGCGCGCGTACCGCACCGCGCGCTGGAGCGGCAGCCTTCCCGAGATCGCGGCCACCTTCTCGCAGGCCGCGCGCGCCGAGTCGACCTACCTCGGAGCGCTCGAGGCGTGGATTCGCTCGGGCGCCGTGGGGTTTGCCGGGCGGCCGGATCCCGCCTTCGAGGGGACGCTCCGGAACGGCGCGCTCGATCTGATGGAGGACGGCCGTGTCGAGTCGGCAAAGCTCCTCCTTGGCGGTCCGCTTCGATTCGACGCTTCGCTGGCTCCCCTCCACGCCCGCGCGGTTGGACTCGGCGCGCCTGACTCGGGGCTCGCGATCCTCGGATGGCCGCCCGATCGTCGCGGCGGTGCGGCGCGTTTCGGCGCCGACATCACGGGGCGCTTTTCCGGTCCCTCCGCCGACGCTTCCTACCTCGTCGCCGCCGAGCTGTCCGACTCGCTCGATCTTCCCAGGGCGCGTCGCGCCGCATTGTGGCGGTTGCAGAGCCATCCGCGTCCCGCCGTGCGGAGCTACGCGCGCATGGCGCTCGCGCGTTCGCTCCTGGCGAGCGGGGAGCCTCGGCTGGCGGGCGCCGTGCTCTCGTCGGCCTCGGCCATGAACCCGGACGAAGAGGCGCTCCTCGTCGACATCCGCGCGGATCTCATGGAGTCGGCCGGCGACACCCTGGGCGCCGTGGATCTGCTGATCGACGCCGTGCGCTCCGGCAAGGGAACGCTCGCGGCCCGCTATCCGCTCGCGATGAGAGCCGCCGGCGAGGCTCGGGGCGCGCGCATCGATTCACTCGACGAGAACCGCTGGTTCGATCTCGTGAAGCAGCTCGGGGCGATGGGGGAGAGCCATGCCGCGCTCGGGCTCCTCGATGCGCGGCGCGCGCCGCCCCGCATGGCGAACGCGGAGTTCAATCGCGCCGAGCTTCGCGCGTCGCTTCTCGCCCGGCTGAAGCGCCACGACGAGGCCGTTCTCGGATATCAGCGCCTCTTGGCGCGAAAGGACCTGTCCTCGGAGGAGCGCGCCCGGTTGGCGCTCGGTCTCGCGCGGTCGCTCCGCGCGCAGGGCTCGTTCGCGGCCATGGATGCCGCGTTCGTGCGCGCGGTCGTGGTGGATCCCAAGGGGCCGAACGCCTCGCAGGCGGCCTGGGAGCGGGCCCGCGAGTGGGAGGATCGCCGGAGTCCCTCGGAGGCGGCCGCGATCTTCGCGTGGGCGCGGCCGTACGTCGGCGATCCTGCCATCGCGCCGCCGCGGGCGGCCCACGCCGGGATCGCCATGCTGCGGGCGGGGAAGCCGGACTCCGCGGTGATCGCCATCACGGACTCGATCGGCACCGTCCCACGGTACTGGCGCGCCCGGGCGCGGTTCGCCGCGGGCGACACCGCCGGAGCGTACGCGGCGCTCGGAGCCATCGCGAACGGAGAACCCTGGACCTATGAAGGCGTGCGCGCCCGTGAGGAGCTCCAGCGCGTCGGCGCGCCGCTCCCCGGGGCGGCAGCTCCGGCGGACTCCGACTCTTCCGCGGAGGCGATGGTGCGCGCCATTCCCGAGAGCGAGCTCGATCCGCCTCTGCCCGCGCGCGTGCTCGGCGGCGCCGGCGCCGTGCCGTTGCTGATGGACCTGTTGCGCGACTGCGCCAGGAACGGCGACCCCGCGCAGGCGCGCGGCTGCACGGACGAGCTCGAGGAGCGAGGCGTGTTCCGCGTCGGCCGCGCGGGACTCCTGCCCCAGGCCCGCCTGGAATATCCTCCCGCGTACCCGACCGCGGTCCTGCATGCCGCCGAGCGGGAGAGCGTCACGGCGGCGCTCCTCTGGGCGATCATGCGCCAGGAGAGCATCTATCAGCGGAACGCGCGGTCCAAGGCGGGCGCGATCGGACTGCTTCAGCTCATGCCGCCCACGGCGTCGCGCCTGAACGGGTCGCCCGTGACCGAGGGGTCGCTCACCGATCCCGACCTCAACGTGCGGCTGGGGGCCGCCTACCTGCGCGGGCTCCTTCGAGAATTCAAGGACCCACGGGCGGCCATGGCAGCCTACAATGCGGGCGAGGACGCGGTACGCCGGTGGCTCCGCGACCGACCGGTGGTGGACGACGTGTGGGTGGAGATGATTCCGTACCGGGAGACCCGCGACTACGTGAAGCAGGTCTATTCGATCTGGCGCCGCTACGAGGCGCTCTACGGCTCGGGCTCGGCGGGCAGGCCCTAGGGTGCTCCTCGGCAACGAGCTCAAGCGGAAATCGATCCACCTCTCCTCGATCGCGATCCCGCTCGCCTACTTCTTCACGCCCGACTCGTGGCAGAAGGGCTGGGAGCGCGGACTCCTCGCGCTCGTGATCCTCTCGCTCGCGATCGAAGTGTTCCGGCTGAATCATCCGCGCACGCGGCACGTCTTCCGGCACTTCTTCGGCGAGCTCTTGCGGAATCACGAGGAGGCGAGCCTCCTCGGGTCGACCTACCTCCTGATCGCGTTCCTGCTGACGATCCATCTCTTTCCGAAGGACATCGCGGTGCTCGCGCTCTGCTTCTTGATCCTCGGTGACACGGTTGCCGCGATCGTGGGGAAGTCGATCGGCAAGGTCCGGATCTTCGGGAAGACGCTCGAGGGATCGCTCGCGTGCTTCGCGGTTTGCTACGGCCTCACGCTGATCATGCCCGGGCCGAACCTGCCGTTCCCGGTGGGGCTGGTGGGCGCCGCGGTGGCGACGGTGTTCGAGCTTCTGCCGATACCGCTCGATGACAATTTTCGCATTCCACTGTCGGCCGGGTTCGCGATGGAGCTGTTGCTGCGCTGAGAGCTAGAAGTAGTACCGCAGTGAGAACGCGGCGCCGCCCGACCAGACGGGCTCGACCTGAACGTTGTCTCGGTCGACCAGCCCCATGATGTCCAGGGCGACGAGGAAGTCCGGCTTCCCCGTGTAGGCGATGCGAAGGAGTGTCTGGCGCGCCTTCCCGTGATCCGCTTCGATGATCACGGGAAGCGAAGTCTCGCGATAGGCAACCGCGAAGCCGACCGGAACGCCCCAGGCCGCATGTCCGTCGAAATCGACGCTCGCTCCCAAGCCGTACTCCCACGAATCCGATTGGCCGCGGTGCGGCGCCTCGCCGTACGATCCCTCGCCGAGGAGTGTTACGCCCAGGGGCCGGCTCACGGCCCACCCGAAACGGAGCCCAGCCTTGGTCCGGATCATCGGGACATTGTCGATCAAGCGCGGCTCAGGATTTCCGTCGACGACGTCCTCGGTGAACTGCCTCAAGTCGATGAGCGTCAGCGTCTGTCTCGTGACGTCGAGCGAGACGGAGAGCGCGGTTTTCTGAGTCTCGCGAAGGCGGACCAGCCAGCCGAGCTCGAAGGTGCTCGAGACGTTCACTCCTTCGTTGACGAGCGAGGCCGCCTGCGTCCCCAGGCGCGTGCGCATTCCGATCGAGGCGCGGACACCGATCCAGTCGCGGATCGCGCTCTGGTATTCCATCCCGAGCAGGGCATAGGCCAGGCTGCCGCTGAGGACGGCCAGCGTGTCGCCTCGGATCGCCACCGGCGGATAGTCGAATTCGGGGGTCATGGTGTATCCGATGTTGTTTCGGATGTACGTGCGTACCTGCGCGTCCGGGACCAGGTCGGTCGAGATGAACGTGTGGCCGTTCAGCGAGGGCCGATCCGCGCGAGCCGTCATGGGAGTCAGCATGAGCGCCAGGAAGCACGCGATTGCCGCCGGGCAGGCGAGGGTCGGCGTTCGAGGCATCATGGCTTCCCGAGCGGGAACAGGATTCCGGCCATCAGCTCGAGGCCGCCGGAGTGAAAGCGGTCCGGAAGGGACGTTGCGGTCGAGGCCGCGGCCTCAGCGAAATCGCCGCTGGAGAGATTGACCAGGCCCTGCACATACCGGAGCTCGGTCGTGAGCCGTGGCCTCCCCACCGGGAATACGACGCCGAACCCGAACAGGGCGCCGACGTCCATGCTGTTGAAGCGGTCCTTGATGTCCCGGTCGAGCCCATCTCCTGTGAGATGAGCCGACTGAAGAAATCCGATGTCGACGCCGCCCGCGAAGTACGTTCGACCTCCCGCAGCTCCGAACTTGAGCAGGACAGGGACCGAGACGTAATCGAGGTTCAGATCGAGCGCGTCCTCACCCGTTACATCGTCCACCGACGTGAGGGTCGTTCGGCGCTGGGCGAAGCTGGGCTGGACGCAGAGCGCGATGCTCGGGGTGAGCGCCATCTCTCCCTGGACACCGGCAATCAAGCCGCCCCTCGCGCCGTAGGAGGTGTTTGGGGGAGCGTCTCCGGAGATGGCCTGACGTCCCACGCCCAAGAGCGCGCCGACGGCGGCCGCGCGTGCGTGCGTCGGCGACGCGATCGATACGAGCATCACCAAGAAGAGCGTGCGGGGAGCCCACTTCGACATGATCGCGCCTTCCATGGGTCCGGGGAGGCCAGGGGGACGAGCGGGTACCATAGGGCACGTTCGGGCGGCATCCAAGGGGGGATGCAGGCACCACCCGGCCCCGTCGTGACCCCGGAACCGTTTGGCCGAGGGATGCTTCTACTTAGATAGGCATGAAACGGCCATTCCGGCTTGACACTCCCCGGGGGCCGCCCCTAGACTGCCCGCCAAAGAATAGAGTCTAGCCGAAGGACGACGAACGGACTAACCAGCGAAGCCACAAGAGTTTATAGGTCGGCAGTCACGTACCGAACCCCCGGCGGCCAGCGGCTCCTGGGGTTTTGCCATACTAGGGGTATCGGGTCTCGGAACCGGGCCCGGACACCGCGGGTAGAGGGCGCACGGGGCCCCACCGCATCCAAAAGGAAGCCATGCTGAACCTCCTGACACGGATCCTCGGCAGCAAGCACGAGCGCGACATCAAGGGCATGTGGCCGCTCGTGGATGCCGTCAACGATGAGTACGAGCGCCTCCGCGACGTGTCCGACGAGGAGCTGGCGGGGAAGACGGTCCAGTTCCGCGCCCGGCTCGCCGAAGGCGAGACGCTCGACGATCTCCTTCCCGAGGCGTATGCCACGGTGAAGGAAGTCTGCCGGCGCCTCGTCGGCCAGACGTTCGACGTGGTCGGCCAGCCGGTCACGTGGGACATGGTTCCCTTCGATGTCCAGATCCTCGGGGCCATCGTGCTCCACGAAGGCAAGATCGCCGAGATGGCGACCGGCGAAGGGAAGACCCTCGTCGCCACGATGCCGATCTACCTGAACGCGCTCACCGGGAAGGGCGTCCATCTCGTCACGGTGAACGACTACCTGGCCCGCCGCGACAGCGAGTGGATGGGCAAGGTCTTCACCGCACTCGGGCTCACGGTCGGCTGCATCCAGAACTCGATGAACTTCGAGCAGCGCCGCGCCGCCTACGCCTGCGACATCACCTACGGCACGAACAACGAGTTCGGCTTCGACTACCTGCGCGACAACATGGCGCGGCATCGCGACCATCGCGTGCAGCGCGGTCACAATTACGCGATCGTCGACGAAGTCGACTCGGTCCTCATCGACGAGGCGAGGACGCCGCTCATCATCTCGGGGCCGGTGGATCACAGCCTCCAGCAGTACGACGAGATGAAGCCCGACGTGGACCGCGTGGTGCGGAGCCAGGGCCAGGTCACGAACCGGATCCTCGCCGAAGCCGAGACGCTGCTCCAGGACCCGGAGAAGGAGTACGAGGCCGGGGTCAAGCTCCTGCAAGTGAAGCGCGGTGCGCCGAAGAACAAGCGCTTCCTCAAGCTCGTCGCGGAGCAGCCGGGACTGAAGCGGCTCATCACGAAGGTCGAGCTCGATTTCATCCGCGACAAGCGCCTCGGCGAGGTGGACGAGGATCTCCTCTATTCCATCGACGAGAAGAGCCACTCGGTGGATCTCTCCGAGCAGGGGCGCACGCTCCTGTCGCAGCGCGATCCGAATCGCTTCCTCCTGCCCGACCTCGCGGTCGAGCTGGGGGCGATCGACGAGGACGAGGCGATCTCGCCGGCGGACAAGGTCCAGAAGAAGCGCGAGCTGGAGCGCCAGCACGCCATCCGGAGCGAGCGGGTGCACGACATCCTCCAGCTCCTGAAGGCCTACTCGCTCTTCGAGAAGGACGTGGAGTACGTCGTCCAGGACGGGAAGATCCTGATCGTCGACGAGTTCACGGGGCGCCTCATGCCGGGCCGCCGTTATTCGGACGGGCTGCATCAGGCGATCGAGGCGAAAGAGAACGTGAAGGTCGAAGGCGAGACACAGACGCTCGCCACCATCACGATCCAGAACTACTTCCGCCTCTACGACAAGCTCGCAGGCATGACCGGTACCGCTGAGACCGAGGCGAGCGAGTTCTGGCACACGTACAAGCGTGACGTCGTCGTGATCCCGACGAACCAGCCGGTCCGTCGCGAGGATTCCAACGACGTCATCTTCAAGACGCGGCGCGAGAAGTACAACGCGCTCGTCGATGAGATCGCGAGCATGCACGCGCAGAGCATACCCGTGCTCGTGGGCACGATCTCGGTCGAAGCATCCGAGACGCTGAGCCGGCTCCTCAAGCGGAAAGGCGTTCCGCACAACGTGCTGAACGCGAAGTATCACCAGCAGGAAGCCGAGATCGTCGCGAACGCCGGACGGCGCGGCGCGGTCACGATCGCGACGAACATGGCTGGCCGCGGAACCGACATCAAGCTCGAGAAGGGCGTCATCCGGTGCGACCGCGGCTGCTACGCGAACCAGCAGAGCAAGCTGGATAGCGGCGTCTGGAAGAACGTGGCGCGGTGCAAGGAGGAGATGACCTGCGGGCTCCACATCCTCGGCACCGAGCGGCACGAGAGCCGGCGCATCGACCGCCAGCTCCGCGGCCGAAGCGGACGGCAGGGAGATCCGGGGTTCTCCCGGTTCTATCTCTCGCTCGAGGACGACCTGATGCGGCTCTTCGGCTCCGACCGGATCGCCGGGATCATGGAGCGGCTCGGCGTGCAGGAAGGCGAGGTCATCGAGCACGGGCTCGTCACCCGCGCCATCGAGCGCGCGCAGAAGCGGGTCGAGGCGCACAACTTCGACATCCGGAAGCACCTCCTCGAGTACGACGACGTGATGAACAAGCAGCGCACCGTCATCTACGCCCAGCGGCTCCGCGCGCTCGAGGAGGCGGATCTCAAGGAGACGATGCTCGAGATGATGGACGAGATGGTCTCCGAGCGGGTCCACACCTATCTCGGATCGCACGAGCGCTACGACGAGGAGGACCTGAAGCGGGTCCTGAACGACGTGAGCCAGCTCCTCCTTCGCCCCGTGAAGCTCCCTGACCAGGGGGACCGTCTCCCGTCGCCCGACGAGGTCGAGGAGGAGATCCAGGAGATCTTCCACAAGGCGTACGAGGAGAAGGAGCAGGAGATGTCCGCCCCGATCCTGCGCGAGCTGGAGCGGGTGGTGTACCTCGAGGTCATCGACGAGCACTGGATGGACCATCTCCGCGAGATGGACCACATGCGCGAGGGCATCGGGCTCCGCGCGTACGGCCAGCGCGATCCGCTCCTCGAGTACAAGAAGGAAGCGTTCGAGATGTTCGAGGAGCTGACGCGCTCCATCCGCGAGGAGACCGTGCGGAACCTCTTCCGGGCCGCGCTCGTGCTCGAGCCGGTTCCGGGCCGGGGCTTCCCATCGCTTGCGATCGGCCCCGGGAGCGCTTCCGGCGCGCCTCCCGAGATGCCCCGCATTCTGCCTGGCCGTCCGGCGGCTAAGTCCGCGCCGCGTCAGCAGGAAGTGCATGCGGAGGTGACCGCGTTCGGCACGATGGCGGAACCGCAAGAGGACGACGGCGCATCTCAGCGTCCCGGCGGCCGGAGGGCAGCACCGCCGCCCAGACCTGGCGCGGCGCCCCCGGGCGCGAAGCAGGCTCCCGTGGTTTCCACGGAGCCGAAGGTCGGTCGAAACGATCCCTGCCCGTGCGGCAGCGGGAAGAAGTACAAGAAGTGCCACGGCGCTAACTGAAAGGAGCCCACACCATGGATGAAAGCGTCCGGGAGATGGTGCAGGTCATCGTCGAGCGGCTGAAGGCGTTCGTCGATGGCGATGAAGACGCGCTCCTCGAGCTCAGCCGTGTGCTCGACTCCGGCCGGTTCGACGCGAGCGTGGTCGGTGAGGCATTCGAGATGATCGTCCGCGCCCTCGAGCCCTATGCGCGCGAGGACTTCGGCGACGGCTCCGCCAAGGAGCGGCCGAACGTGCGCGTCCCGAGCGGCCCGGAGCGGGCGCTCCTGCTCGCAAATCCGGCCTATGCGTATCTGTTCCGCCTGCTCGAAGCGGGGAACGTCTCGCCGGAGCAGTTCGAGGAGATCCTCTCGAGGGCTCGCGACATGGGCCCGTCGCTCCACGACGAGGCGCAGGCGCGCGAGCTGGCGATCGAGGTTCTCATCCGGTGGTTCGACGACGAGCACGGGGTCACGTTCGACCCGGCTCCGACGGCGGGGGTGCATTGAGCGCGGTGAAGTCCAAGGCGAAGACGGTCAAGGCGGCAGCGGCTGCCGATGCGGTCGAGACGGCCGCCGAGGCGAAGCCGCGCCCGGCGACGCGGAAGAAGGTGGCTCCGGCGGCCAAGGCCGCCCCGGCACCGGCCGTCGAGAAGGTGCCGGCCGGCGTGAAGGGCGCGACCAAGAAGAAGGCAGCCGTCCGCAAGAAGGCGTCCGCGAAGAGCGAGGCGCCCGCCGCGGGCGGTCGCCGGCGCAATCTCGTCATCGTCGAGTCGCCGGCCAAGGCCAGGACCATCGCGAAGTACCTCGGCCCCGGCTACGAGGTGAAGGCCTCGAACGGGCACGTCCGCGACCTTCCGAAGAGCAAGTTGGGCGTCGACGTGGAGAATGGATTCGAGCCGTCGTACGTGCTGATCAAGGGCAAGGGGAAGATCCTCAAGGACCTCAAGACGAGCGCCCGCCGCGCGGCCACCGTCTATCTCGCGCCCGATCCCGATCGCGAAGGGGAGGCGATCGCGTGGCATCTCGCCGAGACGCTGGGCGACGACGCCGACGACATCCGCCGTCTCGCGTTCTACGAGATCACCAAGCGCGGCGTCACCGAAGCGCTCGAGCACCCGCGCACCATCGACATGGCCAAGGTGCAGGCGCAGCAGGCCCGTCGCGTGCTCGACCGTCTCGTGGGCTACAAGGTGAGCCCGTTCCTCTGGCGCACCATCCGCTACGGCCTCTCGGCCGGTCGCGTGCAGTCGGTCGCCCTCCGCTTGATCTGCGAGCGGGAGGAGGAGATCCGGAAGTTCGTCACGCGCGAGTACTGGACCATCGACGCGGATCTCGTCACGCCGGCGGGGGACGTCTTCCGCGCCCGCGTGCAGAAGAAGGCGGGCGAGAAGCTCGCGCTCGAGAACGAAAAGCAGGCCCGTGCCGACGCCGACGCGCTCGCGCGCGAGTCGTTCGCGGTCACCCAGGTCCGCACGCAGGAGAAGAAGCGGAACCCGGTCCCGCCGTTCATCACGAGCACGCTCCAGCAGGAATCCTTCCGCCGCCACAGGTACAGCGGCCAGAAGACCATGGTCATCGCCCAGCAGCTCTACGAAGGCGTGGAGGTGGGCGAGGGGGCCACCGGGCTCATCACCTACATGCGTACCGATTCGACCCGCGTCTCGTCCGACGCGATCGCCGAGGTGCGCGCGTTCATCCAGGAGCAGTACGGCGACGCCTACCTGCCGGCCGAGGCGAAGGTGTACCGGTCGCGCGAGACGTCGCAGGACGCCCACGAGGCGGTCCGTCCGACGTCGGTCGCGCGCACGCCGGCGTCGCTCAAGGGCTACCTGGATCCGGACCAGTACAAGATCTACGAGCTCATCTGGCAGCGCTTCGTGGCGTCGCAGATGAATCCCGCGCTGGTGCTGACGACGACCGCCGAGATCACGGCGGGGCCGTATCTCCTCCGCGCGTCGGGGAGCCGGGTCAAGTTCGACGGGTTCGCCCGCGCCTACGCGACCGCGCTCATCGAGGAGACTCCCGATGGCCAGGCGAGCAAGCTGCCGGCCATGGCCGAAGGGGACAAGCTGAAGATGAAGGAAATCCTCCCCGAGCAGCACTTCACCGAGCCCCCTCCCAACTACACGGAAGCGTCGCTCGTGAAGGTGCTCGAGGAGAAGGGGATCGGACGCCCGAGCACGTACGCCACGATCGTGGGGACCATTCTCACGCGCGACTACGTGACGCGCGACCGCGGGAAGCTCGTCCCGACCGAGCTCGGCATGACGGTCTGGAAGCTCCTCGAGCAGATGTTCGCCGACGTCTTCGACGTCGAGTTCACGGCGAAGCTCGAGTCGCATCTGGATCGGATCGAGTCGGGCAAGGATCCGTGGGTCGACGTGGTCACCGAGTTCTACGACCCCTTCCAGAGCGATCTCGCCAAGGCGGAGTCGCAGCAGGAGAAGGTGCGCGCCTCGCTCGTCCAGGAGACGGACGTGGCCTGCCCGAAGTGCGGCTCGAAGATGGTGAAGAAGTTCGGCCGGAGCGGGCCGTTCCTGGCCTGCCCCCGGTATCCCGAGTGCAAGGCGACGATGCCGCTCGAGGAGGAGGGCATCCCCGCCGAGGCTCCGACGCAGAAGTGCCCGCAGTGCGGGAGCGCCATGCGCGTCCGCACCGGACGCTTCGGCAAGTTCCTCGCCTGCTCCACCTATCCCGAGTGCAAGGGGACCCGCCCCTTCACGCTCCAGATCCCGTGCCCCAAGTGCGTGCAGGGGGAGCTGGTCGAGCGCAGGACGCGGCGCGGGAAGCCCTTCTTCGGCTGCAGCCGCTATCCCGAGTGCGACTTCGGCATCTGGGATCGGCCGGTGAAGCAGAAGTGCCCGAGCTGCGACTCGCCGATCCTCGTGAAGAAGTCGAGCAAGGCGAAGGGCGAATATCTCCAGTGCCCGAAGTGCAAGATCCAGGTCGAATCGGAGAGCACGGAAGCGCTGAGTGGAACGCTGGATCACTGAGTTCCTCAGCTATCTGAAAGAGAATCGACGCTGCTCGCCGCTCACGGAGCGGGCCTACGGCGAGGAGATGCGTCGATTTGCTGAATTCGCCACTGGCCGCCTGGACCACGCCCCCCGTGTTCCGCAAGATCTGACGCCCGAGCTGGTCGCCGCGTTCGCCGCGGCGCGCTCGCTCGAGCGCACGGCGAAGAAGCGGCCGATCGCCTCCCGCACGCTCGCCCGCTCGGTGGCGGCCGTTCGGTCCTTCCTCCGGTATGTGGAGCGGCGCGGGCACTCGACCACCGCGGCTCGAACCGCCATGCCGCGCGTCTCGACCCCCGACACGCTTCCCGCCTCGGTCCCCGAGGTCTCGTTGAACGCCCTCCTCGATGAGCTGGCTTCGAAGGTTCCGGCCGACGACGTCCGCGGCCTGCGCGGCCTCGCGGCCGCCGAATGTCTGTATGGCGCGGGGCTTCGCGTGGGCGAGCTGGCAGGGCTCACGCGCGGCAGGCTGGACGAGCGCCGCCGCCTCGTCCGCGTCCTCGGGAAGGGTAGCAAGGAGCGCGTGGTCCCGATCAGCGATCGCGCGCTGCATGCCTTGAAGCGATTCTGGACCGCCCGAGGCAAGACGCCGGAAGCGGGGGATGCGCTTCTCGCCGGCCCTTCGGGCCGGGGCGTGACGTCCCGAACCCTCGAACGGGACATCGAGTCGATCCTCGGCCATCTCGGCCCGAGCGCGCCGACCCACGCCCACGCGCTCCGGCACAGCTTCGCCACGCATCTCCTGGACCGCGGCGCCGACCTGCGCGCCGTCCAGGAGCTGCTCGGCCACAGCAATCTCGGCACGACGCAGATCTACACGCACGTGACCCGGCGCCGCCTCAAGGCGGCCTACGCGCGGGCGCATCCGCGCGCGTGACGCCGGACCTCATTTCCTCCACAACCGGGAGCGCCGACGCATGAAGCGGGACCTTCTCTCGTTCGCCGATCTCACGCGCGCCGACGTCGACCGCCTGTTCGCGGTGGCCGCGCGCCTCAAGGCCGACCTCCGCGCGGGGCGCCGGCACCAGGAATTGGCGCAGCGGACCCTCGCCCTGATCTTCCACAAGCCGAGCCTCAGGACGCGCCTCTCCTTCGAGGTCGCGATGACCCAGCTCGGGGGGAGCTCCGTGTTCATCACGGATCGCGAGATCGGGATCGGGTCGCGCGAGCCGGTGCAGGACGTGGCGCGCGTGCTCTCAGGCTACGTCGACGGGATCATGATCCGCACCTTCGACCATCAGCTCGCCGTCGGTCTCGCGCGGCACGCCGCGGTGCCGGTCATCAACGGGCTCACGGACTGGCTCCATCCCTGCCAGATCCTGGCCGACCTCTTCACGCTGGTGGAGCGGGGCCTCGATCCCGACAGGCTCATCGTGACCTACGTCGGAGACGGGAACAACGTGGCCAACTCCTGGGTCGAGGCCGCCGGTCTCTTCGGACTCACGGTGCGTATCGCGTGCCCCGAGGGGTACGAGCCCGATCAGAACCTGGTCCAGCAGATCGACTCGTCGGGGCGCGGGAGGGTCGAGATCCATCACGACCCCGCGGTCGCGGCCACCGGCGCGGACGTGCTCTACACCGATGTCTGGGCGAGCATGGGGCAGGAGACCGAGCGCGAGAAGCGACTCCCGATCTTCCGCGGGTTCCAGATCAACGCGGATCTCATCCGGCGCGCGCGCCGCGGCGCCGTGGTGCTCCACTGCCTGCCCGCGCACCGGGGCGAGGAGATCACCGAGGAGGCGATGGAGGGGCCGCAGTCGGCGGTGTTCGATCAGGCGGAGAACCGGCTCCATCTCCAGAAGGCGGTGCTGTACGAGCTGCTCGGCGCCGCGAGGAAGCGGACCGCGGGGACGAAGGTCGCCGCCCGGAGGGGCGCCACGAAAGCCGCGGTGACTCGCAAGGCGGCCAAGAAGCCGGCGAGGCCCGTACGAAAGGCCGCAGCCCGCTCACGCCGCGGGCGCTGATGCGCCACCGCCGCGCCCTCGCCGTCCTCGCGTGCGCTGTCGCCGCGGGGGCCATGGCGGGCTGCGCGCGGTCGGTCTTTCCGCCCGGAGGGCCGCTCGACACCATCGCTCCGAAGATCATCGCCGTGACCCCCGCGGACAGCACCGTGCACGTCGCGCGCGACGCGGGAGTCGAGCTGATGTTCTCGGAGTCGATGGACCACGCGACCGTGCGGGACGGGATCCGCGTCTATCCTCCCCCAGGACGCCCGAGGCTCGACTGGAGCGGCCGGCGCGTGCGCGTGACCTGGGACGAGCCTCTGGCCGAGAGCACGACGTACGTGCTCCTCGTGAGCGGCCAGGCGCGGGACGAGCGCGGAGTGCCCATGGGCCGGCCGATCACGGTTCGGTTCAGCACCGGCGGGAGCCTCGACAGTGGGCGGATCTCCGGGGTGCTTCGCACGCACACGCTCGTGAAGCGCGGCGTTCCCATCCTCGCCTTCGACGAATCGCTCGGGGAGCATCCCGACAGCTCGGACGCCCTTCCGTCCTACGCCACCGAGACCGACACCGCCGGCGTCTACGAGCTGACCGCCCTTCCCGTGGGGCGCGGGTTCCGGATCCTCGCATGGTTCGACATCAACACGAACGGCTCGATCGAGCCCGGCACCGACCTCGTCTCGTTCTATCCGGATCCGGTCCGCTTGACGCGGGAGCGAGCGCGAGCGGATAGTATCAACATCGTCGCGATCGACCGGCGCGCCCCGGCCGTCCTGAACGGGCGGATCGCGTCGCGCGATTCGACCTCGAAGTACCGGATCGAGGCGCAGGACACCGAGGATTCGTCTCTCGTGATCCGGGTGGAGCGAACGGGGCCAGGGCCATTCACGCTCCGTGTGTCGGCGGGGACCTATCGCCTCCGCGCCGCGAGCCTGCCGCCTCCGGACAGTCCCGAGGAGCCGGTCTGGATCACGCGCGAGGAGCCGATCGTGACCAAGCCCGAAGAGGAGTACGGTCCCTTCGAGTTCGCGTTCGGCACGGTGGAGGAGACGCCGCCGCCGCCCGAGGGAGGGGAGTGACATGAAGGATTCCATCTTCGAAGGTCTCGGCGTGGCGCTCGTCACGCCGTATCGGAAGGGCGCTGTCGACACGGACGCGGCCGCGAAGCTCGCCGAGCGCCTGATCGAGCGCGGCGTGCGCGCGATCTATCCGTGCGGCTGCACGGGCGAGGCGACCTCGCTCACGCGCGAGGAGCGCTCCAGGCTGATTCGCGCTGTGGTGGAGGCTGCGCGCGGTAAGGCCGCTGTGATCGCGGGGACCGGCACCGCCAACACGGATGAGACGATCGAGTTCTCCAAGGAAGCGATCCAGCTCGGCGCGGACGCGGTGATGGTGATCACACCCTATTCGGTCCGCCCAACGCAGGAAGGGCTCATCGCTCATTACCGCGCGGTGGCCGCCGCGATCGACCGGCCGATGGTCCTGTACAACGTGCCCGCGCGCACGGGCTCCTCGATCGCCCCCGAGACGGTGGCCAAGCTCGCGGAACATCCACGCATCGCGGCGATCAAGGAAGCGAGCGGCTCGGTCGACCAGACGAGCGCCATCCGCGCGAGGTGCGACATCACCGTGCTCTCCGGGGACGACTCGCTGTACCTGGCGCTGCTGGCCGTCGGCGCCCGCGGCCTGGTGTCCGTGGCCGGGCACCTCGTGCCCGCCGAGCTCGTCGAGCTGGAGCGCCACTTCCATGCGGGGCGGATCGGCGAGGCGGAGAAGGTGCATCGAAAGCTCACGCCTCTCTTCAAGGCGCTGTTCCTCGAGACCAGCCCCGCGCCCGTGAAGTACGCGCTCGCGCGCCTCGGCTTGATCGAGGGCGAGCTCCGGCTCCCGCTCGTGCCCGTCCGTCCCGAGACAGGGAAGGCGGTCGAAGCCGCGATGGACGCGGTGGGGCTCGCGGAACCGGCGCGGAAGTCCGCGTAGCGGCGCATGGCCGAAGTCCCGATCCTCCTCCACGGCGCCACCGGACGCATGGGCCGCGCGGTGCGCGACTGCCTGCCGGAGTTCCCGGACGTGAAGCTTCTCGCATGCGTGGCTCCGCGGGAGCCTGCGCCCGGCCCGGCGCCGGGGCCCCTGTGGCTCACGCCCGAGGAATTGACGACGAGGCGGCGGCGCGAGGAGTTTCCGGCGGATCTCGTGGTGATCGACTTCAGCCTCGCGGCCGGGACTCACGACCTCCTGAAGACGCTCGCGCTCTGGCCGCGCGCGCTCGTTTGCGGGACGACGGGGCTGTCGGCTGAGTCCGACCGGATGCTCGAGACGCTCGCGACGCGAGTGCCCGTGTTCCGCGCGTCGAACCTCTCCCTGGGCAACGCCCTCGTCGAAACCCTGTTGCGCGCGCTCCCGCGGCACGTCATCCGCACCTATACGGCTGACATCGTCGAGCACCACCACGCTGGGAAGAAGGACGCGCCGAGCGGCACCGCCATCACGCTGGCCCGGGTGCTTGGCGACGTGGGTGCCGTGGGACAGGAAGGCGCCGAGATCCGCATCCAGTCCATCCGCTCCGGCACGGTTCCCGGCACGCACCGCGTGATCCTCGGCGGCGCCGGAGAGACGATCGAGATCGTCCACACGGTCACGGACCGCGGTGTCTTCGCCCGCGGTGCGCTGCGTGCAGCTCGATTCATCCACGGCCGAGCGCCCGGCCGGTACACCATGGATCACATGCTGCAGGCCCAATGAGCCGATCTTGCCGCCGCTTTAAGAGTGACGCCATGTGGGTTGTCTCGGGAAGCCTTCTCCTGCTCGCGCTCCTCGCATTCGGCTGCGAGGGGGACGACCCCTCGATGAAGCCGGCTCCGCCCGATACCACGCATGTCATCGACTCCACGCAGGTGACGGTGAACTTCACTGTGACAGGCGCAGCCGGGGATACGGTGAACAGTGGCGTGAGCGCCAGCGGAAGCTTCTCGTTCGATCGCAGCATCATTCCACCGTCAGGTGGTGGAATCACGAGCCCGAGCATCCACCGGTTCCACCTCGTCTGGGACGGCACGACCTGGGATAGCTTGAACACCACGGCGGGGAGGGATGACCTCCCTGGACTCGTGTTCGATTCCAATGGAACCGTGACCGACTTCTTCGTGTGGGGCAATCCCACCGGAGACGGGATGGACGGTAGCGATCTCGCCCCGGACGACTTCTGGATCACGAAGGATGGATTCGTCTATCACCGCGAAGGCGTGTTCGGCAACGGCGTGGACCCCGCCCCGTTCGAAGGCGCGATCGAATGGTCGGTCTTCGACCCGAAGGCTGCCGCAGCTCTTGGGGATACCCCCTGACCGCGGAGTCCGATCTGGAGATTCGGCTGGAGCGGCTCCGATCCCCTGAAGTCCGCGCCAGGATCGACGACGGCTGGACGACCGTACTGATCGCCTGCGGCGCGGTGGAGCAGCATGGACCCCACCTGCCGCTGTTCACCGATGCCGAGATCGGGACCGCGCTCGCGCTGGAGATCGCCCGTCGCCTGGGTCGAACCCTCGTCGCTCCCACGATTCGAGTGGGGTGCTCGGATCATCATCTGGCCTTCGCCGGGACGCTTTCCCTCCGCCAGGAAACCTTCGAGTCGCTCGTACTCGATCACGTGACGAGCCTGGCCCGCCATGGCTTCCGGCGAATCCTCATCGTCCCGACGCATGGAGGAAACTTCGGGCCGCTCGCCGCGATGGAGGATCGTCTACGGAAGGCGGCAGCGCCGGTATCCGTGGCCTGCTACACCGATCTCATGGCCGTGGTGGAGCTATGGCGCCGTGAGACGGACGCCGAGCTCGAGCTGGGCGATCGAGTGGGCGGCCATGCCGACGTGGCCGAGACCTCTATCATGCAGAAGCTTCACCCCGACCTCGTTCGCCCCGACCTCGCGGAAGCAGGGTTCCAGGGGCCGCTGAGCGAGGAGGTCGTGGCGCGGCTGATGCGCGATGGCATGGGTTCGATCGCTCCGAACGGCATCATGGGGGACGCGCGAGGCGCCACGCCGGCTTCGGGGCAGCGGCTCCTGATCGCGATGGCCGACATGGTTGCCGGGGTATTCCGCCGCGCCGGGAACTGCTAGACTCCCGCGCTCATGCGCTACACGCGGGCATTCATACCCACGCTCAAAGAAGATCCGGCCGATGCGGAGCTCGTCAGCCACAAGCTGATGGTCCGGGGCGGCATGCTGCGGAAGCTCGCGGCGGGGATCTACACCATCCTCCCGCTCGGCTGGCGCGTCACGTCCAAGGTCGCGCGCATCGTGCGCGAGGAGATGGACCGCGCGGGGTGCCAGGAGCTCCTGCTCCCGATCCTCATGCCGGCGGAGCTCTGGAAGGAATCGGGGCGCTGGGACAAGTACGGGCCGGAGCTCTTCCGGGAGCGGGATCGCCACCAGCGGGACTTCGCGCTGGGGCCGACGCACGAGGAGGCGATCACGGACCTCGTGCGGAATCACGTTCGCTCGTATCGCGACCTGCCGCTCAACCTCTACCAGATCCAGACCAAGTTTCGGGACGAGATCCGGCCGCGCTTCGGCGTCATGCGCGCGCGGGAGTTCATGATGAAGGACGGGTACAGCTTCCACGTGGACGAGGCGTCGCTCGGGCAGGGCTACGAGCGCATGCACCAGGCGTACTCGGCCGTGTTCCGCCGGTGCGGGCTCGAGTTCGTCGTGGTGGAGGCGGACTCGGGAGCGATCGGCGGGGATGTGAACCACGAGTTCATGGTCACGGCCGATTCGGGCGAGTCGATGGTGTTCTCCTCGGCCTGCGGCTACGCCGCGTCGGAGGAGAGCGCCAAGTACGCCGTGCCGGAGCATGCGGCCGAAGCGGCCCAAGATCTCACGCCGAAAGACACGCCGGGGAAGAAGAGCGTCGAGGAGGTGGCCGAGTTTCTCCACGTCACGTCTGACCGCCTCCTCAAGACCCTCGTGTTCCTTGCCGGCGACGAGCCAGTACTCGCCGTCGTGCCGGGAGATCGCGAGCTCAACGAAGCCAAGCTCGCCCGCGCGCTCGGCGGCGTTCCGGTCCGCCTTGCGACCGCCCCCGAGATCGAAACGGTCACGGGCGGTCCGCTGGGGTTCACGGGGCCGGTCGGTCTCGAGTCCAAGGTCCGCACGCTCTACGACGCGTCCCTCGGAGACGGCCGCAACTACGTGACCGGCGGCAACAAGCTCGACGTCCATCTCACCAACGTCCGCTTCGGCCGGGACCTCACGGGCGGCACGCAGGCGGATCTCTCGACCGCGCGCCAGGGCGACAAGTGCCCGCGCTGCGGCGACGTGATGCGGGTGACGCGGGGCATCGAGGTGGGGCACATCTTCAAGCTCGGGCTCCGCTACTCGGAGCCGATGAAGGCGACCTTCCTCGATCCGGAAGGCGTGGAGCGGACGATCGTCATGGGGACCTACGGCATCGGCGTCACGCGCACCGTGGCCGCGGTCATCGAGCAGCTCCACGACGAGAACGGGATGATCTGGCCGATCTCGATCGCGCCCTACCAGGTCCACATCGTGGCTGTGAACGTGAAGGACGACACGACGCGCGGCGCCGCGGATCAGCTCTACGCGTCGCTACAGGAGCGCGGGATCGAGGTCCTCCACGACGATCGCGACGAGCGGCCGGGGGCGAAGTTCAAGGACGCCGACCTGCTCGGCATTCCGCTCCGCGTGACGGTGGGGGAGAAGGGGCTGAAGGAAGGGATCGTCGAGCTTCGGGACCGGAGGACGGGCGTCGTCGAGAAGCTGCCCGTCCAGGACGCGGCCGACGCCGTGGCGCGGCGCGTCCGGGACGACCTTACGAAGCTTTCGTAGTCTTCGCTGCGGCGCGATTCGCCATCTTCGCGAGCCGCGACTTCCTACGATTGGCAACCGCCTTGGGGATCACGCCCTTCCGGACCGCCCGGTCCAGCCGGGACGTCGTCATGCGCGCAAGTTCCTTGTCCCCAGGGGTTTCCTGCATCTTCTTGAGAAACGTCTTGATCTCCGACTTGACGGAAGCGTTCTTCGCGGCCGACCGCTTGGCCGTGCGCATACGCTTGACCGCCGACTTGTGATGCGGCATTCAGCTCCTCCGGAACGGGTGACAGCTCGAGCGTGCGAAGTGCGCGACTCTACGGGAGTTCCGGCGTCCTGTCAAGCGAGGCGGGCGTGTTATACTCGCCCGAATGGCACCGCGACTCCCGAAACGCCGCGGCGACGCTCTCCCCCCTGATCCCCCCGACGATGTAGCCAAGGCGGACCTGAAGCAGGCGATCGCCGCTCTCCCCGCTCAGCCCGGGGTCTACCTGTTCCGCGACCGGAACGGGCAGCTCCTCTACGTCGGGAAGGCGAAACGGCTGGACGCGCGCGTGCGGTCTCACTTCCAGGACCCGGAGGCGCTCGGTCCCAGGCAGGTCGTCCTCACGCGGCGGACGCAGGCGGTGGAGTACATCGCGGTGGACTCCGAGATCGACGCGCTGCTCCTCGAAGCCACGCTCGTCCGGGAGCGCCAGCCGCCGTTCAACGTCCGGCTGAAGGATGACAAGCGGTACCCGTATCTGCGGGTGTCGTGGCAGGAGCCGTTCCCGCGGCTCACGGTCGTGCGCAAGGTGGAGAAGGATGGGGCCAGGTATTTCGGGCCCTACACCGAGGTGAAGAGCCTTCGGTCGCTC
>DASUFL010000020.1:0-55501 GCA_036274595.1 Candidatus Eiseniibacteriota bacterium | reverse complement strand
AATGTCCGCCGCCGACACGCCAGGAATCCCGTTCCCGTTCGCGTCGCGAACCACGACCTTCACCCGCGAGTTGTTCGCGTAGCTGGCGCCGTCGTTGTTCGGGCATCCACGGAAGAACGAGAACGACTTCGGCGTCGATGCACCCTCCAGCGGCGTCGTCGTGTTTCCCGCCTGGGGCACATAGAACGACTGGTTCACGTCCGGGACACCAGCGTAGGCGGCCGGGACGATCCAAGCCAAAACTGCCGCGATCGCGATGCCCAGCTTGGCCACTTTCAACATCATGACACCTCCTAGGGTCAACAGCTGCTTGAAGCACACGGATGCAGAGGTCGTATCAGGTCACGAAAGTGGTAGGCGTGTTGCCGTGGCGGTTGAAAACACCTCCTTTCGAGCAAATCCGTTAAGTCTTTCAGCTATATTCTTTTAGCCTGAATGCAATACCTGAGAAAAGGCCCTCCTACGGCGTTGACCGTCCTTGGGCTTTGCATCGAATTCTGGAAGATTCTAGCACCGATGCTCGACAAAGTCAAGGATTAGAACGCCCTATGGGGGCTTGGGAGGGGGAAATTGGTGGGCGAAACAGGGCTCGAACCTGTGACCCCTTGCGTGTAAGGCAAGTGCTCTACCAGCTGAGCTATTCGCCCCCGGTTACTTCGCGAGGATGCCCCACGGTATCAGAACGAGGTAGCCCAGGAGCAAGAGTATGGGCGCCAAGGTGATGGAGCCTCGCGAGAGGGCGATGTACCCGGCGAGGATGACCAGGGCGGCCACCCCGAAGATGACGTAGTTCTTCCGCGTGAAGGGGATGTCGACGCCCTGGGCCTCGGGCGATCGGGCGGAGGCTCCGCGCCGGGGGCGCCGGCGGGGCTCTTCGGGTGTCATTCGGCGGTTCCTCCTTGGGTCAGGAAGGGCTCGGATCCGCCCGGCGGTACCCCGCCGGATCAATCCAGATGTCCTGGAAACCTAACGCACCTAGTTGCTGCCGTATACGGCTGATCGCGGCGTCGGTCGAAATTCGAGCGATTTCACCCAGGCCGACCTCGATCCGGGCGCGGGCTCCCTCGTGACGGAGGCGCACCACCCGGAGCCCGAACGTCCCCCGGAGCCACTCCTCCCCGCGCTCGACCTGGAGCAGCTTCTCTCGAGTGACCGCCGAGCCGTGAGGGATCCGGGAAGCCAGGCAGGCGGACTGGGGCTTGTCCCAGACCGAAAGGCCTAGACCCCGGGCCAGAACGCGGACCTCCAGTTTCCCCAAGCCAGCCTCGAGGAGCGGGGCGCGGACCTGGTACCGGTCGGCCGCGCGCATGCCCGGCCTCACGTCTCCCAGATCGTCGGTCACGGCGCCGTAGGCGATCGTGGACCAGCCCTCCTCCTCGGCGACCCCCTCCAGGCGGCCAAAGAGCTCGGCCTTGCAGTGATAGCACCGGTCGGGACCGTTCGCCACGTAGGCCTCCCGCTCCATCTCCCGGGTCTCGATCACCCGCACGGGGATGCCCCGCTCTCCCGCGAGGGCGAGGGCCTGGTCGAGCTCCGCCCGGGGAAGCGACGGACTGTCGGCAATGGCTCCCTCCACCCGGTCTCCCAGAACACGCCTCGCTTCGATCAGGAGAAACGCGGAGTCGACGCCGCCGGAGTAGGCCACGACGGTACGTCCGAAGGTTTCGAGGATGGCCCGGAGGCGGTCCCGCTTGGCCTGGAGCACGGGGTCGACGCCCGGCCCGCGGAGTGTGAGACCTGCCTCGCTCGAGGAGCTCACCGCGTGCTGTCCTCCACGGAGGCCTTGAGGGAAAACGCTGCCCTTCCGGAGGGGGCCTGCTTGCGCGAGGACGATGTCGAGGTCTTGGACCGGTGCGAGGTCGTGGCCTTCGGCCGCGCCGGCGTGGCCGTGGCCCTGGGCGACTCCTGCGCGGACTTGGCGGCCACCGGGAAGCTCGTCTTGGCATCCGTCGTGGGTATCGCCGCCGGCACTTCCTCCACGAGCCCCGCCGAATGGGGCACGAGCGTCGACTCGCGGCGGGCCTGCGCCCGCACCATGGCGATCGCGCGCAGGTGGTCTTCCCATGATTTGGTGAAGATGTGGGTCCCATCGCCTCGGGCGACGAAGTAGAGCTCGGTCGAATCGGCGTTCGGGAAGAGGACCGCGTGGACCGCACCGCGGCCCGGATTGCAGATCGGACCGGGCGGAAGCCCCCGGTTTCGGTAGGTGTTGTAGGGAGATTTCACGTCGAGATCCTTGTAGAAGACGCGCCCGCGCCACTCGCCGAGCGCATAGAGCACGGTGGGGTCGGACTGCAGCATCATACCCTGGTGCAATCGGTTGTAGAAGACTGCGGCGATCCGGGGACGCTCCGAGGGCACCTGGGCTTCGGCCTCGACCACCGATGCGAGGGTCACGAGCTGGTGGAGGGTGAGCCCCATCTTCGCGTCGGGGAGCGCCATCTCCTCGCCGAAGACCTTGAGACTCCGCTCCACCATCACGCGCATCACTTCCTGCGGCGTGAGGAGCGGATAGAAGGGATACGTGTCGGGATAGAGGTACCCCTCCACGCGGTCGGCCGGGACGCCGATCGAATGCATGAACGCCGAGTCGTTCGCGAGGGCCATGAAGCGCAACGGATCGATCTTCGCCCCCTTGTGCAAGATGTCGGCGATCTGGTCGACCCGGAGCCCCTCGGGGATCGGGACCATGTCCCCGGCGGACATCCCCTTTGCGAGCTGGCGGAGGATCCGGTACGTGCTCGACCCGACCGGGATCGTGAACTGCCCCGCCTTGAGATTCCGGTCGTATCCCATGATGCGCGCGGAGAGAACGAAGAGCTTCTTGTTCCCGATCAGCCCCTCCTGGTGGAGGCTGTCCGCGATCGCCTCGATCGAAGCCCCGCGCGGGATCAGCACCTGGCGTTGCTCGAAGTTCTTGGTCACGTTGGCCGGCACGAGGAGGAGCCCGATCAGGAGCACCACGCCCACGATCGCGCCGAGCGTGAGCGT
Source organism: Candidatus Eiseniibacteriota bacterium (assembly GCA_036274595.1). Lineage (GTDB taxonomy): Bacteria > Eisenbacteria > RBG-16-71-46 > SZUA-252 > SZUA-252 > WS-9. The sequence goes on along the minus strand of DASUFL010000020.1, from coordinate 52,510 downwards.
GCGGCGAAGCCTTCGGGAGCGCCGCCTCATCGGGCGCCCCCATCCTTCCGGGGTCTGTCGAGCCATCGCTGGAGTATGACGGCCGCGGCGGCCGCATGCGCGGCAGAAGCGCGGGCGGGGTCACGGCCCGAGGTGCGGCCCGATCGAGCCTCCGCCTCCCGCGAGCTCAGGCTTTCGTCGACCAGGTGAACCGGGAGCCCCGTCTCCCGGCGAAGGGCTGTGGCGAAGCGTTTCACCCTCCGTAATTCGGCACGTCCCTCCTCCCCCTCAAGCCCTTCCGGCGCTCCCACGACCACCGCGCCCGCGTCGACTTCGCGGACGACCGCGGCGACGGCGGCGGGAGCCTCGCGGACCGAAGCCAGGCGGAGCGAGCGGAGCGGGGTCGCGAGCACCTCCCCGGGGTCGCTCAAGGCGAGCCCCAGGTTTCGGAGCCCGAAGTCCACCCCTAGGACCCGCACGGGAGCGTGTCGAGGACGGCCTCGAATTCGGGCGGGACCGGCCGCGTGAACTCGAGACGCTCGCGCGTGGCCGGATGGGTGAACCCGAGCGTCTCGGCGTGCAGCGCCTGATGGTCGAGGTCGGCGAGGAGAAGCGCGGCCTGGGCGCGTGGCGCGGGCGCGAGCTTCATCAAGGGCCCGCGCCGTCCCCCATAGTCGGGATCTCCGAACACCGGATGACCGAGGTGCGCCAGGTGGACGCGGATCTGGTGGGTGCGGCCGGTCTCGAGGGTCGCGTGGAGCTCCGTCAAGTACGCCCCCTCGCGGAGGACCTGGTAGCGCGTCGCGGCGTGACGGCCGCCGCGCGTGACCACCGCGATCTTCTTTCGGTCCCGAGGGCTTCGGGCGAGCGACGCCTCGATGCGTCCGGTCCGCTTCGCGAGATGGCCCCAGACGACCGCGCGGTAGACGCGCTTCACTTCGCGCGCCTCGATCTGGCGGGCGAGCTCGCGGTGCGCCTCATCCGTGCGCGCGATGAGGAGGAGTCCCGACGTGCCCTTGTCGAGGCGATGCACGATGCCCGCGCGCTCGGGGCTCCCGGTCCCGTCCGGGAGAGCGCCGTAGCGATGAAGGAGCGCGTGGACGAGCGTTCCGCTCCGGTGCCCCACGGCGGGGTGGACCACCATCCCGGCCGGCTTCGCGATCACGGCGAGATGCTCGTCCTCGAAGACCACCTCGAGCGGGATCGCCTCGGGGCGGAGCGCCTGGGGCTCGCGGCGCGGCCGGACGACTTCGACTCGATCCCCCTCGCGCACCCGGCGGCTCGCGCGGGCCGGCGCATCGTTCAGCCGGACATGCCCGCCGTCGATGAGCTGCTGCACCGCGGAGCGCGAGAGGGACCGCTCCGCCTCCGCGAGGAAGCGGTCCAGCCGCTCACCCGCTCTCGAGGCCGGGACGGTGTGAACTTTCGGGATCGGGAGCGGGATGTCCCGCTCGGGAGAGGTTCCAGGCAAGGAACAGGACTCCGAGGGTCACGGCGCTATCGGCGACGTTGAAGACGGGCCATCGGACGGTGTCCACGCCCACGTCGATGAAATCGACCACCCAGCCGAGCCGCGCGCGGTCGATGAGGTTGCCGATGGCGCCGCCGAGAATACACCCGAGGAGGATCCGGTGAGCGAGGCCGCGGTAGGCCTCGCGGCGAAAGAGCGCGAGGACCACGATGATGGCGAGGACCGAGATCAGGATGAACGGCCCGCGGCTTCCCGGAAAGAGGCCGAACGCCGCGCCCGTGTTGTGCACGAGCGTGAAACGGACGACGTCCCCCAGGAACGGAACCGGCTGTCCCGGGAGGAGCCGCGAGGACGCGATGGCCTTGGTGAGCTGGTCGGCCGCGATGACGGCCGCCGCGCACCCGTAGAAGAACCCGTCCCGTCGCGTCATCCGCGCGTCGCGTTCGCCTCTTTCTCCTGCTTCTCCTGGCAATCCACGCAGAGACCGGCGTGCGGAATCGCGTCGAGCCGGGCCTTGCCGATCTCCTTGCCGCACGACCCGCACGTGCCGTACTCGCTCCGGTACAGACGGCGGAGCGCCTGGTCCACGTTGTAGAGCAGCTTGCCCTCGGCCGAGGCGAAGAGGAACGCCTTCTCGCGCTCCATCGCGTCGGTGCCCATGTCGGCCATGTGGAACGAGTAGGCGGAGAGATCGCCCCCCGCGTCACGCTGCGTCTGCGTCATCGTCTTCTCGAGATAGCCGAGCTGCCCCAGGAGCTTCTTCCGCTCCTCGAGGAGCCGCTCCTCGAAGTGCTTGAGATCCTTCTTGGTGAGCAACGTCACCCTCCTTTGTGCACACGCTCGATGCCCACGCGGGCCTGCTCGCCGTCGAACGTCCATTCCTCGACGGCGCCTCCGGCCGGGGCGCGGGACACGAGCTCGTCCGCGAGGACCTCCTCGCGGATGTACTCTTCGAACCGCTCGCACGCTTTCGCCAGTACGGGCGAGAGCTGCCAGCTCAACCGGATCCGATCGGTCACGTCCAGATCGGCGCTCTTTCGAAGCGCCTGGATCCGATGGGCGAACTCGCGGACGAGCCCTTCCGTCCGGAGCTCTTCGTCCAGGGTGGTGTCGACGGCGACGGCGACCGTCCCGTCGGCGAGCCCCACCCAGGGTTGCTTGGATGCCTCGATCACCAAAACGTCGTCGGCCGTGAGCGTGAACGAACGCCCCCCGGCCTCCACCTCCCAGCCGCCGCCCGCAATCCCCGCGCGGATCGTCTCCGGCGCGGTCTCCCCGATCCGGGCGGCGATCTCCTTCATCGCCGGCCCGGCCTTCTTACCGAGCACGGGGAAGTTGGGTTTCACCGTCACGGAGACCAGGTCCCCGCGGTCCACGTTCAGGACCAGCTCCTTCACGTTGAGCTCGTCCAGGACGATGCCGGCGAGGCCCGCCAGCTCCTGGGCGTCCCGGTCGCCGAGCCCCGCCACGGCCAGGCGCCGGAGCGGCTGACGCGTGCGGAGCGACGAAGCGTTCCGCGCCGCGCGGGCCAGGTTGACCACGCGGAGCGCCAGGTCCATCGAGCGCTCGAGCCGCTCGTCGATCCGGCTCCGGTCGGGTTCGGGGAAATCACACCAGTGCACGCTCTCCGGTTCCCCGGAGCTCCCAGGGCGGATCACGTTCTGGTGGAGCTCCTCGGCGACGAACGGCGTGTAGGGCGCGAGGAGCCGCGATACGACGCGCAGGCATTCCCAGAGCGTGTCGTACGCGGCGCGCTTGTCGGCCGGGTCGCCGGCCTTCCAGAACCGCCGGCGCGACCGGCGGACGTACCAGTTCGAGAGCTCCTCGAGCACGAAGTCCTGGATCGCGCGCGCGCCGCGCGTCAGGTCGTACGCGTCGAGCGCGTCGCGCGTGGTCCCGATCAGGGTCTGGAGGCGCGACGCGATCCAGCGGTCGAGGAGCGTCGGGCTGGAGGGCTCCTTCCGGGCGGGATCGTAGTCGTCGATGTTCGCGTAGAGCGCGAAGAACTGCCCCACGTTCCGGAGCGTGCCGAGGAGCTTCTTCGTGACCTCGGTCACCCCCTCGACGTCGAACCGCGTGGTCGACCAGAGCGGGCTCACCGCGATGAGATAGAACCGGAGCGCATCGGCCCCGCGCTGGTCGAGGAGGGTCTCGGGGTTGACCGTGTTCCCCTTCGACTTGCTCATCTTCTTGCCCTGCTTGTCGAGGATCAGCTCGAGCGGCAGGACGTGGCGATAGGGGGCGCGTCCCGAGACGTGCACCGCGATCGCCATGAGGGTGTAGAACCAGCCTCGAGTCTGATCCATCCCCTCCGACACGAAGTCGGCCGGGAAGAGCCGGTCGAAGTCCTTCTCGTGCTCGAACGGGTAGTGCCACTGCGCGTACGGCATCGCCCCCGAGTCGAACCAGACGTCGATGACCTCGGGCACCCGCCTCTGGTCCGCGCCGCACCCCGGGCAGTCGAAGGTGACCTGATCCACGTACGGACGGTGGAGATCGAGGTCCTCGGGAACGTTCTTTCCCTGCCTGAGCTCCGCGACGCTCCCGACGCATCGCTCCGAGCCGCACGACGCGCAGCGCCAGATCGGGAGCGGCGTTCCCCAGTAGCGATTTCGCGACAGAGCCCAGTCGATGTTGTTCTCGAGCCAGTTGCCGAATCGGCTCGACCCGATGTCCGCCGGATGCCACTCGACCGTCTTGTGCGCGGCCAGGAGCTGGTCGCGATAGCGCGTCGTCGCGATGTACCAGGTCTTCCACGCGTAGTAGAGGAGCGGCGAGTCGCACCGCCAGCAGAAGGGATAGCTGTGGGTCGTCATCTCCTCGCGGTAGAGGGAGCCGTGCTTCCTGAGCCAGCGCCGGATCTCGGGCTCGGCCTCCTTCACGAATTCCCCGGCCCAGGGCGTGACCTCGGCGGTGAAGCGGCCCCGGGAGTCCACCGTGTGGTGCTGCGGGAGATCGAGCTTCTTGCCGAGCTGGTAGTCGTCCTCGCCGTACATGACGGCGGTGTGGACGACGCCGGTGCCGTCCCCGGTCGTCACGAAATCGGCGTCGACCACCATGTACGCCTTCTTCCCCGTCACCTCCTCGAGATCGATGAAGTCGAAGAGCGGCCGGTAGCGCTTGCCGACCAGCGCGCGCCCCTTCATCTCGGCCTCGATCGCGTACTCCCCTTCGAGCTGGGCGAGGCGCGCGCGGGCGAGGTAGTAGCGCTCGTCCTTTCCGTCGACGGTCTGCTTCACGCGCACGTAGTCGATGTCTCCGCCGACCGCGAGCGCGACGTTCCCCGGGAGCGTCCAGGGGGTGGTCGTCCAGGCGAGCACGTAGGCGCCCGGCTCGTCGACGAGCGCGAACTTCACCGTCACGGACGGCTCCACGACCTCGTCGTAGCCGAGGCTCACCTCGTGGCTCGAGAGCGGCGTGCCGCAGCGCGGGCAGTAGGGCACGATCTTGTGTCCGAGATAGAGGAGCCCCGAGTCCCAGAACCGCTTCAGGAGCCACCACACGCTTTCGATGTAGTCGTTCGCGAACGTGAAGTAGGAGTGGTCCATGTCGAGCCAGAACCCGATCCGCTCGGTGTTGCGGCGCCACTCGTTCTCGTACTTGAGGACGCTCTCGCGGCAGCGCGCGTTGAACTCGGCGATGCCGAACTGCTCGATCTGATCCTTGCCGCTGATCCCGAGCGCCTTCTCGACCTCGATCTCGACCGGGAGGCCGTGCGTGTCCCAGCCCCCCTTGCGCGCGACGTAGCGGCCGCGCATGGCCTGGTAGCGGCAGACCACGTCCTTCACGGTGCGCGAGAGGACGTGGTGCACGCCGGGGAGCCCGTTCGCGGTCGGCGGCCCCTCGTAGAAGAGGAAGGGGGGCGATCCCTCGCGGCGCTTGAGCCCCTCCTCGAACGCGCGGACCTCCTTCCAGAACTCGAGCACCTTCCGCTCGGAGGCGGGCGAGTCGAGGGTGGTCTCGAAGGGACGGAAGCGGTCGGCCTTCACGCTCATGCGCGGCTCGCGCGGGGAGGAAGCTCGGCGAGCACGCGGGTGACGAGCCGCGTGAGCTTGGGCTCCGCCTTCGCGGCGTTCGCGAGGATGCGCCCGATCTCGACCGCCTCGAGCGCGTCGGGCAGGCAGAGGTCGGTCACGACCGCGAACGCGAGGAGCCGCATTCCGGCGTGCGCCGCCACGATCGCCTCGGGCACGAGCGACATGCTGACGAGATCGGCCCCGGCCCAGCGCAGGAAGCGGTACTCGGCGCGCGTCTCGAGATTGGGTCCGGCCACCGCGGCCAGCACCCCTTCCTTGAGCGGGATGCCTTCGGCGAGCGCGACCTCGCGCGCGGCCTTGAGGAGCGCGCGGTCGTACGGCTCCGACATGTCCGGAAAGCGCGGGCCGAGCGAGTCCTCGTTGGGACCGATGAGCGGGTTGTCTCCCATGAGATTGATGTGGTCGACCACCGCCACGATGTCGGCGGCTTCGTAGAGCGGGTTCATGCCGCCGGCCGCATTCGTCACGACGAGCGTGTCGGCGCCGAGCGCGCGGAGCACGCGCACCGGGAAGGTGACCTCCTGCATGGACCAGCCTTCGTAGTAATGTGCGCGGCCGCTCAGGACCGCGGTCGGGCGGCCGGCGAGGGAGCCGACGATGAGATCGCCGGCGTGGCTCTCGACCTTGGTGTGCGGGAAGTGCGGGATGTCCGCGTACGGGATCGCGACCGGATCGCGCATGGCGGCGGCGAACTGCCCGAGTCCGGTGCCGAGCACGATGCCGACCTCGGGCTTTAGCTTCGCGCGCGCGGCGACGAACGCGCGGGCCTCCTCGATGTCGCGGAGCAGGCCCGTGGCGCGCCCGCCGTCCGCCGTCACGACCCCGCCTCGAGTCTCCGCCATAGCTCCGCCTCCTCGATGCCGTCCACCTCGACCCACTTCCGGCGCTCGGCCAAGCCGCCGACGATCCGGAGAGCGCCAGCGGTGAGCCCGAGCTTCTTCCGCAACAGTGCGACCACCGCTTCGTTGGCCCGGCCCGATTCGGGAGCCGCCGTCACGCGCACCCGGATCATCTTCGTCGCCGGATCCGCCTCGACCGTGTCGGCGCGGCTCTTCGGCGTTACCTGGATCCGGAACCTCACGGCCGCGGCCCGAACAGGGCCGAGCCGATCCTCACGATGGTCGCTCCCTCCTCGATGGCGACTTCGAAGTCGTCCGACATCCCCATCGAGAGTCCCGCGTCGTCGTCCAGGACGCCTCGATCGATTCCCTCGTCCCGAAGGCGCCTAAGCGCCCGGAACGAGGACCGCGCACCCTCGGGACCGCCGTGGAGCGGGCCCATGGTCATGAGCCCCGCCACCCGCAGCGGCGCCAGGGATCGCATCCGCTCGACGAGCGCGTGGGTCTCTTCCGGCGCGGCCCCGCTCTTCGTCGACTCGCCTGTGGTCCGGACCTCGACGTAGCACCGGAGCGTCCGGCCCTCCAGAGCCGCACGGCGGGCGAGATCCTCGGCCAGCCGGAGCGAGTCCACGGAATGGATCTCGTCGAAGAGCTGCGCCGCGCGCTTCGCCTTGTTCGTCTGGAGGTGCCCGATGAGATGCCACCTTGGACCCGCGCCCATCGCCGCGATCTTGCCCTCCGCCTCCTGGACCCGGTTCTCACCGAGATCCACGAGGCCGAGCGCGAACGCACTCCGGGCGGCCTCCACCCCGAACCCCTTCGTCACCGCAAGGAGCGCCACCGCACCCGGCTCGCGCCCGGCCCGGCGGGCAGCCTCGGCCATGCGATCCCGGATCCGGGCCAGCCGATCTCGAAGTTCCACGCTCCCGCCCGTTGGCCCTCCAAAAAAATGCGAGCCGGTCAGTATAGGAGCCCGGCTCGCGAGCGACAAGCAGGTTTGGGGCCATGCGGCCCGTGGAGCGGCGGAAGGGTAGCCCGATCAGTGCGTTCCGGTCAGCGCGGCGCGTCCCGGTGGACTTCCGTGGTCACCACGAGCCGGCCGCCGCAGCCGCGCTTGCGGCATGGAAGGTCGGCCGAAGCGGACGAGCCGTTGGGCCCGGACTCTTCGCGAGCGTCCACCAGCTGCCGCAGCGCCTGGATCTGCTGGGGCGTGTACATGTAGCCGCACTGGGTGCAGCGGTACCAATGATCGAGGTCCATGGGGTGCTCTCCGTAGCGGCCGAGCCCCCCTGCTGGGACGGTTACGGCGGATCGATGCGGTCACGACGCGGGGCGAGCGCGCCGGCTCGTACGGAGCGCGGCCAGACTAACGCCTTGGGGCTGTGCGCGCAAGCCCGGCGTGGGTCTGCTACGCTGGCTTCGTCGGGATCCTGGGAGTTCAACGTCAAGGAGGGATCGATGGCCAAGGCGCTCCTTCATTTCGTGGTCGTCGTCGCGATGTTCCTGGTGCTCACGAAGATCATCCCGGGCTTCTACGTGCCCAACTGGGGCACCGCGATCCTCGCGGCGCTCCTCTTCGGAATCCTGAACTCGACGCTCGGGCTCATTCTCAAGATCCTCACCTTCCCGCTCATCCTCGTCACGTTCGGTCTCTTCTACTTCGTGGTGAACGCGGTGATCCTCCTTCTGGTCGCTTGGATCATCCCGACGTTCAGCATCAACGGCTTCTGGCCCGCGCTCCTCGCGGCGGTCGTGCTCGCCGCGGTGAACACCGTCTGGAAGATGGCGACCGCGGAGGCGAAGGACTGACCTCGCGCCTCCCGAGGGATTTCGAGGCCAATCCGTTCCATCGGTTGCTCGACGAGAAGCGTCGCGCGGGCCGACCGGTCGTCGACCTCGTGGAGACGAACCCGACGCGGGTGGGCCTTCCGTCGATCGCCGAGATACCGGGCGGGGACGTGACTCGATACGATCCGGACCCGCGCGGCTCATCCGCCGCGCGGGAGGCGATCGCGGCGTACTCGAGGGGGCGCGGTGCGGGCGCGCTCGATTCGGATCGCATCCTCCTCACCGCGAGCACGAGCGAGGCCTACGCGCATCTCTTCCGCCTCCTCTGCGATCCGGGGGACGAGATCCTCGTGCCGAGTCCGAGCTATCCCCTCTTCGAGCCGCTCGCGCGCCTCGAGAGCGCGCGGCTCGCGCCGTACCGCCTGCGCTACGATCAGGGATGGCGCGTGGACCTGGACTCCGTGGAGGCGCTCGTGGGTCCAAGGACCCGGGCGCTGGTCGTGGTTCAACCGAACAATCCGACCGGATCCTGCTTGACCGAGGCCGAGGCGGCCGCCCTCGAGTCGATCTGCGCCGAGCGGCGGATCGCGCTGATCGCGGACGAGGTGTTCGGCGATTTCGGATGGCGCGAGGCCGTGCTCCCCTCCCTGCTGGGTCGCGGCCGCGCGCTCACGTTCGGTCTGAACGGGATCTCGAAGCTGTGCGGCCTCCCCCAGATGAAGCTGGGCTGGATCGCGGTCACGGGGCCCGAGGACGCTGTGGCGCACGCCTACCAGGGCCTCGAGTGGATCGCCGATCTCTTCCTTTCCGTCGGCGCTCCCGCGCAGATGATGCTCGGCCGATGGCTCGAGCGTCGGGGCGAGTTCCAGGAGGCGACGCGCGCGCGGATCGGGACCAACCTCGACCAGCTGCGCTCGGCCGGCGCCGCGGCGGGATTCGACGTGCTTCGCGGGGACGGCGGCTGGAGCGCCATCCTGCGTTTTCGAACGGGCACGGCGCCGGGAGACGCCTCGGATGCCGCGGTGTGGGCGCTCGAGGAGCGCGACGTGCTCCTCCATCCAGGCCATTACTACGAGCTGGACGATCGCGACGCCGTGGTGAGCCTCATCGTGGAGCCGCGGCACGTGCGTGAAGGAATCGAGCGGATCGCTGGAATAGGAGGCGGGTGACGGTGTATGAAGTGCGGGGGTCTCGCCAGCGCTCCGCGTCGACGGGAGGACTCACGCATGCTTCGTGTCCGATTCTCGATTCTTGCCCTGCTGGCTGTGGCCCGCGTTAGCGTGGCCGCGCCGACCGACGAGACACCCACCTACGCAACCCTGCCCGCCACGGATACGGAACGGACTACGGTCCAGCGCTCCCTCGTAGCCGTCGTCTCCTCGCTCCCCGCGGCCGCCAGCGGCTTCAGGCTCGCGCCGGATGGAGCCTCCGAGGAAGTCGGACGCGTCGTCCTCAAGCTCAATGGTGGGAAGCAGCCATGGGGCCCGCTCGACGCTTCGGCGGAGCGGATCTACAACCGGACCGATGCTTCGGACGACGAGGACCGGACCCTGGAGATCCGGGTGTCCGTGAATGGAACCAAGGGCCTGTCCACGGGGCTTGCCTCCGTGGGAGGCACGCCGCGGCCCTTCACCGTGGCGGGAGCCTTCGCGCTGGAGCAAAACCTGATCGGTGCCGAAGATTCTGGGGGGAGGGTGGCGATGCCGGTGGACCCGTCCCAGGCCGAGCGGACGGTGGCCTTACTTCGCATCTACATCGTTCCCAAGGCCCTGGAAGAGCGGCTGCGCGCCATGGCGAAGGGCTCCGAGGACGTTCCGGCCTTCGACTCCAGCTTCACGCCGTCCTCCAAGCGGGCGGCCATCCGCTCCCTCGTCGTTGAAATCCACGGACAGAAGCGGGACGTCGAGGCCTACGCCCGCCGGGTCCACGCGACGGATCTGAGGCGGCGGATCGAGGGCTGAGGGGCGCCCGAGCCGGGCCCGGCCGCGTGGGGCGCGACCCGGGGCCGGCCGCGATGGCGCCACCCGAAAGCCCACCCTTCACGAACGGCTCCGAAAGGTGTACACCTAACGCCTGCTGATCCGGGCGGAACGGGGGGCTCACCGTTCCGGATTCCGGAGCGTCACTCCCCATATCCCTCAAGGAGGACCTCCCATGAAGCTGCGCATCGTCTTGATCGCTGCATTTCTCGTCACGGTGAGCGCCGCCGGCGTGTACGCGGTCAACAAGGAGTTCACCCCCGACTGGAGTCTCAACGCGACGATCATCGAGGCATGCTCCTGCCCGATGTTCTGCCAGTGCTATTTCGACCACAAGCCGGCCAGCCATGCGGATCACGAGGGCATGGCGGGCATGAGCCACGGCGGCGAGCACGCCTACTGCAAGTTCAACAATGCGTTCCGGGTCAACAAGGGCAACTACGGCGGCGTCAAGCTGGACGGCGTGAAGTTCTGGGTCGCCGGCGATCTCGGCCCTGAGTTCGCCGATGGCGAGATGGACTGGGCCGTGCTCCACTTCGATCCGTCGGTGACGCCGGAGCAGCGCGAAGGCGTCAAGAACGCCCTCGGATACGTCTATCCGGTCAAGTGGAAGTCCTTCACCGTCGGGGCGGATGCTCCGATGGAGTGGACCGCCACCAAGGACGTCGCGACCGCGAAGCTCGACGGCGGGAAGGTCGGCGAGGTCGTCCTCAAGCGGAATCAGGGCATGACGGATCAGCCGATCGTCATCCAGAATCTCCGCTACTTCGGGGTCCCGCGGAACACCGGCTTCGTTCTCATGCAGAACGAGGTCGAGGCCTACCGCGCGGGGGACAAGCCGTACGAGTACAAGGGAACGAACGGATTCATGATCACCTTCGACATCAACTCCAAGGACGTGAAGCCCAAGAGCTGAGCGCCGGAAGAACAGGAGAGTTCATGCAAAACAAGGCAATGATGGCCGGATTCTGGGATCACTTCCGCACGATCAATGGCATCACGTTGCGGTGCATCGAGGCGATCCCCGCGGACAAGATCGACGCCAACCCGTGCCAGGACATGCGCACGGTGAAGGAGCTGGTCACGCACATGTACGCGCAGATGCGCTACGTGGCCGAGGGCATCCCCAAGGGACACACGCCGTACAACGGCGAGCAGGACAAGGATGCGATGGCGGGGATCAAGACCCGCGACGATCTCCTGCGCTACGCAAAGGAGTCGTGGGCGATCGCGGACCGCACGGTGAAGTCGCTGACGGACGCGCAGCTCCAGGCGATCGTCAAGACCGAGTGGGGCGGGATGTCCTTCCCCGGATGGATCATCGTCAGCATCATCTACGATGAGCATCTCCACCATCGCGGACAGCTGTACACCTACCTGCGCCAGCTCGGCGTGGAGCCTCCGTTCATGTGGGATTTCGAGAACAACGCTCCGGAATTCCGTCCCGCCCAGACACAGCAGGCGTGACGTTTTGATGAGGGGGCGGGCGCTTTCGGCGCCCGCCCCCGTTTCGCTCCTCAGCCTCGCGCAGCTCCTCTCGCGCACATCGCGGAAGTGGACGTCCGGCGGCTGTACGCGCCCGCCGGCTACTCCTCGATGCATGCGTACTGTGTCGGGAAACTCGGGCTCTCGGAAGATGCGGCGTTCAAGCGAATCCAGGCCGCGAGAGCTGATCGAGGGCGCCTCCGGCAAGCCAAGGTTGGAAATCGAGAGGTGGCTTGCGGCCCACGTGGCAAGCTCCGCGGGGCCTGAGCCGATCGAATTTGCTACGCGCGAACTTGCGACGTCGCAAGTCGACCCTGCCGACGGCGCCCCGTCGACAGCGGCTCAGCCCCTTCGGGATTCCCCTACGCTCCGCGCTCCCGCCGTCCGAACCAGAAGTGGTAGATCGGCAGCCCCAGCGCGGCGATCACGACACCGGCGGCGGCGCGCCAGGTGCTCGAGGCGAGATCGCTGCCGATGATCGCGAGCGTCACGAGGATGAACAGGACGGGCGTGATGGGATAGAGCCAGGTGCGATACGACGCTTCGGGCTCGCGACCGGCCGCCGCTTCCTTCCGGCGCAGGACGAAGACGCCGGCTACGGTCAGGCCGTAGAAGAGCCACGATGTCGTGACGAACCAGCCGGAGACGTCCTCGAAGCCGCCGACGGCGACGGTGAGCCAGACCCACGAGAGCGCGCACTGGAGCCAGAGCGCGATGTCCGGGCTTCCGCGCCTCTCGTGCACGTGCGCGGCGGGCTTCCAGAAGAGGCCGTCCGAGGCCATGGCGAGCGTCACGCGCGGACCGGTGAGGATCGAGGCGCTGATCGTGCCGAAGGTCGATACCGCGACCAGCACCGCGAGCGCGCGGCCGCCCCACTCGCCGAGGATCCGCCGCACGGTCTCGCTGCCCACCGCTTCGGCATGCGCCATCTCCGCGGGCGATAGAACCGCGAAGTAGGCGAGGTTCGTGAGCACGTACACGGCGATCACGACGAGCGTGCCGCCGATGATGGCGATCGGAAGATTGCGGCGCGGATTCACGACCTCGCCGGCCACGTACGTGGAGTCCGTCCAGCCGTCGTAGGCGAAGAATATCGGAATCATCGCGGCGACGAACGCGAGCCAGAGCGGATTCACGGGGTTCGCGGGCCCCCCCGGGACGGCGGCGGAGGCGGTGTCGGGCAGGGCGCCCGCCCCCGCGGCAGCCGGCACGTGATGCGGCAGGGCGAACGCCGCGACGCAGAGCATCAAGATCCCCAAGACCTTGAGTGTCGTGAGCGCTGTTTGGGTCGCGGTCCCCTCGCGCACGCCGAGCCAGTTCACGAACGTGAGCACGCCGATGGCCGTCAGGCCGACCGGGAGCTGGGCGCCCTTGGACCAACCGACGACCTGGCAGAAATAGATCGCGAACACGCTCGCGATCGACGCGATGACCGTGGGCTTGATGACGGCGAGGCTCGCCCACCCGAAAATGAATCCGAGCCTCCGGCCAAACGACTCGCGGATGAAGACGTAGAGTCCGCCGGTCATCGGGTGGGCCACCGCCAGCTCCGCGAGGGCGAGCGAGCCGGCCATGGAGAGGATGCCTCCGACGATCCACGCGGCAAGCATGAGGGGCTGCGACGGAAGCTCGCGCGCGACCGAGCTGGGCGATCGGAAGATACCCGACCCGATGATGCTGCCGACCGTGACGGCGGTCGCCGCATAGAGACCGATCTGACGCTTGAGCTGCGGGTGGTTCGAGTCCATGCATCGTCCCCCGTGGGATAGGTGCGGACAGACTCTGCGCGGCGCACTATAGCGAGGAACCGGCGGCGTTGCGACTTGTGAGCGGAGGAGGCGGCAAGGACGCGAGGTGGAGCGCGGTGAGAGCTGGCGAAGCCCCTAAAGAATTCCGCCCGAAGGCCTGGCGGCCTTCGGGCGCTTAAAGTGGAGGCGGAGGGAATTGAACCCTCGTCCGAAAGCAGATCCAGAAGGAGCACTACGCGCGTAGTCCGTTATTCTGCTTCGCGCCTCCGGACGCAAACGGACAAGGTCTCGGAAGCCCTATCCCGATTGGATCTCATCCTCTCGGCTCGGGCGAACCTCGAGGACCAGCCCGCCTAGATGACGCTCGATCCAGCCTCGGCAGGCTCAGACCAGTCGAGCGTGACGGCTAGTTAAGCCGCCAGAGCCAAATCGTTATTGGCTGTTGTGTTTTGCCCGTTGATTTACGAGGCCTACGGGCACCTCGGCGCGCTCTCCAAAATTCACTACTCCGTCGAATCCGTTCGCCCCCAATGGTTTCGGTCGTCACCCCTTAGATGCCCTATCGGCAACCCTGGTTCGAAAGTGTAGCACCCGCCGGGGCCGGGTGGCCCAATTTTGCCCTTCCAAAAAGGATCGGCTCCTCCTCTACACTCAAGGGAGGCTCGCCGCCCGGGCGCGCCTCGACCACGCGAAAGGGGGACTGGGGTCCACTTACCTCCTGCACGACTCAACTGACGATCGCCCGTCCGGGTGATCCAGACCTGTGCATTCGGCCGGCGCGCAGGCGGCGCCGCCTTGGGAGGAGAGGATTCATGGCCCGAAGCATCGTTCGTCTCGGCATCGCGGCCCTCGTCGTGATGCTCCTGCCATCCACCGCGTTCAGCTCCTGGCTCGTCGAAGGAAACGTCGGCACCGGCATGCCGACCGGCAAGTTCGGCGACTTCTTCAAGTCCGGCCTCCTGGTCGGAGGATCGGTCGGCTACATGGTCGCGCCGTTCGAGATCGGCGCCGACCTGTCCTACCTCAAGAACGACCCATCCGACGACTACCAGTCGTCGCTCGACGAAGTCGGAGCGGAGGCCGACGCGAAATTCATGCAGTACGGCGTCCACGCCCGCTGGATGTCCCAGCAAGGAACGATCAATCCGTATTTCGGCGTCGGCGTTGCGGCGTACAACCTGAAGGATCGGTACGAGAAAAACGGAACCCACGTCGACGTGGAGGACACGCAGTTCGGCGTCCACGGCAACCTGGGTGTGAACTACTGGGTGGGCCGCTCGTGGGGGCTCGGGCTCGACGGGAGCTATCACGTCGCCTTCACCGACGACAGCCTCTTCCCGTACGACAAGGCCACCTTCGTGGGCGTGGCCGCGGGGCTTCGCTTCCGCTTCTCGCCCGGCACGTCGCAGTAGCTCCCTACCCGTCCTCCCCAGCCCGGCCGGAGCCACGGAGGCTCCGGCACGGGCGACGGGCCAGAACGAGACGGCCCCGTCCGGTCTCCAACACCGGCGGGGCCGCTCACCCACGGGGGTCATGCCCCCGGGGACTTCTCTCCCGCGCTCGCTAGTCTTCCGTGCGCCAGTAATACCGATACGAGTACGGCAGGTTCATGATGTCGCGCGGAACGCTGCCCACCTGGATGGAGACGAACGGTCCTCGCCACGTGTTCGCGCTGTACCACCGGCCGCTGTCCATCACGTACCAGGTGTTTCCATATCGGTACATCTCGTACCCATTGTTGTCGCGCAGGTAATAGACGTTCGTGCTCGGAATCACCCGAAGCTCGGGCTGCACGTCGAACGTCATTCCGGACGCCCAGAACCGGTCGCTGTTGTAGTTGCTGTTCGAGCTCCGGTAGTAGCTGTCATCCCGGTCGTTGTCGTTGTCGCGATAGCGATACCCGGTCGCGTACCAGTGGGTCCGGTACGGCGCCGACACGCTCAGGATTTCGCGAGGCAGCCGGTCCGCGCGGGTCGAGAAGAACGGACCGCGCCAGGAGTCGGACTTGTACCAGACTCCGTCCTCCACCAGGAACCAGGAGCTGCGGAACCGGTAGAGATCGTAGTCGTAGGTGTTTCTCGCGTACGTGACGCCGCGGCCGATGCTGTACATCTTCGGCTTCCGGTCGAACGACCGCGGCGAGACGGCGGATCCTTCCGGCACGTCGAGCGTCACCACGCCGTTCGATGAATCCCAGTACCGCCGGTAGCTGTTCGGCAGCGTGTTGAACTCGTCGGGAAGGCGGGCGTAGCTGATCGAGACGAACGGGCCGCGCCAGTCGTTGGCCCAGTACCAATGGCCCTGGTCCACGAGATAGAACCGGTTGCCGTATCGGTACATGTCGTAGCCGGAGGCACGCCGGTCGTAGTAGATGCTGGTGTTCGGAATGAAGTTCATCCTCGGCTCGACGCTGAACGTGAACCCAGCGCGCCAGTATCGAGTCTGGGCGCCCGCATCGCGCACCGGAATCGACGTGAGCGCGAGGGCCAGCGCAGCCAAGGCCAACCATCGCGTGACTCGTTTCATGGCAGATCCTCCCAGGACGGCCGACGGGGGCCGTCCGAACGTTGCATGCACACAGCTGCGCGGGGCCGTTTCTACAAAGCGCCGTCCTCGAAGGCCCCTGAGGTGCGCGAGTTGCGCGCCCTCGGACAGACATGCTCTTCCATGTGCATTCCACGTGCCGAACTCACCCTGAAACAGCTACGAAGGGCTACGTTGAGCCGTGGTCGCAGGCCCCACCTCGGCCCCACCCTGGTGCGCGCCGCGTGGTAGCATCCGTCGGTTTCAGGGGCTGGCCGATCGGAGCAGATCGGATCTCACGTTCAGGGAGGGTCGAGCGATGCACGCAAAGAGCCAAGCCAGGAGTCGTCCCCAGGTCCTCATCATCGCGCTCGCGATTCTCACGACGCTCATCGTGATCGCCCCGGCGCGCGACGCCTGGGCCGTCAGCGGTCCGATCAGCGTCACCGCCATGGGCGGGTTCTACTCCGGAGGCATCGACGAGCCGTTCCTTGGCGCTGGCGTCAAGGTCGGTCTCGGCGGGCTCTCCGTGACTCCCTACGCCGAGTATCTCTTCGTCTCCAACGGCAACGCGTACTCGATCAACGCCGATCTCACCATGCCCATCATGCCGCTCGGTGTGGCGAGCATCTACGCCGGCGCGGGTGCGGGGGTCCTGTTCGTCGATCCTGACAACGCTGACTCCGATTCGAATTCGGTGATCAATTTCCTCGTAGGCGCGGGACTCAACGCGGTGCCCATGAAGCCCTACGGCCAGGTGAAGTACGTGGTCACCGACGGAGACGACCCCTTCGTCTTCACGGTCGGCGTCCGTTTCTGACGCCGTAGGTCCCATGAACGGATTCTCCGACGCGAACCGCGCGCGCCCGGCGTGGCGCGGTGGCGCGCTCGCGCTCGTGCTCGCGCTCGTGCTTGGCCCCGGCGCGCGAGACGCGGCGGCTGGGCCGGTCGAGGACGCAATCCAGGTCCGCACCGAGCGCCTGACCTCGGGTGGATCGCTCTCGATCGCCGGGGCCCCGGTCGGATCCCGCCGTCTCATACCGCTCGTCTACGAGCGCCGAGGCTATCGCCCCGCGTGGAACGTGCCGAGACTCGATCAGCTGCTCGGTTCGATCGATGACGTGGCACGCGATGGGCTGATTCCCGAGGACTATCACCGCGCGGAGCTCCGGCGGATGCGGCTCCAGATGGATACCGACGCCGGGAAGTCGGCCGATGCGACCGCGGACCGGGACATCCTCGCCACCGATGCCCTGATCGGTCTCGCGTACCACCTGTACACGGGCAAGGTGGATCCGGTCCGGCTCGACTCCAAGTGGAACTTCGAGCGAACGATCGACCGGCAGGAAGCGGCCGACGTGCTCCTCCGGATTCTCGACACCGGTCAGATCGACTCATGGCTTCAGCATTTGAGGCCCCGGCACCCGTACTACAGCTACCTGAAGCGCGAGCTGGCGCGCTATCGAGACCTCGCCGCTCGAGGCGGCTGGCCCGCCATCCCGGCCGGCCCGACGCTCAAGCTCGGAATGCGCGATCCCAGAGTTCCCTCGATCCGCAAACGGCTCGAGGCGAGCGGAGATCTCCCACCGGCGCGGGGCGCCGACACGTCCCGCGTGTACGACGCGCCGCTCGCCGCCGCCGTCCGGAGCTTCCAGAGGAATCAGCTCCTCGGCGACGACGGAAGCATCGGCCCGGGCACGCTCGGCGTGATGAACGTCCCCGTGAAAGCGCGGATCGACCAGATCCGCGTGAATCTGGAGCGGGCGCGCTGGCTGCTGCATGACCTGCCCGACAGCTTCGTGGTCGTGAACATCGCGGCCTTCCGGGTTTACCTCGTCGTGAAGGGCGAGGTCGTGTGGAGCAGTCGCTGCGTGGTGGGCAAGGAGGCGCGCCAGACGCCGATCTTTCGCGACAACATGAGGTACCTCGTCTTCAACCCCACGTGGACCGTGCCGCCGGGGATCCTGGCCAGGGACATCCTCCCTTCGCTCCGGCGGGGGGATCTGTCCGTGCTGAAACGGAAGAAGCTCAAGGTCATCGACAAGAACGGACGGATCGTGAATCCCGGATCCGTCGCGTGGTCCAAGGTGAACGCCGGGGCCTATACGTTTCGCCAGGATGCGGGCCCGGACAATGCGCTTGGCCGGGTGAAGTTCATGTTCCCGAATTCCTACGCCGTCTATCTCCACGACACGCCATCGCGCGATCTCTTCGAGGAGCCGAGTCGCGCATTCAGCTCCGGCTGCATCCGCGTCGACCGGCCGCTGGAGCTGGCGGAGCGCGTGCTCGCCGACCCGAAGTGGAACGCGGCAGCCATCCGGCGGACCGTGGACGCAGGCAAGACCACCACGGTGACGCTCAAGCGCCCGCTTCCGGTGCTCCTTCTCTACTGGACTGCGTTTCCGTGGGGCCGGGGAGGCGAGGTGGCGTTCGCGCGGGACATCTACGGGAGGGATGCGCGGGTCCTGAAGGCGCTGGGCGGGGCGGAACGCTGAACCGGTTGTGGCTGAACGGTCTCCCCGCTCCCGGAAGAATCCCTTCAGGCGCGGGGTTCAAAGGCGTGATGCGGCGGGCCCTTCTCCTAGCGACGTGCCTGGCGGTTCTCTCCGGATGCGCCGCGCCCGCTCCCTTCGTCCACAAGCCCATCGACGCGCACCTCTATCACGAGCCCCATCGCAACGCGGTCACCTTCTGGGGGCACGCGTCCGTCTACATCGACGCGGACGGCATCGGGATCGTGACCGATCCGGTCTTCGAGTCCTCGTACTCGCCCCTCCATCCGCGCAAGGTCCCGCGGCCGCCGCTCTCGGCCTACGATCAGACGTCGATCGTTCTGATCTCCCACGCGCATTCGGATCACCTGGATCCGCCCACGCTCCGGCGATTTCCTCGAACCGCGGTGATCCTCTGCCCCGCGCCGGCGGAGAAGTATGTCCGCGGCTCGGGACCGGGAGTCCAAGTGATGCGGCCCGGCGATACGTACGCGTTTCCTGGCGGGACCGTGGTCGCGGTAGCGGCGCATCATCCAGGGGGACGGTGGGTCGGAAAGGCTGAAGCCGATGGCCGCGCTCTGGGCTACGTGATCGTGACGCCGGAGCGGGTTATCTATTACGCCGGCGACACGGACTACTTCCCCGGAATCGAGGACGTCGGCCGCCGCTTCCACCCCGATCTCGCGATCCTCAACGTGAACGTGCATCTGCCGCCCGCGGACGCGATCCGCGCGGTCGCGGCGATCGGCGCGGATCGCGTGATCCCGATCCATCGCAGCGCCTTCGGCGGCGGCCATCAGGGGCGGAATGCGGCGTACCGGGAGGAATTTCAGCACCTCGCGGATTCGCTCTCGATCCCGCTCGGCATCGGAGACGAGGTCACGCTAGGCACCCTCCGGCCGTAGCCGGGCGACTTCTCAGCGAGGGCCGCTCAGGTGAGCGGCTCGACCTTCACCTTCGTCACCCCGTCGTGCACGAACCCAAGCACGCGCGCCGCCCGCCGTGAGAGATCGATGATCCGGCCCTTCGCGTAGGGCCCCCGATCGTTGACCGTGACGACCACGCTTCGGTGATTTTCGAGATTGGTGACCCGCACGCGGGTGCCCAAATCGAGGGTGCGGTGCGCGGCGGTGAGAGCCCCGTCATCGTAATGCTCGCCATTCGCCGTGAGATTGCCCACGAGGGACGAATGGTAGAACGAAGCGATTCCAACCTGGATGGCGCCGATAGCATGCGCCATGCGGGCCGGTGAGAGCACGTCGGTGGCCGAAGCGAGCAGCGGATAGGATGCGGACGTCGGAGCCGGCGCGATCTGGTCCACCTTCGCGAGATCGGTCGCGAGACGGCCATGCGGAACGGACGCACATCCAAAGCCCGCCAGAGCGGACACAACAAGGGCCAGGCGCAGGAAGGTGGCTTTCATGGGGGGTTGCTCCACGGTCGAAAACGGTCGGGCCAACCAGAGGGATCTATTTGGACGACTACAGCAGGGGGGAGATTCGAATTTCGAGCTGGCCTGAATTACTTACAAGCCGCTTGGTCCCAAGGGATTGCGACGAGGGCTGGCCACGCGGACCAGATCTCGACGCCTTGTTGTCGGCGTACAGGCCGAGCAGACTATCATAATGGAATGTCCGATTCGAGCGCGAAACAGCCCATCGGGAAAATCGGCCGCAAGGTCGAGGACGCGGCCATCGCCCCCAAGGGCGCCCGTCACCGCCGCGCCGCGCTCTTCCAGATCTACGTCTTCCTCGCGACGGTCGCTTTCCTCGCACTCGCCGTGGCGGCGCACTTCGCCCCCTACTTTCCCATCGACGTCGCCATCACGCGCCTGGTCCAGAGCGAGCAAGGACACGTCCTCGAGACCGTCATGCGCGGCACGAGCTGGATGGGCTGGAATCCGCAAGCAGCCCTGCTGGTCGTTGGAGTCGTTTCATCGCTCCTCCTCATCGGACTTCGGTGGGAAGCCGTCGTCGCGCTGTTTGCGGGGCTCGGCACCGCCGTGGGATCGCTCGTGAAGCTCCTCGTGATCCGCCCGCGTCCGAGCGCCGACCTGGTCCACGTCTTCTCGCAGCTCTCGACGACGAGCTTTCCCAGCGGTCACGTGCTCCTCGCTACGGGGTTCTACGGTTTCCTGGGATTTCTGATGTACACGCTGCTCCAGCCCTCCTGGTACCGAGCCCTGGGCCTATGCGTGGTGGCCTTGATCGTGACCCTCATGGGCCCTTCCCGGATCTACCTCGGTCAGCACTGGTTCAGCGACGTCCTGGGGGCGTATGTTCTCGGGAGCATCTGGCTGGCGCTGTCGATCCGGATCTACCGGTGGGGGAAGCCCCGGTTCTTCCGGGATCAGCCCGCGGCGCCCGAGCAGCCAGCCGCGCCCGAGCAACCCGAGGCGTAAGAGCATGCCGCTCCGCTATCAGATCGACGACGAGAATCGGATCGTCCTCATGACCGGCCATGGCACGGTCACAGATCAAGAGGTCTTCGAGTACAAACAGAGCGTCTGGTCGCTCGAGAGCGTCGCGGGCTATGACGAGCTCGTCGACATGAGGGATGTCCAGAGGCTCGATGTCCCGACGGCGGAGCGGCTGCGCGAGTTGGCTCGGCTCTCGGCGGCGATGGACGTGCAGACGCCGTCGAAGCTCGCGATCGTCGCGAACGATCCCGTGACCGTGGAAGTGGCGCGGACCTACGAAGTGCTGAGGAAGATGGACCGGAGGAGCACGAGGAAGGTAGGCGTCTTCCTCACCGTGGAGCAGGCGGCGCTTTGGCTACGGCCGCACGCGAAGAAGCGGCGTCACTCGGGCGGCATCGCGACGTAGCGGTAGCTCCCCATCCGGTTCACCTGAAGCACGAGCGCCCCGCCGGACGACACCCGGGACAGCTCCCGGTTCAGGGCCTCGATCGTTCCCACCGGACTGCGATTGACCGCGAGGATCACGTCGCCAGGCTCGAGACCGCTCACCAGGCTGGACGCATCGGCCGAGCGCGCCACGACCAGCACCCCGTTCGCCTGTCGCAGCCAGGGCAGCACCGGAGCGAGCCCGCCATCGACCGCGACGACGAGCACGCCGAGCGGCGCGACGAGGCTCCGCTCCGACTTGATGAGATCGATGATCCGCGTCGGGTCGTCCTCTCGCGCGATCACGGGAACGCGCAGGATCAGCCGCTGATCCCCGCGCAACACGGTCACCGTCGCCGAATCCCCGACCGAGTGGCGGTAGAGATTGACGTCGAACTGACGCCCGTTCTCCATCGTCTTTCCGTCGAGAGCCGTCACGATGTCCCCAGCTTCGAGTCCGGCCGCGGCGGCCGGCGAGTTCGGGTGGACGTCTGCGAGAACCACGCCCCACGGCTGCGATAGGCCGAGACCTTGCGCCAGCGAGGGCGTGATGGTCTGCGCCGTCACACCGATCGAGCCTCGACGCACGCGGCCGCTCGCGCGAATCTGCTTGTAGACGGTCTGAACGATGTTGCTCGGCGCGGCAAAGCCGATGCCTTCGTTGCCCCCCGACTGGGAGTAAATCAAGGTGTTGATCCCCACGACGCGCCCGCTCATGTCGACGAGCGGGCCGCCGCTGTTCCCCGGATTGATGGATGTGTCGGTCTGGATGTAGACCATACGGTCGTCCGGACGAAGCTGCCGCCCCACGGCGCTCACAACACCCATGCTCACGGAGTTGTCGAGTCCGAGCGGACTCCCGAACGCGAGGACGAGGTCTCCTTCGCCGAGCTGATCCGAATCCCCGAAGTCGAGCGCGGGCAGCGTGGTCTCCGGAACCTTGAGCACGGCGAGGTCGGTCTCCAGATCGACGCCGACGACGGTGGCCACGACGCGCTGCCGCACAGGGTGGACGATGGAGCGTCCGGGATTGGCCGGCGCGGCCGGGCGCGCGAGATACACATCGAGGCTTCGCGCCGATTCGACGACGTGCGCATTGGTGACGATGTAGCCGTCCTTGGAGACGATGACCCCCGAGCCGCCGCGTCGCTCCACGCCGACGAAGCCGTTGCCCGCAGGGGTGCGTCCGCCGCCCACGGGTGCGATCGCGACGGCTGCGATCTGGACCACCGTGGGGGAAACGCGGTCGACGAGGTCGCGCATCTGCCGGCTCATCGAGACGAGCGGCGGGATGGCGGCAGGGGGCGCGGGCTTGGCCGCCTCCGTGGCGCGCGGCGCTGCGAGCAGAGCGATCACGGCGAGAATGTTGAGGGCCCGATTCACGCGCGGAGAATACCACGCGCCGGGTTGCGCCCCAGCGGTGCCGCTGAGACTAGTACCACAATCTGCTGATCGAAGTGCCAACCATGGTGTGATTGTCGTCACCAATCGACACATACATGGCGCTCGCGCGCGCGATCCAGTGGCGAGAGAACTCGATGCCCAGCCCACCCTGCATCCCGAAATTGGACGCCGAGTCGTCTTCATCAGCGCGCCCTGCAACTCCCCCTGTCACCTCCAGGACCCAGGATGGGGTGCCTGGCGCACTGAAATAGGACAGCCCGAGCCCCGTGATTCCCGTGACATCCCCGTTCCAGGCCACGTCGTTCACATAGGCCACGGAATAGCGCTCCGAAAAACCGTAGCCCAATCGGAAGCGGGTCACTCCCGCGAATTCGGTCCCCCTGTCCGTCTCGGAAAATCCATTCGACTCATTGGTGAAGCCTGGCCCCGCACCAACCTCGAGCGTGAAGCCGCGGCGGGAATCATTGAAGAAGCCCCCTTCGGGTGAGTCGAGATCGACGTTCTTCCATCGCTTCACGGGAGCGGCCACGAGAGCGCCGAGCAAGGCGCCGGCCGCGGCAGATACCAGAGTGCCCGCGACGACTTCGGCGCCGCTCGCCTGGCTCGAGGAATTGTTCGACTCGGAAGCCCCCGCGATCATTCCGAGCGCACCAAACGCAATCGCGCCCACCATGGCTCCTTGACCGGCCGCGCTGCCGCGCCGCTGCACCTGTTTCACGTCGGCCCACCCCAGGGTCGAATCCGGATGGCCGTAGCGTTGCACTCCTTGATAGCTCATGTCCTGCCCCTTCACGATGACCGTGTCGCGCGAAGACAAGACGCGCGCGGTCGCGTGGGGCTTCACGCGTCGGATCACGCTTTGAAACGCGATGGAGTCGGCTCGGGTCGGGAGCATCCCTACGGGTGATGCGGGCGCGACGAGGACGCCCGGCGCGCTCACCGTGGCTGTATCTGCCGGAGTAGAAAGGACCGCGGCCGAGTCGGCGGGAGTGGAGACGATCGCGAGCGAATCGGCCGGGATGGAAATGACGGTGGTGGAATCCCAGCCACCGCTGACGTCCGCCAGCGCCTCCACCGACGGCGCGCAGGTCACCGCGATGATCCCAACGATCAGGCGATTTCGGATCATGGCGCTGGAACTAATACCACAACCCCCCTCCGCAGGTGGATTTCCTGCGCTCGCCCGGTAGAACGCGGGGGATCGAGGGAAACCGCACGGAGGGGTAGAATGGCGGGCGTCTCGAAGGAGGGGCCGATGCCGACCGAAACCGACGTCCAGGTGAAGCTCGCCATCTATCGTGAATTCGCGGAAACGGGACGTGCGCCGAGCTGTGAGCGCGTGGCAGGTCGGGCGGGATTGTCCACCGATCGAGTTCGCGACGCCTTTCAGAGCCTCCGCTCCCAGCGGCTCCTGGTCGTCGAATCCGACGGCGCCAGCATCCGGATGGCGCCCCCCTTCTCCGGTGTGCCCACCGACCACCGGGTGGAATCGGGAGGCGTGGAGTATTACGCCAACTGCGCCTGGGACGCGCTGGGCATCCTCGCCGCTCTCAAGCGTCCGGGCCTCGTGCGTTCGCGCTGCGCGCAGTCGGGCGAGCCGCTGGATCTCGTCGTCGGCGAGAACGGCCCCGAGCCATCGACGTGGCTCTACCACTGCCTCGTTCCCGCGTCGCGCTGGTGGGAGGACATCGTCTTCACTTGAGCGAACATGCTCTTCTTCCGGTCGGAAGAAATGGCCAAGGCCTGGTGCGAGGCTCGGGGAGCCACGATCCGGCCGCTCGTGACGATGGACCAGCTGTGGGCGCTCTCGACGAGGTGGTACTCGACACGGCTCGACCCGGAGGGCCGTCGCCCGACAGCCGAGGAAATGCCGGCGATCTTTGCGTCGATTGGACTCGACGATGAACACTGGAATCCGAAGTCGGATCGATTCGGCCCCTGACGGAGGAGGAACCGTGGCGGAAGCCCAGTTTCAAACCAAGCACCCGGCCGGCAAGACCGGCAGAAGCATCAGCCGAGAGAAGTACGACGCCGTGAAAGACGCGATGGTGGCGATTCTCCGCGGGCGCGAGCTGACCCACACGGAGCTCATGAGCGCCCTCCGGCAGAAGCTGGAGAAGGGCTTCGACGGGAACGTTTCCTGGTACGGAGAGACCGTGAAGCTGGATCTCGAAGCTCGGAAGACCCTGGAGCGGACCGACTCCAAACCGCAGCGCTATCGCCTGCGGGGCTGAACGCGCCGGACCCGGAATTGACCGACGGATGATACGGAGGGATCCATGGATCTACCTGCCGAACGGAAGGAGCTCCTCAAGCGCGATGCGGACTGGGCCGCTCTGGCGTCCCGAGGAGCCGACGTGGAGACGATCGTCTCCTACTGGACCGACGACGCCGTCGTCCTCCCGCCGGGACAGCCCGCAATCACAGGCAAAGCCGCGCTGCGCGAGTACGTCCTGAACAGCCTTCAAATACCAGGGTTCAACATCACCTGGAAGGCCACTGACGCCGTGCTTTCTCCCGATGGGAAGCTGGCGTACCTGATGGGCGACAACCGGATCACGCTGCAAGGACCCGCTGGGAAACCGGTGGCGATCGCCGGCCGGGCCGTGACCGTCTGGCGCAAGGAACCGGACGGTCAGTGGCGGTGCGCCATCGACATCTGGAACGAACCCCCAGCGGTCTAGAACTGGTTTGGGCCTTGCCAGCATCCGGATCTAGCGGCATCATCCGGCCTCGCTTGCGGCGTAGCCGATGCGTATCGGTACGGATGCCACATCTAAGGCGCGACACCTCGCTTTCCGCCGTGCTGGTCCCCGGCGTGCTCGAACAAGGAGGTTCGCATGCGTCGATTCACAGCGCGGGCGTTGCTGTGGCTGCTGCCCTGTCTGCTCGCCCTGCCCGCCACAACCGCCGCCGAGGTCAGCGGTCTCCATCTCAACCTGACGCCCTATCTCGGCTATGCCTCCTGGGCCAAGGAAACCAACATGGAGAACGACCTTCTCTATGGCGGTCGCGTGGGGCTCGGGTTCGGCAAGCGCTTCGGAATCGAGGGGAGCTACGGGCGTAGCACCAGCCAGACGCAAGAGGGTGACGGCGGACGCGCGTACGTCTTCCCCACCAATCCGGCCAATGTTCCCCAGCAGGATTCGAAGTTCACACACATCTCCGCGGACGCGTTGCTGAACATCCTGCCCGGCTCCTCCCTGAATCCCTACATCCTCGGGGGCTGGAGCTCGCAGGAATTCGAGCCCCAGGATTCCACCGGAGCGGATTCGAAGCGCGACGGCTTCAACATCGGCGCCGGCGTGAAGCTCCACTTCAACCCTCGAGTGGCGCTCAGGCTCGAGGCGCGCGACATGATCTATTCGTGGAGCGATGAGGAACAGGCCGCGGGCGCCAGCGACAAGAGCCAGAGCAGCTTCGCTTTCACCGGCGGCCTCCAGCTCTCGCTCGGCGGCGGCGGCAAGGCGCCCGATGAGGACGCGGACGGCATCCCCGACAAGAAGGACAGCTGCCCAGGGACCCCGGTCGGAGCGGTGATCGACGCCAAGGGCTGCCCCGTGGACAGTGATGGCGACGGCGTTCCCGACGGCATCGACACCTGCGCCGGCACGGTCGCGGGAGCCAAGGTCGACGCGAAGGGATGCCCGACGGACGAGGACTCGGACGGCGTCGTCGATGGAATCGACACCTGCCCCGGAACGCTCGCCGGCTGCACGGTGGACGCGAAGGGCTGCCCGAGCGACGCGGATGCGGACGGCGTGTGTGACGGTCTGGATCAATGCGCCAGCACGCCGACAGGAGCTACCGTCGACGCGAAAGGCTGTCCGACCGATGCCGACGGCGACGGCGTGCCGGATGGTATCGATCAGTGCCCGAACACTCCGGCGAACGTTCGGGTCGACGTGTCCGGCTGCCCGATCGAGGTCACGACGCAGGAGATGGAGATGCTGGAAAAGGGCGCGATCACGGCGAAAGGCCTCGTGTTCGACTCCGGCAAGACCACGCTCAAGCCGGAGTCCGAGAAGACGCTCCAAGATCTGTGCGCGATCTTCCAGCAGTGGCCCACGCTCCAGGTCGAGATCGGCGGGCACACGGACTCGAAGGGCAGCGACGCGGTCAATCAGAAGCTGTCCGAAGGACGCGCGCAGGCCGTTCGCGATTGGATGAGCGCGAACTGCGCGAAAGCCAACCTTGCGAATCTCACCTACAAGGGCTACGGCGAGAGCCAGCCGATCGCGAGCAACAAGACGGCCGAGGGAATGGCGAAGAATCGCCGGGTGGAGTTCAAGGTCCTGAATCCGGAAGAGCTGAAGCGGTTGAGGGAGCGTCGCGAAATGCTCCTGAAGGAGACGCCGAAGTAGGACCGGCTCGAAGAGGCGAAACGCGCGAGGAGGGCGGAAACGCCCTCCTCGTTGTGTTGATAGAGTTCTCAACCCTGAGGACGTCGAGGCTGTCCTCCGCGACTCAGCTGAGCCCCGCCGCGCGCGCGATCAGAGCCACGCCCCAGAGCACGACGGCGACACCGATGGCGCGAGCCAAGCGCACGCCGGAAGGCATGACGCGCTCGATCGTGATCGCCGCGGTCACGACCAGCATCCAGCGCAAGTCCATCATCCCGACCGCGAGGAGCACCGCCATCAGATTGCCGCAGCAACGGACGCACCGGATTCCCAGCCTCATTCCGTGCCGCAGGGCCGCGCGGGCGCCGGCCGGAATCGCCCCGAACTCCGGTGCTTCGCGGCATCCCGCGACGCCGCGAGCCTTCCACGCGCTGATCTGGACGACTCCCGCGAGGAGAACGACCAGGCCTGCCGCCAACGGCAACGCCCCGGCGAGGGCCGGCTCTCGCGCCTCGACGGCCGTGACCGCGACAGCCAGCGGGTAGAGGAACACTCCGACTGCGCCCCAAACGAAGAAGTATCCGGCGCCCACGAGAGCGGTCAGGGGACTCGCCCCCCAACCGCCCCCGGCCCTCTGATAGCGCGCGAGCGCCGGGATGAGCGCCGGCAGCATCATCGGCACCATCATCAGGACCCACATGCCCATGAAGGACGTCGCGGCGCCGAGCCAGGACGAGCCAGGCGCCGGCATCGAGCAGCACCCCATCGCCGCGCTCATCGGGAACCGTACTGGTCGTGATGCCGCCACCAGGGAATTTGGGCCTCGTTGCGCCCCTTGGGCGCGCGGTCGAGCCACGGGTACATGCCCCAGAGCGCATCCAGTCCGCGAGCGTAGGCGGAATAGGTGTGGTACACGTCGCCGCCCTCGAGCGCGAACGCGCTCATTCCGGGCCGCTCCCGCACGTAGGTCGACGCGTCGGTGCCGGACATGGCGGCCATTTCGACGACCGGACCGCTGCCCTGCGGCTTCCACGCTTTCTCGCGGTGATAGTTGTACTCGATACCGCCGTCTTTCTGCTGTTGCCCTTCCGTGAAGCCCACGCTGTAGTCGGCGTTGAAGTCGCTGCCGAAGGACGAGGCCCAAGGAAACGTCCACCCCATCCGCTTCTGGAACGTCTGAAGCTTGGCGAGCGGCGCCCGCGACACCGCGGACAGCATGACGTCGTGGTTGGCCAGGTGTACGGCGACGGCGTTGAAGCCGTCCGCGATCGCCGAGCAGGAGGGACAGCCCGCCTTGTAGTCGGGTCCGAACATGAAGTGGTAGATCAGGAGCTGCGAGCGTCCACGGAAGAGATCCTCGAGCGAGGCCTTGCCCTCCTCCGTCTCGAACCGATAGTCCTTGTCCACCCGCACCCACGGCAGGCCCTGCCGCCGCCGCGCCAGCTCGTCGCCCTGGCGCGTGTGCTCCTTCTCCGCCTGGAGAAGGTCGAGCCTGGCCCTGAGCCACTCGTCCCGCGTTCCCGTCTTGTGCGTCGTCATCGTGCGCTCCTTTCGTCTGGTATCCTTCGCGGCTCGTTTCCAACGCGACGCGCTGCGTGTCGTCGTGAAATCAGTTTCCTCCCGCGCATCCCTCGCCGGGAGTGACAAGTGTGGCGGGATTTCGATGGACTCCATGATCACGGCCGCGGCCCGAGCGCTCGCGATGGGCGATCCGCTCGGCGCCCTGAAGCGGGTCGCGCTCAGGAACGACGCGCCGGGCCTCGCGCTGCGCGGCATCGCCATGGCCCAGCTCGGCGACTTCCCGAAGGCGAAGGCGCTTCTCCGGCGAGCGGCGCGCTCGTTCCGCCCGTCCGAGCGCGTCGCCCGCGCGCGCTGCGTGGTCGCCGAGGCTGAAGTCGCGCTCGCGTCACGCGAGCTGGGCTGGCCCCAGAAGGCGCTCCATGCGGCACGGGCCACCCTCGAGGAGCATGGCGATCGCGCCAACGCGGCGCATGCCCGCTACCTCGAGGTGAGGCGGCTCCTCCTGATCGGTCGCGTGGACGAGGCCGAGGATGCTCTGGACGAGGTCGACGCCGGCCATCTCGCTCCCCCGCTCAGGACCGCGCACGAGCTCGTGGCCGCCGGGATCGCGATGCGACGGCTTCGCACGAAGGCCGCGCGCGCCGCTCTGGTGCGGGCCGAGCGCGCGGCTCGCGAGGCCCGAATCCCGGCGTTGAGCGCCGAGGTCGAGCGCACGGCCTACGCCCTGGACACGGCGGCGGCGCGTCGAGTCTCGCGCGGCGCGGAGCGACAGCTGCTTCTACGTGAGGTCGAGGCCCTGTTCGCTTCGAAGGCTTGGATCGTGGACGCGTGCCGGCATCGGATAAGCGTTCGGGGCGCCGTCGTCTCGTTCGCCAGACGCCCGGTGCTGTTCGCGATCGTTCGCGCGCTGGCGGAAGCCTGGCCCGCGGACGTCCCGAGGGATGAGCTCTCGGAGCGCGCTTTCGGTACGAACGGGGCCGGCGAATCCCAGCGGGTGCGGCTTCGGGTCGAGGTCGGGCGGCTTCGCAGGGCCTTGCGGGCGTTCGCGCAGGTGACCGCCACCAAGCGAGGATTCGCGCTCGAGCCGCTGCGCGCGCGTGAGGTGACGGTGCTCGCGCCCATGGTCGAGGGCGAGCACGCAACGGTGCTCGCCTTTCTGGTCGACGGTGAAGCCTGGTCCAGCTCGGCTCTGGCCCTCGCGCTCGGGACGAGCCAGCGGACCGTGCAGCGCTCGCTCGACGCGCTCGCGGCCGCAGGCAAGGTGCAGTCGTTCGGCCGAGGCCGGGCCCGGAGATGGACCAGTCCGTCCGTACCCGGATTCACGCCGACATTGTTACTCCCCGCCGCTCTCCCGACCGACTAGCATGGAGCCATGAGCCGATCGAAGGCGGAGATCATCCGCGAATACGGCCCCTTTCCGAATCACATCGGCGGGGTGTCGTACGACGGCGAGCGGGTCTGGTTCGCGGGAGGAGACACGCTGAACGCGTTCGATCCCGAGACCGGGACGATGGATCGATCGATCGAGGTGGCCGCGCACGCGGGCACGGCGTTCGACGGGAAGCACCTGTTTCAGATCGCCGAGGATCGCATCCAGAAGATCGACCCGACGACGGGACGCGTCCTCTCCACGATTCCCGCGCCGGGCGGCGGCGGCGACTCGGGCCTCGCCTGGGCGGAGGGAACGCTCTGGGTCGGCCATCATCGCGAGCGGAAGATCCATCAGATCGATCCCGAGACGGGGGCGATCTTGCGTACGATCGAATCGAACCGCTTCGTCACGGGCGTCACGTGGGTCGACGGCGAGCTGTGGCACGCGACCTGGGAGGGAGACGAGAGCGAGATCCGGCGTGTCGATCCGCAGACCGGCAAGGTCCTCGAGTCGATCGAGATGCCCCAGGGCATGAACGTCTCCGGTCTCGAGTCCGACGGCAAGGATCGTTTCTTCTGTGGCGGGGGCAAGACCGGCAAGGTGCGGGCCGTTCGCCGGCCTCACGCGCGGCAGCGATGAGCGTCCTCGCTACGGCCTTGTCGGCCCTCTTCCAGGAGCTGGTCCTTGGCTCCCCCGATCCGGGCGCGCGCACCTACGTGCTCAATCAAGGAGATCAGGGGCTTCTCGCGTCCCTGGACCGGCTCTCCGCCAAGGCGGCCTCGGCCTCCCACGACGGTGGACCATCGATCGCCGCGCACGTCGATCATCTTCGGTACGGCTTCTCCCTGCTCAATCGCTGGGGAGACGGCACCTCGCCCCCTTGGCCCGTTATGGACTGGACCGAGAGCTGGCGGCGGAACGTCGTCTCGGACGATGCGTGGAACCAGCTCCGTGGGGAGCTCCGCCGCGAAGCGGCACGGTGGGCGGACGTGCTCGGCAAGCCCCGCGACCTGAGCGAGGTCGAGGCGGGCTGGATCGCGGGCAGCGTCGTCCACCTCGCCTATCACCTGGGCGCCATCCGGCAGATCGACCGGTCGCTCCGTGGCCCGAATGCGGAAGACGAGGCGAAAGCCAAGGCCTGATCCCTTCGCACATTCGCAACTCTACGACGAGCCGCAATCGTTCAACCAACCGCCCCTGACGCGGTAGAATCGTCCGCACGCCTCCGGTCGCGGGGGCCATCCCAGGGGAAGGCCTCATGCCTGCAACGGACCAGCGGTTCGGTCCCTATCAGATTCTCGGAAAGCTGGGCGCGGGAGGAATGGGCGAGGTGTTTCTCGCCCGCGATCCGCGCCTCGAGCGCGACGTCGTGCTCAAGATGCTGCCGCCTGAGGTCGCGGGCGACGCCGAGCGCATGACGCGCTTCCGCCACGAGGCCCTCGCGCTCGCCGCCATCAATCATCCGAACATCGCGACGATCTTCGGCTTCGAGGAATCGGACACGGGCGTGCTCGCGCTCGTGCTGGAGCGTGTAGAGGGCGTCACACTCGCCGAACGCCTGCACCGTGACGCGATGCCGACGAACGAAGCCCTTCGCGTGTGCGCTCAGATCGCCGAGGCCCTCGAGGCGGCGCACGCGCGCGGCGTGATCCACCGCGACCTGAAGCCCGAGAACGTCATGCTCGCCCCGAGCGGCCTGGTCAAGGTGCTGGACTTCGGCCTCGCCCAGCGAGTGGGCGAAGCCGCGGGATTCAAGTCACCTGCTCCGGCGCGCGGCCGTGCCGCGGCGATCCAGGACCGGGACACGGTCTTCCTCCGAAGCGGGGACACGCCCGGCAGCGACGGGGAGGTCTCCGGCTCGCCGGGCTACATGAGCCCCGAGCAGGCGAGGGGCGAGCTTCAGGATTTCCGCACCGATGTCTTCGCGTTCGGCTGCGTTCTGTTCGAATGTCTCACCCGCACCCGTGCCGTCGAGTCGGGCGTGGTCGAAGCCAGGGTGGACCTCTCGTCATTGCCGGTGAGCATCCCGGGCCCGATTCGCGACCTGCTCGGCCGCTGCGTCGAGCCCGATGTCAACCGGCGCCTGGCCGAGATCCACACCGCGCGCATCGAGATCGAAGAGGTGCTGGGCATCCGCCGCGCCTCGGCGCTCATGGCGGGCGAGCAGGTGGCCCCCGCGCCGCATCACCTCCCCTTCCAGGCCACTCCCTTCGTTCCTCGCAAGCAGGTGGTCGAGGATTGCCTCGGTCTTCTGCGGACGACTCGTCTCCTGACCATCACCGGGGTCGGCGGGGGCGGCAAGACGCGCCTCGCGATGCGACTCGCCGAGATCCTGACCCAGGAGTTCCAGGACGGCGTCTGGTTCGTGGACCTGGCCCCGCTCACCGATCCCGATCACGTCCCGGCGGCTGTCGCGACCGTACTCGGAGTCAGTGAGGAGCCGGGGATTTCGGCCACGGCCGCGGTCGCGCGCCACCTCGCCGCCGGGCGGGCCCTGCTGGTGCTCGACGGCTGCGAGCATCTCCTGGGCGCGTGCGGCGAGCTGGCGCGCGCCCTCGTCGCGGCGACTCCCGAAGTGAAGATGATTGCGACGAGCCGCGAAAACCTGGGCGTACCTGGAGAAAGCACGTACTCGGTGCCTCCGATGTCGCTCCCGGACGCGACCCAGCGCGACCTCGGCGCCGTCCGCTCGTCGGAGGCGATCCAGCTGTTCCTCGACCGCGCGCTGGCCGTTCGTCCGGACTTCGTGCTCGACGAGGAGCAGGTACCGGCCGTCATCGAGATCTGCCGTCGGCTCGACGGGATTCCGCTCGCCATCGAGCTGGCAGCGGCACGAATGCGCGTGCTCTCGGTGGGGCAGATTCTCACGCGCCTTCATGACCGCTTCCGTCTGCTCGCCGGCGGCCACGGCGCGCTGGCCCGGCACCAGACCCTGCGCGCGTCGATCCAGTGGAGCTACGACCAGCTCACGACCGACGAGCAGCGACTCCTGCGATCGGTGTCGGTGTTCGCCGGCGGATGGACGCTCGAAGCCGCCACCGCATGCGCCGAGGGCTGGGACGAATTCCAGGTGCTCGACGTCCTGACCCGGCTCGTCGAAAAATCGCTCGTGGTCGTCGAGCGGATCGACGGTGAGGACACGCGATACCAATGCCTCGAATCGGTGCGCCAGTACGCCGCGGAGCTCCTGAACGAGGCCCACGAAACGGAGGTGGCCCGGAGTCGACATCGCGACTGGTGCGTCGTGTTCGCGGAGCGTGCGGTGAAGCACATCAGAGGAGCCGATCAGGTGATCTGGTACGACCGCATCGAAGCCGAGATCCCCAACCTGCGCGCCGCGTTCGAATGGTGCCGCGAGGACCCGCGCGGAGCTGAACCCGCGCTTCGTCTCGCCGCGGGTCTCGCATGGTTCTGGGCCGTGCGCGGCTACAACCGGGAAGGCAGGCAGTGGATCGCCGAGATCCTCGCGCGCAAGTCGTTCGATCCGTCAGCGACGCTCGCCACCGTGCTCCACGGCGCCGGCAACATGGCGTACCGGCAGGACGATCACGAAGCAGCACGCGGCTACTATCAGCAAAGCCTCGAGGTGCGGCGGAAGATCGGAGATGAGGGGGCGCTCGCGGGCATTCTGGGGAGCCTCGGGAACGTCGCGCAGGCGCTCGGCGAATGGCAGGAAGCCCGGTCGCTCTTCGAGCAAACGCTCGAGATCAGTCGCAAGAATGGAACCAAGGTATGGCAGGGGACGAGCCTGACCTGTCTGGGGAACGTGACCCGCTATCTCGGCGACTTCGAGGCCGCCCGTGCCTATCTCGAGGAAGGCCTGGCCATCACGCGCGAGCTCGGCAACATCGTGGGTGAAGCCATCGCGCTCCAGAGCCTCGGGGATCTCCATCTCCAGGCTCGGGACTACGCCGCCGCGAAACCATACTACGAGCAGTCGAGGGCGCTCCAAGAGAGGCTCGGGGACCGTCACTCCATGGGAGCGGCCACCCTCGGCCTCGCCGTGGTCGTCGGTCGCCAGGGAGATCACGCACGCTCACGCGCCCTCTACGAAGAAGGATTCCGCACCATGCTGGATGTCGGCAGCCGGCTGACCTTGGGCATGGGCCTCGACGAGCTCGCGGGCCAATTACTCGTGGATGGAAGCGCCCCCCAGGCCGCTCGATTGCTCGGCGCCGCGGACGCGATTCGCGAGGCCATCCACACCAAGGTTCCGCCGTCGTTCGCGGCCAATCTCGAGCGGACCATCACGAGCGCCCGGGAGGCCCTGGGCGATGAGGCGTTCACGGCCGAGTGGGACCGCGGTCGTCGCCTGAGCCCCGAACAGGCGGTGAACGAGGTGTTCGGGGCGAAGTGACCCGCCCGCCGCCGCTCAGATCGACGGCGGCTCGACTCCCATCAGTCGAAGATAGAGATTCAGCTGCGCCCGATGGTGGAGATCGTGCTCCTGCAGATGGTCCAGGATCCAATGCAGGGTCCCGCGGCGCTCCACGCCGCGATCGCCGCGCCACGTGAATTCCCGCGACAGCTCCGAGGCAGGCTTGTCGAGCCACGCCTGCGTGTGCCGGTGCCACTGAGCGAGCGCCGCGAAGAGCGCTTCATGGTCGGGCAGGTCCACGACGGTCACCCATCCCTGCGCCGGGTCCTCGTGCGGCACGACCCAATCCTCCTCCGTTCCGCCCTCTACGATGTTGTGAATCCATCCGCGCTCGCACTCGGCGATGTGGACGACGATCTGGTGCGCGGTGAACATTTCGGGCAGTGGCTTGAAGTCGAACCGATCGGGCGGAAGAGCGGCAACCGCATGCAGGAGGAAGGGCCGGTACTGGACGTCCCAGAACGGATAGAAGGAACGGATCGTTCCCGGGTAGCTTGCGGCCGAGGCCTTGCGGCCGGCATCGCGGAGCTGTTGCGCTTGTGGGATCGAGGTGACGCTTGGCATGGCGACTCCTTTCTTCTTCGACGACGGATGTCCGCTACCCTCGGTCCAGGCGTCAGAGCATCAAGTCGCCGCCATTGATGTCCAGCGACGCGCCTGTGATGTAACCAGCGGCCTCGGAAGCCACGAAGCAGATGAGGTCCGCGACTTCCTCGCGCGTGCCGAGCCGCGCGATGGGATAGCCTCCCGCGATGGCGGCGAGCTCTTCGTTCGTCGCGTGCTCGCGCGTCAGCTCCGTGTCGATCATGCCCGGGCAGATCGCGTTGACGGTGATCCCGTACGCTCCCAGCTCCTTGGCCGCGGCGCGCGTGAATCCCTGAAGCCCGGCCTTCGACGCCGTGTAATGAGCCCCGCCGAGGGTGCTCACGGTCTGCCCCGCCAGAGAGGAGATGTTGACGATGCGGCCGTACTTCTGCGCTTTCATGGGTGGGACCACTGCCTGAGTCAGAAGGAACGGGGCCGTGAGATTCACTTCGATGGCGCGGCGCCATTCGTCGGCGGTGAGGTCGTGGAAGCGCGTGGACTGCGCGTAGGCCGCATTGTTGACGAGGATGTCGAGGCGTCCGAATCGCTCGAGCACCTTGGCCACGAGTACTTCCGGTGCCTCGGTCACGTCACCAGGCACGGCAAGCGCGCGATCACCCAGATCCCGCGCCAGCGCGTCGGCGCGCTCGGCGCCGCGGACGTTCACCGCCACGGAGGCCCCTCGTGCCAGGAGACGCTCCGCGGCAGCGCGCCCGAGCCCTCGCACGGCGCCCGTGATCAGCGCGACGCGGCCTTCGAAGTCATTTTGGGGGGAAGTCACGACTCGGCCAATGTAGCACAGGGATTGGGCCCCAGCACCGCGGCGGATCGGGAATCACGACGACGACTTGCCGGTCTTCGTCCGGGCCGCGACTCGCTCATCGGCCGACGTCCAGCCCGCATCGAACGGCTGCCCGGCGTGGTCCAGATCGAGCACCAGGGGCGCGTGATCCGATGGGGTCGGCTTCCCCTTCCGCGCCTCGCGATCGATCTCCGTCCACACCACCCTCGACTCGAGCGGCCGCGTGACGAGCAGATGGTCGATCCGCATCCCGATGTTCCGGTGGAAGTCTCCCGCTCGATAGTCCCACCACGTATAGCGTCCGGGCTCGGAATGATGGATCCGATACGCATCGACGAGCCCACAGCGCATGAGCGCCGTGAACGCGGCCCGCTCGCGAGGAGACACGTGCGTTCCCCCGTGCGCCGCGGCCGGATTCCACACATCCGCGTCCGCGGGAGCGACGTTGAAGTCGCCGCCGATGACGAGCGCGTCCTCCGGACGGGACACCTCGCAGATCCACCGAGCCAGGCGCTCGTACCAGAGCAGCTTGGCTTCGTAGAAGGGCGAATCGACTTTGCGGCCGTTGGGGGCATAGACGCTCACCACTCGGATATCTCCGCACCGGGCCGCGAGCATGCGGGCCTCCGCAAAGGGCTCGTCATCGCCCGCTTCGGGCGTCCCCGCGGGACGCAGCGGGCCGCCGAAATTCGCTACGACGTCCGCAATCCCGACACGGCTCGCGATCGCGACGCCGTTCCAGCGCCCTTCCCCGTGATGCGCCAGCTCGTAGCCGAGGTCACGGAAGGCGGCGACCGGCGCGTCGGCATCCTTCAGCTTCGTCTCCTGCATCAGGAGGACGTCGGGCTGAGCGCGGTCGAGCCACCACACGACCTTCTCGAGCCGAGCCTTCAGGGAGTTCACGTTCCACGTCGCGATGCGCATGGGTCGAATGTACCCTGGCCCGCTCCGTGCCGCAAAGCGGCTGAGCCCGCCCCACCATGGCTCTTCCCTGACCCCGGGGCTGCCGCGCTAGAATCACCGGTCCCTGACCTCTGCCCATCGACCACGAGGATCCCGCAATGCCCCAGACAGCGAAGTCCCCTTACGAGACAGGAGAAGCAACCCCCACGACAGCCGCGCCGCCCCCGCACGTGCAGCTCGTGCAGATGGGCATGGGCGCCTGGGTGTCCCAGATCGTCCACGTGGCGGCTCAGCTCGAGATCGCCGACCTCCTCGCGCCGGGGCCGAAGACCGCCGAGGAGCTTGCTGGACCGACCGGCACCTCCGCGGGACCGCTCTATCGCTTCCTGCGCGGGCTCGCGAATCTGGGGATCCTCACCGAGAGCTCGGACCGCCGCTTCGGTCTCACGGCGCTGGGCGAGGCGCTGAAGACCGGCGCGCCTGGCTCCGCGCGCGCTTCGATCCTGAGCATTGCGAGCGATTGGTGGATCGATGGCTGGCGCGAGCTCGCGTACTCCCTGCGCACCGGGAAGAGCGGATTCGAGAAGGCGCTCGGCATGCCGGTCTTCGACTACCTCGCCCAGCAGCCCGAGAAGGCCTCTCTCTTCAGTGAGACGATGATCGGCTTCCACGGCGAGGAGCCCGCCGCCATCTCGGCGGCGTACGATTTCTCGGGGATTTCAACGCTCGCCGACATCGGCGGAGCCACCGGCCATCTGCTCGCGACGGTGCTGGCGAAACACCCGACCATGCGCGGCATCCTCTTCGACCTGCCGCACGTCGTCGCGGACGCCCCCGCGCTGCTCGCGGCGCGCGGCATGAGCGATCGGGTGAAGATCGAGAAGGGCACCTTTTTCGATCGCATTCCCGAAGGCGCCGACGCGTACCTGCTCTCGCACGTCATTCACGACTGGAGCGAGCCCCAGTGCCTGACCATCCTGGGTCATTGCCGCCGCGCCATGCGACCGGACGCCCGGCTCTTGATCGTGGAGATGGTGCTGCCGAGCGGCGGCGAGCCCCATCCGGGCAAGATGCTCGATCTCATGATGCTGGTCGGCCCGGGAGGACAGGAGCGGACCGCGTTCGAATTTGCCGCGCTGCTCGAGAAGGCCGGCTTCCGTCTCACCAAGGTGGTTCCGACCTCGACCCCGGTGAGTGTCGTCGAGGCTGTCCCGGCTCAGGGCTAAGGGGGTTTCCATGCTCCGATTTCTGGCAGTGCTCGCCGTCATCCTTACCTGTGCGCCTGAAGCGCTCGCGGCCAAGACCACGTCCGCCACGAAGAGCTCGTCCTCCACAACCAAGGCGGAAGCAGAAATCCGCGAAGCCATCCGAAACTACGATGAGGCGCTTCGACGCGGCGACCCCGCAGCCGCCGGGCGCTTCTGGGCCGAGGAGTACATCTTCATCAATCCCGCGGGCCAGCGGCTGACGCGTGCCGATCGAATGGCCAACGTGCAAACGGGAGCAACCGCGTTCGATTCCCTCGCCCACGCCCCCGACGAGGAAGTCATTCGCGTCTACGGCAACGGCAGTGTCGCCACCTATACGACGCGGCTCCATATAACCGGCCGCTATAGCGGACAAGGGGAGGAGGGATACTTGCGCGGCCTCGTGGTCTGGGTGCGGCGAGAGGGTCGGTGGCAGCAGGTGGCGAGTCAGCTCACCCCGGTCGCCACACCGTAGGCAGCAGCCGGGGCGCAGGAGGAATCATGGAACGAAAGCAAGCGAGTGACTATCCGCAAGACTTGCTGAACCTCTTCGACAAATACGTCCACGGCGGGATCGATCGCCGCGGCTTCCTGGTCGGCGCCGCGAAATTCGCGATGGGGGGCGTGACCGCGGCGATGCTGCTCGACGAGCTGTCGCCCAAGTTCGTCCAGGCGCAGCAAGTGCCTCCGGACGACAAGCGCCTGACCACCGTGATGCTCGAGTACGACTCCCCCAAGGGCTCGGGCAAGATGAAGGGATACCTGGCCCGCCCCGCGAGCGCGAGCGACAAGAAGCTGCCGGGGATTCTCGTCGTCCACGAGAACCGCGGCCTCAACCCCCACATCGAGGACATCGCGCGCCGCCTCGCGCTCGAGGGCTTCATGGCGTTCGCGCCGGATGCGCTGACACCGCTCGGCGGCTACCCGGGGGACGAGGACAAGGCGCGCGAGCTCTTCCAGAAGCTCGACCAGACCAAGACGCGGGAGGACTTCCTGACCGCCGCGGCGCTCCTGCGCAAGCGCCCCGACTGCACCGGCAAGATCGGCGCGGTCGGATTCTGCTACGGCGGCGGCATGGTGAACTTCCTCGCCACCCGGCTCCACGAGTTGAAAGCCGGCGTGCCGTTCTACGGCAACCAGCCGCCGGCCGAGGACGTGGCGAAGATCAAAGCGCCGCTCCTCATCCACTACGCGGAGCAGGACGAGCGCATCAACGCCGGCTGGCCCGCGTACGAGAAGGCCCTCAAGGAGCACAAGAAGAAGTACGAGGCGCACATCTACCCTGGCACCCAGCACGGATTCAACAACGACACCACGCCGCGCTACGATGCGGAGGCGGCAAGGCTGGCCTGGACGCGCACGGTTGAGTTCTTCAAGAAACACCTGAGTTGACGTAAGCTCATGGGTCCCCTATCCACGGCCAAGGGGGTCGGCTCGTGGAATCGGCTGCACTCCCCGCGGAAAGGAGTCCGTGATGAAGAAAACCATGGTTCCCCTGGCTTTGGCTGCCCTCCTCGTGGCAGCGGCATCCTGCTCCAAGACTCCGAAAGAGGAAACGTCCACGACGACGACGGAGACTCCTCAGGCGAGCGCGCCCGTCGCACGCGGCGAAGCGGCTACCGTCCACGCCTCCTTCTCCGTCGAGGCGGTGGATGTGGACAAGCGCCTCATCACGCTCAAGGGCCCGGAAGGCAACACGGGGGTGTTTGAGGTTGGAGATCAGGTCCAGCGGCTCAACGAAATCAAGGCGGGCGATACGATCCACGCTGACTACACGGTAGGGGCCGTGGCCGAGCTGCGCGAGCCGACGCCTGAGGAGAAGAGCGCGCCTCTGACCGAGGTGACTGGCGCGGCGCGAGGGACGGCGGAGGAGCCACCGGCTGCAGGAATCGGACGAGCGGTTCGCGCGGTCGCGAGCATCGAGTCGCTGGACCCAGCGACTCAGAGCGCTACCGTGAAGGGACCCGAGGGCGGCATCGTGTCCGTGCACGTCGAGGACCCCACGGTCTTCAACAGCCTCAAGGTTGGCCAGCCTATCGTCGTCACCTTCGCCGAGAAGCTGGTCCTCTCCGTCCAGCCATCATCTAAGAGCTAGGTCGCGGGTCCGCAGCCAGGCCGGCCCTCGCCGGCCTGGCTTCCCGCGGAGCTACGGTGGCGGGTGATGTGGGGTCGGAGGCGTCGCGAAATCCGCCTCACCCTTGCGCAAGAGCTTCATGAACCACTCCAATCTCTCCTGATCCCTGGCCCGCATCGTGGTGTCCTTCGCCTCGGGGTCCTTGTCGGAGTAGTTCATGATGTCATCCTTGGGCCCGTCCAACTCCCCCCCATCAACTTCTTCGAAATCCGGCCAGGGGATACCGGCGATCGGGTGCTTCTTGACGCCCTTGAAGATCACCTTGGCCGGAGGATGACCGCGCCACGGCAGGTGAACAACTTCATGAGCCAGAACCTTGCGACGACCCCCATTCAGGTCGATCACGATGTATTGGTACGGCCACAGTAGAAATTGCGAGGGCAGGACCTGGATAAGGTTGTACAGCTCTTGCCGAGTCTCCCCCACCGCCGTACTGGACGGTTTGGTCCTGCAAAATATGACGTTGATCCTGGTTTCACTTCCGATCCCGTCGATGGCATAGCGGAATGCCATCTGGAGGCGGAGCATATTGTCGCCATTGGCGACGCTCATTTTCTGTGCCATCTTATCGAAGATCTTGTTCTGCGCCCCATAAGGCACATTGATCCGTGAGATCGCCTCTCCGAGGTTCTTCCAGGTAGCCATAGCGTTCGCCTTGTCCTGGCGTACACGCACGAGCTCGGCGTTGATCTGGGCCCTCTCCTGGGGGTCCGTCACAGTATCCAGACGCTGGTACAGCTCGTCCCGCCCTCTCTCGATCGACTGAACGAGTTCCATGACCAGGTCACGGCGCTTCTCGAGATCTTCCTGTTCCTTCTCCTTCGCTTTGATTATCTTTTCCAGTCTGTCGTATTCCTTCCGCTCGGCCGGAGCGAGCTCACTGCCTGAGCGCAGGTCGGGCACAACCCCATCGCTATCCGCGAGGACATACTTCGCTGCACCCTTCATGGTGAGCGGGTACGAAGGGTAGACGTCGAGCTCGAACCGCCTGTTGACCGACTTGTTCTTGTAGAACTCGGTCGTCCACTTCACGATGTTGGCTGAAATGCCTCGCTGAATGTCCTCCAGCAGAACGGACTTGTCCGTCCACATGAAGTTCAGAGGTACCGGGGTGGCCATACCGGGCTAGAGCTGCCGGCCGGTCTTGGGGTCGTACTTCACCTCGACCGGCACGATCTGGTCCGTCGGCAGGACCTCGGTCCATTGGTCGAAGACCTCGTAGTCATCCCCGACGTTCGCGCGAAACCCATCCTGGAGCGGGAAGAAGCCGTGCTCGTAGACCCTGTCGATCGGGGTCGCTGTCACCGTGTTCTCGTTGTCCACCAGCGCGGGGTCCGAGACATCGGGCTTCAGCCCATCCTCGTACTTCTTCTGGATCCTTCGCGCCAGATTCTTCAGCACCTCCATCATGGGCTTCCCGTCCATCAGAGTTGTCCCATCGACGCCGCGCTCGTCAGGATTGCTGGCGTGATAGATGACGTCGTCCGTGATCCCGTTCATGCCCTCGACACCCTTCAGCCAGTTGATCGCCGCGAGCTCCTGCCCGGGGCGGATGGGAATCACGGCCTTGACCCAGGGGGCATTCAGGAAAGCGTTCCGCATGTTGTCTCCGTCGAGCTGAAGGAGCCAGCCGAGGGAGCTTCCGAACCGAGCGGGCTCGGACTCGTCGGTGATGAAGTAGCTGTCACGGTTCGGGTCATCCACCCCGCCCCAGCCCACCGTGCTGGAGGCCAGGGGATTGCTCGGGGCGCCCATCGCGGTCCCCATGAATTTCTGGAGACCCTTTCGAATGTTCTCGTCTCGAACGAATGAGAGCCCGCTGCTCGGCTCCTGCGGACGCTCCGGGAGCTGCTGCCGGCTCCGGTGGAGTCGCGGGCGCCACCACTCCGGAGCGACGAAGTAGAGCATCTTGTCGACGTCGAACATGGAGTTGATCACCTCGGCCACGACGTGCCGGGATCGATCATCGGGAACCGGAACGTTATTCATCAGCATTTCCTGGATGAGCCGGCGGTACACGACGATCCGCTCCTCTTCGCGCAGCTCGTCCGTCGCACGGGTGGCGATCTTGCTCGCCATGGTAACCCGCTCCTTCACGCTCTCCATGTAGCTCTTCTCGTACTCCTTGCGCTCCTGTTCCTTGAAGGAGGCGAGGTTCTCGGCGTTCTTCGCCTTGAGCGCATCGTTGGCCGCACCGGTCGGCGACCAGTGCAGGATGACCTTGCAGGTGACGCTGTTCTGACCCTTGAAGTCCGCGGAATGGAGCCGCAGGTCGAATTTGGCTCGGTCTCCCAGGTTCTGGATGGCGCCCTCCATCCAGACAGTGATCGGCTGCCCGCCGGAGTCGAATTCGACGCTCGACAGCTCATAATTCGACTTCGGGCAGACGAACTCCTGCGGGAAGATGTACTGGATCTTCTCCGTGTCGCCCCAGAGCTCGTCTTGGTCGACCTCGACCCCGTCGAGATAGACCTCCCCTTTGTTGTCAGCGCCCTCCGGGTTCACGGCGATGAAAGGAATGGTGACGTCCCGAGGATCTGCGAACGATTCCAAGGGTGGCAGCTCTTCCGGATGCGGAATCGCGCCCAGCTCGGGCGGCTTGGCGATATGGATCAGCTTCGCCAGCCCGAGCTCGCGGCCAGGGTCGTCCACATAGCACTGCCAGCAGAGGAACGTACCGATGTCCTGCACCTGAACGCCGATCTGGCGCATCTTGCGGCGGAGCTCGTAGTTGATCAGGGAGTCCGTCGTATTCGCGAGCACGTGCCGGGTGCTGGACTCGTCGGTCACGTCGGTCGTCTGCTTGAACGTCGACTTGAAGTTCTTCTTGATCTGGCTCGAAAGCTTCTCCGTCTGATTCCGCATGCGCTTGTGCGTCGTCTCCCGTGACTCCTTCTGGGATGCCGCGTAGTCGAAGCTGGACGTGGCAGTGACGGACGCGTAAGAGCCGGTCACGCTCGCACCGAACTTGGTGTCCTGCGAATTGTCCTCCTTCACGGCGTCGGAGATCTCGTCCTGCTGCGTGGTCGTCTTCTCCGCGGACGTCGTGACTTCGAGGGCCGTCTCGAGCGTCTTCTCGATGATGGTCCGCCTCGTGTGCACCTCGACCAGCTCCACGCTGGATCCCGGGCTCAGCCACACATGCTTCTCCGGCGTTCCGAGGAAGGTGTCCAGCTCGAAGAAGTACTGGCGGAACAGGTGCACGACCGCGATCGGCGACAAGACCACGCTCTGGATGTGGGTTAGATCCTGGGGGTTCATGTTCGAGAGGTCGAGGTACCCCGATGCAGGATCATCCTGGTTGAGGACACGCATGAGCGTCTGAGCCTCTTCCACTGCGTCGTGAGTGGCGTAGAAGATCTTCTCGAGCGCGGCGTGAGCCTTGTTCCGGGCGAGCATGTGCACCGCGCCGGCCACGGCGGACTCGTAGCGAAGCTGCTGCTCGAGGATGGCTGCGGAGCGGTCGTCGGTGTCCTCACCGGTCGATGCGCGCGCCAAGGAACGGTCATGCGCGGCCGCGTCGTGGGTTCGACGCCTCACGCCGCCCCCCCGCTTCAAGTCTTCGTTCGCCGCGGCATAGGCCTTCACGACATCTGTTTTGAGGATGTGATCCAACCGGTCGGCGGTGATGACATTCGGCCAAACGGAGGGGTCGAGCTGGTCGTAGGGCGGAAGGGCCGTGGCGAGCTGCTGCAAGACGACGCTGTCGTACTTGTGAAGGGCGCCCGCCTTCAAGGCGCCCTCACGAATCTTGATATCGAGCTGCCCACCATCCCCCCGGGTGATCTCGACCAGGCCGGCGAATTGCCTCGTCAGCTTGTCGAGAGCCTGGCGTCGATCGCTCTCGAGGCCATCCTGGAACCGCTCCTGGATTCGCCGCGATTTCCAGCCGAGGAGGGGTTGGTACACCCCGAACATCTCGCTCGCATAGGGGAGGACGGCGGTATAGGGGCGGAGATCCGTGATTCGTTTGACGGTAGCCATGGGGATGCAGTCCTCCCTCCGAAAAGGGACGTGGGCCGGAGATAGATCTTTTGGTCTAGTTGATCGAGCGGTCGACGCACCTATAACGTCCGAATTGCAGGGACCGAACGGACGAATTTGCGGGAAAGGGCCGTTCCTCCCGGGCTTGCAATCGCGGCCAAGCTTTCCGAGAATCCGCGGAATGCTCCGACGGATCCCAGGCTCCCTCCTCGCGCTCTGCTGTGCCCTGCTCACCATGCCGGCCGCGGGTTCCGCGGCACGAGCGCCGGCCTGGAAGGTATTCGCGGTCCGCTATGCGACGGTGCCAAAGTTTCCCGTCCACGAGCTGGTCGCGGGAGCGGACACCACGCGCACGGTGGACATCGCCATGATGTTCTGGGTGCTGGAAGGGCCGGACCGCCGCCGCGTGCTCGTGGACGCGGGCTTCTACCGCCAGAAATTCTTGGACGATTGGAAACCCGCCGACTACCGACGCCCGTCCGAAGCGCTCCAAGAGCTGGGCATCGCCGCCGACTCCGTGACCGACGTCATCATTTCGCACATCCATTGGGATCAT
Organism: Candidatus Eiseniibacteriota bacterium; assembly: GCA_036274595.1. Taxonomy (GTDB): domain Bacteria; phylum Eisenbacteria; class RBG-16-71-46; order SZUA-252; family SZUA-252; genus WS-9. The sequence continues at coordinate 8,095 of DASUFL010000020.1, read as the reverse complement.
CTCGACGGCGCGGATCTATTCCCCAACGCCCGCGTCTGGATCCAGCGCGAGGAGTACACGCATTACGTCGGGGATGGCGGCGCGCCGCTCGATGCGGCGATCGACAGCGTGGATGCGGCGATGCTGGCGCAGCTGAACCGGGCAGGACGTGTGCAGCTGGTGAACGGCGACGCCCAGGAAATCCTGCCGGGCATCATCGCGTACACGGGGGGCAAGCACACGTTCGCCTCGCAGTACGTCGGGGTCCACACCGCGAAGGGAACGGTGGTGGTCGCCTCCGACAACTGCTACCTGTACGAGAACCTCGACAAGCACCGACCCATCGCACAGACGCTCGACGCCAAGTCCAACCTGGCCGCGCAGGACCGCATGAGGCGCCTCGCGTCGAAGCCAGAGTGGATCGTCCCTGGCCACGATCCGGCCGTGTTCCAGCGCTTTCCCAGCGCGGGGACGGGAGTGGTGGCGATCCGGTAGGGCCAAGGCTGCTCGCAGGCGCTAGGAAACGACTCGGTGACGGGTCCGGCGGCACTTGCTGCTGGGGCCCCGTACCCCCAAGGTATCCCTCGCTCTTCCACCCCCGGACAGTAGAACAAAACCCGCACTTGTGAAAAAAATCACAAGTGACCGGATAGCCGTCGGACGTTCCGGGGACCGCCCAAGACGTGGGGGGCCTTCCAGGGCGCTGAGAGCCGGCGGCGACCTAGCTGGCCGGAGGCAATCGGCCGAAGGGGGTTCCCATGAAACGGATACTGGCTTCCGCACTGCTGGCCTGCCTGGCGGTGGCGAGCTCGGCAAGCTCTTCGTCGGGCGAGGTCACCCTGCTCAACCCGAATGCCCTCACGAAGTACGTCGATGCCCTGCCCATCCCCGGCGTGGCGGAGCAGGCGGCGCTCAACTACTACGAGATCGGCGCTTATCGGATCCAGCAACAACTCCACAGTCAGCTGCCCCCGACGACGGTCTACGGATACGGGACATCCGAAGCGACTGCGAGCTACCCCGGACCGACCATCGTGGCGCAGAAAGGAGTGCCGATCTCGATCAAGTGGACGAATCACCTGACGGGCGCGCACATCCTCGAGTACGCGTTCGATCCGACGCTTCCTGCCGCGCACCCGACCACGGGTGTTCCGATCACGACCCACGTCCATGGGGCCGAGGTCGAGCCCGGTAGCGACGGAGGGCCAAACACCTGGTTTACGCCCGACTTCGCCGAGACGGGGCCGGATTTCGTGCAGGAGATCAAGACCTACGCCAACACGCAGCTCCCTGCGACGATCTGGTACCACGACCATGCCTTTGGATATACGAGGCACAACGTGTACGCCGGACTCGCGGGCTACTACATCATCACCGACCCCGCCGGCGAGCCCGCCGGTCTCCCGACTGCCCCCTACGACATGGGGATCTGCATCCAGGACCGGATGTTCACTTCGGATGGCCAGCTCTGGTATCCGGACGAGGGCGAAACCTCCGTGCATCCGAAGTGGATTCCCGAGTTCTTCGGGGACATCGTTCTCGTGAACGGAAAGGTGTGGCCCTACCTCAACGTGGAGCCTAGGAAGTATCGCTTCCGCTTCCTCAACGGGGCTCAGGCTCGATTCTTCAGTCTCGCGCTCTCGAATCGGGCCAATAGCACGCCCGGGCCGGCCTTCTATCAGATCGGGACGGACGGCGGTTATCTCTCCGAGCCCGTCGTGCTCAACGACCCGAGCAACCAGCATTCGCCGCGGCTCTTGATGGCTCCCGGCGAGCGATGCGATGTGGTGATCGACTTCTCGACGTACGCGCCCGGCACCGAGTTCCTGCTCCGGAACACGGCCAAGGCGCCGTTCCCGAGCGGCGATTCTCCCGACCCCCAAACCGTGGGCCAGGTGATGCTGTTCCGGGTCGTGCCACCCACGGCTCCCGACATGAGCTCGATTCCAGCCCTCCTCGCGACCGTGAACCGTCTGAGCAATCCGACGGTGACGAGGGTGATGACGCTGAACGAGCAGGCCACGCCGGAGGGCCCGACCGGGGTGCTTCTCAACGGCATGCCGTACGACGCCGCAGTGACGGAATTTCCGACGCTCGGGACCACCGAGATGTGGGAAGTCGTGAACATGACGGCGGATACGCATCCCATTCACATCCACCTCGTGCAGTTCCAGCTGCTGAACCGCCAGAAGATCAACTCGCGCCGGTATGAAATGGCGTTCCAGGCGGCCAATCCGTCCCTGCCGGCCACGACGTACACGCCGGTCGATCCCTCGTCGTACCTCAAAGGCAAGCCGACTCCCGCGGATCCCAACGAGCGCGGATGGAAGGACACCTTCCGCATGAACCCGGGCGAGGTCACGCGAATCCTGGTGCGGTTCGCGCCTCAAGACGAGTCGCCGGCCTACTCCTTCGACGCGACGGCGGCGCCCGGTTATGTCTGGCACTGCCACATCCTCGAGCACGAAGAGAACGACATGATGCGGCCGTTCTACCTCGTGGCGCCGACACCGGCCATGCTGGCAGCGAGAAGCGCGGCGTCGAGCCCCGTCCCCCACGAGACGATGCTGCGCGCACCGGCACCCAATCCGGCCGCGTCGCCGGAAAAGGTGGCCTTCAGCCTTGCGACCGCGGGTCGCGTGGATATCGATCTCTACACAGTGACCGGACGGCTCGTCGCCAGGTTGGCGTCGGACTGGTATCCGGCGGGCGAACACGCCGTCCCGATTCCCCGAAGCGGGAACGGGGGCGCGCTGAGCAGCGGCGTCTACTTCCTCCAGCTGCGCGGAGAAGGCGTGACCCGCTCGCAGAAGCTGGTCATCGCCCGGTGAGCTGATCCGGTCTTGAGGCAAGGGGCTCCGTCGAAAGACGGGGCCCCTTCGTCGGCGCTCGGAACACCATCGAGGTCGATCATGAGCCGCCCCCGTCACGCGTTCCTCGTTCTGGCCCTTCTCGGTGTGTTGAACCCAATCACGGTGAGGGCTCAGTTCACGGCGATCACGAAGCATCCGCTGGGAACCAATGCCTCGGGCTTCGGCGTCGCCTGGGGCGACTACGACCGGGACGGCGATCAGGACCTCTACCTGACCAATGACGGCCCGAATCTGCTGATCCGCAACGACGGTGGAGGAAACTTCACGGACGTCACGGCGCCTCCGCTCGACAACGCGGACAACGGAGGATCCGCGGCGTGGGGCGACTGCGACAACGACGGCGACCTCGACCTCTATCTCGTCAACTATCTCGCGGCCAACAAGCTGTTCCGGAACGACGGAGCCGGCGCGTTCGTCGATGTCACGACCGGTCCCCTTGGGGACACGGGAGCGGGACAGAGCGCGGCCTGGGGCGATTACGATGGCGATGGCGACCTGGATCTCTACCTCGTCAACTACGGGACCCCCAACAAGCTGCTCCGCAACGACGGAGGCGGGACCTTTCACGACGCGACCGCAGGACCGGCGGCAGACGCCGGGTGGGGTCTCGCCGCCACGTGGGGCGACTACGACAACGACGGGGATCCCGATCTCTACGTCACGAACGACGGGCCAAATCGCCTGCTCCGAAACGACGGAGGAGGCGTCTTCACGCGGATCACGGGGCTCGCGATCGAGGACGGAGGGCCGGGCCAGGGTGCCGCCTGGGGCGATTACGACAACGACGGAGACCTCGACCTGTACGTCGCGAATTACGGGACGCCGAACAAGCTGATCCGGAACGACGGTGGGAACAGCTTCACTCAGGTCACGTCCGGACCACTGGGAGACACGGGCAACACGACAGGAGTCGCCTGGGGCGATTACGACAATGACGGGGATCTCGACCTGTGCATCCGCAACTACGGGCAGCCCAGCAAGCTGCTACGCAACGACGGAGGAACGACCTTCACGGCGGTGACCAGCGGACCGTTGGGGGATACCGCGAACGGCACGGGCGCGGCTTGGGCGGACTACGACGGGGATGGAGATCTGGACCTGTACGTCGTCAACGACGGCCAAGCCAATGCCCTCCTCCGGAACGACCTGGCCGCAGGCTCGCATTGGATCGATCTCGATCTGGTGGGTCGTGTCTCCAACCGATCGGCGATCGGTGCCAGGGCGCGAGTGACCGCGGGTGGTGTAAGCCGGATGCAGGAAGTGTCCGGGGGCGGCGGCTACATGTCGCAGAACTCGCTCGTTCTCCACTTCGGGCTGGGAAGCGCAACGGCGGTCGACTCGATCACCGTTGTCTGGCCCTCGGGAGTGATCGAGACCTATCACGGGGTGCCCATCGATCGCACCTGCAGGTTGAGCGAGCTGGATGTCGTGGCCGTGGGGGATGCCCCCGCGGCTGCACCGCGCTTCCTCCTGTCGGCGCCTCACCCGAATCCCTCGTACAGCGTCACGGAGCTGAGGTTCTCACTCCCTGGAGGAGGTCGAGCCAAGCTTTCGATCTATGACGTGCGGGGCCGCCTCGTTGTCACGCTCCTCGATCGTGCCCTTCCGGCCGGGTGGCACCCGATCCTCTGGTCGCACACCGATTCCAAGGGCGGCCGCATCGCTTCAGGCGTCTACTTCGCGAGGCTCGAAGCACTCGGGAACGTCCAGACTCAAAGACTGGTGCTCCTCCGTTAGCTCACTCCGGAGGTGATCCAGAGAAGGCTTGGATTCACGCGCTGTCTGGTCACGCCGCTATTTCAGTCGGCGCATCTTGCGAACGATGCTCGCACCGAGCATCTGGAGCGAGAGTCAGTAGCCGAGCGCCGCCCGCGCGGTCATGGCGGAGCCCACGGTGACCATGGTCACCGAGGTGAAGACATCGCGCCGGAAGAGAAACCCACCCACCACGAATCCCGCACCGAGGGCCATCCGGGTGTAACGCTCCCTTTGTGGCATGCTGCACGCTCGAGCCATTTCGATCACCCCACTCGTGGTTCACGGAAACGACGGATTCGCCATAAGCCCAACTGCCGGGTGAGTAAGAGTAGGATGGCACCCGCCGCCAACCCGAGCGGGACGAACCACCATCCGAGCAGCTCGCGTGTTCCCGCCGGCCCCGGCCCATCGATCATGAGACGCGGCATCGAAAGCGTGCCGGGCGTGTACCAGAGACCCACGTCGCGCGGGGACAGGATCTTCTCGATGGACGCGGCTCCCAACGCGAGCGCCCACGCATAGCCGAAGGCGGCCAGCGCGAGGACGAGATCCATGAATCTCAGGCAAGTTTCGATCGGGGCGACCGCCGTCTTGACCGTCGCGGCGCTCAGTTTGCTGCTGCGGAGATCTCTCTTCGCCCATGGGGCGCTGCTCGCAGGAATCCAGGGCGCCGCGGCGGCGCTCATGCTCTGGGCCCGCCTCACCTTCCGCGGGCGGAGCTTTCATGCGGGGGCGAACCCGACGTCGGGCGGCCTGGTGACGACGGGGCCCTACCGGTTCGTGCGCCACCCGATCTACACGGCCATACTTCTCTTCGTTTGGGCGGGCGTGATATCGAATGGAACGATTCTGAGCGTGCTGACGGCCATCGTCGCGACCACAGCGCTCGCGGTTCGCATGGTGGCCGAGGAAGAGCTCGTGCTCGACATGTACCCCGAATACGCCGAGTATGCCGGCCACACGAAGCGCATCATTCCGTTCGTACTGTGAGGTTGTGGGGCCTGACGGGAGGAAATCGCCATGCAGGTGATCTTCGCGACCATGGCGGTCGCTTCGATCGTGGCCCCTGCGCCCTCCTCCCATCGCGCCTGCTTATCTCACGTGAATGACCTTTCGGGTCAGCGACCGCGCTCCCACATCGAGCCGGGCGAAGTAGACGCCCGCGCCGATGGATCCGCCGTGAGCGTCACGGAAGTCCCAGCCGATCGCGTGCACTCCGGCGAGCTGCGGGCCGGAGATGAGCTCGCGCACGCGTCGTCCTGAAGCGTCGTAGAGGGCCAGCCGCACCGTGGCGTCACGCGACAGCGAGAACCGCAGCGTCGTCGCCGAGAGCGCGGGGTTGGGGCCCGGCGGATCGAAGGCGAATTCGAGGCCGGGCGTACCCGGCACTCCCGTCACCGGCTGGAGCACCTGTTTGGCATAGATGTCGGCACCTCCGGTCCGGTAGTCCTCCCAGGCCACGATCGCTCCTCCCGCGCCGACGGGAACGAGAGCTGGGGATCCCCGCGGGCTTGGCGGAATATCGCAGACCACCCGGCCACTGTCGGAGTAGACCGAATCCAAAGTTCCCGAAGCCAGGACGTGCCCGGCCTTGATCGCGGAGCCTTCCTGCCACGCGACGATCGCGCCGCCCGCCCCGTCCGAGCCGATCACGGCGTTGCCCTGATCTCTCTGGGGCCGGCCCAGCACCCTGCCACCGACCGGCCACACCGGGTCCACGACTCCGGTCGCCTTGATGTGTTGGGCCCATGCCGCGAGAACACCGAAGACACCACCCACGCGCTCCTGCCAGATCACGATCGCTCCGCCCGATCCGTCCGAGACCAGCCTCGGAAAGTCTTGGCCTTCCGTGCCGGCGGAGACAGCCCTTCCGTTGACCGGCCACGCGGGATCGACAACACCCGAAGCCAGCACGCGGTGGACGAAGACACGATTGGATCCGTTCTGGTTGTCGTACCAGGTGACCACGGCGCCGTGAGATCCGTCCGAGACGATCTTGGGCTCGAACTGCCCTTGCGGGGCGGTGGACACCGCGAGACCGTTCACCGGCCAGGAGGGATCCACGACTCCGGAAAGGAGAAGGTGCTGCGCGTAGATGTCGAAGGTGGTCGTGGCGTTTCTTCCGTCGGACCACGTGACGATCGCGCCGCCTGAGCCGTCCCCAACGATCGTCGGAGACGTCTGGGGGCCGCTGGCCGTGCTGACGGCGGCGCCGTTGACGGGCCATGTGGGGTCCACGCGCCCCGACACCAGGACGTGCTGTGCGTAAATGTCGACGACGGTTGTTCCCGGGCGGCCGTCCATCCAGGTGACGATCGCTCCGCCGGCACCGTCCGAGATCAGGCTCGGAAAGTCCTGGATGCCCTCGGTCGCGGACACCGCAAGCCCGTTGGCCGGCCAGGCGGCATCCACCGCGCCCGACGCGAGTACGTGCTGGGCGAAGATGTCGGGTGCGGTCAGGCTGCTGCGACGGTCCTCCCAGACGACGATGGCGCCCCCGGACCCGTCCGGGACGATCCCGGGAGGCCCAGGATTCTCGGACTCAATGCCCAGGGCGAGCGGATTCGTCCTGAGAGCCCGACCGTCCGCGGGCCAGGTCGGGTCCACATCGCCCGAAGCAAGAACGCGCCGCGCGAAGAGGTTGACCGGTGTGCCTCGGAAGTCGACCCACGAGATGATCGCGCCCCCGGCGCCGTCCGACGCGATCGCGGGAGAGAGCTGATCCCCCACCGCCGTGCTGATAGCGCGGCCGAAGGGAGGCCAGGCGGCCGAGGCGATCGATGGAGTCGCCGCGGAGAGGGACACTGTGGCGAGCACGAATAGAGGCGAGGCAAGGCGCGATCCGGTCGACATGGTGGTGGACCTCCTCTCTGCCGGGCCACACGGTTATCCGGCACTCGCCCGATTCGATTCGCGGACTTCATCTCTGGATTCCACAATCGCGCTCGCGCCGTACAGACGGCCGTGATTCTGGGTGGGTGTGTCAATTCGCTTTATAGTCCGCGGGTCTAGTTGCGTGCTCGTTTGTGTTTCGACCGACGATGCGAAGTGGAAGGCGCAAATCGGGGCCCGAGCGTGAGGCGTGGCGGGACCTTCGGACGGCCGGCATGCTCCTAGGAGGCGCCGGCTTCACCCTTCCATTGTCGCCCTCTGACCCAAGGGGCTTGAGCGGCGGGTGCGCCGCCATTCGGCCGGGGATTTGCCGGCGGCGCGTCGGAACGCCCGCGAGAAGGCGGCCTCGCTCTCGTAGCCGACATCGGACGCGATGTGGACCACCTTGGCGTCGGTGTCGCGAAGCCACAGGGCGGCGAGCTGCATCCGCCACTGCGCGAGGTACTGCATCGGCGGCTGTCCGACGAAGTGGACGAATCTGTCGTGCAGTACCGATCGCGAGAGCGCCGCCTGCTCACCAAGGCGCTCCAGGGTCCACGCTTCGCCGGGCTTCTCATGCATGAGCGCAAGAGCTCGGCCCACGGCCGGGTCCC
>DASUFL010000019.1:0-5171 GCA_036274595.1 Candidatus Eiseniibacteriota bacterium | reverse complement strand
TCCACGGCGGCGCAGCGTCTGCGCGACTTCCTCTCCGAGATCGGCGCCACTCCGTAAGACTTGGCCGGCGAGGGCAGGGAGTGAGGGTCCGGGACCGTCGCAGCCGGCGCCCACAAGTCATTGTAGAGGTCCGATAGCGAGCGCCGGCATGTGGGTCCAGGACCCTCACACCCTCCCCGCGCCGGCCAAACCACCGCAGCCCGAGGCTTCGCAACGACAAGAGAGCTACGGAACCAGCCGCCGCTTCATGCGCGCGAGCGCCCAGGCCGCGAGCAGGAGCGACAATCCCGCGACGTAGGTAGCGCTCACCCAGAGGTTGGGCGACGCGAACCCCAGAACCGCCGACCGCGTGAGGAAGGCGACGTGCGTGAGCGGCAGGCACCACGCGACCACGAGCGCCCAGCGCGGCAGGATGTCGATCGGGAAGAACGTGCCGCCGAACGTGAACATCGGCATGATGATCGTGAACATGGGGACGTTGAACTGGGAGATCGTCTTCACCATCGACGTGAAGAGGAGCCCGACCGCGGCGAAGAGGAGCCCGCCGAAGAACGCGATCGGAACGACCCAGAGCCCCGTGGGCCACGACACGAGGCCGAGCGCGCCGAGCACTCCGAGCATGATGGTCGCGGCGATCATGGACTTCGTCGTCGCCCAGAGGAGCTCGCCCAGAATGACGTCCTCGACTAGGAGCGGCGTCGCGAGGATCGCGTCGAACGTCTTCTGGTAGTACATGCGCACGTAGGACGAGAAGGTCGACTCGAAGAACGCCCAGAACATGATCGCGACCGCGACGATGCCGGGCGCCATGAACTCGAGATAGCCGAGCGTCCGCCCGTTGTACTCGACGTGCCGGATGAGCTGTCCGAGCCCGAGCCCGAACGCGAGCACGTAGAGGATCGGCTCGAGGAGCGGCGGGAGGAACTCCGTCTTCCAGGTCGTGAAGTAGACGTCCGCGTCCCGCTGCCACACGCGGAGCGCCCGGAACGACAGGTTTCGGAGCGTCGCGCGCATCTAGTCGCGGAGCGCCCGGCCGGTGAGCTTCAGGAACACGTCCTCGAGCGTGGCCCGCCGGATGAGCCGCTCCTGCCCGGGGAAGCGCTCGTCGAGGAGCCGCTCCACGTGATCGTCCGCGCCCGGGTAGTAGTAGAGCCGGTCGCCCACCTCCTCGAGCCGTCCCGGGAGAGTCGTGAGGAACTCGGCGAACGCGCGCCCGTAGTTCCACGCTTCCACCACGGTGCTCCCGACCTCACGCAGGACGAGATCGGCGGGCGCTCCCTCCATGAGTATCGTCCCGTTGTCGATCACGATGACGCGGTCGCAGAGCTGGGCCGCCTCCTCCATGTAGTGCGTCGTCAGGAGCACCGTGACGCCGGTCGCGCGGAGACTCCGCACCCGCGTCCAGATGGCGTGGCGCGCCTGCGGATCGAGGCCCGTCGTCGGCTCGTCGAGGATCAGGACGCGCGGCTCGTTCAAGAGAGCGCGCGCGAGCACGAGGCGCCGCTTCATCCCGCCCGAGAGCTCCTGCACGCCGCTCTTCTTCCGGTCCGAGAGCTGCACGAAGTCGAGGAGCCTCTCGGCGCGGTCCCGGACCTCACGCCCCGGGATGCCGAAGTAGCGTCCGTAGGCGAGGAGGTTCTTCAGGACGTCGAAGTCGGGATCGAGGTTGTCCTCCTGCGGACAGATCCCGAGCATGCGCTTCACCTCGCGCGGGCTCGTGCGCACGTCGACGCCGTACACCGTCGCGGTGCCGGACGTCGGCGGGAGAAAGCAGGAGATCATTCGGACGGTGGTCGTCTTGCCCGCGCCGTTCGGTCCGAGGAATCCGACCACCTCGCCCGGCGCGACGTCGAACGAGACGCCTCGCACCGCCTCCATGCCCGCGTAGCTCTTGCAGAGATCGCGCGCCTGAATGGCGGATGTGCCCGGAAGCCCGTTCATGCGGCGAGTTTAGCACGCGTTTCACGCCGGCCTGGAGAGAGCCCTGGGGCCTCGGCGGTTGAAGCGGTGGCGCGCGAGCGGTACCCTCCCGGGGTTCAAGCATGGGGGTCCCGCCAGCCACTCTCGTTCCCGGAGGCACAGATGGTTCCTCGTGGATTCTTGCTGTTTGCCGCACTCGTTCTCGCCGTCACGCCCATGACCCTGCACGCGCAGACGGGCACCACCACGCCGCCGGCGACGACTCCGCCCGCGTCGACGCAGCCGCCCGCGAGCACGCCGCCGCCCGCGACGACGACCCCGGTGCCTGCAACCGACACGGCTCCGGGCGCTGAGGCCGCGAAGCCCACGCCCAAGTCCGCGATCCTCGCGATGCCGGAGGGCCCGCCCGCGGAGCTCAAGAAGCTCGCGCAGCTCGTCGGCAACTGGAACTCCACGGTGCACGTCTACGCGAGCCCGATGGCTCCGGAGTCGGAGTCGGCGGGCAAGTCGACCTACGGATGGTCCTTCGGCGGGATGCACCTCGAGGGCAAGCACCAGATGAAGATGATGGGCAAGCCCTTCGACGGCCGCTCGACCTGGGGCTACGACACGCAGAAGAAGCAGTACCAGATGATCTGGACCGACACGATGATGCCGTCGGCGTTCGTGTACTACGGCACGTTCCCCACCGACAACACGGTCTCTCTCTTCACGACGTACATGGTCGGGGACAAGCCGGTGACCGAGAAGGTCGACGTCCAGTTCCCGGATGCCAACTCCTACGTCATGACGATCCAGAACGACATGTCCGGATCGATGCAGAAGGTGATGGAGGAGAAGGGCGTGCGCGCGGCCGGAAACGCGACCGCGAAGGGCAAGTCGACCGCCAAGAAACCCACGGCCACGAAGGCGACGGCCACGAAGTCCACCACGAAGAAGGCGGGCTGAGCGGCTCCGAACGACGTAGGCGAAACGGGCGGTCCGGCATGGCGCCGGGCCGCCCGTCCGTTTCGGAGCCGGCGCGCTAGCGCCGCTTCACCACGATGATCCCGCCCATGCCCCGGTGGGTACAGCAGTCGTAGTGGAACACGCCGGGAGTGTCCGGCAGCGTGACAGTGACCGCCCGCTCCTCCCCTGGCCCGAGCTCGTAGTCGCAGCGCACGCCGAGCGCGGCGATCCGGAAGTTGTGCCGGATCATCGTGGTCTCGTCGTTCCGGACGAGGAAGCGGACGCGCTCGCCGGTCGTGAAGGCGAGCGTGGGATTGGAGTCGTTGAAGGCGTAGCCGGTCATGTGAAGGTGGACCATGCGCTCCGGCTTGGGGCGGCCGCACGAGGCCAGGACGATGAGCGCCGCGAGAAGCAGGGCGCCGATCCGCATTCGTCGTTTCATCGCGGAGTAGTGTACGCTCGCATCATGAACCTCGCGTCCCGCGCGGTGCGCGCGTGATCCTCGCCCAGACCGCGCGCCCCCCCGTCACCATCGCGATCGAATCCCCGCGCCGTCGCGTTGCGCGCGGAGACCAGCTCGACATCATGCTGACCCTCGCCGTCGAGCCCGGATTTCGAATCGAGTCCGTGGACGCGCCGGCCGGCCGGGCGCGCGCCACGTCGATCCAGCTCGGACTCGCGGAGGGACTCACGCCGGGGCCGATGACCGCGCCCGAGGACTCCGTCGATCCGCTCGGCGGCGGCCGCGTGCCCGCGTACGTCGGACGGATCGCGATCCGGGTCCCGCTCACGGTCGACGCGTCGTGCCTTCCGGGCCCCGCGCCTCTCGCGGCGCGCGTCCTCTTCCAGGCCACGGGCGAGCGCGGCCTCCTTCCTCCCGATGAAGTCGAGGTGCACGCCGAGCTGGACGTGACCGCGGGCTGAGCTGGGCACCGCTCGACCTGGCTCCGCCGCCTACCAGATTCCGGGAATCAGCCGCTTCGTGCGCGCCATGTAGGCGCGGTACCGATCTCCGAACGTCTCGATCAGGAGCGCCTCCTCGCGCGGGATGCGGAGCAGCACCACGATCGCGAGCGGGAGTGTGAGGAGGAGGAATCCGATCGGGCTCCCGAGGATGAGCGGCGGCGCCATCCATTCGAGGATGAATCCCGAATAGAGGGGATGCCGCACGCGGGCGTACATCCCCGTGTCGACGATCTTGTGATCCTCCTGGATCTGGACCCGCACCGTGAACATGCGTCCGAGCGTCCGCTTGCCCAGGATGCGCACCGCCATGCCGGAGATCCCGATGAGAAGCCCCGCGCCGTAGGACCACCACGACGGGTGCGGGGGGAGTGCCCTGTGCTGGACGAACATCCAGGTGAAGATCCCGATCGCCGGAACCACGAAGAAGAGGGGCGTGAGCGGATCGCGATCGCCGCGCGCCATGTTCCCGAACGTCGATCGCGTGAGGAAGCGCTCCACGAGGAAGAAGGCCGCCAGATAGGCGTAGAACGTGATCAGCGTGAGATCGTGGGTTGGAGCCGTCATGCCCGTTCCCTCGTTTCGTGGGGCGCGTCCGCGGCGAGGAGCGCGGAGTGATCCCGGTACTCGGTGACGCACGGAGCGCCGTCCGCGTGAAGATACCGCGGCCGGTCCAGGGCGCCGAGCGCGAGGAGCGTGCTCGACACGGTGGGGAAGTGGTCCCGGTGGATGCAGACCGGCGGCCCGCCGTCCTCGCCGTGGCTGCGGAGGATCGAGGCGAAGAGCGATAGCGCCTCGTCCACGCTCCGCGGCTTCACCCCTTCGAGCTTCGAGAGGACGTGGCGGGTGCGCGGCTCGTCCGGATCGTCCAGCTCGGCGTGCGTGATCGCGTGCCATCCTCCCGGGATCGGAACGCCGCGGGGCTCGTCACCGCCGCCACCCACGACCGCCCACGACCCCAGGTCGGGATCGATGCCGACGAGCGTGCAGCGCCCGTAGGCGCCGCTTCCCAGGGACATGAGTGCCGAGTCCCACGCGTCGGGGCGCGCTTCGCCGGTCTCGGGATCGATGCGCGCCGGCCGGTCGAGTCGCGCCGTCGAAGCCGCTTCGAGACAGAGGAGGCCGCGCGACCTTAGCCCGTCCGTGGGATCGCCGGGACGGGGCCGCCGGTTCATGAGCGCGGTCACGAAGCGCGCATCGCGAATCGCGAGCCACGTGCCTCGGGCGACGAGATCGCGGCCGCCGACCACGCGCGGCGACGCGACGAGCACGCCCGGTCCAAGGGTGGCGCGGTCGGGAGACTCGTCCCGGTTCGCGCCCAGGACCGCGGTCCTCGGTCC
>DASUFL010000018.1:0-14469 GCA_036274595.1 Candidatus Eiseniibacteriota bacterium | reverse complement strand
CCGGCTTGGCGCTCGCCGGCGCGCCGCCCGCCTTGGCGACGAGCGAGCTGCGCGGCACGATCTTCACCGACTTCACGGTGGTCCACTCGAGCGGCTTCGACTTCTCGCCGCCCATCAGCGTGTTCGGACCGACCGGCGTATTGGCGATGTCCTTCTCGACGTTCATCCCCTCGATGACATGGCCGAACGCCGTGTACTTGCCGTCGAGGAACGGGGCCGGACCGTCCATGATGAAGAACTGCGAGCCCGCCGAGTTCGGCGTGCCGCTGTTCGCCATCGAGAGGACGCCGGCGACGTGCTTGTGCGAGTTGAACTCGTCCTTGATCTTGTAGCCGGGATCGCCGGTTCCGAGATCGGCGGCCTTCGGGTTCTTCGACTTGGGATCGCCGCCCTGGATCATGAAGCCCTTGATGATCCGATGGAACCCGGTCCCGTCGAAGTAGCCCTGGCGGGCGAGCTTCTTGAAGTTGTCCACCGTCTGGGGCGCTTCCTTGTCCCAGAACTCGATGACCATCCGCCCCTTGGTGGTCTCCATGATCGCGACCTCGTCGGACGAGGCCGCGCTCTTCTTGGCGCCGGCCGCCGCGAACGCGGGCTGAGCGCCGAACGCCCCGAGCGCGAGCATCACGCCCGTGTACCGCAGGAATCCTGAAACCATCGATCCTCCTTGTCGTGCGTGGGATGACCCACGTCAGTCCGCTCGATCTTTCGACTTGAGAAGCCGCACGATGCGCCGCTGGCGTTCCAGCTCGCGCTTCGCCGGCTCAGCGTAAGCCGGATCGTTGAGGACCGCCTCGAAGACCGGAATCGCGTCCTCGTGGCGGCCCAGCTTGTCCAGCGCCTGGGCCCAGCAGAACCGGAGACACGCGCTGGCGGAGTCCCCGGCCAGGCCCTCGCGCACCACCTCGATCGCCCGCTGGTAGCGGCTCGCATCGTAGTACGCGTAGGCCATGTTGCAATACACACCCTTGTAGTTCTGCGGATCCGCCTTCGCGACCTCGCGGAACAGATCCACGGCGCGGTCCACCTTGTTCGATTTCGCGTAGGCCTGCGCCAGGTAGTAGCGGTCGGCGGTGCCGAGCGATTCCTGCACCGACTCGTAGTTCTTGATGGCGACCGGGTAGCGCTCGAGCTTGAAGTTGACGAACGCGAGCTGCTTCTTCGCATCCACGTCGAGCGGCGCCAGGGTGAGGACCCGCGTGTAGGCGGTCGCCGCCTCGGCGTAGAGACCGCCGCGCACCGCGGTTTCGGCGAGGCTCCGCGCGATCTCGGGATCGCCCGGAAGGAGCTCGCTCGCCCGGTAGAGCGCGGACATCGACTCGGGGATCTTGGTCTCCGCCGCACACACCTCGCCGAGCTGCTGGTACGCGCGGGCCTGGTCCGCCGGATTGCCCTTGGTCATGCGCACGGTGGCGGCGCAGATCTCGCGGGCCTCGCCGGTCTCGCCGATGGCGACGAGCGACTGGGCGAGAGCGCCGCGCGTGCGCAGGTCCTGAGGCGCGAGCGCGACCGCCTGCCGATACGCCGTCGAGGCGCGCTGGGCGTCACCCATCGCGGTGTAGGCATCCCCGAGCGAGCGGAACGCCCCCACCATCTGGGTCGAGATCTGCGTCGCGCGCTGGAGCGATGGCAGCGCTTCCTTGTACTGGCCGCGGAGCACGTTGACCTGGCCGAGCCCCGCGAGGGCTCCCCGATCGTTCGGGTCCCCTTCGAGCGCGATTCGGTATTCGCGCTCCGCATCGTCGAGCAGATTCCGGCTCATGAGGTCGTTCCCGGCCGCCACGTGCTCGGCCGGCCGCACAGGGGCCGCGGCGGTCGTCGCGGGTGCCACCTTGCTCGAGCCGTGCGAGGCGCAGCCGGCGGCAAGGAGGAGCGCGATCAGGACGTGCGATGGACGATGCGAAGGCCGTCGTACCGGCGTCATTTCGACCTCCCTGGATCGGAACCCCGGCGCCCTGAGCCGGCGCCGGCGGGACTCACTGGTTCCCGGTGGTTTGAGCCGACGACTTCTTCTGCTGGTCGAGGAAGTCCTGAAGGACCTGGATGCTGCCGCGGGCGCTCTCGGCCACCGTGGTCGTGGAGTCGACGGTCACGACCTTCTTCCAGTAGTTGATGGCCTCGTGGTAGATCTGCGCGTCCGCGAACGCCACCCCCATGTTGTAGAGGGCCTCCTGGTTGTTGGCGTCGAGCTTGAGCGCTTTCTTGTACAGCTCGGTCGCCTCGGGGATCTTTCCCATTCCGTACTTGGCGTTCCCGAGATTGCAGATCGCGTGGACGTTCGTGGAGTCGATCGAGAGCGCCTTGTTGTAGGAGACCACGGCGTCTTCGATCTTCCCCGATTCGGCCTGGATCAGGCCCATGTTCACCCAGGCCTCGGCGAGCGGCGGTTTGAGCTCCGTCGCCTTCTTGAACGACACGAGCGCGTCGTCACGCTTTCCCTGGAGCACGTAGTAGCTGCCCATGTTGAGGTGCGCGGAAGGATCGTTGGGGTCGAGCTGGATCGCCTTCCTGAACTCCCGGTAGGCGTCGTCCGGTCGCTTCAGGTCCATGTAGACCGCGCCGAGGCTCACGTGCGCCCCCGCCTCGTTCGGCACGAGCGCGGCCATCTTCTGAAAGGCCTGGAGGGCGTCCTGGCTCTTTCCGGCCCGACGATACGCGGTCCCCAGGGCGAAATACGCGTTCGGGTCCTTGGGATTCTGCTTCACGAGGGCCTGGGCTTCGGCCACGTTCGAGGCTGTTGCCGGAGCGGCCAGGGCCCGGTCGGGGCGGGAGGCCCCGGACAGGAAGAGACAGGTGACGAGGGCAAAAGCTGTCGTAGCGAGCGCGAACGCCCGCAAGTGCCTGGGGCCGTATCGATTCATTGGATGGCAATCTCGCATGGGAGAAGAGCGAAAGGAACGCTAATCAGTCCATACCCCGAAGTCAACCTGCTTCTCCCCGTCGGCTGGGCCCACAAGGGCCCTTATCGGCAAGTCGGGGTGGACCTGAACCGGGTCAAGTCAACGGGGCCGATGATCGTCGATCGGGACGATCGGATCCCCGTCCGGGCCGAAGTCGAAGCTCGCGAGCATCTCGCGGAGACGGGGCGGCTCGAGCGGCTTGACCAGGTGCCGGTCGAATCCCGCGTCGCGCGAGCGCTGTCGGTCGTCCTCGCGTCCGTATCCGGTGAGCGCGATCAGCTTGAGCTCCGCGCCATGCTCCGAGCGAAGCCGCTCCGCGACCTCGTAGCCGTCGAGTCCGGGGATCCCGATGTCGAGCAGGACGATCTCGGGCTCGAAGCTCCGCGCGGCGTCCAGCGCCTGGTGGCCGTCGAGCGCGATCTCCACCTGGTGCCCCCAGACCTGGAGCAGCATGGCGAGGCTCTGGGCGGAATCCGAATCGTCCTCGACCACCAGGACGCGGCGGCTCTCCGTTCGTACCCCCACGTCGCGCCGCTCATCGTCTCCACCCGCTTCGCTCGGGGACGCGATCGGGAGGATCACGGTGAACTCGCACCCCCGGCCGAGACCGTCGCTCGCCGCCTGCACGCGGCCGCCATGCATCTCGACCAGTCGCTTGACGAGGGTGAGCCCGATGCCGAGCCCGCCTTGCGATCGGGTGAGCGAGCGGTCCGCCTGCACGAAGAGATCGAACACGCGGGGCAGCACGTCCGGGGGCAGCCCGATGCCGGTGTCCCGGACCCGGATCACGATGCGCTCCTGGTCGCGCTCGCCGCTCAGGAAGATGCGGCCCCCCTTGTCGGTGTACTTCACGGCGTTCGAGAGCATGTTGCCGATCGCCTGGGCGAGGCGAACCTCGTCCCCTTCGAACCGGATCGGCTCTTCCGGGAGGGCCACGATCAGCTCCTGCCCTTCCACCTCCACCTGGGCGCGGATCACGTCGACCGCCCGCGCGAAGACCGACGCGAGCTCGATCGGCTGCTTCCGGAGCGCGACCTTGCCGCTCATGAGGCGCGACACGTCGAGAATGTCGTCCACGAGCCGGACGACGCTGTCGAGCTGTCGCTCCATGATCGCGCGAGCCTGCTCCGCAACCTCCCGCTCCGGCTCGGTGCGCAGGAGATGGAGCGCGTTTCGGAGCGGCGCGAGCGGATTCCTGAGCTCGTGCGCGAGGACGGCGAGGAACTCGTCCTTCCGCCGCTCCTCCTCGCGCAATTCCGCATAGAGCCTCCGGTACTCGGCCTCGGACTCCGAGAGCCGTTTCCGGGTCTCGACGAGATCCTGGATGAGGCGGCGCGGACCGAGATCCGTGACCACGAAGCAGAAGAGAGCGCGGATCGGCGAGGGATGGATGACGACCTCGACCGGCTGCGGGCTGGCCCCCGGACGCTGGACCAGGGCCTCGAGGCGTCCGCTCGTGCGCCCTGAGACCTCCCGCATGGCGTCAGCGAGCCGGAGCGCGTCCGGACCGGAGAGGTAATCTCTCCAGTGGGAGCCGGTCACCTCATCGCGCGACCGGCGGAAGAGCTCGGCGAGCGATCGGTTGCAGTAGGCGATCCGGCCGTCCGAGTCCACGACGGCCGCGCCATGCGCCATCGACTCGAGCAGGAGCCGGTAGGGGCGATCGATCCGCTCGAGAACATAGAGCTCCTCGCCCGGCTCGGCGGACACCACGACCGCGTCGACCTGCCCCGCGCGGACCGCGGCGATCGTCTCTTCCACTTCTTCCAGCCGCTCGCGCAGATGGTGGAGCTGCGCCTTCAGGCCCTCGTTGTCGGCCAGGAGCTGGCGATACGTTCTCGGTTCCATCGATGTCCCACCCCGGTTCAAACGTCGGTGTTGTGGTCCAGTCTCAGGCCCACGATGACCCGCTGCTGGTCCGAGAGATCCCCGATGATCTTCCGCATCGGCTCGGGGAGCTTGCGGACGAGCGTGGGGACCGCCACGATCTGGTCGGTGCGCGCGAGGCGCGGATTCTGCGCCAGGTCGACGACCTCGATCGTGTACTTCCCTCCCAGATGCCCCTCGCAGATGGACTTGAGATTCTCGAGCGCGGCGATGGAGCGTGCCGTCTGGCCCGCCACGTAGAGCTTGAGAACCCACTGGTCGTCCGGTGCGTCGGTGTCCTGTTCGGCTCGCGCGTCTCGAGGTGTCATGGCATTCCATTCCCTCTCGGCCCCTCCGAGGGCCCTTCCTCACCGCGCCTCGCTCCCATCGCCTGCCGATCCAGATCGAGCTCGCGAAGCCGCGACGACTCCTGATCGATGCGAAGGGTGATCTCGGCCTGCTCGGCCGCGAACTGCGCCCGGAGCGCTTCGATCTGCGCGTCGAGCGCCAGCCGTTTGGTCTCGAGGTCGCGACGCATGCGCTCGAGCGACTGCTGTCGAAGGAGGCCCTCGGCGCGCTCCGTCGCCTCGCGGGAAGCCCGCGCCGATCCCGTGAGCACCCCCCCGGGGCCGGCGTAGACGTCCAGGAGCTGAACACCGCGCTCCGTGATGAGGAACTCACGAATTTGGTTCGAGTGCGCCGTGCCCCGCGACTTGAGAACGTAGAGGCCCCGGTTCCGCTCGCCCGAGGACTCGATGTCGCGGAGCAGGATCCACGTGTCGATCAACGAGGAGATCCCCACATCCGTCGATTCGGCTCCGCGCGCGGCGAGATCGGAGAGCACCACGGTGACGCCGCGCTCCTTCAGGAAATCGATCAGGCGGATGAACATGGACTTCGTGTCCGCGTCGTTGCTCACATCGTTGAGGTTGCTGATCGGATCGAAGATCACCATGTGGGGGGCAAACTCCTCGACCCTCTTGTGGGTGATCGCGAGGTGGGTTTCGAGCCCGTACATGGTCGGGCGGGCGCTCACGATCCGGAGCAGGTCCTGCTCGATGCATGGACCGATCTCGAGCCCCACGGACCGCATGTTGCGCACGATTTGCGCCGGCGGCTCCTCGAAGGAGAAGTAGAGGACGCGCTCGCCGCGGACGCAGCTCGCGTGGGCCATGTGGGCCAGGAGGGTGGTCTTGCCCGTGCCCGCGCTGCCCGTGATCAGAATGCTCGATCCCCGATGCGGGCCGCCCTGGAGCATGGCGTCGAGACGAGGGATGCCGGTCTGGACGCGCTCGGACGAGACCCCGTGGGCCAGCCCCGCCGAGGTGATCGGCAGGACGTGGATCCCACTCTCGTCGATGTAGAACGGGAACTCGTTGGTCGCATGCTTCGAGCCCCGGTATTTGACGACGCGGAGTATGCGCGTCAGGATCTGCTGGCGCACCCGGTGTTCGAGGAGGATCACGCAGTCGGAGACGTACTCCTCGAGGCCGTTCCGGGTGAGCGCTCCCTCGCCCCGCTCGGCCGTGACGATGGCGGTCACCTCGCGGTTCTTCAGCCACTGGAAGAGGCGGCGGAGCTCGGCCCGAACGACGCCGAGATTCTTGAACGAAGTGAAGAGGACCTCGAGCGTGTCGAGTGAGACCCGCTTCGCCCCGACCGAGTCGATCGCGTCGCCCAGCCTGAGGAAGAGACCCTCGAGATCGTATTCCCCATTCTCCTCGATCTCGAAGGGATCGACCTGCACGTAGTCGACGACGAGCTTGCCGCTCTCGACGAGCGCGTCCAGGTCATAGCCCAGGGAGCGGACATTCCGGACCAGGTCCTCGGCGCGCTCTTCCAGCGCGAGGATCACTCCCGGCTCGCCGTAGCGAAGGATGCCGCGCACGACGAACTCGATCCCGAGGAGCGTCTTGCCGCAGCCCGGGCCGCCCGCGACGAGCGTGGGACGCCCGCGCGGCAAGCCGCCGTTCGTGATCTCGTCGAGACCGTCGATCCCGGTAGGGCACTTCTCCAGGCCGAGGAGCACCGCGTCGGGAGATTGGAACGTCGTGACCATCCAGGGTTGCCTCTCGAACGGCCCTGTGCGGACCGAACTCGGTTCATGCGACCAAAGTCAGCGTGGAACGGGGATAGAAGCGTAACGATACGCGGGTGCGGGCGACAAGGCGGAAAATGGCGGGCGCATGCGGAAATCGCCCCAGGGGGCACCGGGGCTAGGGGGGAAGCGGACCCCGGGTTCCCCGTCCCAAGATGGAACGCGGAACCCGGGGGTTATCAGGGAGCCTCAGACGCCGAATTGGCCCGCGAGCTGACGCTCCTCGTCGTACTTGTCCGATCCGTGAAGCTTCACGATCTTGTTGTAGACGCCGAGCATCAACAAGGTCGGGCCCAGGGTGGAGAGGAAGCTCTCGCCCGAGTCGCGCCGGCTCCGGATCGACCTGAAGGCGGAGACCCCGACGAAGCCGAGGGCCGCCCACAGGAATACGTCCGATGGGATCTTGGAGGTCTGGCGCTCGATGGCCTTCGCCACCGGGCCTTCGGTGCGTGGCTGGGCGGTGGATTCGATCATGGGTGCCCCGCTTTCTTGCGTTGGGATCGGTTGATGCGGCGGCGAGCCGCGGGGGACATCCCGTCCCCCGGCCGGCTGCCGATCTTCGTGACTCCGCTTCGTCTCGAGAAGCGAGAGGTTGTCGTTCTTCTTACTTCTTCTTGGTGCTCTGGCGCGTGCCGGGGTGTTTTCCGGTCCGGGGATTCTCCCGGTCGTTCGATCCGGCGTTGCGCGAGCTGCCCGTGCGCCCCGACGTCGACGAGGTGCCACGATCGTCCTCCTGGACGTCGTCGTCACGCTCGTCGTCGCGCCTGTTATCCCTGTCTCGATCCATACGATCCTCCGTGAATCGCGTTGGTCCGTTGGTTGTCGACCCTTTGGCCGACAGGCTCGGAGAGGTGGCAGGTTCCATGCCACGGAGAGGATCGACAAGGAACACGTTGCTGCTGCGTCGCGTTTCGACGGCGCGAGATCGGACGCGGTGTAACCGCTTCGAACGATCTTGTATCCGGTACACCCGGAACTACATTCCCCGCCCTCGAGACGATCGACGGGAGCGAGTCGGAGCCCGGCCGCGAGGAGCGGCGGGAGGGGCGGCATCGGGAGCCTCCGCCGGCGCCGCCTTTCGGGCCCGCTCCGCCAGACGGTCCGCCCCCATCCGCGCCGCCATGGCCTCGAATCCGGCGGTCGGTCCGCGCCATTCGAGATCCTCCACGTCCTGGAAGAGCGGCGCGTCCGTGCGCAGCGTGGCGAGATCCTTGAAGAGGAGCGCCCGCTTCCGATCGGCGGCGCCGAGCGCCTCCGCAGGGAAGCTCTCGATCGGGCCGTAGCGCGCGATCAAGCGCGCGGCCCCCACGGCGCCGATTCCCTTGATCCCCGGATAGCCGTCCGCGGAATCCCCCACGAGCGCGAGGAAGTCGGGAATGCGGACCGGCTCGACGCCGAACGCCTCCTTCACGCCCGCTTCGTCGCGCATCCGGTCGGCCCGGCGGTCCATCTGCACCACGCGATCCCCGCGCACGCACTGAGCGAGGTCCTTGTCGGGCGACCAGATGCAGACCTTCTCCACGCGCCCGTCGCGCTCCGCGATGGCGGCGGCCGAAGCGAGACCGTCATCCGCTTCGAGCTCGATCATGGGCCACACGGCGACGCCCATGGCCTCGAGCGCCTCCTCGAGCGGGTGGAACTGCGCCCAGAGCGCGCGGTCGATCCCCTCCCCGGTCTTGTATCCGTCCCAGAGATCGTTCCGGAACGACTCGATCACATGGTCCGTGGCGACGCCGACGTGCGTCGCTCCCTTCTCGATCATCTGGAGCACGGTCCCGAGCACGCCGGTCACGCCGCCGAAGGGCTTGTCCTCCCCCTTCGTGAACCGGCGGAGGCCATAGAAGTGGCGGAATAGCTCGTAGGTCCCGTCGATGAGATGGACGATCATCCGGCCGCCGACGCTCCTTCCGCGGAGGCGCACCGGGCCGCGCGATCAAGGAGGAGGCGACGCTCGCGATCGTTTCGCGTCATCGACGCCGCGCGCTCGAACTCCGCCCGCGCCTCCGCGTGGCGGCCGAGCTTGGCCAGGAGATCGCCGCGAACGCTCGGCAGGAGATGGTACGCGCGAAGCGCGGGCTCCCCGGCCAGGGTATCGACGTGCTCGAGCCCCGCCGCGGGACCCTGCGCCATGCCGATCGCCACGGCGCGATTCAGCTCGATCACAGGGGACGGCGTGCGCTCCGCGAGCCGCCCGTAGAGCGCGGCGATCCGGGCCCAGTCGGTCTCCTCCGCGACCCTGGCCCGCGCGTGGCACGCGGCGATCGCCGCCTGGAGCGCGTACGCCCCGTCCGCACCGCCCAGCGCTTCCGCGCGCTCGAGCGCGGCGAGGCCGCGCCGGACGAGGAGCGGATCCCAACGCGAGCGGTCCTGATCGAGGAGGAGGATCGGCTCGCCGGAAGGGCCGACGCGCGCCGGCGCGCGGGACGCCTGGATCTCGAGAAGCGCGACGAGGCCGTGCACTTCGGGTTCCTCGGGCAAAAGCTCCGCCAGGATCCGGCCGAGGCGGAGCGCGTCCTCGCAGAGCGCGGGACGCATCCAGTCTTCCCCGGCGGTCGCCGAATAGCCTTCGTTGAAGACGAGATAGATGACCTCGAGCACCGAGTGGAGCCGCGCTTCGAGCTCGTCCTTACGCGGCACCTCGAAGGGCACGTTCGCGTCCCCGAGCGCGCGCTTGGCGCGTACGATCCGCTGCGCCACGGTCGCCTCGGGAACGAGGAACGCGCGCGCGATCTCGGTTGTGGAGAGCCCGCCCAAGAGCCGGAGCGTGAGCGCCACGCGCGCCTCCGGGGGCAGAACGGGATGGCAGGCGATGAACATGAGCCGGAGGAGGTCGTCCCCAACCGGATCGTCGAGCGACGCGTCGAGACGATCGCGGGCGTCTTCACGGCTCGACTCGAGCGCGCGCTCGATCTCGGCCTGCTTCTGCTCGAGCCGCTTCTCGCGGCGGAGCCGGTCGATCGCCTTGTGCTTCGCCGCCGCCATGAGCCAGGCCGCCGGATTGTCGGGCACGCCCGTCTCGGGCCAGCGCTCGAGGGCGGCTACGAGCGCGTCCTGCGCCAGGTCTTCCGCCAGCCCGACGTCGCGCACGAGGCGCGTGAGCGCGCCGATCAGGCGGGGGGCTTCGATCTTCCAAACCGCTTCGATCGCGCGATGGGTGTCGGTGGCCATGGCCACCGATCACACCATCGAATGAGCCCCCGCGCAAGGCCGGCGGTCAGCGCTTCTGGCCGACCCCCGCCTGCATCTCGGGAAGCCCCGCGATCGCCTCACGCACGTCGCCGCTGAAGTCGGCGAGCTCCTGCACGCGCCGGATTTCGATGGTCTCGTCGTCCGACGCGGGGCAGCGCGACGCCCACGCCACCGCCTCCTCCTTCGAGCGCACCTGGATCATCCAGTAGCCGCCGACCACTTCCTTGGCCTCCGGGAAGGGACCGTCCATCACCTTCGGCTTCCCTCCCGCGAAGGAGACCCGCGCCCCGCTCGAGGGGGGATGGAGGCCGTCGAGCGCGAGGAGAACGCCGGCCTTCTGGAGCGACTCGTTGTACTTCATCATGGCCTTCACCCGCTCGGCGTCGAGCTTCACGTCGGGGGGAGCGGTCTCGTAGCCCTTCGGGATCATCAGCATCATGAAGCGCATGGCTCGGCTCCTTTCCGCTGCGGTCAGTGCTTCCCCGCCTTGCTCAGCTCCTCGGCCCGCGCGCGATGCCGCTCTTCCCGCTCGCGCATCTCGGGGGTGAGCTCGCCGCCGAAGTCCTCGACCTCGAACACCTGCCGGATCTCGACCTCGGTCTCCTCGAACGGGGCGCGCTTCAGCCACTCGATCGCCTCGTCCCTCGAGTTCACCTTCCAGATCCAGAATCCAGCCACGAGCTCCTTCGTCTCGGCGAACGGCCCGTCGATCACGCTCTTCTTGCCGCCCGAGAACCGGACCCGCGCTCCCTTCGAGCTCGGCTGGAGGCCCTCGCCCGCGAGCATCACGCCGGCCTGGACGAGCTGCTCGTTGAACCGGCCCATCGCCTCGAGCAGCTCCCGGCTCGGCATGACCCCCGCCTCGCTCTGCCTGTCCGCCTTGACCAGCACCATGAACCGCATCGTGTTGCCTCCCTTTCGCTTATGTTTATCTCGAGAACCCCTCAAGGCTCGGTCGAGCCCCGCCTCTACCCTCACGTCGAGCGGGGGCTTCCTGAATCGACATCGACCCGCGATTTTTTTCGGACCGTCGTTTATGGTGGCGCACCGTGGGCCGCCATCCAACCCCCAAACGATTCCGCGCACTGACGGCGGGGCTCGTCGCGACGATGGTCGCGATGTCCCCGTCGCCGGCGCGCGCCGCCAAGACCGACGTCCTGACCCTCGGCAACGGCGATCGGATCACGGGAGAGGTCAAGTGGCTCACCCGCGGGAAGCTTCAGTACTCGACCGATGACGCCGGGACGATCTCGATCGAATGGGTGAAGGTCGCGCGCCTCACGAGTCCCAGCTCGTTCGAGGTGGAGACGACGACGGGCGCCAAGCATGTCGGACGGCTCGTGGCCGTCGACCGGGACGGGGTGATCGTGGTGGGGGGAGACGCGCTCGACACGCTCTCCATTGCCGACGTCGTCGCGATCAGCTCGCTCGACGCGGGGTTCCTGAAGCGCGTCCGCGCGTATCTCGACATGGGACTCACCTACGCGAAGGCGAATGAGGCGACGACGTTCACGACAGAAGGCGAGGCCGCCTATCGCGGGGACAAGATCGGGACCACGCTCGGCTTCAGCTCCTACGCACAGGGGCAGGAGTCGGTCCCGACCACGGCGAGAAACAGCGTCTACCTGCGCGGGATTCGCTTCCTGCCGAAACGCTGGTCCGTGGTCGCGCTGGGCATGACCGAGCAGAACGACGAGCTCAATCTGGAGCTGCGCGTGAGCGGCGCGGCCGCGCTCGGGCGCGTGCTCCGCCGGTCGAACTCGTCGGAGCTGGGAGCGGGAATCGGGCTCGCCGTCACGCGCGAGCGCTTCGCCCCCGGCCCGGGCGACCCGCCGGACGAGGAGAAGACCGGGAACAACCTGGAGGGCCTCATCTTCGCCGGCTGGGACGCGTTCCGGTTCGACAGCCCCAAGCTGGATTTCGGAACGTCGCTCTACCTCTACCCCAGCCTCTCCACCGCCGGGCGCGTTCGCGGCGAAGCCACGCTCCGCCTCAAGTACGAGGTCATCTCCGATTTCAACGTCGGCGTGAGCGCGACCGACACGTTCGACAGCGAGCCCCCCGAGGAGACCGCGACCAAGAACGACTTCATCACCTCGTTCACGATCGGCTGGTCCTATCGGCGCTAGGCGAAGGACCCGGTCCCGGGCATGGGTGTTGGAGCTGGACGGGAGGTTGCATTGACCGAAGGCACGAGCCGCATGGACGCGTTCAGCGATGGTGTCTTTGCCATCGCGGTCACCTTGCTGATTCTCGAGATCCGCCTTCCGCACGCCGGAGCCGAAGGCGCTCTGTGGAAGAGTCTCGTCGCCCTCTGGCCCTCCTACTTCGCGTTTGCGTTCAGTTTCTTCGTCATTCTGGTTACATGGATCACCCATCACGATCTCATGCGGTTGGTCCGCGCGACCAATCGCCCGGTGCAGCTCGCGAACGGCTGCGCACTCCTCTATGTGACGTTCATCCCATTTCCGACCGCGGTGCTTGCGGCCAACCTCGCAGGGGCGGATATAAGTACGGCCGTTGCTTTCTACTGCGGCACGTTTGTCTTTGGCAGTGCCGCGTTCAACCTCCTGGTCGCGACGATCGCGCGCGGCCAATTGTTCCGCCCGGAGGTCAACGCTCAGACCATCGGCCGCATCCGCCGAGGCTATCGGATCACGTTCGGGATCTATCTCGCCGCGACACTGATCGCGCTCGTGGCGCCGTGGCTGGCTCTCGCGCTCAACATCGCGGTGCGGCTGCACTTGCTCCGCATCCGGTATCAGCCGGCCCTGCCGGCGACCAGGCCAGAGGTCCAGCTCACCCGAGAGCGCGGATAGCGCACTTCTCCACGATGGCGGGAAGCTCCAGGCGAAACTGGAGCGCCTCGGCGAGGTGATCCACCCGCACCGCGTCCGATCCGGCGAGGTCCGCGATCGTCCTCGCCACCCGGCGGGCGCGCAGGATCCGCCGCGCCGAGATGCCGAGCGCGGTCGCGGCGCTCTCGAGGAACCGGCGGCACTCCCGGTCGAGCGGCGCCGCGCGCTCGAGATCGATATCCCGGAGATCGGCGTTGCGCGCTCCACCCTTCCGGCGTGAAGCCGCGCCGCGCGCGGCGAGAACCCGCCGGGCCACTAGAGCCGTCGGCTCGCCTGGCGCTCCTCGGAAGAGATCGCCCGTCGGCACCGCGAGCACGTCCACGATGAGATCGATCCGGTCGAGAAGCGCGCCTGAGAGCTTGCCCACGTACTCCTCCGGCTTCCCTGGCGCGCACGTGCAGGGGCGGAGCGCGTCCCCCTTGCGCCCGCAGGGACAGGGATTCATCGCTCCGACCACCATCACCTGTGCCGGATAGGGGACCGATCCTCCCGCGCGCGTGATCGTCACCCTTCCCTCCTCGAGCGGCTGGCGGAGCGCCTCGATCGCGTCGCGCCGGAATTCCGGGAGCTCGTCCAGGAAGAGCACGCCCCGATGCGCGAGGCTCAGCTCGCCGGGGCCGCGCATCGTGCCGAGGAGACCGGCAGTCGAGGTGGAGTGATGCGGCGCCCGGAACGGCGGGCGCCGGAGGAGTCCCGTCCCCGCCGGCAATCGGCCCGCGACCGAGTAGATCGTGCTCACGAGGACCGCGTCCTCGTCCTCGAGTGGGGGCAGGATCCCCGAAAGACGCCGGGCGAGCATCGTCTTTCCGGCGCCGGGCGGACCGACCAGGAGGAGGTTGTGGCCTCCCGCGGCCGCGATCTCGAGCGCGCGCTTGGGCGCGACCTGGCCCCGCACGTCCGCGAGATCGATCTCCGGCTCGGCGGGGGGCGCGATCTCGCGGTCCGGCTCCCACGCGTCGTCCGGGTCGCCGCGAAGCGCGCGGAGCGAGGCGATCGGCAGGATCCCGACGCCCGGCACCGCCCGCGCCTCCGCGGCGTTCGCGCGCGGGAGCCAGACCGGCCCGCGCCCTTCGCGCCGCGCGGCCGCGAGCACCGCGAGCACGCCCCGCACACCGCGCAGCGTGCCGTCGAGCGCGAGCTCGCCCAGGAAGACGCCGTCCTCGATGGGGGCGCCTCGGGGCAGCTGCCCCGAGGCGAGGAGCACCGCGACCGCGATCGGGAGATCGAAGCGGCCCCCCTCCTTCCGGACGTGCGCCGGTGCGAGATTGATCGTGATCTTCCGCGCGGGGAACTCGAACCCCGAGTTCCGGATCGCGGCGAGCACGCGCTCGCGGCTCTCGCGGACGGCGAGATCGGGGAGTCCGACGATGGTGAACGTGGGAAGCCCGGTTCCGAGGTCGGCTTCGACCGCCACGAAGACGCCCTCGATCCCGATCGTGGCGCAGCTCGAGACGCGTGCGAGCACCGGTCGGTCCTTGCTTCGGGGTATCATCCGGGGGAGGGGGAAGCTTCGGGGCGGCTCCAACGGTACGAGGCGCTCCCCCGTCCTGTCAACGCG
>DASUFL010000017.1:0-17094 GCA_036274595.1 Candidatus Eiseniibacteriota bacterium | reverse complement strand
CGAACGCCTCGGTCAGGTGTGGCCGAGCGGAAAGGACCCTGAGGGTGTCTGTGAGGACTTCCGCGCCTGGAGCAGCGACGGTCACTTCCCCATCGAAGACAGTTGGGTCTTTCGGTGTCGTTCCGAACAGGCATCAGGTGTGAGGGAATTCTACTATCACGACTTCGACCTGGACCGCCCCCCGGTTCTTCATCGGATCCGCAATGTTGTGGCTGCCCCCTCTGGATCGAACCCGAGGACTTGGAAGGATTTGCAGCGGTCTCTGGTCGTCGAATTTGCGGCAGAAGGCAAGGGCACGGTCCATTGGTCTGGAGCCGACAGCGGTTTGGTGTCGGTCCGCACTTCAGCCTATGACATCTCCATCGGCCTGGGGCCGAACTGGAAGACCAGAATTCTGGAGCTCGAAATCAATGCCTACTCTCGCCGCATTCTAGATCTTGTTCGAGAGCGTGATAGAGACACCTCGGATGTGGTGTGGCGGCCCCCATCGCTGCCCCCCTCACGCAGGAACGCCATTCTGAACGCGCTCCGTGAGCAGGTGCCCGCCCTGGCGGCCTCCCTCTCCTTGGGCAAGCCGCGCATGGCAGACACATCCGTGGTCTTTGCGGAACTGCGACGAGCATCGAGCCGCCTTGATGGCGAGGGACGCGACTCGAGGCTTTACGCGGCGCATTGCTGGGTGGCCTGGATCGCACTTCAATTGGGTGACGATAGTGTTGCTGCTGCTCGAGCAATCGACGCCGTCATCAAGCCGTTCGGGGGGAGTCTGGAGCCGAGCCACTGGGGTGGGTGGACCTACAATGATGGGCTCAGGGCGAAATTGTCCGCGAGGCCCGGCGAAAACCGATGGACGGACGAGGCATTTCTCGAGGAGACGGACGTTTGCTATTCCCTTCGTCAGACCAACATCGACGTCTGGAAGGAAGTCCTGCGAGTCAGCGAGGCCCATCTGTCCAAGTTCCCGAGCTCACCCATCGCTCCCGATATCGTGCTCCACATGGCCGAAGCGCATGAGACCGCCTGGTCTTTGTCCAAGTCAGAAGCCATACCGGACTACCTGGATCCGGCCCGCTATCGCCTGGACGCGCAGCGCCACCGTACGGAGGCGCTCGAGCTCTACGAGCGGTATCTCCGTGTCCGGCCCGCATCGCCGGAGGCCGATTCGATTCGCCGTCGAATGTATCGTCTGCGACTGGACGTCGACACGGGCTTCCACAAGTACTACTGCCCTGAGGTCTGCTGACCCGACTTCACGTACTTCGGCTGGTAGAGCTCGACCTCGAATCCGCCCGGCACCTTGAAGTGCGTGACGAGGCCGTAGCCGCGATCGGCGATTCCGTCCACGAACTCGACGCCGCGCCCCTTCAGCTCCTCCGACCCTCGTCAACTTGCCCCGGGGCAAGTCGAGAATGAATTCACAAACCGCCTGCCGCCGCTCCCGACCTTGCCTTACGGCAGGAACCGCTCCGGGTGCGCGATCTTCTCGGGCAGGTACGTGTCCATGACGTAGTTGAGCCCGTGCGCGGCGAGCGCCTGCTGCTCCGCACGAACCCCCATGCTCATGAGCTGCTCCATGGCCTTCGCCCAGGGCTTGTGGTGCTGGAAGAACGGGTCGTTCTTGACCGCGTCCTTGGCGCGCTTCACGTCGACGTCCTTCAAGGGGTGGGTCGGGAGCTTGTAGTCGATGATGTCCTGGGGCGTGATGCCGAGGAACCTTGCCTGCGGAACGCAGAAGAACTCGTTGATGTGCGCTGCGTTCCCGGAGCCCACCTTGAACGTCCGGTAGATGTTGCTGATGCCGTAGGGATCGCCGTCGACGAAGACGTAGACGGGGATCTTCATCGAGTCGGCGAGCCGGCGAATGAACCGGCGGCAGGCGCGCGTGGGCACGCCTCCCATCGAGACCAGGATGCAGTTGGCCTTCTTCCAGTAGCCATGCTTCACGAGGCGCTGGAACATGCCGGCGGTCTCGATGACGAGGATGAACTTGGCCTTGGTCTCGAACTTGAGGTCCTCGACCGAGATCGGGATCGAGTACGCGCCGGAGCCGAACTTGGTGCAGTCGATCCGGATCGACTTGCCGGTATCGGGGTCCTTGTCCACGACGACCAAGGTGCCGGCGACGTCGCCGCCCTTCTCCTCGGGGACGAATCCGAGCTGCTCGCGGTTGACCTCGAACAAGGCCTCGACGTCGTCCATCACCGTGTCGGACTCGGTCTGCTCCAGGAACCGTGCGTCGTCCCAGTTCTTGGAGACGTAGTAGGCCTCTCGCTTCGTGGCCATGTCGTCGGTTTCGACCAGCGTCTTGGACAGAGCCATCATCCGCAACGTCTGCGCGAAGGTCTTCACGGTGTTGACCGTGAGGGTCCGTTCCTTCTTCTTTCCGCGAATCTCGAAATAGCCTTCCTTCTCGAGATACCTCACGTTCGCGAGCGAGCGGATGGGGAATTTCAACGAGGGCGTCTTCTTCTTGAGAATCGACTCCTCGACGGCCTTCGCCTCTTTCTTGATCTTGGGAACGACGTTGGTATCGCTCATAGCTTCCGGCTCCGCTCTAGGGTGTCCTTCAAGGTCGCGCAGACCTTTTCCTTTTCCTTGTCGCTGATGCTCAGGATCTCCTGAAGCGCGATCCCGATGTGCGGGATGTACTTCTCGATGTAGGACCGCTTCTTCTCCGCGTCCGCCTCCCGCATCCCGCGCCGGATGAAGATGCCGAGCTTCCGCCCGACGTCCTGAAGCGCGAGCCTGATCTCCTTCATGATCTCGGGATACGAGGCGACCGCTTCCTTCGACTCCGATGTGAACGGCACCCAGACGGACGCGATGTGCACCATGAGGATCATCGGGCCGAGCGGGAGCGCGCCGCGCGACTGCTGGATGCCGTACGACTTCCAGTTGGTCTGGATCACCGACTTCGTGACCGCGCAGGCGGACTGCTGGTAGAGGAGCGGCACCCGGTTCGCGAATCGGATCAGCGTGACCGGCTCGTCGGCCGGAAGCTGCTCCGCACCGAAGGCGATGGCAGCCTCCACGAGAAACGGGTTCCCGCGGTACACCGATGGCGACCGGGAGGTCGCTGCGTAGAAGCGGGCGTCGATCTGCTTCCTCAAGCCCTCGAGCAACAGCTCCTCGCCGATCGGCGAGAGCACGTTCGACGGCGGGGCCATGAGCTTCGTGGCCTGGATCGCCTTGTAGAGCGCCTCGGCCTGCTCGCGCGCCGCCTTCTGTGTGGTCATGCCTCCGGAGAGACCCGCCGTGGTGGCGATCTCCTCAGCCACCGCGGCGCTGACGCGCGAAAACTCGCTGGCCAGGAAGCCGCGGAGGTTCCTGGCCTTCGTGTCGTGGAGCATCTTCAAGAGGATGCCCAGCTCCACGCCATGCGGGTGCGGCTTGATCTCCTGCGGCGGCTTCGGAAGCTCGTTCGCGACGCGCGGCAGCTCCGTCCGCTCGCCGGTCGGCGCCACGTACGTGATCTGTGCGTGCGGATTGGCCATCGCGGTCTGCTCGACGTAGCCGTCCACCGAGTGGCGCCCCTTCTTGTAGGTGGCCTCGATCTCGAGCTCCACGCGCGTCCCGTGCTGCGGCGTCCACTCGACTTCGTGGTCCGCCACGACGACCGGCGCGTTCCGCCGCGTGTCGATCTGGATGTCGAACTTGTGCGCGGGCTTCCCGGCGCCGATCCGCGAGATCACGGTGATCGGCTTGCCGGTCGTGAGCTGGCCGTACATCCCGGCCGCGGAGATGCCGATCCCCTGCTGGCCGCGCGACTGGCGCAGCCGGTGGAACTTCGATCCATAGAGGAGCTGGCCGAAGATCTTGGGGATCTGAGCCTTCACGATGCCGGGGCCGTTGTCCTGGACGGCGATCCGGTAGCGGGTCTCCGAGATCTCCTGGATCTCGAGCAGGAGGTCGGGAAGGATGCCCGCCTCCTCGCACGCGTCGAGCGCGTTGTCGACGGCTTCCTTCACCGTCGTCAGCAAAGCCTTCGCGGGACTGTCGAATCCAAGGAGATGGCGGTTCTTGGTGAAGAACTCGCTGACCGAGATCTCGCGCTGCTTCTCCGCGAGATCGGTCGCGGTGAGCCGCACGATCTTCGGCTGCTTCTTCGACGGAGCGGCGGCCTCGGGCTCGGTGGAGCCGGACTTCCGTTTCCTTCCAGTGGCGTCGGCGGATTTCCGTTTCATTTGTGCGTGCGCCATGGGCTCCCGTCCGGTGAGGTGTCGATGCGCTGCATGGAAACCGCGCAGAAAATAACCGCTGGCCGAGCAAGGGGCAAGCATTGCGCCGCCCCGAGAGCCGCGTAGGGCTCCCCGCGAGGGTCTGCGACCCACCGCCCATTGCTTCTCAACTCGCCATTTCGCACCGCGTTCCCTCCCAATCGAGCAAGGCGGCGGCCGAGGCCCCTGCGCGCCATGCCGTGGGGTACGCATGGCACATGCCTTGCGATTCGCCTAGCGCCGAATCGATTCCCAACCCCCGGACGCAGAGGTGCCTCGTGAGCGAGACCGGTCAGACGAAGCGGACCCTGGCGTCGATCCTGATCGACGGCGGGATCGTGACTCCGGAACAGGTGGATGCCGCGTTCCAGCAGCAGCTCGAGACCGGCCGCCTGATCGGCGAGAGCCTCGTCGAGTTGGGCTTCACGACCGAGGAGAACATCGGCTGGGCCCTCTCCAAGCAGCTCGGTATTCCGTATGTGGACCTCGCGTCCGGCGCCGCCGACATGGATCTCGTCCGCCGCTTCCCCGAATCGCTCCTTCGTCGCATCCAGGCCATGCCTCTCTTCCAGAACCCGGAGGAGATGGTCATCGCGATGTCCGATCCCACCGACTCCGAAGCCGTGAGGGAGATCGAGCAGGCCGCGGGGATGCCGGTATCGCTCGTCATCGGCTGCCAGGGGTCGATCCGCCGGGTGCTCGACAATGTCTACGGACCGGAGCGGCCATCCCGGGACGCGGTCGCCGCGCGCGCGAGCGCGGCCGAGGCGGCCACGATGGCGGCCGGAGGCGAGCAGCGCCACCGGGTGGTCTGGGAGCGCTCCGGATCGACCTTCCTCCTCTATCACGTCTATACCGCGCGCAACGACCGTGCGTCGGAGATCCACTTCGTGCCCGAGCAGGGCGGCATCGCCGTGCACTACCGCACCGACAAGGGACTCGAGCCCCGCGGGGTCGAGCAGCCGGAGACCATGCTCTACCTGCGCACGCGCCTCGCGCACCTGGGAGCGCCGGATCTGGAGATGGGTCAGATCGCGGTCCAGGGGCACGTGATGGCCGACCTGAGCGGCGATCGCGTGCATGTCGGCGTCTGCCACGCGCGCGGCGCCTCCGGCGTGACCACCGTGCTTCGACTCCACCCCGCTCGGGCCCTGGCGCCCGATCTCTCGCTGCTCGGACTCTCTCCGCTCGGCGAGGGCGAGATTCGCGAATTCGTCGAGGGTCCGGAGGGGCTCGTGATCGTGTACGGCCCGCCGCGCGCGGGCGGCTCGACCGTGCTCGCCTCGCTCGCGTCTCTCGCCATGAAGCCCGAGCGCCGCCTCGTCGCCTTCGAGCCGTGGCCCACGGCGCCCTATCCCGCGGGAGCGACCCGGATCCAGTTCCCGGCCGGAGACCCCTCGAACGTGAACTGGCGTCATGCCGCGGTCGGTCTCGGCGCGGACATCATAGTGCTGGACGACCTCCTTCACGGCGATTCCGTGGCGGAGCTCCTGGACGGAGCCGCGGTGGGGCGGCTCGTCTTCGCCCGCACGGGATGGCTGGACGGGAGGGCGCTCCTCCAGCGCCTCGCGGACAGCCCGAACGGGCGCGCCGTGCTGCGCGATCGTCCGTTCGCGATGATCGCGCTGCCGACCGCGCGCCATGAAGGCTCCTCGGCGTGGGCGGAGCCCGAGGAGGCCGAGCACCGGGCCGGCATTCTCGAAGTCACGATCTTGAGCGACGAGGAGCGCGAGCGCCTCTGGAAGGGTCAGGGACGCTGATGCCCGTCGACATCCAGGCGCTCCTCAAGGCGATCGTCGAGGCGAAGGCGTCCGACCTCCACATCTCGACCGCGTCGCCTCCGATGGCGCGCATGCGGGGCGAGATCGTTCCGTTCCAGGCGCCCCCGCTCGATCCCAAGGAGACGCGCGACGCGCTCTACGGCTTGCTGACCCCAGCCCAGAAGGCCGACTTCGAGGAGCGGCACGAGCTCGACTTCGCCATCGAGATCCCGGGGCTCTCCCGCTTCCGCGCGAACTACTTCGAGCAGCGCCGCGGCGTCGGCGCCGTGTTCCGGGTCATCGCGACGAAGGTGCCGACCCTCGAGGAGCTGAAGGCGCCCGCCATTCTCCGGGACCTCGCGTCGAAGGAGCGCGGACTCGTGCTCGTGACGGGGCCGACCGGGAGCGGCAAGTCGACGACGCTCGCCGCGATGATCGACTACGTGAACGCCACGTTCCCCAAGCACATCATCACGATCGAAGACCCGCTCGAGTTCGTCCACGAGCGGAAGCGATGCCTCATCAACCAGCGCGAGGTGGGCGCGCACACGACGAGCTTCGCGGCCGCGCTTCGAGGCGCCCTCCGTGAGGATCCGGACATTCTCCTCGTGGGCGAGCTCCGCGATCTCGAGACGACCTCGCTCGCGATCACCGCCGCGGAGACGGGACATCTCGTGTTCGGCACGCTCCACACGAACTCGGCGCCCAAGACCATCGACCGTCTCGTCGACATCTTCCCCGCCGACCGCCAGGCACAGATCCGGACGATGCTGAGCGAGTCGCTCGAGGGAGTCGTCGCGCAGACCCTGATCCCGACCGCCGACGGCAAGGGGCGCGTCGCCGCGCACGAGATCCTGGTCGGCGTGTCCGCGCTCCGGAACCTGATCCGGGAGGGCAAGACCGCGCAGATCCCGAGCATGATGCAGGTGGGCGCCAAGGACGGCATGGTGATGCTGGATCAGGCGCTCAAGGATCTCGTGACCTCGGGCAAGATCACGGCCCAGGCCGCGCTCTCACGATCCACCAACCCGAAGCTCTTCGAGAGCGGGATGGCCGCGGCTCAAGCAGCGCCGGCCGCCGCGCGTTGACCGGCCTTCGGGCCGCGTGATATGTCTGAGGGGCGCGCCCTGCGCCCCTCATGCGACTCATCCTCTTCGACATCGACGGTACGCTCTTACGGGACGGCATCGCGGCCAAGATCGCCTTTGCCCGAGCCCTCCGCGACACCTACCAGACCTCCGGTCCCATCGAGGGCTTTCGCTTCGCGGGCATGACCGATCCGGAGTGCGTGACGGAGATCATGCGGCTTGCCGGCGTCGACGAGCGCACCATCCTGGCCCGACGCGACGAATGCCTGCGCCGCTACGTAGAGCTACTCGCGGTGGAGGTCCGGGAGCATCAGGACGCGCACCTCTATCCCGGCGTCCGGGAGCTGCTCGAGCGGCTCAACAAGCTCGACAGCGTGCTCGTGGGCCTCTTGACCGGCAACGTGCTCCGGGGCGCCCAGCTCAAGCTGCGGCGCTGGAACCTCGAGCCCTACTTCCGCTTCGGCGCCTTCGGGGACGACCACGAGAATCGCGCCGTCCTCGCGCAGATCGCGCTCGAGAAGGCGCGCGCGCTCTCCGGCAGGGCGTTCTCCGGATCCGAGACGACGGTCATCGGCGACACGCCGAAGGACATCGCCTGCGCCCGCGCCATCGGCGCGCGCGCCGTCGCGGTCGCGACCGGCTCGATCAGCAAGGAAGCGCTGGCCGCGTGCGATCCGGACGCGCTCCTCGACTCCTTCGAGGACCACGAGGCCGCGCTCCGGGCGATCTTTCCGTGAGCCGCGCGGAGCGGCACACCCTGCAGAACGGGGCCTGAGCTGCCGATCGTTCCCGAATACCCCATCGGGAGAATCTCCATGCGGCTGCGCGACATCCTGGTCCCCGTCCTGATCCTGGGCTGCGCCCTTCCCGCTCTCGCGGGAGACGCCGGGCCGCGCCCTTGGAAGACCATCCGGGATCCCCGCGCGCCCATTCCGTCCCCGCCGCCCCGCGCGGTGCTCGCACGCGGGGACCGGTTCGAGATCGCGACACCCTCCGGCTCCCGAACCGTGTTCTTTCGCGGACTCAACCTGGGCGCCGCCCCTCCGGGGCACTACCCGGGCGAGTTCGCGATCACGAAGGAAGACTATCGGCGCTGGCTCCGGTTCGCGCGCTCGATGCACGCGAACTCGATCCGCCTGTACGCGCTCCATCCGCCGCGCTTCTACGAAGCGCTGCGCGAGGAGAACGAAGCGCATCCGAACGATCCCATCTGGCTCTTCCAGGAAGTCT
Source organism: Candidatus Eiseniibacteriota bacterium (assembly GCA_036274595.1). GTDB lineage: Bacteria > Eisenbacteria > RBG-16-71-46 > SZUA-252 > SZUA-252 > WS-9. The sequence continues at coordinate 8,799 of DASUFL010000017.1, read as the reverse complement.
GGACCGAGCTGCCGGACGGGAACGACTTCTGGGACGAATCCTTCACGCGGGGATTCGAGAACGAGCTGCGGCTCGCCATCGACGCGGTGCACGGGAACGCGATCGTCGACGAGCGGCCGGGGCACGCCTCGGGACGCTACGAGGCGGACGTCTCCCCATGGCTCGCGGGGTGGCTCATCGGCCGCGAATGGGAGCCCTACGCCGTGCGCGAGACGCAGCGGCTCCATCCGGACATCACCGAATTTTCGGGCACTCGGTTCCAGGTCGAGCAGGGCACGGCGATGGAAGCGTGGCTCGGCCGCGTCTGCGATCTCACCGTGTCCTACGAACGGGTCCACTACGCGCGAGCGCACGCGGTCTCGTTCGTGAACTGGCCCACGCTGGATCCCATGCGCCATCCGACGGAGACCGAGCGGGGCGGCGGCGAATCGGAGCATGACGAGGACGCCTATTCCGTGGATCCGTCGCATCTCGTGCCGGTCGATTCCGCCACGCTCACGTCGGGCTTCCTCGGCTACTTCGCGAACTACCATGCGTATCCCTACTACCCCGACTTCATGAATCTCGACCCGGGCTACCAGGCGTTCCGCGACCGCCACGGCGCCTGCTCGTTCGCGGGCTATCTCGCGGACCTCAAGGCGCACACACGCGGGATCCCGCTCCTGATCGGGGAGTACGGCGTGCCGACGAGCCGCGGGGTCGCGCACCAGCAGCCGCAGGGCATCCACCACGGCGGCGCCACCGAGGTCCAGCAGGGGCAGGATGACGTCCGGCTCCTCGAGGACATCGCCGAGTCGGGCGCATCGGGATCGCTGCTGTTCTCGCTCTTCGATGAGTGGTACAAGGTGAACTGGCTCGTCGAGCGGAGCGAGCGCCCGCGCGATCGCGATCCACTCTGGCTGAACCGTCTCGACCCCGAGGAGAACTACGGTCTCCTGGCGTTCGACCCTCCCCCGCCCGTTCGCATCGACGGCGCGATCGACGACTGGAGCGGGATTTCGCCCTACGCGGCATCCGACGCCGTCCTGGGCGGAGCTCCGCTTCGCGCCCTCTATGTCACGTCCGATCAAGCCTCGCTCTATCTGCGGCTCGACGTCGCGCCGCATCGCCCGGCCGTGCGCACGTTCGGAGTCTCGCTCGACGTGCTCGATCCCGCGCGCGGCGACCGTCGTCTTCCGCAGCCGCTTCCCGTCTCGTGGTCCCGAGGCGCCGAGCTCGCGCTCCTGGTCACGCCTCCGAGCAAGGGCAGCCCGCGCGGCAGCGCGGAGCTCTACCAGGATCGCGCGATGAACTTCTCGTCCTTCATGAGGGAATGGGACGGGCGCGACTGGCGGCGGCGCGGCCGCGCGCCGGCCCGGCCCGTGGCGAACGACGCGGGCGCGTACGTTCCGCTCGTCGTGGAGACGAACCGCGAGCGCGTCGCGCGGAACGGCACGTTCTTTCCGGCGAAGTACTTCGATTGGGGGCGGCTCGAGTGCGCCTTCGATTCGCTGGGGACCACGGCGGAGATCGCGATCCCGTGGGGCCTCGTTGTCGGCGATCCCTCGTCCCGCGCCGCTCTCGACGACAAGGATGGAACGCCGGACATCGAGACGACGCAGACGCCGGGCATCGGCTTTCTCGCCTGGGCCACGACGGCCGCCTGCTTCCGCCCCGATTCGCTGGGGCCGACCCTGGCCTATGCCAAGCCCGTGAAGCCCGCCGAGGTCTTCCTCCTGGGGCCGGCCGGATCGATCCAAAGCACTGTGGACGAGGAACTTACGATCAAGACACCGCCCCAGGCATCCTACTCATGGACGACGTGGGAGACGCCGATAACTAAAGAACGTGTCAAGCGTTCCGCCGAAATCATCCAGCGCGCCTTCGAGGGAATGGAAGCCCGTGAAGCCAGCCGAACCCAGAAGGTCGACGTCGACCGGCCGTAGGCCGTTCCGCGCGTCGATCCGCGCGGCGCTCCTCATCGCCATCCTCGCGCACGCCGTCCCCGCGCTCGCCCAGACGGCGGGCATGAGCCCCTACGATGCCGCGCGCGCGCGTCTTCGCGAGGACCGGCAGGCCGAGGCGATCCCGCTCCTCCAGTCGGAGCTCCGCATGCGTCCGAACAACGACGACGCGCGGCTCCTCCTCGCGCGCGTGCTCTCGTGGCAGCGGCGCTACGACGAGTCGCTCGCCGAGTACCGGGAGCTCCTCGCCAAGAAGCCGGACGATGCCACGCTTCGCGCGGGCTACGCGCGCGTCCTCGCATGGTCCGGACGCCACGCGGAAGCGGCGCGCGAGTTCCGCGCCGCGATCCAGGCCGACTCGACGAATCTCGAGACCCGGGTCGGCTATGCGCGCGTCCTCTCGTGGAGCGGCGATCTCGCCGAGGCATCCACCGAATACCAGCGCATCATCGCCGCGGATCCGCGCGTAGGCGACGCGTGGCTCGGCCTCGCGTCGGTCGCACGCTGGCGCGGCGCCGCGACCGCGTCGGACCGCTACGTGGCGCGCGCCGAATCGCTGCACGCCGATCCGGAGGCCACGGCCGAGGAGAAGGGCGCGGTCGCGACCGCCCTCCGGCCGTCCCTGGGCACGGGATGGAGCGCGTCCCACGAGCGCGAGTACGTCGATCTCGCTCCCGACTTCACGCTCGAGACGGACGGTCCCTACATCCAGGGGCGCGGCACGCTGGCGCGCAGGGCCACGTTCACGGGACGCGTCTCCTGGCTCGATCTCGTCGAGACGCCCGGCGCGGGCAGTGCCAGGAACTACGACCTCTCGAGCGTGGTGACGCGCGTCGACGGCTCGTTCCTCCGAGGGTATCCGTGGCAGGCCGCGGCTTCGGTCGAGTATCGATCGTTCGATCAGAACCCGGGAACGATGCTCTTCCCGCTCGGGGAGGACGACACGTTCTTCGGGTGGGGCGCGCGCGTCTGGCGCTTCTCGGGGCGCTTCACGCCGCGCGGGGCCGTTCATCGCGACTACATCGCGCTCAAGGAGACGGCGCCCGATACCGCGTTCGTGCCGGGGCACGTGGACGAGTACGAGGGCGGCCTCGCCTGGCAGTGGAGCGCGCGCGGCACGGCCGACGCCGTGGTCTCCCGCGGGGTCTACTCCGACGACAACCGCCGCTGGACGGCGGGAGGCGGCGCCTCCTATCGGGCGAAAGCGGGGACTCCGAGCGTCACGGTGGACAGCCGGCTCACCTATCGCGACTGGGACTTCACGAGCCGGAGCTACTTCACACCGCTCGAAAGCGTCCGAGGCTCTGCCGGAGTCTCCGTCGCCGGCTACGTGGAGCGCTCGGCGATCGACTACGGATTCCGCTACGAGTTCGCCGGGATCAACTCCACCAACTTCGCGGACATCTGGACGCACGCCTGGAGCGGCTATCTGAACCTGACCGCGTTCGGCACGCTCCCGCTCGGCCTCGAGGCGTCCTACTCCGTCGACAACAATTCCTACGAGACCTGGTACCTCGGGGTCTCGGGATCGGCGCGGTGGTGAGATGATCGACTACCAGTCTCTCATCTTCACCCTGCTCCTTCTCCTCGCGATCGTCGCGCTCACCACCGTCGCGGCCATCGTCAACAAGATCTACTCGAACCGGGAAGAGGATTCGAAGCAGCGCTTCCTCGAGAATCTGAGGAAGCGGTTCCTTCTCCTCCGGTCGCCCGAAGGCCAGCGGGAGGCGCTCCCCTGGATCGTCCAGTCGCTCTCGGGGCGCTGGTCGGAGCTCGCGGCCGAGGAGATCAGCCAGCTCGAGCTGTCGCTCCGCCTCGACGTGCTCCGCGCGCTCGAGGAGTCGGGCGCGGTGAACCGGCACTTGAAGGACGCCAGGAGCCGGCTCAAGTGGACGCGCGCGCACGCGCTCCGGATCCTGGGCGAGCTCAAGCTGCCGCAGTCCGTGCCGACCCTCCTGAGCGCGCTCGAGGACCGGGATCCCGACGTGCGGAACGTCGCGGCGCGCTCGCTCGGACGGATGCGGCTCCAGGCGACCGAGGAAGCCCTGGTCGCGCTCCTGGGCAAGCACGATCAGGCCGTCTCCGCGCGCATCGCGGCCATCTGCATCGAGATGGGCTCGCGCACGGCGCCGCTCCTCATCAAGACGCTCCGCGACGGCTCGGCCAAGGCGCGGTTCTGGGCCGCGCGCATCCTCGGCGAGATCAAGGATCCGCGCGCGACGCGATCGCTCGCGGATGCGCTCCTCGACACCGATTCCGACGTGCGCTCCGCCGCGACCTGGGCGCTGGGGCACGTGGGCGACCGCTCGACGGCGTCGCTCTTAGCACCTCTGCTCCACGATCCGATCTGGTTCGTGCGCGCGCATGCGGCGGAGGCGCTCGGGAAGCTCAAGGACACCGCGTACGTCGATGCGCTCGGCGAGCTTCTTCGCGACCGGTCGTGGTGGGTCCGGAAGAACGCGCTGGACGCGCTCGTCTCGCTGGGCGAGCCGTCGAAGGACGTTCTCCTCCGCACCTTGACGAGCGAGGACCGCTTCGCGCGGGACAGCGCGGCCGAGGGACTCTCGGCCATGGGCATCGTTCCGACGCCCCAGCGGGAGATGGCGTGATGAGCGGCTACGTCCTCGAGCCCTGGGCGATGCATCTGATCCAGACGATCAGTCTGGTGATCCTGCTCTACTTCAGCGCGCTCCAGCTCGTCCTGTTCGGGCTCTTGATCCTCTCCTTCTTCGACATGCGCCGCCGCCTCGCGCAGAACTTCTACGCGGACTACGAGGCGGTCGCGAAGTCGCACTTCACCTTCCCGATCAGCGTGCTCGTGCCCGCGTACAACGAATCGGCCGGCATCGTCGACTCGGTGCGCTCGGTCCTGTCGCTCGACTACCCGCAGCACGAGGTGATCGTGATCAATGACGGGTCGACGGACGACACGCTCCCGAAGCTCGTCCGGGAGTTCGGGCTCGAGCGCCGCGAGGCCGTCTACCGGCGGAGGCTGGCGACCCAGGGCGCGATCCGCGGCATCTACCGCTCGTCCGCGGTGCCCAACCTCGTGGTCGTGGACAAGGAGCACGGCGGAAAGTCGGACGCGCTCAACATGGGACTCAACCTGTCCCGGTATCCGCTCTTCTGCACCGTCGACGCGGACTCGGTCTTCCAGGAGAACGCGCTCCTGCGCGTCGTGCGCCCGTTCCTCGAGGACCCCGATCGCGTGATCGCGGTCGGTGGCCAGGTGCGCGTCGCCAACGGCTGCAAGATCCAGCGCGGCCGCGTGGTCGAGCCCAGGCTCCCCACCAACATCCTCGCCGCCTTCCAGGTGGTCGAGTACCTGCGCGCCTTCGTGGCGAGCCGGCTCGGGCTGTCCGCCATGAACAGCCTCCTCATCCTCTCGGGCGTGTTCAGTCTGTTCCGGAAGGACGTGGTGATCGAGGCGGGGGGCTACGACACGACCACCGTCACCGAGGACATGGAGCTCGTGCTCCGCTTGCACCGCCGCATGCGGGAGATGAACCGCGAGTACTCGGTCGTCTTCCTGCCCGATCCCATCTGCTGGACCGAAGTGCCCGAAGGGTTGGGCGCCCTCGCGCGGCAGCGGAGCCGCTGGCACCGAGGGATGGTCCACTCCCTCTGGTGTCACAAGAGCCTGATCTGGGGCAAGCACTCCGGGACGCTTCGCTGGATCGGCGTGCCGTACTACTTCCTGTTCGAGTTCCTGGGACCGATCGTGGAGCTGGTCGGCTACATCATCATCCCGATCGCATACTTCATGGGCTTTCTCGATCCGCTCTACTTCTGGGCGTTCCTCTTCCTCGCCGTCACGTCGGGCGCGTTCCTGTCCATTTCGGCCGTGTTCCTCGAGGAGCTTTCGTTCGGGCTCTATCGATCCTGGGGGGACTTCGCGCAGATGGTGGCCATCGGCGTCCTCGAAAACTTCTCCTACCGTATCCTGACTCTCCTCTTCCGCTTGGGCGCGCTCGTCGATATGCTTCTCGGGCGTGGTGGCTGGGGGAAGCAGGAGCGCTCGAGCTTCGGGCGGACGAAGCCGGCTCCCGCCGAACTATAAACCCACCCGCAACTTAAACGCCTAACCGCCGGAAGGAGTTCTTGCGTTTGCGCCTTCAAGGGCTGCTCCTTGGAGTGTGCCTGGCCCTGGGCGCGACCGCCGCTCACGCCGCGCCTCCTCTGGACAACACGGGGCCGGGCACCCGCATGGTGTCGCGCGCCCGCGCCCTCTACCCACAGCTCCACCGCGCCCCCGAGGTGGATCGCGCGGAAGCGCGCGCGACCACGACCGGCATCAAGAAAGTGGTCGTGATCCTGCTTCAGTTCCCCGACCTCGCGGCGGACACGCTGGCGCACCCGCCCGAGGCGTACGACAGCCTCCTCTTCAGCGTCGGCACGCGTCCGACGGGAAGCTTCCGCGACTACTATCGCGAAGTCTCGCGCAACCAGCTCGACGTGCAGGGCGTGGTGACGCGCTGGTACACGGCGCCCCGTCCCTACTCGTACTACGTGAACGGGCAGTCGGGACTCGGCGCCTTCCCCACGAATGCGCCGGGGATGGCGCAGGACGCGATGCTCCTCGCGGACCCGGACATCGACTGGTCCCAGTTCGACGGCGACGGCGACGGCTTCGTGGACGGCGTGTTCGTCGTGCACGCGGGGCCGGGCGGCGAGGAGACGGGGAGCGTCGACCAGATCTGGTCGCTCAAATGGAACCTCCCTGGCGGACTCACGCTGGACGGGACCACGCTCTTCGCATTCACGTCGGAGCCCGAGGAGTGGGGGCTCAACTCGGCCTACTACAGCGCGGGCGATCTCATCTCGATCGGCGTCTTCTGCCACGAGTTCGGCCACATTCTGGGGCTGCCCGACCTCTACGACCTGGACGACAACCAGAGCTCGGGCGACGGCGAGTGGGATCTCATGGCGTACGGGCTCTACACGCACTCCCCCGCGCACGCGCCGGGCACGACGCCGGCGCACATGTCGGCGTGGTGCAAGGCGCGGCTCGGCTGGGTCGTGCCGACCTGGGTGACGCAGGACTCGTCGGGCGTGACCATCCCGCCGGTCGAAAGCTCGGGCCAGGTCTTCCGCTTGTGGACGAACGGCCACGAGTCGAACGAATACTTCCTCGTGGAGAACCGGCAGCCGGTCGGCTTCGACTCCACGCTCGTCCGCTCCTCGATCGAGGCGGGACTCGGCCCCGCGCACGGCCTGGTGATCTACCACATCGACGAGAACCGCCCCGACAATGACAACCCGGCGCACAAGATGGTGGACGTGGTCGAAGCGGGAGGGCCCGAGCAGGGAGGGCGTCCTGGAAGCCAGAACCTCGACCTACCCGCGGGCGCGCTCGGCACGGAGGAGGTCTGCGGCGTGTCCACCTCCGTGAACGGCAATCGGGGCGATCGGTACGACGCGTGGCCGGGCCCGCTCGGCACCACCGCGTTCAACGGCAACTCGTGTCCGAGCAGCGCGACCTCCTGCTTCCACGTGCCGAGCCAGGTCGCGATCCGGAACATCGCCGAGGCCGGCGGGGACGTGACGGCGAGCTTCTTCGTGACCGGCGTGGAAGTGCGGCGTCTGCCCATCGTCGTCGACGACGCTCCCGCTTCGGGGACCCCGAACAACGGAAACGGGCGCGCCGAGCCGGGCGAGGTCGTGCATCTCAATTTCCCCCTCCTGAACGCCGGCCCCACGGCCACCGGATCCCTCGGCGCGAAGATCCGGCCCGAGCCCGCCTTCATGACCGTGGACACGGACACGATCACGTACGGGTCGATCGCTGCAAGCTCGACCAGCCTGGGCTCCGGCATCACGGCCACGATCCTTCCCACCCCGGATCCGCGGGGCGTGAGCGTGTCGCACGGAATCCATGCGTCCGCGGGCCTCGTCGACAGCGACAGCGTGCAGGTCCTGGTCGGCGCGAAGACGGGAATCTGCGACTCCTTCGAGGGCACGATCCGCCGCTGGATCTCGGTGCCGCTCGGCTGCGACGGCGTGAACGAGTGGCATCGCGAGGCCGGCCACAACCACACGCCGGGCGGCACGTGGGCGTGGCATCTCGGGAAGCCGGGCGACCTCGACACGTACGCGCCGACGCAGGACGCGCGCCTCGTGAGTCAGCCCGTCTGGCTCGCCGGTCCCGCCGACACGCTCCGCTTCTGGCAGCGCTACTCGACGGAGCCCGGCGTGGACGGCCTCAACGTGGAAGTGTCCGTCGACGGCGGGGAGACCTGGACGACGATCTTCCCGGTGGGCGGGTACTCGAACGGCTCCCGCTGGACCGGCACGCAGACGACGTTCGCCGAAGCAGTCGTTCCGCTCGACGGCCTGAGCGGTCCCGTCCAGCTCGCGTTCCACTTCCGGTCGGTCCCCCCGAACGAAGGCCTGGGCTGGTGGATCGACGACGTGCAGGTGACCGGCACGGACGACTGCGCCGCGACGGCGATCGCGATCAACAGCTTCAACGCGATCGCGCTCCTGGATCGGCCGGGCGTGCGGCTCGAATGGAACCTGTCCGAGGACACGGGCTCGACCGTTCAAATCGAGCGTGCGAGCGTGGACGACGGTCGGAAGACGCTCGCGATTCTTCCCTGGGAATCCCGGAACGGCGCCTATGTCGACGAGCACGTGACCGCGGGCGTGGACTACGACTACTGGCTCACGGTGTCGCGGGACGGCGAGCCCTCGAGCACGGCGGGCCCCGTGAACGCCGCGGTGACGGCAGGCGTGGGCCCAGGCGGCGCGCCGCGCCTGTTCGCGATCGGCCGCGTGCAGCCCAATCCGTTCACGCGCGCCGCTTCGTTCCCGGTGTCCCTGGACCGGGACGGCCGCTTTATGGTACGGGTCTATC
>DASUFL010000016.1:0-86026 GCA_036274595.1 Candidatus Eiseniibacteriota bacterium | reverse complement strand
GTGCGGGGGCGGCTCGTGAAGACGATCCTGGACGAGAGCCGTCCCGCCGGCGACCACGTGGTCCCCTGGGATGGATCCCGCACCAACGGCGGCGGCGTGGCCTCTGGGATCTACTTCGTGAAGATTCAGGCCCAGCAGGGTGAGGAGGTGCAACGGGTGACGGTGCTCAAGTAGCGGGCAACTGCTCGCCCATTCCGCCGGGCCCGGGTACGTGATCGGCGTTAAAGATGATGATCCGAGAGGCCGATCACTCTCCATTATCCGCGGTCCCTGAGGGGCGGCCGCGTGCTCCGCCACCTCGACGGGGGACAAGCGTGCGGATCCATGAGCGTTTGCTGGGCGGCGTCCTTGTGCTGGTTGCCTCGGCAGCGCTTTCCGCGATGGCTTCGGCGCAGGTTCTCTCGGGCACCGGGAACGTGAACCTGACCGCAACGCTGAACCACGCCCTGTCAGTGACCGTGACGGGCGGCTCCTCGGTGAACTTCGCCCTCGCCCCGAACGCGGCCACGAATGGCGACGTCCCGACGATCATCCGCACGGCTTGGAATTTGAATCCGGGGCAGATCGGCGCCGTCAGGCTCTATGCGTACTTCAATGTCCCAGCCCAGGCACTGACGGACGGCACGGGCGGCAACATTCCGAGCTCGTGGGTCATGGGGCAGATGGCGACCGGAACGCCGACGTCGTACACGGCGTTCACGCAGACCAACCCGGTCGGCCCGGCCGGCGGGAGCCTCGCTCTCTTCTCGACCAACATCACCGGCATCAACAAGGTCAGCAGCCGCATCGACAATCTGAATCTCCGCATCGACCTCACCGGGCGGACGCTCGGCACGGGCACCTACACGGGCGTTCTGAGGATTCAGGCGAGAGCGCTCTAGAGCCCCATCCGCGGATGACCGCTTCATCCGTCCACAGATAGGTCAACTGGATCTTCGGATTCGCCATGGCGGTTATCGCTGCCCCCCCGAGCGCGTTCGTGGACGATGCCAGAACACGGGGGTCCCTGTCGCGAGATTTGTGCGCCCGCTACAAAGCAGAGGGGCGGCGCCGTTCGGCGTCGCCCCTCGCGCCTCGATGAGTCGGAAGCGAGCTACTTCTGCACCGTGCCTGTCCCGGTAAGGAGATCGCAAGCGACGTCGTACTTGTAGATGCCCCGGACGTAGCTCGTGGTCTCCATCCCGAGCTCCTGGGATGCCATCAGCTCGACGTTGTTGAACCATTGGTTCGGATCGAGCCCGCGCTTCGTCGCCTCCTCGCGCACGCGCGAGATGTTGTCGGGGCCCGCCTTGTAACTCGCGAACGTGAACAGCGTGCGATCGGTGGGCGAGAGCTTGGCGTCCGCGAAATGGCCAGCCATGAGCTGGTCGATGTACTTCGTGCTGGCCTGGACATTCTTCTCGAGCGTCGCACCGGTGGGAAGCGGGGTTTGCGTGGCGCTCGCGGCCGCCCCCGTTGTCCTGTTGAGCTGTGACTCGTTGAAGCCCTGAGCGGCCAGCATCAGCGGATCGAAGGGATATTGCTTTCCGTACTTTCGGAAGAGCGTCAGCGTCTGCCCGAAGCTGCTCGAGCCCTGGCCGGAAGAGCTCTTCGAGAGATCGCGGAGGTTGTCCCGATAGTTCGCCAGCCGGGCCTCGATGAGTCCCTGGCCGCTCGCCACCTTGTAGAAACCCTCGATCTCCGCCTGAAGCTTGGGGCTTTGCTTGCGGATCGCCCAGCCAGTCGTTCCGCCGCTACGCAGCACGAGGTCGTTGTGCACCTTGATCTTCGGTAAGACCTCGGACCAGAGCTTCGCCTTCCACGAGTCCACCACCGTGAAATCGAAGAGCCCGGCGTTCAACATGTCGAGGACGTCCTCGTCCTCGAGGGCGTCCGGCATCGTCACGATCTGCACCGCCGGCTTGCCTTCGCCGGTCAGTTTGTCGTTGAGCGTGTTCAGGCTCTCGAAATAGCTGGAGGCCTGGCGTACGTTCACTTTCTTGCCCGAGAGGCCAGCGAGTGTCGCGACCGCTGGGGCGCCAGGCCCGCTGACCAGCACCTCCTCGGCGGGCGCCTGCTCCGTGGGGGCGACGAAGTCCGCCATTTGCATTCGAGAAGCGGTCGCGGTCAAGTTGGCGCCCGCGATGTCGCCCGTCCCGTCAGTCAGTCCGGTGAGGAGCCTGTCGCGCGTCGTGGGGATGAGGGTGACGGTGATCGGCCGCCCGCCGAGCTCCTGTGCGTGCTTCTGGTTGAGATAGGCCCCGAAGTCGTGCGCCAGGTCTGCCGTGAGGCCGTGCTCCTTTCCGTTTTCCACAAAGAACAGGCTGCGGCTATAGGGTACGAGCACCCGGATGTTCCTGCGCTCCAACATTCCGTCGAAATCACCGATCCACGACTTGGCGTCGGCGCTTGCCGTCGCTTTCGTGTCGCTGGCCTGCTTTTTGGAGCACCCCAGCATGATCGCGCCCGCAGCGACGATCAGTACCAAACCTCGCGAGATGAAGAGTCTTGCCATCCTTGAGCCCCCCGGGCTGAAAGGTTACGGCGTGGGACCACCGCGGCCGGGTTCGGTCGTGCAGGGTGGTCCGTCAAACGATCGGGGGATTGTACTCCACCGGCGGGGCATAGTGGCGAGCGCGATCGACCTTCAGAGCCGTTCGGTCGGAGGTGCCGGAGCACCGGGGCGAGCGCGATAGACGCCCGCCCGCGATGCCCCCGATCAGTGCCTCCATCACTTCAAATGAGATGGGCCTTGCCCAGGATTTTCGGGCGAGTCGGACCCCTACGGGCTCATGGGGTTGCCGCAGTCGTGAAACATGTGAGCCGTGAACATGTTGAAATCCGCATTGCCCACATCGCCCGACGAGTCGAAGTCCAGCCAGTAGCTCAACGCGTCCGCCATATTCACGCCCCCCTTCACCGTGTTGTAGTCGACGGAGGACACGACCTCGCCCTGGTTGTTGCCGTTTGCCATTCCGCCCTTCACATCGAAGTTCTTGATACGAAGGACATAGTCGCCGTTGACTCCGGCAACGATAAGTCTTCCTTGCAGGAGGACCCCATTCGCATACACCGGGAGCTCGGAATCATAGTGACCCCACTTCCGGTTGGGATCCCGGAACGTGACCCCGGGGACTCCCGGGGCAGCTCCCGCGAAGGTGATGTAGGTGACGCCGTCCGCGTCCGTCGCGGCATCGGCGAACATGTACCGGAGGTCGGGACAGAGAGGGTCCGTGTTGTTGACGCTGTTCGCTATGATCGAATCAGCTCCGTCTCCGGAGAACCCCTGAGCGGCCGTGCCGCCGTTGAGCTTGATATAGATATTCTCGGGGGCGAGACCCATGATGGGCGCGTCGCTCGCGTTCTTGAGGACGATTCGGATGCGAGCATTCGAGGGAAGACTCGCGCCGCCGTCATTGTTCGGGCACGCGCGGAAGAATTTGAGGGCTGCCTGCCCAACGATGGGCGTTCCCACATCCCCAGCTTCCGGGACGAAGTATGACTTTGCGACATCGGGCGTCTGTGCCCGCGCGAGTCCGATAGGCATGCAGACGATGAATGCGGCGATCACACAGCCGAGCCTCGAGCTCATCCTACCCTCCGATCTCGGCAAGCGGCCATTATGGCACCACGCGGCCCGGGTCATTTCAGCACCGTCGCACGGCCGACCTGGGAGCCTTCGCTCGTCTCGACCTTGAAGAAGTAGACGCCGGATGCGAGCGGAGTGCCTGTCCCGTCGCGTCCGTCGATTCGAAGCTCGTAGCGACCGGGCGGCGCCACAGGCGCGTCCTTGAGGGTGCGAACGAGACGACCATTCGCGTCATAAATGTTGGCGCGGATGAAGCCGAGCCTGGACGTCCGGAACATCAGCGCGCTCGTCCGGTTGATCGGATTCGACGAGAGTGAGACATGGAACTTCCCGGTCGTAGGGTCGGAAGCGACCCCGGTCGCGTTCAGGACCCTGATCGTGGCGCTTCGTCGGGAGTCGAAGGTCCCGTCGGACGCGGCCACGGTCAACCCATGCGTTCCCGCATCGCTCATGCTTGGCGCCAAATGCAGGTTGCCGGTCGTGGGCCCGGTCGTCGTGACCGAGGCAAAGCTAGGGCCGTTGAGGAGGGAGAAATTGAGTGGGGTTGCATCGGGATCGGACGCGGTCAACGGTAGGTCCTTCAGCCCTCCCAAGGCCATGACCTGGTTCTGGACAGGGTTGAGCGTCGGCGGCATGTTGCTCGGCTTCACACCGAAATTCAGGTTCGGATAGGTCTGGGTTGGCAGGACGACCACCGGTTGCCCGGCGCTGCCAGGCGGGCACGTCTGGTCCCAAGATGTCGGCGGAGAAATCGAGATCGTGTAGGAGCCCGGCAGAACGTTCAGGAATTGATAGGAGCCGCCATACGACGTGAGGACCGTTTGACCGCCGGGATTCAGCATGACCCTGCATCCGGGCAGTCCCGGCTCACCGGAGTCCAGCTGGCAGTTGCCGGACGAGGTCCCGTTCGAATCCTTGAAGACCGTGCCGCTCACCGTGGCGAGGAGTGTGGCGAACGTGCCGGCCGCATCGTGCCACTCCCGACCGAGCTTCAGCGTGTAATCGTCGTCCAGCCCTCTGCATTGCGAGCCAAACGACGTGAGATAAGTCGCGGAGAGTGGCGTCGAGGCTGCGAAGGTCAGCAGGGGGTTGCCCACCGGGGCAATCGGCGTGATCGTGAGCGTTCCGACCTGGTACTGGCCGGGTGGTAGGAAAACATCGGTGGAATCGAAATACCCGGCGTAGAAATCGGTGGCGTTGTGATCCGTGATCGTCGCAGCGCCGAAGAGGCTGCCCGCGGCGAGCGCACCCCATGTCACTGGAGCTGAGGCATGGAGGATGAACTCGAGAGAGCCGATCGAAAGTGGCTGAGGCCCCGATGGGCATGCGGTTGAACTGCCGTCCCGATTCCTGTCGGTGCGAAGATAGATGTGCGCGGTGACCGGGAGCCCGTTGAGGACGTCGGTAGGCGTGTGCAGACCATCGCCGTCAAGATCTAGATAGAGATACTGGGCGTCTGCGCGTATTGGAATCGATGGCAGGGCTGCCAAGAGAGACAGGAGCAGCAAGACTCGGAAACACGAAGCTGTCTTCATGGGGATCTCCTTTCGCGCCCGAAGCAAATAGTCCCGGGGAGCTTCCGTGGCCCAGGTCGGCGCAGCGCGCGGTGGGGAGATAGGTGCGGAGCTTGTTGGAATTGCGAGCCGATCGCTTCCAGCTTCTGCACGCCGACTGGTGAAGCGTCGGCCCTGATCGGAACCACGGTCAACGCAAGAATCGTTTGCTTGGGTGGGGAGATTGGACACGCACAGTGTTGAGAAACAGCGACACGCGGGGAAATACGTAGATGTGGGTGGCCCTATCGGCATGGGTAGGGCACAGGTTGTAAAAGCGGGGACTCGAGTCTATCGCTGGCGGAGAGGTGACGCCGACGCCGACGCTTGGCGTCCATACCGGGCCAATCCGAGAATCAGCATGGCCACCAGCGCCACGCCCAGTGCGCTCCCCTCCGGCCCCGTGGCACCGCCCGACAACCATGCTGGCGCGTTCGTCGATACGCTCGCCGTGAAGAAGTGGCCCGGGGCCGCAGCGTGACCGCTGTCGCTCACCCCGAACAGGAACGTCTGGCCCCAGTTCCAGGCGGCGTGGAAACCGATCGGCATCCACAGGTTTCCCGTGCGTCGAAGCAGGAGACAGGCGAACAGGCCGAAGAGCCCGACCGTGGCGAGCCCCAGCGCGGTTTCGCCCGAGTTACCCGCGTGGGATGCCAGGAACCACCCTGACCAGATCATCGCGGAGGGCCAGAAACCGATGTTCCGCGCGAGGGTCGAGAGCCCGTAGCCACGGTAGAGGAACTCCTCGCGCAGGCCGAGCACGACGAAGAGCAGCAGGTAGCCGGCGCCGACGAGCAGCGCTTCAGGACCCACGCGCTGCGGCAGCGTGAGTCCTAACCCCCCCAGGGCGGACAGCGTGAGCACGAGGGCGCTGAGCGAGGCGATCCCCAAGGCCGCCCCCTGCCAGAAACGGATCCGGAACGCCGGGCGCCACGGCAGGCCGTAGGCGGCGAACGATCTCCGCTCGAGCCTCGAAGCAATCCACGCGAAGAGCAGGAGCTCCGCCAGCTGGAGAACGCGCACGAGCACGTAGAAGGGGATCCCGCGCAACCCCGGCACCCACGCCTTGAAGACCTGGCTCTGCGCCTGGAATCCAAAGAGGATCAGCGCGCAGTAGGCAAGGACGCCGATCCAGCCGCGTACGGTCGGTGTGCCCGAGAAGACGCGGCGCCGGAGGCTGCTTGGAACGGCGGTGGCGCTGGGGGCAGGCATGGGCCTCCTTCAGGTGGACACCGCCCATACGTGGCCGGGGCCCGGCAGGTTTCCCTGGTCTCCTTCCGAGGCGTACACTTCAATCAGGCACGTGCCTGGCTTGGCACGAGGCGCTGGCGCGAGCAAGGAGGACACGATGGGGAAGATCGGGGACATTCTCGCCAAGAAGGGATCACAGGTCTACACGATCGGCCAAATGGAGACGGTCTTTGAAGCCGTGAAGAGGATGGTGGAGCACAACGCGGGTTGCCTCCTCGTCACCGAGGGGCAAGAGATTCGCGGCATCATCACAGAGCGGGACTACCTGCGGGGCATCGCGCTCGCGGGGCGCACTTCCAAGACGACGAAGGTTCAGGAGATCATGACCAGCCGGATCGTCGTCGTGCATCCCACGACGTCGGTGGAAGAGGCCATGGCGATCATGACGGACCAGCGTTTCCGACATCTTCCGGTCGTCGACAGCGGGAAGCTCGCAGGTCTCGTATCGATCGGGGACCTGGTGAAGCAGATCTCCCAAGACCGGAAGTTCGAGATCCAGTATCTCACCGACTACATCACGGGGAAGTACCCCGGCTAGCCCACGCGTGCCGGTCGGCGTGGTCCCGATCCCGGCGATGGCGACGAGCTCATGCAGCGTGCTGCAACCCATCTTCTCCTCTTGCTGAATCGCATGTCCCGGCGTCCACATTTTCCGGAACGGGCAACGCCCGACGCCTATGCCCAATGGGAATACGACGAGGCCCCCTATCAGATGAGTCTCATGGAAGCTGCGGGGGTATCGCTCGTTGGCCAACGGATACTGGACGTGGGTTGTGGCTTGGGGGGAAAGAGCGTTGCCTTCGCCGAGCGTGGCGTGGGTGTCGTAGGGGTGGATCTGACCCCCGAGAATGTCCGGGCTGGCGCAGATTTCGCGAGGAGTCGTGGTGTCCATGGGAATGACTTCGTCGCGGCAGACGCCTCCAGGCTTCCGATTCGCTCCGGCTCATTCGATCTCGTCGTCAGCACCGACACGTTCGAGCACCTTCCACAGCCTGGCCGCTCGCTATCGGAGATGCGGCGGGCCCTTCGAAAGGGCGGCAGATTGGTCGCCGTGTTCGGCCCCTTCGGATCGCCCCTGGGGTCACACCTGTACGACAGCCTATTCGTGCCGTGGTGCCACTTGATGTTTTCGCGGGACACGCTCGCGGACACTCTGCGTGAGCTGGCCCGTCGCCGGGGAAAGGGCCTCGACCCTGTCCGAGCCCAGGAGGAGGCGCGGCGTGCGGAGGAGCAGATCGCCTACTTCGACAGTCATCTCAACAGGATGACGCTACGCCAGTTCCGCAAATTGCTGCTCGATGAGCCAGGCTTGGTGCTTCGGAAGTGGATGAAGTGGACCCCTCCGAAACTGCGACCTCTCACACCCCTGCTTCGAATTCCAGGCCTGGACGAGATCCTGACGGGCCTCGTGGTCGCCGTGGCCGAGCGCACGGACTGATTTCGCGTCGAGAAGACGGCCCACCATCGGGGACTCCACCCTCTCACCCGCCCAACTCCAGCCCGAGGCCGTCGTCCTTCCAGCCTTGGCGCTAGGCGTGAATGACATTGGTCGCTAAAGTAGTGCCATGCCTCCGACCCGCCGAAAGCGAGGGGTAGCCTCCGCGCCCCGATCACGGCATCGTGTCGTCCTCGTGGCGTACGACCGCCTCGCGCTCTTCGAGCTCGCCATTGCCACCGAGGTGTTCGGGCTACCGCGGCCGGAGCTCGCCATTCCCTGGTACGCATTCTCGGTCTGCGCGCTGGAGCGGGGCCCGCTTCGCGCGACCGGCGCCATCGAGTTCCGCTCCAAGCACGGACTTGGGCTCTTGAACACGGCGGACACGATCATCGTGCCCGGATGGCGGGACCCGCTCGAGACTCCGCCGTCCCGACTCCTGTCGGCGCTTCGGCGGGCCCACGCGCGAGGAGCAAGGCTGGTCTCGATCTGCTCGGGGGCGTTCGTGCTCGCCGCGACGGGCCTGCTCGACGGAAAGCGGGCCACGACCCACTGGCGCTACACCGATATCCTGCGAGAGCGTTATCCATCGATCCGTGTCGAGCCCGACGTGCTCTACGTGGAGCAGGGGCGGATCTTCACGTCGGCGGGGAGCGCCGCCGGCATCGACCTCTGCCTCCATCTCGTGCGTCTCGACTACGGAGCCGAGGTCGCAAACCAGGTGGCGCGGCGGCTTGTCGTGCCGCCCCACCGGGACGGAGGCCAGGCGCAATACATCGCCGAGCCCGTTCCCAAGGAGCCGGGAGGCGGCCTTGCCAAGGCGCTGGAGTGGGCGCTCGCCCACCTGGACGAGACGCTCGGCGTGAACGACCTGGCAGGTGTTGCGGCGCTCTCGCCGCGCACCTTCCTACGTAGATTCCACGCCGAGCTGGGCACGACGCCTCATGCGTGGCTCAACCGCCAGCGGGTGCTCACGGCCCAGCGCCTGCTGGAGGGCGCCCGCGCGAGCGTGGAGGAGGTCGCCGCGAGCGTCGGCTTCGGCACGGCCCAGACGCTGCGACTTCACTTCCGCCGTGTTCTTCGCACGTCGCCGACGGCGTACCGAAGGCACTTCTCCACCGGACGGGGCTCGGAACCGCGCAGGAGAGCGCGACGGTGACGGCCCGGATCGCACGGGCCGATGAAGGGCCGATGGCGGCGACGTTGCGGGCGAAGGCGAGAGAGCTGGACGCGCGCGATCCCCTCGCCTCGTTTCGAGAGCGATTCTTCTGCGACCCGGACGTCCTCTACTTCAATGGGAACTCGCTGGGCCTCCTGTCACGCGACGCCGAGGCTGCCCTCCTGCGCGCGCTGGACCAATGGAAGCGTCTGGCGGCCCGAGCGTGGATCGAGGCGGCCCCGCCCTGGGTGGACTATGGAGAGCGGCTAGGGGCCCGGGTCGCGGCACTCGTCGGTGCGGCGCCGGAAGAAGTGGTCGTTACTGGCTCCACCACCGTGAACCTTCATCACCTGGTAGCGGCGTTCTACCGGCCCGACGAGACCCGTCACGCCATCGTCGCCGCCGCGACGGAGTTTCCCTCGGATCTCCACGCGCTCGCGGGCCAGATCGCCCTGCAAGGGCGCGATCCCGACCACTCGCTCCGGCTGATCCCGCCGCGTGAAGGCGGCGTGATCGAGGAAGAGGACATCGAGTCTGCACTGGGACCGGAAACAGCGCTCCTGGTGCTGTCGGCGGTTCTGTTTCGCACGAGCCAGCGGTTCGACATGGCGCGGCTGACCCGCGCGGCCCACGCGGCCGGCGCGCGGGTGATTTGGGATTTGAGCCACGCCGTGGGTGCGGTGCCGGTCGAGCTGAACCGGATCGGGGCGGATGCCGCCTTCTGGTGCCACTACAAGTACCTCCATGCGGGCCCCGGCGCCGTGGGGGGCCTCTTTCTGAGCCGCCGCCACAGCGCGATTCGACCGGCGCTGCCGGGGTGGTGGGGCCAGACCGTCGAAGCGAAGTTCGAGATGAGCGGCCGCCACGCTCCAGCTCCAGGTGCGGCGGCGTGGCAGATCGGGACGATTCCGATCCTCGCGGCCGCCCCGCTCTGGGGCGCGCTCGACCTGGTTGAGGCTGCCGGCATCGGCAGGATTCGCGAGAAATCCGTCGCCCTTACGTCCTTCTTGATCGAATGCGTTGACGGGCTGCTGGAGGAGAGCGTGACCGGAGTGAGGGTCGGGAGCCCGCGCGACCCGGAGCGACGAGGCGGCCATGTCGCCGTGGAGTGCCCGGGGAATCCTGCCGCCATCACGACCGCGTTGGAATCGCGCGGCGTCGTGGCCGATTATCGGCCCCCGAGCATTCTCCGGCTCACTCCGGCGCCCCTCACCACGCGCTTCGAAGAGGTCATGCGCGTGGTCGAGGTGCTAGGGGAGGTGTCTGCCTGACCTGGCGTTGCCAAGGCTCAGGTTGTTAGCTGGCCTTGTTACGGCTGACTGCCCAGCCAACGATCAGCGGGCCGACGATAGCCCCAACCAGCGCTCCGGCGACCCAGCTCCAGTTCATTCCGAGACCAGATGGCGGCGACTCCTTCATGGACCCGTGAAGGTCTGATGGGTTGGCGAGCACAACATCACGGGCCCATTGTTTGGATGCGGCACGGCTCCACTCAAGGCCGGCTTCCTCAGCGTACGAGTAGAGAAGCAAGACCTTGTCCTTTACATGCACATAGGTGGCCGTGACGGCCACGACATAGGAAGTCGGATTTCCCACCGCATCATTCATGCTGTATTTCACGAGAGATGAGTGCGCCAGCGTGCGGTCGGATTCTTCATGCACCGGCAACGGCACCATCTGGGAGGCCGAGAGGGCCAGGTCTACGTCGTACTTCTCCGCCAGCCCATCACTGATCTTCTTCATCAAGCCCGGGATTTCCCTGTCCACTTGCTTCCGGAGCTCATCGTTCTGAGCCTTGCTGAAGGTCTTCAATCTGTTGAAGTCCGAAGTGGATATCGACGCATCGGTCAAGCTCTTGGCTGTTTGAACAGTGAAACGCCTCGACATGTCAGGGATTTGACCGGACAGCGCTGTGGACACTTCGCTGTCCGGAATGAACGTTACGAACTCGTCATTCGTGGGAGCCACAAACTGTTTCTGCAGCTCATACAACTCGGCCATTTGCGGCGTCACGGGGCTAAACCCCTCCGGACTCGGGATCTGCAGCGACACGCCCCCGACCGAAATGTCCGCTGCCGTGCTGACGACGGGCACGAAGAGCAGTGCCCCGAGAAGACAAAATCTCAACATCCCTGAATCTCCCTTGGAAGGCCGAGGCCCGGAGCTTTTGCGGCGCATCTCGATGGGTTCCATGGGAAATCATCGGCATGCAGAGGCGGTCTCTTTACCTGGCGCCGCGGGCCGCCTCCGGTCAAGGCCTCGCCTGTGGGGCTTCCCTTGGCCCTCTCCCACCATGGGATTCGCGCTCCTTGCTATCCTTGTTGAAGAGCGATTTGGCCCTGGGCGATACGCAGGAGTTGGGTGGAAGCGGCTTCAAGCGGGGGTCGGAAGATACCTTCAATCCGGTGGTGGCTCCGGTCGGATGAGTCGTTCGACGTGACCCAGGGTTCAGGCACGCCCTCGCCCCGATGCCTGCGAGCATGACCGCGCGCGTCCGCGCTGTCCTCGCCCTCCTCGCTGCGGTCGTGATCGCCGGGTTGTCGCTCGGGCCGATCGTGGCCCACTTCGCGGCCGGGCGCATTCGAGCGGCCGCCGCGGCCCGCGGGCTCACGGTCTCGTGGCGGAAGCTCGCGGTGTCCGGACTCGGGCGAGTGGGGCTCAGCCGAGTCGTCGCCGCGCGCGCACGGGAAGACAGCGCCCCCGACTCGCTGTTCCGAGCCGACTCGGTCGCGGTCGCGATCGACCTCGGCTCGCTCTGGACCTTGCGCCCCCGTGTCGGGAGCCTCGGCCTCTGGCATGCACAGATCCGCCTGCCGGCGCGCAATGCGGCGGAGGTCGATACGCTCGTGGAGGACGACCGCCCGGCCGGGCGCGCGTCGAAGGAGAATCCGGCCCGCGCGGCGCGTCTCCGGCACTCGGCCGAATCGTGGGTGCGGCTCCTGTCCGCGCCCGCCCGCCGGCTGCCGCGGCTCGAGCTGAACGACGTCGATATTTCGACCGGGGACGGCGAGGACTCCTGGATCAGAGGACTCAGGATCGCGCGGCTCGACCTCAAGCCGGTCGCGGGCGGCATCCGATTCTCGACGACCGGGTCGCTCCAATTCGACGACGCGGTTCCGTTCAACGCGACGTTCACCTACAACCACGAGGATCGCATCCGCGGGGGCGCCCGGTTCTTGATCACGGATTCGGCTCACGCGCGGACGGATACGCTGCTCATGACTGCGGAGGGCAACCTTCGCCAGAACTACCGCCGTGGTCTCGTCACGATCGGCGATAGCACACGGCTCACGATCGGCCGGCTCCCACTGTGGGTCCAGGGCCGGCTCGCGAGCCGCGGCCCGGTCGTTCACCTCGCCGTGCGCGCGGACAACCTGACGGAGGAGCAAATCAAGCGCAGCTTGCCGCCGGCGGTGCTCGGGCCGTTGCTCGACGTCGGAGTCCGCGGTTCGTGGGACCATAGTGTGGCGTTCGACCTCGATCTCGCGCGGCCGGATAGCGTACGGTTCGAAGCGGACGTCGTCCCGCACCACTTGGTGCTCGATCCCGCCCGGACCCGCCTGCGGCTGCTCGGGCTGAACGAGCCATTCGTCGCTGTCGTTCTATTGCCGCGCGGCGCTCGGGCGGTCCGCGATCTGTCGGTGAACAATCCGCATTTCCGGACGCTCGATGCCATCTCGCCCGATCTCGTCCATGCGGTCGTCACGAACGAGGACGGCGGGTTCTTTCACCATCGCGGGTTCAACACCGAGGCGATGAAGCACGCGATCGCCGAGAACATCAAATCCGGCGCCTATCGACGCGGGGCAGGCACGATCACGATGCAGCTCGCGCGCAATCTCTACACGGGCCACGCGCGGACGCTCTCCCGCAAGGGCCAGGAGATCGTGCTGGCCTGGATCCTCGAGCACCTGACCGGGGTCTCGAAGGAGCGCCTGCTCGAGATCTACCTCAACATCATCGAGTGGGGCCCGGGGATCCACGGCGCGGACGAGGCCGCGCGTTTCTATTTCGATCGCGACGCGCACGACCTCACGCTCGATCAGTCACTGTTCCTCGCGACGGTCATCCCGTCTCCGAGCCGCTGGCGCTGGCGTTTTGACTCCAGCGGCACACTGCGGGGCTATGTCAGGGCGCAGATGCACTTCATCGGCCGTGCGATGATCGCGAAGGGCTGGCTCTCGCCCGAAGCGTTGCCGCCCTCGGACTCCTTGCGCGTGGAGCTGGCGGGCCCGGCGCGGGCGGCCTTCTTCCCGGACACCACTCGTGCCGATCAGGGCTCGGCCGGCGACCAGTGAAACAGCCGCTCGATGCTGCGTGTTCGCACCGGTTTAGCCTCGGGGGCGAACAAAAGGTGCGAGCGGCAGGGCTCGCAGCGGTATATCATTCAGTCAGTCTTCAGCCCTCCGGTGTTCAAGGGAGCAACGCCCTCGAACAGTCCATCGAAGCTCCGGGGCGGAGCCGGCCGGGAACGCTTCGACGACTGCGAGGGCACCATTCCCAAGACGATCGCACTCCTCCTCCTCATCGCGCCTCTGCTTGCTCCTCCCCCCGCGAAGGCTCGCACCGTGGCGGGCACGGAGATGCCCGACTCCATTCAAGTCCAGGACGCACTCCTTACCCTCAATGGCGTCGCTGTTTACAAGAAATTTGGGATGCAGTTCCTGGTGTCGGGTCTCTGGCTCGATCACCTGGAGTGCGATGCCCAGAAGATCCTCGAGTCGGATCTTCCGCGCAGGTCGATGACCCATTTTCTCCGCAACGTCAGTGCGAAGCGGATCTGCAAGACCTGGAGCAAGGGCCTTCGGGAGAACAGTCCGGAGGCGAGCGCTGACGTCCGTCAGCAGTTCGAGACCCTCTACGGGTGGACTCGGGATTTCCTCCCCGGCGATGAGATCATCGTGACCTACATGCCCGGGCAAGGGTCCACCGTCGATATCGGTGGCGTCTTCGTGGGCTCCCTCCCCGGGAAGCCCTTCGCCGATGCGTTCTTTGCCTGCGCCCTCGGTCCGAAGCCCGCGCCGGGAGACAAATTCAAGAAGAGGCTTCTTGGCCGGTGATGCCGAGGGATTCCTGGGAGAGATCGCCCACGAGCGCCTTGGTCATCGAGATGATCTGGCCCGTGTGCATGCTGAAGTGCTCGACGATGTGGTAGACACACCACAGAACCGTGCAGCGCTCCTTCCGAGCCGTGCGCTCATCGAGTAGGACCACCGCGGACATCTGCGCCAGCAGCTGATCGACCTCTTCCACGACCGCCCGGAGATCGGCCATGAGCCGATCGCGCGAAACGAGGGCCGGTGGATCGAACTCCGCCTGACGAATGCGGCCAATCGAGCTTCCGCCGATGACCTCGATCGCCCAGTACCGGGTGCTGCCGGTCAGGTGCAGGAGCAGATGGCCGATGCTGTTCGATGCCTCGTCGCCGCGAAACCAGATCTGCTCCTCGGTCAGCCGCGACACGCAGCGCTCGATCTTCGGCATGTAGGCCCGGGTCAGGAACGCGCGCGAGTCGTCTAGAAATACTCGTGATACATCACTCATGTCCCCTCCACGGCTGATGAGACCGGCGTCAACGGCTGATCCGCGCGAAGTCGATGAAGCCGCGCTCCGGGTCCGTGTGGATGAGCTTCACACGCACACGGTCGCCGACGTCGAGGCCCGCCGCCCCTTGCTCGACGCGCCCCTCGACCGGCGGGTCGAAGACGCGCGCCCACGTCCCCTTGGGGGACGCGCCCGTGACGATTCCGTCGAACTCGTCGCCGATACGGCTGCTGAGGAGCCACGCCGCGGCCGCTTTGCGCAGCAGCCGCTCGATCTTCTCGGCGTCGTCCTCCTTTTGGGTGCAGTGAGCCGCGAGGTTCTGGAGCGTCGGGCGATCGTAGGGGACTGGTTGCGCCGCGAGCGCCGACTTCACCAGCCGCTGGGTCACGAGATCGGGATAGCGGCGGTTCGGCGCGGTCGAATGGGTGTAATCGGTCACCGCGAGTCCGAAGTGCCCCTGGGCCTCTTGTCCGGGGAAGCTGGCTTCGTACTCGCCCCGACCGAGCAGCTTGATGACCGAAAGGGAGAGGTCGGGGAAGCGGAGCGGATCCGCCGCACGGCGCCGGACCAGGAAATGATGCAGCGCGCTCGCGTCGGGCATGGGAGGAAGCGCGTCGCCGTACTGGCGGGCGATCGTGACGATGCGCTGCCATCGCTCGGGTGAGCGCACCACGCGGCGCATGACCGGGAAGCGGCTCTCGGTCAGAAACCGCGCGATGACCCCGTTCGCGGCGATCATGAAGTCCTCGATGATCTCCTTGGCTCGATTGCGCTCCTCGGCTACGAGCCCGCTCACTTCGTCGCCCTCGAAGCGAGCGCGCACCTCGATCGTTTCCAGCTCCAAGGCGCCGCGCTCCTGGCGCTGAGCCCTGAGACGCTGGGCCGCCTGGTCCTGCAGCCGGAGGTTCTCGGCCAGCCCCGCGACGGTGCCGACCGCCGGGGGCATTTCTCCCCGGGCTTCGAGCCAGGCGCCCACGCTCGAATAGGCAAGCTTTGCCCGATTGCGCACCGCCGCGCGGTAGACGCTCGAGGCGCCTGGAGAACC
Organism: Candidatus Eiseniibacteriota bacterium; assembly: GCA_036274595.1. Classification (GTDB taxonomy): domain Bacteria; phylum Eisenbacteria; class RBG-16-71-46; order SZUA-252; family SZUA-252; genus WS-9. The sequence goes on along the minus strand of DASUFL010000016.1, from coordinate 70,471 downwards.
ATCGTCGCCGACCATGCATTCGATCACGATAGCCATCCGGTCCCGGTCTTGGCCCAGCGAGGTGAGATCCGTGCTGAGGCGCTCGGGGAGCATGGGGAAGATCCTCGGGACCGTATAGATCGAGGTCGTATTGACGCCGGCGTGGGCATCCACCGCGGAGCCCGGCGTCACCGAAGCGCTCACGTCTGCGATCGCGACCATGATCCGGGTGCCGCCGCCGGGAGCTGGCGCGGCGACGGTGAGCTGATCGAGATCACGCGAATCGTCGTTATCGATCGAGCACCAGACGAGCGTGCGCAGGTCGCGCACGTCCGCGCCGAACGGGGGCGACGGAGCCTGAGTCTCTTGCGCCTCGGCCAGCGCCGCGGCCGGAAATTCCGGCTCGAGACCGCGCTCGATCATGGCCTGCCGCGCCACCCGCAAGAGGAGCGCGCGCTGGTTTTCCCTCACGGTGCTCATGGCTCGCCCCGTTCCGGGGGAGTGATCGATGACGCGATCGCAGGAGTTGTGGCGTCCATCCGGGTGACGAGCCTTTGCTTCAGGATTTCGAGCGCCTCGGTCGGGCTGTCCACGAGGCGGAACAGATCGAGGTTCGCCTCGTCGATCATCCCGTGTCGCGCCAGCGCCTTGAAATTGACGATCTCGTTCCAGTAACTCGAGCCGTACAGGAGAACGACCACGGGCCGGTCGAGCTTGCCGGTCTGGATGAGCGTCAGGAACTCGAAGAGCTCGTCCAGGGTCCCGAAACCCCCTGGAAACGCCACGACGGCGCGTGCGACGTACGCGAACCAGAGCTTCCGCATGAAGAAGTAGTGGAACTGGAAGCAGAGCCCCGGAGTGATATAGGCGTTGGGGCGTTGCTCGTGGGGCAGGCCGATGTTCAAGCCGATGGTCCGCCCACCCGCCTCGGCCGCACCTCGGTTCGCAGCCTCCATGATTCCGCCGCCGCCACCCGTGCAGACCACGAAACGGTGGGCAGGAGAACCCAGGCCCTCCGACCAGGTGGTGACCAGGCGCGCGAGCTCTCGAGCGTCCGCCAAGTAGCGACCGAGCGGGTCGCTTTCCCGAAGCCTGGCCGAGCCGAAGAACACAATGGTGTCGTGGACGCGCCGTCGCCGGAAGACTTCCAGTGGCTGGAGATATTCGGAGAGGATGCGAACCGGCCGGGCTTCCTCGCTGTCGAGGAACGCCCCGTCGTGATAGGCGACAGGTGGCGATGGGCTCATCCAACCATGCTAGCATGCCGCTCCTTGCGCGGCCCTCAGCCGCGATGCTTCGCATGTACGGTTAGGCACGTCTTTCGGGAAGCTCTTCCCGATTCATCTTGTGGTAGAGCGCAGAGGTACCCATACTGCAGGGGTCGTGGTGGCGGAGATCCCGCTGGCCGCGATCCAACGGCGAACGGCCCTCACTACCGACCGGAACCACCCACCCGCCGGTCTCGCCTCCTTGGCCATCTGGAGGGAAATTGATGAATTACAAGCTCGCCGATCTCCATGGGGTCAATCAGGACTACATCGTGAGGCTCCACGAATCGGGCATTCAGACCACCAACGATCTGATGCACCTGTGGAACGATCCCGCCAAGCTGTCCCGGACCGCGACGTCCACCGGTATCGGCCTCGCACCTCTGACCAATTTAGTGTCGATGGCGCGCATGGCGCGCATGAAGGGTGTCGGCCCCAAGTACGTAGGACTACTTGTGGCCGCGGGCGTGATCGGACGGAGGAGCCTCTCCAAGTACACGCCCGAGACCCTGGTGAGACGCCTGAACGACGTGAGCGCCGGTCTGAGGCTCAAGGGGGGCATTCCGACGCTGCTCGAGGTCGGCGCCTGGTTCACCGAGCTGAAGCCGATCCCGGACGTGCTGCCTTGAAGGGGCGGCTCCGGATCGGAATCGTCGACCTCGTCGCCCGAGCACCCACCCGTTCTCTCTACGCGCGTCTCATGCACGCGAATCTCGCGAGCATCATGCCCCAGGCCATCGCTGTGTGGTGCGAGGAAGAGGGGCATGAGGTACATCTGGTCTGCTACACCGGATTCGAGGACCTTGCCGATCTCCTTCCGCAAGGTATCGACATCCTCATGATCAGCGCCTTCACCCAGGCCGCGCAGCTCTCCTATTCCATCAGCAATCGCTTCCGTCAGAAGGGCGTCGTGACCGTTCTCGGGGGCCCTCACGCGCGGTGCTATCCCGACGACGCGCGCAAGTACTTCGACTACGTTCTTGGGTTCACGGACAAGGAGACTTTGCGGTCCGTGCTTCGAGATTGCGCTCCACAGCGGCCCCTTGGCGTCCATCTGAGCGCGAAACGGCACCCCGAGTCCTTGCCGGGCGTCCGGGAGCGGTGGAAGTTCATCGAGCCCATCATCGCGAAGGCGCCGACGATCAAGATCGTGCCCATGATCGGCAGCCTCGGCTGTCCCTACACCTGTCCTTTCTGCATCGATTCGACGGTGGCCTACCAGCCGCTCGGCTTCGAGCAGATCCATGAGGACCTACGATTCCTTCGGACCAAGATGAAGCGGCCGCGCGTGGCCTGGCACGACCCGAACTTCGGCGTCCGCTTCAACGACTACATGAATGTCATCGAGGGCGCCGTCCCTCCGGGAAGCGTCGACTTCCTGGCGGAGAGCAGCCTGTCCCTCCTCTCCGAGCCTCACCTCGTTCGCATGAAGAAGAACGGCTTCAAGGCGATCCTGCCCGGGATCGAGTCCTGGTACTCCCTGGGGAACAAGGCGGGGACGGGCAGCGCCATGAAGGGATCGGAGAAGGTGCGTCAGGTCTCGCAGCACGTGAACATGATCCAGCGATACATCCCCTACGTGCAGACGAACTTCGTCCTCGGGCTGGATGTGGACGAGGGCGCCGAGCCCTTCGAGCTCACGAAGCAGTTCGTGGACATGACCCCAGGCGCCTTCCCGGGCTACTCGCTCCTCACGGCGTTCGGCCAGGCAGCCCCGCTCAATCTGGAGCTACAGCGGGACGGCCGCGTTCTCGGGTTCCCGTTCCATTTCCTCAACAACAATCATGCGATGAACGTGAAGCCCAGGAACTACGCGTGGCGTGAGTTCTACGACCACGTCGTCGATCTCACGCGATACACGTTCTCGTGGCAGGCCATCTGGAACCGCTATCACGCGATCGCCGAGCCCATCCCGCGATGGATGAACGTCGTGCGTGCGGTCTCGACGGAGGGATTCGGACGTATCCGGTATCACAGGACCGTACGCCGGATGCTGGACGACGACGCGTCGTTCGGCGCCTACTTCGAGGGGAAGGGCGGGAGCCTGCCGGAGTTCTATGTGAATCGCATCAAGCGGGACCTGGGCCCCCACTGGGACTTCCTGCCGGAAGGCGCGCTCCACCACGATCCGAACGCTTACCTCAACGCCAAGGAAGTCGAGCGGATTCCCATAACGAATCTGTGAGCAGAGCGTTGGGACTGAAGGCGCGGTCGTGAGGTCACACAAGAGGAGGCCCGTGCATGGGCTCGATTCGAAGACCATCGTTCCTCAAGCGGCAGAAAGAGCAAAAGCGCTTGGAGAAGGCAGCCAAGAAGCGCGAGGAGCGCCAGGCACGGCGAGAGGCCCCCAAGGATGCTCCCCCCGAGGCCTCCGAGCACACGCCCCCCGACGAGAACCCTGAGCCGGCTGGCCCGGCACCGATCGACCTCCCCCACGACCGCCCGTAGATCGCCGAGAGGCGATCATGTGCGGAATCGTGACTCCGCTGCGTTCCTACCAGCGGAGGCACGTATCCCCCTTGGAATCGGTTCCCCAGCCCGCGGGCTGCATGACGGCCCGCCGGAGTACGGAGGTCTGCTTGCGCCATTCGGTTGCGCTGATGCTCTGTGGGACAGGCCTCGCTCTGCTTCTCTCTGATCGAGCGGGTGCACAGGCGACCGGCGGGCCTCCCGCGCGGGAGGACAGTACTCTAGCCTCCGCCGGGCCAGGTCTGGAGGAGCCTCCCGGAATCAAGTCCGAGAGGGCAGCGCTGCTGATCTCGGTCCTGGGCACGGCGACCGCAGCCGCGTGCGCACCGCTCGTCTTCGAGAGCAATGGAACGGAGGCGGCGGGCTTCGTACTCGTGGGAGCGTTGGTTCTGGGCCCCGCCTTGGGGCACTTCTATGCGGAGCGCCCAGGCCCCGCGTTCGCGGGAATCGGAATTCGACTCCTGGCCGGGGCCGGGGTCGCCATCGGGGCTCTGACCGAGGGGTCCGAGGGTGGGGCCACCAGCGCGTCGAATGCGATCGCGGCCGCCGGCGTGATCGTCGGCGGAGCGTCCATCCTCTGGGACATCGCGAGAGCGCCGCACTCGGCTCGTGTTCACAACGACCACGTTCGTCAGAGCCGGGTCAGCTTTGGCATCACGCCGTCGGTGGGTCCGGCGGGCGTGGGGCTCTGCGCCGCCGTGGCGTTCTGAGGGAGCGATGACCATCAACGCGCGCGTGGCCATCCTCGTAGTCGCATCGATGAGCTGTGCCGCCCCGATGGAGGCGAGCGGCAAGGCCGGAACGATCACCTATCAGAACCTGGTTCCGGGCGGCATCGCGATCGGAGGCGTAACGAGTCGCGTCGACGGACCCACATCCCAGCCTGGGAGCCGAGAAGCGATGGCGCTAGCGTTCGAGGAGGCCCTTCGCGCCGCGCGTGCCGACATCCCCCTCATGGGGGCCGACCGTGTACGCTCGGCCGTTGGCGAAGAGATCCATGAATCGATGCTCGCTCAGTTCCAGCTGAAGGGTGAGCTGGCGGTGGCGACGCTCGATTCGATCAGAGCCGCCCTCGGGGATTCCGTTCGCTACCTCGTTGTGGCGAGAGTCGAGATGGACGACGAGGCCCACGACACCACCGAAAGGGACACGGACTTCGACCTGAGGACCGACAACTCCGAAACCTTCAAGGTCTCGGTGCGCACGGTGAATGTCGGATTCCGTGTCTACGATCTACATGACGGCAAGCTGGCCTGGAAGTTTCGTCCAGTCGATTCCGAAGTGAACGAAGCCAGAGTGCCGGAGTCTTCCACCATCTTCAGCCCCAAGACCGTGCTAGGGCTGCTCGAGATCGCATCGGACGAGAACAAGGCGCCGTACCCAAGCATGCCCGGTGTATCCAGGAATCTGGCGTCGATCTTCGATAAATTCACCCGCGCTCTCCCCAAGCGAAAGAAATAGCGAGTGGATACCGCCGGCGTGGCGGTACAATGCGCCACTGGAACGGGCGTGATCGGTCTCATCCGGAGGCGAGGGCCATGCCGCCGCACCGTCCGTGCCGCCGCGCGCCGCACCCAGCGCAGACCCTCCTCTGGCCCTTCCTTGCTGCAACCTTGCTCGCGCTCGGCTGCGCCTCCACCCGGGACCCCCGAAGCGCCTATCTGCAGCTGATTCGCCCCGACCAGAAACCCTCCCTTGTGGGAGCCCGGGCGGCGACCGACTCGCTCTACGGAGACCCGCGCGATAGCCAACACGGGGATGGGATCGCGGAGAGCCGGCGCGATTCGCTCCAGGAGCTCGTTCAGCGGTTCGCACCGACATTGGTGCTGCCTCAAGGCGATCACATTCAGGTCGGTGGTCGTCGCTTTCAACTGCTGCCATCCGATCCCACGCTCCTCGCCGATACGCTCCGAATCGATCAGATCGATGCCGCACCGTACCTGCTCCGGAAATCACAGGACATCGCGCTCCGAAGCACACCATCGGACTCTCTCCTGCGACTCACGGAAGAGGCCTTCGGTTACTTGAGCGATCCGGATCATCTGGAGATCTGGTATTTCGATGTTCCGGGAGAGAAGCCGAGTGAGTGGTGGAAGGAATACGCGCGCCTCCGCGCCGGACCGGACAGCTCCCTCTGGTCCAAGCCGACCGTCTGGGCGCATCCCTTCGTCGACGGGGCGGGTCGCGTCATCGTGCAGTACTGGTTCTTCTACCCATTCAACGACTACACCAGCAATCACGAGGGCGACTGGGAGCACATCAACGTCGTCGTCAACGATCGGCACGATTCGATCCAGGGGATCGACTACTACTTCCACGGCCGGAGCGTGCGCCTGCCGCAGGGCGAGTACCTGCCCGAAGTCGAGGACGCCACCCATCCGGTGGTCTATGTCGGCGGAAGGGCGTACATGGTCTTCGACTATCCCAACCGACTGTTCAGCGGAGACAAGAATTCCGGCTCGCACGGCAATTATCCCTATCCCGGCGAGTGGGAAGCGGCCGCCGCTCTCGGCCATACCGAGAGTGTCTCCGGACGCGACCGCGATACGACGCGTGTGGTGCGGCACGATGAATTCCGGGTCGTGCTGGTTCCCGAGCCGAGCCGCATTGAATACCGGTCCCATCCCGAGGTGCTGCGCGAATGGGCTCCACTCCTGTTGCCGGCGCGATGGGGGTTCCCGAGCGGCCCGTCCATGGCCTCGTCGTTCAAGCTGACCGATGTCGGGAATCGGGCGCCATTCGGCCCGGCGTACAACGCGGGGTGGAACCGTACCGCCCCGGGCCTCGCCTATCCCGGGTATCGATTGAGACGGATTCCAACGGCGCGCTCGTATGCGGAGGATTTGCTCCAGCCCTGGTACTACCTCTACATCTTCCGCCACCCCCGCTTCGTCCACGAAACCCGCGGCGCTCTGGATCGCAAGGAGCTGGAGCGCCTCGGTTTCGCACCGCGAAGTGGATGGAATGAGCGGGGAGTCGGGTCCGCCTTGCTGGGGATGAGCGTCGGCTTCCCACAGGGAGATTTTGGGGATCTCTATCGAAACTCGGTGGGCTTCCTGCTCTGGCGTAACTTCTGGCTCAAGGCACGCTTCGGAGCCATCGAGCTGGAGGGGGGATACCAGAAGTTCAACACGGTGCAGCAGGATGCGGGATCGATCTACTCGTACCCGTTCACCGCCAGTGTCGTCCTGCGGGGGCCCGAAGGAACGCTCCGTCCCTACGCCACGGTCGGCGGTGGGGCGAGTGGGTGGGAATCACGCCAGCGGATACCGAACTCCGAGGCCAAGATCATCACGTCGGGATGGGGGTGGGCCGGCACAGCCAGCGTGGGGGTCGAATACTACCTCAGGCCGAAAGTGGCTTTCGACCTCGCGCTTCGCTTCATCGATGCCGCGGGTCCTGGATCGCAGGCTGGTCTGGACGACGGCCGGCTCCGTTTCTTTGGGCTCTGGGCGGGTCACTACATCCGGTTCTGATCGAGTCGAGTGCGGCGTAACAACTCCCGGAACCCCGCCTCTTTCCGGAGGGGATCGAGCCTCGGATCGACTCCCAGATCCTTGATCCCCGACGGCTGGTCCTGACAGGCTCGCCCCAGCCATTCGATCGCTTGAGCCCTGTTCCCGAGCCCGACCTGGACGAGACCTATGTCGAACGACACCGCGGCGCCTCCACGCGCGTCGTCCTCGAGCTTGCGGAGCACATCCGTGGCTTCCGCGTTCCTCCCTGCCCGCGCCAGAACGTACCCAAGCCCCCCAAGGCCGAAGTCCCCGTGACCAGCCAGAGCTCTCGCGGTGCGGCATTCGGTGAGCGCTGAGTCGATCTGCCCCTTCTGGGCGAACGCCATTCCCAGATAGAGATGTGTCGGAGGGAAGCCTGGGTCCAGATCGCGTCCGGCGCGATGCTGACGGATGGCATCGTCGTATCGGCGCGCGAAGAAATAGGCATCGCCGAGGTTGGCGTTGACGATCAACGAGAGGGGATCCAGCTCGAGCGCGTGCCGGGCGGCCGCGATGGATTCATCGAAGCGGCCGCGATCCCGAAGCAGGATCGAATACCAGTGGTACGCGGTCGCGTAGCTCGGCTTGAGGCGGATGCCCCGTTTGAAGTCGGACTCCGCCCCGTCCCAGTCCCACTTCGAGTAGATCTTCACCAGCGCGATCGCGGGATAGGCTTCGGCGAGGTCCTCGTTCAGGTCCAGCGCCTTCCGCGCGGCTCCCATCGCGAGCGGAAACGCCTCGGTCGAGGACATGCCCGCATAGAGATGGAGCAGGATGTACGTGTCCGCCAGCCCGGCGTGGGCCAGGGCGAAGCCTGGGTCGCTCTCGATGGCGCGCTGGAAGAGAGCCCTCGCGGCCTCGAGGTCCTCCTTCGTCCGCCGGTTCGAGTGGTAGCGCCCCTTGAGGTAGTCGTCATACGCGTCCGACTTCACGACATCGATATGCGCGAGCCCTGCGCGCTCCCCCGGGGTCAGGCGAGCCTGGATCTGGCTCGCGATCGCGCCCACGAGATCGCTCTGCAGGGCGATCACATCGCTCAGGTCGCGCTCGTAGTCGTTCGCCCAAAGGTGCTGGTCCTTGGAAGCGTCGACCAGCTGTGCCGTGATCCTCACGCGATCGCCGGATCTCAGGACCGAGCCCTCGACGACGGCTTGGACGTGCAGCTCCCGTCCGATTTCCGGGACGGATTTCATGGTCTTGCGATACCGGTCCACCGAGGTTCTCGAGATGACGCGCAGGTCGTGAATCTGCGCCAGCCGTGTGATCAGGGCATCCGTCATCCCATCCGCGAAGTAGTCCTGGGAGGGGTCTCCCGAAAGGTTGGCGAGAGGAAGGACGGCCAGCGACTGGATCCCAGGCGGTGCTCCGAACGGCATCTTCCAGGAACGCGCCGATAGGAAGAGAACTATCGCCAGAAGGAAGGCTCCGACCATCGAGGCAGCGAGCGGCCAACGGGCGCGAGCCGCACGTCGCGGCGCCGCCGCACTCCGCGCGTTTCCCATGCCTGTAAGGGCCGCCACCACCTCGCCTGCGGAGGCATGGCGCGCCTCACGATCCTTCTGCAAAGCCTTGAGGATCACCTCTTCGAAGCCGGGGGAGAGCTCCGGAACCAGCATGGTCGGGGGCGTCGGAGGATCGTTCAGGATCGCCTGGACCAGCGATGCCGGCGTGTTTTGCGCGAAGGGGCGCACTCCTGTCGCCAGCTCGTAGGCCACGGCGCCCCAGGCGTAGATGTCGGTGCGCGCATCGGCATCCGAGCCCCGGAATAGCTCCGGGGCCATGTAGGGGAGGGTGCCCGCGATCATTCCTGTCCCGGTCAGGTTGTCCACCGTCATGGACTCCTGCTCCACGCTCCGGGCGATTCCGAAGTCGAGCACCTTGACCGTCCCGCGGGTCATGATCATCACGTTTCCCGGCTTCAGGTCTCGATGCACGACGCTCTGCCGGTGCGCTTCGTCGAGCGCCTCGGCGATTTGAATTCCAATCGGGAGGACCTCCGATTCACTCAATGCGCCTCGTCGGAGCCGGGCGGCCAGGGATTCTCCGGAGACGAGCTCCATGACCAGAAAATCCACACCGTCCTGCGAATCGAAGTCGAAGATGGTGCAGATATGGGGATGGCTCAGCTTCGAGAGAAGCAGCGCCTCCCTGCGGAGGCGCTTGCGGGCAGTGCCGTCACCCACGGAAGCCTGGGAGAGGACCTTCAAGGCGACATCCCGATCGAGGCGCTCATCATGGGCGCGGTACACGACGCCCATCCCGCCGGAGCCCAGGACCTCCAGAATGCGGTAGTGGGAGAGGATCTGTCCGATCATTCCCTGGGCCTCACCTGGGGTGGCGAAAGCTGCATCTGGTATGGGTGGAACGACAAGCCAGGTAGGAGAGAGCCGGATTGTGGACCAGCAGGTGCTCTACTTCAAGATCGCGAAACGGGAGGGGGTCCCGAGCTCGCTAGGGACGATTCCCTGGCAGGTCAGTACGCTTCGGGTATGAAGTTCTGGGTCGAGACATGCGGCCGGACGTACGTGGGATCCACCTGACGGGGCGGCAGCTCGAGTTTCTTGGGGGTGTAGTCCTTGTAGGGGAATCGGCCCAAGATGTGCGCGATGCAGTTGAGGCGGGCGCGCCGCTTGTTGTCGGCCGGCACCACCCACCACGGCGCCGCCTCGGTGTCACTGGCGGCCAGCATGGCATCCTTGGCTCGGGAGTAGTCGACCCATCGCCGGCGGGATTGCAGGTCCATCGGGCTCAGCTTCCATCGCTTGGTCGGATCGTTGATCCGCTTCTGGAACCGAGCCTCCTGCTCGTCGTCGCTGACCGAGAACCAATACTTGATGAGCACGATATCGGAACGAATGAGCATGCTCTCGAACTCGGGGCAGGATCGCAGGAACTCGGTGTACTCCTGCTCGGTGCAGAATCCCATGACGCGCTCGACACCGGCACGGTTGTACCAGCTTCGGTCGAACAGCACGATCTCCCCGGCAGCCGGCAGCTCAGCCACATAGCGTTGGAAATACCACTGCGTCTTTTCCCGCTCCGTCGGCGTGCCGAGCGCGACGGTCCTGCACGTGCGGGGATTCATTCGCTGGGTGATTCGCTTGATGACGCCCCCCTTGCCGGCGGCGTCGCGGCCTTCGAATACGATGGCCACCTTCAATCCTTTGACCCTGATGTATTCCTGTAGCTTCACGAGCTCGACCTGAAGACGGGCCAGCTCTCGTTCGTAGAATCTGGGTTTGAGCTTCTTCGCTCGAACAGTTTTGTCCTGTGGGCCCTTCGCGACCAGCGTTCGGGCGCCCGAACGGGCACGTGCTTTCAATTTCCTCGCCTCTTTGGCGGTCTCCGTGCCCTTTTCCTTCATGATTGCCATCGAATGGCCTCCAAGCCCTGGTACCACAAAGCACGTGCACAGCACTGACATGCAAGCTCGACGGGGAGCTCCTGAGACGGCGGCCTCGCTCGAACACTTGAGTGCAGCATAGCTCGTGCCTTACGGTATCCACTCGGGCCGGGAGTAGCTCTACGCGAATTCGAGGATCTGGCGCTTTCCCAGGCCGATTGGCCTTCGGGTTTCGACTCCGTGAGGGCAAGTTCACGCGAATGACGTGGCCAAGTAGAGCGGCGGCAGTCCTTGCCTTCCTCGGGCTCTTTCACGCTACGCCGTCCCGGCCGCAAGACGCGCCCGCCCCCGAGGAGATCCGTAACGACACCGATCCGACCAAACCCGTCTTCTTCACGCTGCGCAACGAGTACTACAATTTGCGCAACGAGCCCTGGCAGAACGTCGTGATCCTTCGCGCCGATCGCCTCGTCTTGAACAGGGTCGGGCTATTCGGTAGATCACGAGGCTTTCTCCTCCGAGCGGATCTTCCCGCGGTGACCGTTCACGACGGCCATGACACGCGATCGGGCTTGGGCGACCTCTACACGCAGGCCATCGTGATACCCAAGTTCCATAAGTCCTACACGATCGCGTGGGGTTCGGGCGTGGTATTCCCTACGGCGACCCATTCGGTCGGTAGCGACAAGTGGCAGCTCGCTCCGGTCGTGGCTCCTATCGTATTTTTTGGCAGGCTCAAGGGCTTTGGCTTCATCAAGTTTCAGAATTTCTTCTCCGTCGCCGGCGAGGACGACCGACCGGACCTCAACTACTTCTTGGTGACTCCAACCATTCTCCGCCGGATCTCGCGGTCATGGTGGGTCGTCGTGGATAGCGAATCGAAAACCGACTGGAAGCGTGACAACATGACGAGCTTCAAGTCGGGCTTTCAGATAGGCAAGATGATGTCCCCGCGGTTTGGCGTGTGGGTCAAGCCGGAGATACCCTGGGGGCAGAACCGCTTGGGTGATTGGACTGTGAAGGCCACCGCTATTCTGACCCGCTACTGAACTGTTCCGTGCCCGTGTATCGCACGATCTTCGGATCGATTGTGACCCATGCGGGGATGGTGATAACCTCATCTTGCCTCCTTACGCTCCTATATCAAAACATCCGTAAAGCTACGTGAGTGGAGAAAATTGTGGACGAGCCTGGGCCAGGGGAAAAGGGCAAGGCGATCATCTTGGTCGTGGACCGCGATCCGCATGTCCGAGACCTCGAGTCGCACTTCTTGCACCAGGTCGGTTACTCGGTCGGGTTCGCGGAGGATGGTGACGGCGCCCTGCAGCAGGCCTTGAAGACGCCCCCTGACATCATCATCACCGAAATCCTCGTTCCCGCTCTGGACGGGCTGTCGCTCTGTCGCCAGATCAAAGCGGATCCCCGTACGCGCGATATTGCCGTCTTGATCTTCAGCATCCTGGCGGCTGAAGGGCGGGCGCGAGAGGCAGGCGCCGATGCATTTCTCTTGAAGCCTCTCGCCGAGCACGCGTTGGTCCATACGGTCCGAGAGGTTCTCGAAGCACGAAGCGCACGCATCAGGAGAACTCAACATGTCTGAAGACGCGGATGCCCAGGTAAGGCGCCTCTCGACCGGCAACCGCGAGCTCGACGAGATCCTCGACGGCGGTATTCCCGAAAACTCGATCAACATCATCATGGGTGCGCCGGGGTCGGGCAAGACGGCCCTCGCGGAGGAATTCATCTTCGCCAACGCGGATGACGAGCGTCGGCCCATCCTCTACCTCACGACGCTCTCCGAGCCGCTCGACAAGGTGATCCGGTACCTTCAGCAATTCCAATTTTTCGACGCTGACAAGATGGGTCGCGTGATCCAGTACGAGGGCTTGGGAGACAAGCTGGCGGCGAACGGCGTCGGCGCGCTGGTGCCGAGGCTCAGAGACGCGATCAAGACGCTGTCGCCGAAGATCATCGTGATCGATTCCTTCAAAGCGATCCACGACATGGCATCGTCGACCCAAGAGATGCGGCTGATGCTGCACGAGCTCGCCGGGCTTCTCGCCGCGTATAGCACGACGGTCCTGCTCGTTGGAGAGTACCGGCACGAAGATATCGCGGAGTTCCCCGAGTTCGCTGTCGCGGACGGGATCATCGAGCTGGCGCGAAACTCCCTCGGGACACGCGATGAGCGCTACGTCCGCGTGTTCAAGCTCCGCGGCAGCTCCTACCGGCAGGGATTTCACGCCTTCGAGATCACGGCGGCCGGCTTGCAGGTCTATCCGCGCCTCGTCAGTCCGGTCGAGGCGGCGTCCTACAAGCGAGACCTGGACCGGGCTCCATCGGGTGTGCCAGGGCTCGATTCCATGCTCGGGGGCGGTTTCTGGGCGGGGAGTGCCGCCCTGGTCGCCGGCCCCACCGGCTCCGGCAAGACGACGATGGGAATCCAGTTCATTCTCGAGGGCCTTCGGCGGGGAGAAGGATGTCTGCTGGTCAACTTCCAGGAAAATCCCACGCAGCTCGCGTACCAAGTGGAGCAGATCGGTGGGAAGCTCGACGACGGCGCTCGCGATCGATTGGAGCTGCTCTATTATTCGGCGGTCGAGCTCCCCATCGATCGGATCGTCGTCAGCATCTTCCAGGCGCTCCGCCGGAGACCGATCCGCCGCCTGGTCATCGACGCGCTCGGGGACCTGGCCGTTGCCGCAGGCGATCCCACGCGTATGCACGGTTACGTCTACGCCCTCGTCCAGCAGCTCGCGGTGATGGGCGTGACCAGCATCCTCACCCTCGAGACAGATCCACCTCTCATGGCCAGGGATGAACATCAAGGCCGGCTGAGCCACATGACGGACTCCATCGTCTTTCTCGACATCAGGGCCAGCGAGGGTGTTGTCGGGAGGACGCTCCGCATCGCGAAGGCGCGAGGCACTGCCCACGATCTTCAGCTACGTCAGATGAGGATCGACGTCCGGGGGTTGAGCGTAGGTGAACGCACCCATTAAGACCGACGCGCACCGGGTGCGTGACATCCGGAAGCTCACCGAGGTGAGCCGAGCACTCACCTATGCCGCGACGCTCGACGAGGTTTTCCAGCTGACGGTCGCCCGTGCCGCGGATCTCCTTGCGGCGGAGAAGGCTCTCCTCTTGGTGACGCGAGACGACGGCCTGCTGGCCGTGCGCGCGTCGCGCGGTGTCGACTCGGCGTTGGCCGACCGCTTTCACGAGCCGTTGAGCGAGAAGTTGGTCCCGCACCTCGCGGGGCTGATCGGCGCGTCGCCCGAACGCTTTCTCGGGGTTCCGCTGGTCGTGGCCGGGGCGATCAAGGGAATCCTCGTCGTGATCCGGGCGGAGCCTTCGACCGAAACGGAACAGGACGAATGGCTCCTGTCGGCCCTTGCGGATCAGGCCGCCGCGGCCCTGGAACGGTCGCGCCTCGGCGAAATCGGTGAGTTCCGAGAGCAGCTCATCGGGATCATCGGCCACGACCTTCGGAACCCGCTGAGCACGATCGAGATGGGAGCGCATCTTCTGCTTCAACGCACCGGCCTCGGCGAGGTGGAGACCGAGGTGGCGAGGAAGATCGCGCGGAGCGCGGCCATTGCAGCGCGGCTGATCGATCAATTGCTCGATCTGACCAGGAGCCGACTGGGCGGAGGCATTACGATCGACCAGAAGCGATTCGATATGATGGATGTTTGTCGGCAGGTGATCGGCGAGGCGGAGCTGGCGCATCCGGACAGGCCGCTCCGCGTGGCCGCACGGGGCGACTTGATCGGCATGTGGGACCGTGATCGGATGTACCAGGTGCTCTCCAATCTCGTCGGCAATGCGGTCCAACACGGCGAGCCGCGATCGACGATCGATCTGCGGATCGACGGTGGTGAGACCCAAGTCCTCATCGAGGTCGTGAGTCGAGGTGAGCCCATCCCGCCCGAGATGCTGCCGTTCATCTTCGACGCCTTTCGCAAGGGCCGGACGGTTCATCAAGCCCAGCCCCAAGGGCTCGGCCTCGGGCTTTTCATCGCACAGGAGATCGCGCGTGCGCACGGCGGCTCGATCGCTGCCACATCGTCGGAGAACGAGGGGACGACGTTCAGCGTTCGCTTGCCGCGCGGCGCGGCGGCCCGCGCTGCCGAGGGAACAAGCCCTACGGGCTGACCGTCGGTTCTAGCCCCACGCGTTGAAGCCACTCGCGGACGTTCTTGCCGTACGCGGTCGAGTCTGCGTTCCATGACTCGACATGCCCCGCCCCAGGGATCTTGATCAGGGTCACCAGGTCGGGCCGTCGGGTAGCCAGGGACTCGCTCGTCCACAGAGGGACGACGGGATCCGCCGTGCCGTGGATGACGAGCATCGGAGCCCGCAGCTCTTTTGCGTGCGCAAGGGGCTCGAGACCGGCCCACTGAATTCCCGCTCTCCAGCCGGCTATCTGAGTTCCCAGCGTGGCCAACGGAGCCGGGATCCTGTGATGTCTTGCGTAGTGGGCTGTGGCGGCATGCCAATCGAGAACCGGCGATTCGAGGATTACGCCGCGAACCGATTCCGCGAGCGTCGAGCTAAGGAGGAACCGGGCAATCAGCGCTCCCCCGGTGCTGTATCCGACAAGGATGACGTCGCGTGCTCCCGCACGCCGGCTGTACTCGACGGCCCGCTCCAGATCCTTCCATTCCGTCATGCCGAGGTGCAGCAGGCCATCCGGTGAACCCGGTGCTCCGGGATCGTTCCGATAGGTGATCACGAGGGACGGGAGTCCGAAACTCGCCGTTTCATGGAGCAACCGGATCGCTTCCGCTCGGGTTGCGCCCATCCCATGGACGAGAATCATCCACGTGCGTGCCGGACCGTCGAGGAACCAAGCGGGATACCCCCCGATTGCCGAGGGGACAACCACCTCCCGATAGGGAAGGTTGAATTGAGTTCGAGGGTCCTCATCGAAGCCGAATGGATTGAGATAGGCTCGCGTCCCGGGAGTTAGGGATCCACGTAAGGGCCAAAAATCTCTCTCAATGGTTCGCCCCCGCGTGCGGATTGACCCGACATGGCCGCAGCCGCCCGGCCATTCGAGGACCCAGATTCCTGGCTTTCGCGTCCCATTCCTGCCGGGCAGAAGCACCCTTCCATTCCGCACCGCCAATACTTGAAGATCTGGTTCCATCGCCTTTCCTCGGCGTGGCCGAATCAGCTGGTCCGAGTAATACCAGGAGGCCGCGGCCAGAATTGCGATCGCGACCGCAATGAGAGTCGCCGCGATCCATATGACCCGGGACTTATTCGCCATCAACTTTTGCCGGGGATTCACGCGGGCATTATAGTCACTGGCCAGGATCTGGCGATAAGGTACAGAGGTTGATCGGCGCGCTCACGCCCAGCACGAGCGAGCGCGGCTTCGCGAAGGGAGCATCACAACGCCCCGACCAGGATTCGACAGGCTCGCCTATCGCGAGCCGCACCCATCGCCGGCAGTCATCCATGCAATCGGATGGGTGAACCGCCACTTCGTCCTTCCACGGGTGCTCAAGATCGCGGCAGTGGACTTTCCAGCAGAGGACGTCGCTCGTCTCCGCTCCGTCGTCCGTCCTGGGGTTGCTGCCTTTTTGGCCCCTAACCATCCCGAGTTCGTCACCGATTGGTTGATCGACAAGGAAATCTCACGCCGCGTGTCGCCGCTCATGGCGCACTGGGCATCGTACGAGGTCGTCAACATCCATCCCGCCGTGCAGTGGTTGTGCTTGCGCAACAACCTGATCTCGAATGCTCCAGGTGGATCGGGAAGGGACTATTCCGTGCGATGGGCCCGGGCGGGCCATGGTGTGCTTCTGCATCCCGAAGGAGCCCCGAGCTGGCATGGCGACCATGTCGGGCCACTCGTCTCTGGGATCGTCGATATGGCTTGGGATGCCCGTCGGCAAGGCGGGGAACCCGTGTTCATAGTGCCCGTCGTATGGAAGTTTCACTTTGGGCAAGACGTGTCCTCGGCCCTTCGTGGCGCGATCACGCGCATCGAAACGGCGCTGGGAATCTCTTCTCGTCCGAAGGAATCTTTGGAGCAGCGCTTCGCGGCTCTACAAGGAGCCGTGTTGGCGCGAAGTCTCGCGCAATACAGCTCGCCTGATGCGAGGAGAGCGGAGCAGATCCCGGTGCCCGAGTTCTTCTCCGTCCAGAGCGCGCACGCGGATCGCCTCCTCGAAGGTCTCGAGTCTCGACATGGCTTGCGCGCTGACGGTGATGGGGACCCGGCCGCGGGTGACCGGGCGAGGCGCGTCCATCGCGTGCGGCGGGCCATCCACACCTTCAGGACGATCGACGCTACGGGTGCCCGCCGCGAGCGTCGCATCCTTGCTGAAATCGAGAGACTGGGCCACTTCTCGCGCGAGCACTACTCAGGTTCCACTCTCAGCCAGGAACAGATCGCGGAGAGCGTGACTCAGACTCGCCTCGCACTTGTGACCCATGGATGGCGCGAAGGGCTCTACGGGATTCTGCCCGTCGCGGTTGCTCCGCGAACCGCGAGCATCCGAGTCCTGGATCCCATTCCGATCCGACTCGAGCCGCCCGGGATCGGAGACGATGCGCCCGCTCGAGCGTCGTTGCTTCGAGATCTCAGAGATCGGCTGCGGGGAGGACTAGATCGGCTGAATGCTGGGCTCGAATCGCGAAGGGTCCATCGCCATCCGAACCCCTTCGCGAACTCCGCGACGTAATGGATGGGAGCGTCAGTGTATGTAGTGCACGATTACAGTAGGTTGTTGCCGGTCCGCCCCACCGATTGACCACCCCTCCACGGTTTGTCCCATCGATGAAGAGTCCGAACCTGCGTGTGGGTCAGACGATGACAACCAAAGGTGGGATGGATCGCCCCCGCGGGTCGCGTCTTGGCCAGGATCTTGCTGATTACCATCACTGACAGCGACGCCACTCACGAAAGGGAGTCATCCATGAGAAGTCATCGAAAAACGCATCTATTGGTTCCACTTCTGGCCTTGAGCCTGACGCTCGCAGCGGCGGCGTCGGTTCAGGCACAGAGCCGCCAGTCGGGCGGGACGTCCGCGCGCATGGAGATCAGGTTTGGAACCCAACCGCACTGGGTGGCCGTCCCAGGCACGAGAGTGCGATCGGTAAGCCAAAGGGATCGCACGGACTACGATATCTTCCGGTACGATCGCTACTACTACGCGTACAACCACGACAATGGCCGCTGGTACCGGTCCCGCAACTGGCGCGGCCAATTCTCTCTGATCGACGATCGCAATGTCCCGAGGGACCTGCGCAGGGTTCCACGTAATCGCTGGCGGAACTATCCGTCCGCGTGGAGCGATGACCGTTATCAGGTGTCGGATCGCCGTCAGGACCAGGGTCGCTACCAGGATCAGGATCGCTATCAGAACCAGAGGGGTACGTCCGGGGTCCTGCGGGTCAGCTATGGAACCGCGCCACGCTGGATGAGCGTTCGAGGCACCCGCGTCGAGGAGATTCCCATGGCGCAGCGCACCCGCTACGACGTCTTCCGCTACGGCGGTTCCTACTATGCGTACGACAACAATCGCTGGTACTCGTCGAGTCGCGAGAGCGGGGACTTTATGGCGATCGACGCGCGGTCGGTGCCCAGCGAGCTGTCCAGAGTCCCGCGCGAACACTGGCGCAATTATCCAACGACATGGCAGGATCAGGGTCGCGGCTGGTAACAACACCAAGTAGCGGTGTAGAACAGAGCGGGTGCAGCCTCCTGGCTGTGCCCGCTTTACGTTGGGCTCTCCGCGCTCAGGGGTTTTCGTCGCCAGACGCAACGATGGGAGATCTCGTCTATCCTCCCGAGTGATGGACGGAGGACCAGCGATCCCCAGGGTAGAAGCTCCCAAACCATCGACCGCCAAGCACGGATGGAAGGGCATCCTCGCCTTCCTGACGGTCTATCTCGTATGGGGGTCGACGTTCCTGGCGATCCGCTATGCGGTCGCGACCATTCCGCCTCTGTTCGTGGCCGCGACGCGACACCTGATCGCGGGATCGATCCTCCTCGCATGGGCGCTAGGGCGGGGCGAACGCCCTACCTGGCAAGGCGTCCAAGCCGGCCTGGTGCTCGGCGCGCTCTTCTTCCTCATCAGTCACGGAACGCTGCACTGGGCGGAACAGTTCGTTCCCTCGGGTGTGGCCGCGCTCGTGATCGCGACCCAGCCCGTCTTCGTCGCTCTCATGCTGCCGTGGTTTCGCCTGGGCGCGCCTCCGTCTGGGAAGACCTACGCCGGCTTGGCGCTCGGTATCGGCAGTGTGCTGGCGCTGTTTCGTCCTGATGTCGCAACCAGCCGGTTGGCCAACGTCGGCCTGGTCGCGGTGCTGATCAGCTCGATCGCGTGGTCCGCGGGCATCGTGCTCTCGCGGAAGGTGCAGCCGAAGACGGCGGGGACGATGAATGCGGCGCTACCCTTGCTGTGCGGCTCGCTGATGTTGCTCGTGGCTGGCGTCGTGTGTGGTGAGCATCGTCAGCTCCACCTTGCCGCGGTGACGACGAAGTCGTTCCTAGGTTTGCTGTACCTGGTCGTCTTCGGCTCGCTGCTGGCGTTCGTCGCCTATACCTGGCTGCTGAGACACTATCCGCCGACGCTGGTGGCGACGCATACCTACGTCAATCCCCTGGTAGCGGTGGCACTGGGATGGCTGGTCGCCGGCGAGCCCATGTCGATCTCCGTGATTCTCTCGGCGGGGCTGGCCATCTCCGCCATCGGACTGGTCAACAGTGGCTCCAGGGATGGGGCCAATCCGGTGGCTAAAGTCGGGGGCAATATCGGTCGGCAGGACGTGCCCTAGGCGTTGGGCGATTCCGCCTCGACGAACCAGGCTTCAACTTCCGAGGCCGTGGGCATGGCACCCTTGAAGTTGTGAAGCTGCTGCACCTCCGCGAGGCGCTTCACCAGCGTCTCCGGCGTGTGCTTCGCCATGCTCTTCTTGCCGATGACTCCCGCAGTTACCAAGAGTTCGGCGTACTTGGGTCCGATGCCCCGCATGCGTGCCATGCGCGCCATGGAGACCATGCGCTGGAACTGCTCCCCGTTGAGGCCGGAGTGGGCCTCGACCTGGCTCCGCCGGTCGCGGTCGAGCCAAACCCGAATCATGTCACTGGTCGTGGAGACGCCGGCCGCGTTCAGCTTCGCGACGAGGTCCTGATCGATTCCCTGGAGATCCATCATCTTGTAGTTCATGTAGCTTCCTTTCCAGTCCAGGGCGCGGAAGCGCGAGATGGGCGAGCGTCTGATTGGCGAGCGGAGCGGCCGCCGTCCATCCATGCGCGGTGCGATGAACCGGTTGGAGGAGGGAACGGCGGGGTCGATTCGACTGGTTGCGGACCGTTGACGCGAGTGTCCGAACCGAGACCCTGTGCCGCCAGACCGTGGTTGCGGACATTCCGCTGACACGGGAGGACCGCCCGTGTGGCGGTCCGGAGGGCGCCTTGGAGGCGATGGAGATGCCTGTGTCGACGCGATCCATCTGTTGACTACCTCTATTGTGGACCGGCACCGGACGAATCTCAACCCCTATCGGGCTGCGGATGTGAATCCGAGTTCGGGTACCGAGTGCTTCCGATGGTACGCTTCCGGAAGAACGGCGATTGAACGTTCACCTAATGACATGAGTGCCTTGATATGGCCGGATCCATCCACAGGAGAACGAGATGAAGCCCAAAAACACGATCTGCCTCTGGTTCGACAGGGAGGCGCATGAGGCGGCGCGCTTCTATGCCGCCACCTTTCCGGACAGTGAAGTGACTGCCGTTCACAAGGCGCCCGGTGACTACCCGTCCGGCAAGAAGGGGGATGTACTGACGGTCGAGTTCACCGTCCTGGGCATCCCCTGCCTGGGCCTCAACGGAGGGCCGCAATTCCAGCAAAGCGAGGCATTCTCCTTCCAGATCGCGACGGACGATCAGGAAGAGACGGACCGTTACTGGAACGCGATCGTCGGTAACGGCGGTAAGGAGAGCGCGTGCGGCTGGTGCAAGGATCGCTGGGGCCTTTCCTGGCAGATCACCCCGCGCGCGTTGACCGATGCATTCGCGGCTGGCGGCGGTGAAGCAGCGCGTGCCTTTGAAGCGATGATGTCGATGGGGAAGATCGACATCGCAACCATCGAGGCGGCGCGCCGGGGCTAGGGGTCATGCGAGCCCAGAGCGCCGGGGTTCGGCGCTGTGGGCCCGTCTAGTGGGCCCGGCTCCCTCTATTTTCAGCGCGATCGGGAGGCAGTTTCCTAGGCGTGGGCCCTTCCTGCAGCGCTGGCGCGGACGGGCTCCAAGAGGTACACTACCCCCCAGGCGACGACATGCATTCTCTCATGGCTATCATTAAGTGAAACCGACCGATACCGGAAATCCCGACTACTACCACAAGGTCGTCGATTGCCAATGGGCATGTCCGGCGCATACCAATGTGCCGGAATACATCCGTTTGATTGCCCAGGGGCGCTTCACCGACGCCTACATGCTGAACCGGGAGTCCAACGTCTTCCCGGGCATCCTGGGACGCACCTGCGATCGCCCCTGCGAGCCTGCCTGTCGTCGCGGACGACTCGAGGGTGATGCGCCCGTAGCGATTTGCCGCCTCAAGCGGGTGGCCGCCGACCTCAAGGGAGAGATCGGGCACCTCTTGCCCAAGGCTCCCACCCAGAAGAACGGGAAGCGCGTGGCCCTGATCGGAGCCGGTCCGGCATCCCTCACCGTGGCCAATGACCTGACGCCGCTGGGCTACGACGTGGTGCTGTTCGAAAAACACGACCGACCGGGCGGCCTGATGCGCACCAACATCCCCTCGTTCCGCCTCCCCGAGAAGGTGCTCCAGGAGGAGTGCGACGCCATCCTCGATATGGGGGTGGAGGTCCGCTACAACTCCCCGATCACGAGCATGCGGGCCTTGCTCGACGAGCGATTCGATGCCGTCTTCGTCGGCAGCGGCGCTCCGCGCGGCAAGGATCTCGAGCTCCCCGGGCGCGCCGAGGCCGCCGCTAACATCCACATCGGGATCGACTGGCTCGAATCGATCGCGTTCAAGCACGTCGAGAAGATCGGCGAGCGGGTGTTGATCATCGGTGTGGGCAATACCGCCATGGACTGCTGCCGCTCCTCGCGGCGACTGGGGGGCCGGGACATCAAGGTGATGGCCCGCCGCCCGCGCGGTTTTTTCAAGGCTTCCCCCTGGGAGCTGGAAGACGCCGAAGAGGAGGGGGTCGAAATCCTCGTCAACCACGCTCCGAAGCGCTTCGTGCTGGAAAAGGGGAAGCTGGTCGGAATGGAATTCGAGCGGCTGGAGTGGGATGCCGATGCCAAGAAATCGAGAACCATCGATTCCATCATCCTTCCTTGCGATGACGTCATCCTGGCGATCGGCCAGGAGGCGGCCTTCCCCTGGATCGAGCGGGATCTCGGCATCCAGTTCGGCGAGTACGACATGCCCATCGTGAACGAGACCACGTTCATGTCGACGCGTTCCGGCGTCTTCTTCGGCGGCGACGCGGGCTGGGGCCCGAAGAACATCATCTGGGCGGTCGCTCACGGGCACGAAGCCGCCATCTCCATTCATCAGCACGTGCAGGGTGAGCCGCTGGACATCCGGCCGCCGCGCGGCGTCACTCTGACGAGCCAGAAGATGGGAATATCGGAGTGGAGCTATTCCAATGACTTCAATCCGGTGCTCCGTCAGAAGATGAAGCACGTCGACCTGGCCAAGCGCTTCAGGGAATTGTCCGTCGAGGTGGAGCTCGGCTTCACGCCCGAGCAGGCGGCCCGCGAGGTGGAGCGCTGTCTGAATTGCGACATCCAGACGGTCTTCAATGCTCCGCGCTGCATCGAGTGCGATGCCTGCGTCGACGTCTGCCCGGTCCTCTGCCTGACCATCGCCCCGAACGGCGAGGAGAAGGACGTGAGGGACCGCCTCACGTCCCCCGCCGTCGACCCCGATCAGTCTCTCTTCGTCTCCGAGGATCTGCCTCAGACGAAGCGGGTGATGCTCAAAGACGAGAACATCTGCGTTCACTGCGGACTCTGCGCCGAGCGCTGTCCCACGGCCGCATGGGACATGCAACAGTCGATCATCCTCCTGCCCTACGCTGGGAACGGTGCATGCCTGAAGCTAACTCCCGCGTAAACGACTTCGCCTTCAAGCTCGCCAACGTCAATGGCACCGGTTCGGCTTCCGCGAACGGGCTCCTGATGCAGGCGATCTTCCGGATGGGAATTCCCGTCTCCGGCAAGAACCTCTTTCCGTCCAATATCCAGGGGCTTCCCACCTGGTATGAAATCCGGGTGAACAAGGACGGGAGAACGGCGAGGGCACTGGACTACGACTTGATCGTCGCGATGAACGCTCAGACATACGCGCGCGACGTCGAGGAGGTTCACCCGGGAGGCTACCTGCTGTTCGATTCCTCCTGGCCTCTCGACAGGAGCCTCTCGCGTCCGGACGTGACCTTCCTGGGCGTTCCGTTCGCCCAGCTCTGCATCGAGAACTTCCGGGAGCCCCGCGAGCGAATCCTCATGAAGAACATCGCCTACGCGGGCACCCTGATCGCTCTCCTCGACATCGAAATGGGCGTGGTCGAGGAGCTTCTACACGAGACTTTTGGCAAGAAGAAGGCGCTGCTCGACTCCAATCACAAGGCGTTGAAGCTGGGCTATGACTTCGCTAGACAGAACTTCGAGCCTCTGCCGTTCCGGCTGCAGCGGATGGACGCCAACGGCGACAAGATCCTGATCGACGGGAACACGGCCACCGCGCTGGGGGCGCTCTATGCGGGCTGCACGGTTGCGGCCTGGTATCCCATCACGCCCGCGACCTCCGTGATGGAGTCGTTCAAGAGCCTGTGCGAGCGCTACCGCAAGGATCCCCAGACCGGGAAGAACAACTTCGCGATCCTGCAGGCCGAGGACGAGCTCGCGGCCATCGGAATGGTCATCGGTGCGGGCTGGGCCGGCGCCCGTGCCTTCACCTCCACCGCGGGGCCCGGCGTTTCCTTGATGAACGAGTTTCTCGGGCTTGCCTACTACGCCGAGATCCCGGCCGTTCTGGTCGACGTGCAACGGGTCGGACCGTCCACGGGAATGCCGACCCGAACCCAGCAGGCCGACCTGCTCTCCTGCGCCTACGCGTCCCACGGCGACACGAAGCACATCCTGTTGTTCCCGGCGAATCCGGCCGAGTGCTTCGAGCTGGCCGTGACCTCGTTCGACCTGGCGGAGAAATTCCAGACGCCGGTCATTCTCATGAGCGATCTGGATATCGGGATGAACGATTGGGTGGTGCCTCGCTTGACCTGGGATGACAGCTACAAGCCGGAGCGCGGTCGCGTGCTGTCTCCCGAGCAGATCGAGAAGCTGGGGCACTTCCACCGCTACGCGGACGAGGACGAATACTTCGTGACGCCTCGCACGCTTCCCGGGTTCTCTCCCAAAGGGGCGTACCTGACACGCGGCTCCGGGCACAACCGGCTGGGTGGCTACACGGAGCTGCCCGAGGAGTATCAGGCGGTCGTCGACCGGCTCGCACAGAAACACCGTGCCGCGGCCCAGTTCGTGCCCTCGCCGGTCATCGACGTATCGCGGAGCTCACGCGGAAAGGGGAAGGGGAAAGGGAAAGCGTCCTTCTCCTTCGTGACTCTGGGCGGGTGCGACGCAGCCGTCCGTGAGGCTCTCGATCTCCTGGCGGAGCAGGGGATCTTCGGAGATTTCATGCGCATTCGCGGGTTCCCGTTCGGCGCCGAGGTCGAGGAATTCTTGAACGCACACGACGTCAATTACATCATCGAGCAGAACCGCGACCACCAGCTGAAGTCCCTGATCACGCTGGAGACGGCCGTCGCGAAAGGGAAGCTCGAGTCGCTCCTCTACTACGGAGGCTTCCCCCTGAGCGCCGGTCTCGTTGTGGATGGCTACCTCTCCGCCATCGGCAAGCAGGATGGTGGTGTCGCACGCGGTCTCGGAGCCATGCCGCAGGCCCTGAGCGGGGCCGAGGGATAGGCGACGATGCCATCGATTTCCAAGCCCATAGCCGCCCCCACGGGTTCGCAGCGAAACGACATCGGATTGACCCTCCGCGATTACGAGGGGGCGATGTCCACGTTGTGCGCCGGCTGCGGGCACGACTCGATCACCGCGGCTCTGATCCGGGCGCTCTGGGAGCTCTCCATCCAACCGCACCGGATCGCGAAGATGAGCGGCATTGGCTGCTCGTCCAAGACCCCGACCTATTTCGCGTCCGGAGCCCATGGGTTCAACTCCGTGCACGGTCGGATGCCCGCCGTGGCCACCGGCGCCGCGGCTGCCAACCGGGGACTCCACTACATCGGGATTTCCGGTGACGGCGATTCCCTCTCGATCGGACTGGGACAGATGTCTCACGCCATCCGCCGAAACGTCCGGATGCTCTACGTCATCGAGAACAACGGCGTCTATGGGCTGACCAAGGGGCAGTTTTCAGCCTCGGCGGATATCGGATCGAAGCTGAAGAAGGGGGAGCAGAACCAGATGGCTCCGATCGATCCGGTGTTTCTCGGGCTCTCCATCGGCGCGACGTTTGTGGCTCGGAGCTTTTCAGGCGACAAGCTGCAATTGGTGCCGATCCTGAAAGCCGCGTTGAAGCACCGCGGGTTGGCGCTGGTGGACGTCATTTCCCCCTGCGTCACCTTCAATGACCACGAGGGCTCTACCAAGAGCTACCTGTACACCCGCAAGCATGATAGGCCGGTCGCCCATGCAGACCTTGTTCCGCCTGCTGAGGAGATCCTGGCCCCGATCGAACCGAAGGGTGTCACGACGATCAGGATGCACGACGGCAGCCTCGTGCGCTTTTCAGCCGCCCCGGAGGGCTACGATCCCGGCGATCGGGCCATCGTCCTTCAATATCTGCAGGAGCAGCAGGCCCAAGGGGTCATTCCCACCGGGCTCCTGTATTTGAACGAGTCGGTCCCCGACATGCACGAAATGAACAACACCGCCGACACGCCCCTGGTCCAGGTTCCCTTCGAGTCCCTCTGCCCCGGCTCCGCGGCGCTCGAGAAGCTCATGGAGGATTTTCGGTAGCACCGTCGCGCCTCGAAGAGCCGCCCGCTCGATGCGCGTACGAGTACTCGAGCCACTGGAACGCCGCAACCGCCTCGCCTTGAGCCCCATGCCACTTCCACTAGCCACAACTCCACACACCTCTCGAGCAGCGTCAGCGAAAGTGGGCCGGTCTGGCACCGCGTATGCAGCTTGATGCCGGGAGGTGGGTAAGCTGCCTTCTTCGAGGCACGAACGGCCCTTGGAGGGTACGGAACCGGCACTCGGTTCTTACAATGACTAACAGTGGAGGTATTCCATGCAGGATCGAAGAATGGACTCAGAGAGCCGGATCGTCACCGGCACGTTTCGTGACCGGGAGTCCGCCGAGCGCGGGTACAACGCCATAACGGCCCGCGGCTATAAGAGCGACGACATCCACGTGATCATGACCGACGACACACGGAAGCGCCTGTTCAAGGACGGCAAGGACACCAAAGAGGGCCATGACACCAAGTTGGGCAACAAAGCGCTCGAGGGGGCCGGCGTCGGTGGCGCGATCGGGGGCGTCGCCGGTGCCACGGCGGTCGGCATCGCGGCGGCCGCCACCTCCCTGGCCATTCCTGGTCTCGGCCTGGTGATCGCCGGCCCGCTTGCCGGAGCCCTCGCCGGCGGAGCCGCGGGAGCAACCGCGGGTGGACTCATTGGCACCCTCGTAGGGGCGGGCATCCCCGAGGAGCACGCCAAGAAATATGAGAGCGATCTAAAGAACGGCGGGATCGTCGTGGGAGTGAAGCCCCGGAATGACGACGATGCCCGATACTTCGAGAACGACTGGCGGCGGGAGTACGCTCACTAGAGCGTCCAGCTTGCAGATAACAGAACGAAGCCCCAGGGCGTAAGCTCCGGGGCTTTCGTTCTTGTGGCGATGAGCCGCTGGGTCAGGGAGCCAGCAGCATGTGGGCGCCTAGGCCACTTACCTCACGATGCAGATGCGTCCCAAGCTCCGCACGCCGCCCGCGTCGGCCCGCGTGAAGTAGATGCCGCTTGGGGCCACTCGCCCATCGTTGGCACGTCCATCCCAGTCGATCACGTGCATGCCCGATTCCAGCCAACGCCTATCCATCAGGGATCGGACCTCACGGCCCGCGACGTCGAAGATCCTCAAATCCACGACGGTCGGCTGGGCGAGCAGGAACTTGATCTGGGCGCCCGGAGCCCGGGACTCCACCCGGAATTCTCCCGCCCCCGCCTGGATGGCCTTGGCTCCGGAGCTTTCACACTGGATCGTCACGACGTTCGCTGACGGCAAGTACGTGAAGCCGGTCGCGGAAATCGAAACGACCGTGAAGCACCAGGGCTGCGTGGCCCGCTTGGCCGCAGTGCTCTTGAGCGTCACGAGCCCTAGCGCATTCGTGACATCGCTCACCGAGCCGGAGGTTGCTCCACTGAAATGGACGGTGACCGTAGCGCCCGAGACCGGCGTGCCGTTCCCATCCACAATCCGCACGACGTCCTTCGCTTGCCAACGCCCGTTGGTGAGCTGGATGCGGGAGACGCTCTGCGACTCGACATGGACGGTCGGAACGGCCGTCGTGATGTTGATCTGCACACTGGCGGTCGCCGTACCGCCCTGGTTGTCGGACACCGCCAGCGTCGCATGGTAGGTGAGCGGGCCGGTCTGGATATATGTGTGCACCGGGTTGGCGCTGGTCTGGTCGGGCGGATAGGTGCTGTCGCCGAAGTTCCAGAGGTACGAGACGATGGACCCGTCCGGGTCGGACGTTCCGGCTGAGCTGAGATTCACGGTGAGCGGTGCGGGCCCGCTCGACGGGGATGCCGATGCCTTCGCGACGGGAGGCTGGTTGACGAGCCCGCCCCCGGCCGTCAGTCGGGCCGCGAACGTCTGTGCCGTATTGGTGAAGATATCGCTGCCCTGGCAGCCGACCGCCCACGCTTCGCAGCCCGAAACGGCCGCCACCCCCTTCAGGCTCGACCATGCGGCGCCGCCCACGGTCGCATTGGGAACCAGACTCCACCGGATCCCATCCCAATGGGCGATGTTGCCAGCGACGGCCCATGCATCGTCAGGAGCGAGTGTAACGAGGCCGCCCCCGGCACCGCCGGGGCCCGGAACCTGGTTCCAGCCGGCTCCTGTCCAGTGGAGGAACAGAGGTACTCCGGTCACTCCATCCGACCCACTGCCGGTCGCCCATACGTCCTGACCCGAGACACCCGCGACCGCGGAGAGCTGATTGTCGGTGGATGGATTCGGGCTCGGCACGATCGTCCAGGCTGTGCCGTTCCAATGTTGGATCAACGTGTGAAAGCTCTCGCCTATGTTGCGCCACGTGCCAACCGCCCAGACGTCGTTGGCTGACATCACGGCCACGGCGTCCAGCTCGTTCATGCGGTTGCCGACGTTCGGACTCGGGATCTCCTTCCAGCTGGACCCGTTCCAGTGCGCGACCATGGTGCCGGTCGTGGTGGAGAAGTCGGGCATGCCCCCCGCCCGGTAACCCACCGCCCAGATGTCGGTGGAGGAGAACGCAGAGATGCCTTCAAAAGCGGATCCACCTGGCACGATTGGACTCGAGATCACACCCCAGCTCGATCCGTTCCAGTGAA
Source organism: Candidatus Eiseniibacteriota bacterium (assembly GCA_036274595.1). GTDB lineage: Bacteria > Eisenbacteria > RBG-16-71-46 > SZUA-252 > SZUA-252 > WS-9. The sequence goes on along the minus strand of DASUFL010000016.1, from coordinate 42,274 downwards.
GGGCCAGGGTCTGTGGCGTGCCGTAGGTGTTCGAGTACCCTACCGCCCACACGTCGTTCGAGGCCAAGGCGGCAACCGCGGTCAACACCGTGCCACTGGTTCCCACGTTAGGGCTGGGCACCACGCTCCAGGTCGAGCCGTTCCAGTGAGCGATCAGGGACCGGTCGAGTTCGACCATGGGGTTCGAATCCGCGTCATGGAAGCCGACGGCCCACACATCGCTTGCGGAGACACCACTCACCGCGGTGAAACGGTTGATCTCAGTGCTTGGGCTGGGGGTGGGCGTCGAATTCCATGCCCCGCAGACCGTGGCGGCCTGGGCTGGAAGGGCGCTGAGCATCGCCGCCAGAACCACGACTCCGACTGATGACACGACCGAGGATTTCATGGTTATCCCTCCCGACCTGTGCGAGATCGCGGGCAGGGATTTCAGAGGTCTGGCTCAACGCTTCCACGTGCCGGAGCCGAATGCGCGCCCGCGGTCAATCGGCATGAGGTGACTTACCTCTCGCACCGCGAGACTAGCGGGGGCACCAGGAAAACTCGATTGGGACCAAAGTCCCCTGGCGGCAAGTACAGAAGTAGTACCGACCTTCGAGCCGCAGACTGCCAGGATCAACTTTTCGTTCCCACCGGCTCATGCCACTTCCGGTATAGTCTTCAACAGAGCCGTAGGGCCCCGGTTGCGATGGCTTCCGGGGCTCTATATGTCTAGGTCGCATGCCGATACTTCACATGAAACGCGGTCCAGACGCGCGGGCCGTCGGTAGGCCCACATTCGTCGTTGGAGGTTCTCTTTGGGGATCGTTTCTGGGATCGTGCTCGCGTTCTTCATCGGCGTCGTTCAATCGAGCTTGTTCGAGTGGGCCTTCCACCGGTACTGGCTCCATCGTCCGTGGCTGCCGAAGAGCTGTTTCACCCAACATACCCTGATCCATCACCAGCTCTGCAAGTTCGACGATACCTTCCACGTCGAGGAGGAGGAGCAGCACGAGGCGCTGACCTTCATGTGGTGGGGAGGGCCTTTGCTGGTCGCGCTCAACATACTGCCTTGGGCCCTGCTCAGCATCGCGCTCAATGCCTGGGGCCTGGAGCTGCCGTACCTGGCGTTCCTGATCACGTTCGCCTCGGTCATGTCCATCTATTATGCGGGCTACGAAGGCCTGCACTACCTCATGCACAAGCCGACATTCCCCTTCGTGGAGCGCTCGCGCCCATTCCAGTTCATCAAGCGACACCACCGCATCCACCACGTGTACATGAACCGGAACCTCAACGTGCTGCTCCCGCTCGCGGATCTCATGCTCGGGACGCTCGTCACCGAGATGCCGTCGGCCCGAACGACTCCGGAGTCCGCGCGGCAGCTGGCACGTCGGCACAGCGCCTATGGGCGGACCCAATCGGACAGCGACGCCGTCGAGGAGAGGAAGCAGGCGAGTGGCTAGGATCGGCCGACCTTCCATTCTGAAGAAGCAGAAGGAGCAGAAGCGCCTGGCCAAAGCCGCCCGGAAGCGCGAGGAGCGCCAGACGCGCAAGGCCCAGAGGACGGAAGGCCCGCCCGTCGAGGAGTCGGTGACGGAAGGCTCGCCCCTCGAGACGCCGCTATCGGACGAGGAGCCGGCCTAGGAAAGAATTTGCTTTACTTCGGACGCACGGTGGTCGATACTCTGCATCGAGATGTTGTACCTGACGGTCGTACACAACACCAGTACGCGATGACCTGCCGCAGGGAAACCCGCCTGCGGCTCTTTTTGTATCCGGACGATTTCGTCCGGAGGCCCGGCCAAGGTGGTCGGGTCCGCCGTGCCGAGAGGGACGGCAAGTTGGGGCGATGGCCCCGGTAAGTAAGGAGCAAAGAGTGGCTGCAGGAACCGTGAAGTGGTTCAACGAAGCGAAGGGGTTCGGGTTCATTCAGCAGGAGGGTGGCGAGGACGTCTTCGTTCACTACTCGGCAATCACGGGCGACGGCTTCAAGACGCTGGCGGAAGGCGAGCGGCTCGAGTTCGACATCGTTCGCGGACCGAAGGGTCTGCAGGCGGCTAACGTCCGCAAGGCATAAGGACCAAGACCGCTGTACCAGCGAAGGGCGGCGCCTACCGGCGCCGCCCTTTCGCGCATCTTCAGCGTGAGCGGGACTGTCCCCGCAGGCGACTAGAATCTCGCGATCAGTCCGAACGTGACCGTGTCGAGGTCGTCGCTGGTCACCCCCTGCAGCGCGTCCACCTTCTGGAATCGATACGACGCGAAGCCATCCAGCGCGAGCGATGACAGCCCCAGCACGTATCCTGCGCGCAGCGCGTAGAACGGGGCATCCTGCCACCCGTCATCGATGTAGCCGATACCGATGCCGGCGCCTCCGTACAGGTGATGGCCGACCAGTGCGTAGGCTTGGGGTTCGATCATCGAGTGGTCCGTGCCGCCGTAATCGTTGACCCACTCCACGTCACCCTCGAGCTTCAGGAGTCCCGCTGCGTGCTGGTAGGACCCGATGAACCCCAAAGCGTTCTTGTCCCAGGCGGCGTTGTCCTTGATGTCGCCGACGGTTTTCAAGTAATGGACTCCGGCACCGAGGCTGCCTGCGAATGCCGGGACGGTCAGGACGAGTGACGCGAGCACCACGGCGAACGCTGCAACGGCGGCATGACGTTTCATGAGATCCTCCTCGTACTAGGTCGCACTCACCTCTGCGGATCAGCCTCCTAAGAAGGCCAGGAGGTCCGCGTTGATCTGGTCCTTGTGCGTGGCGGTCACGCCATGCGGGCCGCCCTTGTAGATCTTGAACGTCGATCCCTGGATGAGCTTGGACGAGCGCATGCCTCCAAGAGCGAGCGGGACGACCTGATCATCGTCGCCGTGGATGATCAGAGTCGGTACGTCGAACCTCTTGAGATCCTCCGTGAAATCGCTTTCGGCGATCGCCTTGAGGCACATGTACGTGCCAGCAAAGCCTCCCATCGTGGCCTGGTACCAGAACGATTCCAGAACGCCCTGCGAGATCTGGGCGCCTGGCCGGTTGTAGCCGTAGAAGGGAATCGCGATGTCCTTCCAGAACTGAGCCCGATCATGCCGCATGCCGGCCCGAAACTGGTCGAACAGCTCCATCGGGATACCGTCCGGATTCGAGGCCGTCTTGCCCACGCCGGGAGGGATCGCGTCGATGAGCACGGCCTTGGCCACCCGCTTGGTGCCATGGCGACCGATGTACCGCGCAACCTCGCCTCCGCCCGTGGAGTGGCCCACGTGGATCGCGTCCCGCAGGTCGAGGACCTCGACGACGGTCGCGAGGTCGTCGGCGTAGGTATCCATGTCGTTGCCGTTCCATGGCTGGCTCGAGCGGCCATGCCCGCGGCGGTCGTGCGCGATGCACCGATATCCGTGCGAGGCCAGGAAGAACATCTGGTCTTCCCACATATCCGCGCTCAAGGGCCAGCCGTGACTGAAGACAACGGGCTGCCCGGCTCCCCAATCCTTGTAGTAGAGCTGGGCCCCGTCCTTGGTCGTGATGGTGGTGCCGCGGACTTCCTCGAGAACGCTTTCCTTGTGCGGGCTCATGACAGGGCCTCCTGGAGGGTCGGGATGATCTGCGAGGATCGACCAAGATGTGGGCCGGCGACTACACCGAGCGTAGTCCAGGCTCAGCGAGGTCTGTCAAGGGGCCCCGGGCGGAAGCGACATGGCCGCTCCGTCTGGACGGGGGCGCCCCCCGAAGATGGGGAAGCAGCTCAGCGCTGGCGAGACTGCCCTCGGTCCTGCTGCTGATCCTTGTTCTGGCCCTCGAACGGCTTCTTCTGCTGGCCGCCCTGCCGCGAGTCATCGTCCTGTTGCTGCTTCTGCTTCCTCTGCTCTTGCTGCTGCCGCGCCTGTTCCTGCGCTCGCTCCCACTGCTTGCGGAGCTCCTCGCGGTTCTTCAGCTCCTCGCGATCACGCTTCTCGACTTCCTTCTGCGATTGCTGTTCCTCGCTGTGTCGCTCCTTGAGCTCCTCGCGTGAAACGCCCGCCGGGGGATTCTTGATGTCCTTCTGCTGCTCCTGCTGGAGCTTTTGCCGCTGCGCCTGAATACGCGCGTCGAGGTCCCTCCGCTCGGCCTCGCGGCGCTGGGCCTCCGCCTCGCGCTGAGCCTCGGCCTGCCACTTTGCATTCTCCTGGCTTCGTCCGTCCGCTTGCTCCTTGGCCTCCTCCTGATTCCGGGCCTCCTGGGGCGGCCTGGACCTGGTCCCGGATGTTGCGTTCGCGTCGGGCGCGGACTGGAAGCCGGTCGCAGGCGCCTGGACGTTGGGCATCTGGCTACCCGGCGGCTGGATCTCGCTCCGGTCCTTCTGGGCCGCATCCGTCGTGGTCCGCTGACGCTCGGCCCGTGCCTTCTGCCGATCTTCGAGGCGCTGCTTCTCACTGGGCCGGTTCGTGACATTGGGCGGCGTTCGATCTCCCCGGGGCGCGCGAGCCTCGATCCTCGGTCGATACATCTCCACGACGTTGCCGCGAATGACGGCCGCGCGGTCCCGACCGACACCGGGCGCGTCGCTGACCTCGTAGCGCTGGATCTTCCGCTTCAGGTCGCGCCCGAGCATCTCGGACGTCAGGCCCTGTTCCACCGGGCGAGCGTCCACCGACCCATAGCGCGTCACGTCCTTGGTCGTCTTGAGAAGAGTGACATTTCGGCTGCGAGGCACAACGACGGTCCGGATGCGAGTCTGTGTGAAGTCCTTCTCGTCGCAGAACGACCAGCGATATCGGCTGATGTTATCGATGTCGTACGAGCCGTAGTCGAGGCCATATCCATTCCATCCCACCTCGGGCGGCAGCGGCGCCCAGCCGATCCAGCCGTCACCGTAGCGCCACGCGACCCACGCCGGCGCCCAGACGTTCCCGGGCACCCAGAGCCATCCGTAATAGCTGTCCCACGTCCAGCGGCCGTAGTGGTAGGTGGCCCATCCCCAGGGGTCGTCGGAGAGCCAGGTCCAGCCGTACGACGTGGAGAGCCATTGCCCATCGGTGTAAGGCCGCCAGCCGGCCGGAACGTCGTAGGGCGTCCAGACCCATCCGTACGGGTCCACCTGGTACCAGGCGCCGTACGGGGAGAGCGCGTCGTAGAAGTAGCCGTAGTCGGCGTCGGAATCGTCGTACGGGGCGGAGTCGGGATACTGCTCGTAGTTCGTTGCGGCACAGCCGACAAGGGCCACCGTCAGCCCGAGGAGGAGCGCGAGGGCCCGGAGTGGATGCCACATGGCGATCTCCTTTCGTTCGATAGGACTGTCCATACTCAACATTACCCCGAAGGCGGGGTCGCCGTTGGCCGGTCCTGGCAGAATTGCTGTATAATTGACGCACTGCGTCGGCTCGTGGGGCCGGCCGTCCGCTCCCCGGTTTGCGTCGAGCGGCACCCACCGATTCGCATGGGCTCATGCCAACCTCAGACGATCCGCAGGGCGAGTCTCTGAAGACTCCGCCGCCCGATCCTACTCCGCCCGGGATTCCCCGGACGTGGGATCGAATCAGCGCGCTCTTTCATCACGCCCTCGAACTGGAGCCTGAAGCGCGCGAGGCCCTGCTCGCGCGCACCGCCGAGCAGGATCCGGAGCTCGCCGCAGAGGTGCGGTCGTTGATCGCGTCCCACGAGGAAGCCGGCGGTTTCCTCGAGACCCCGGCCACCGTGCCGCTCCTGAAATCCATGGCGCCCGGCGACAGGCTCGGCCCGTACCGCATCATCGAGGAGATCGGGCGCGGGGGAATGGGCGTCGTCTACCGCGCCGTTCGAGACGACGAGCACTTCCGCAAGGAAGTCGCGATCAAGCTGATCGACCCGTTGATGCGCTCCGACCAGATCTTGAGGAGATTCCGGGCCGAGCGCCAGATCCTGGCGATGCTCGATCACCCTCACATCGCCCGCCTCATCGACGGTGGGACTACGCCCGACGGATGTCCCTATCTCGTCATGGAGCACGTATCCGGCAAGCCGCTCCTCGAGTACTGCAATGAACGAAGGCTCGGCGTCGACGACCGCCTGAACCTGTTCCTGACCGTCTGCGACACCGTGCAGTTCGCGCACCAGCGCCTGGTCGTCCACCGCGACCTCAAGTCCGACAACATCCTGGTTCTGGAGGATGGATCACCGCGGCTCCTCGATTTTGGAATCGCCAAACTGATGTCCCACGAGGCGGGCGAGGCGCCGGCCACGATCACGGCTCCCATGGCGCGCATGTTGACGCCGGATTACGCCAGCCCGGAGCAGATCCGGGGCGAACCGGTCACGGTGGCCAGCGATGTCTACTCCCTTGGCGTCGTCCTGTACGAGCTCATGACCGGGACGCGGCCGCTCCATTTCGAAACCCGCACTCCCGAAGAGATCCTCCGCGTGGTGACGCAGGAGGAGCCGGTCACTCCCAGCACGGCGGTTACGCGCATGCGTTCCGTGGAAACGGCAACGTTGCTGGGGTCGACGCCGCCCCGTCTTCGCCGCCGGCTCGCGGGCGACATCGATTACATCATTCTGAAGGCGCTGGAGAAGGATCCGGGACGCCGCTACGCTTCGGTCGACCAGCTCAGCCGTGACATTCGCCGGTATCTCGAGGACCTGCCGGTGCTGGGCCGCGGCCGGACCACGGCGTACCTCCTCTCGCGCCTGGTTCGCCGCCATCGAGTCGCGTTCGCCACCGCCGGCCTCGTGGCCCTCGCCCTGGTGGCCGGTCTGATCGGCACCGCTTGGCAGGCTCACATCGCCGGTGTCGAGCGGGACCGCGCGAAGCGGCGCTTCGATGATGTGCGCTCTCTCGCGCATGCCGTGGTCTTCGACCTCCACGATGCGATCGAGAATCTTCCCGGATCGACGAAGGCCCGCGAGCTTCTTGTGATGCACGCGCTGCGATATCTCGACAACTTGAGCAAGGAGGCCTCGGGCGATCCGGGACTCCAGCATGAGATGGGCGTGGCCTATGGCAAGATCGGAGACGTACAGGGGCGCCCCGAGTTCTCGAACCTCGGCCACACGGCCGACGCGCGGCAGAGTTACGAGCGATCGCTCGGCCTTCTTCGGGCCGCGGCCTCGGCCGCTCCGGATTCCGTGTACATCTCCCGCGATCTCTCACTCACGATGCAGAGGCTGGGGGATCTCCTGTGGCGGCTGGGGGAGCGGGACAAGGCGCTGGAGCTTCATCTGGAGGCCAAACGCCGGATCCTCGCCGAGCGGGCCAAGCATCCCGACGAGCTTCTGTTCCTGGGAGATCTGGGTGTGGCGGCGGACAGGCTCAGCGACATGAGATTGGCGGCGGGAGACACCTTGGGGGCCGTTCGGGAGGCTGTCGATGGGGCGGGCGTCGCCGAGCAGCTCGCTCTCAAGAACCCCGACGATCCCGGCAGCCGGCGAAACGTGATGGTGGGCTACGCCAAGAGGGCGAGCCTTCTCGCGGTCAGCGGTGATCGCGCAGGCGCCGCGAGGGATTACCGCCGGGCGGAGGAGCTGGCCCTGGAGTTCATCCGCGCGCTTCCGGACCGCACCGATGCGAAGCGAGACCTCTCCGTCGTGTACGGCATGCGCGCTGCGTTCCTGGCGGACGGCGGGGAGATCGATTCAGCGCTCCTGCTCTACGGCCGCGCCATGAACATTTCAGAAGCTCTCAGCGCTTCGGATCCGAGCGACGTTCTTCAGCAGGCCGACCTGGCCAACGGCTATTTCGAGCTCGGCGACATTCTGATGAAGGGCAGACGGTATCGAGAAGCGGAAGAACGATTCGGGACGGCCTTCCAGCGTTACAGCGGCCTCGCCGCAAAGGATTCCGGGAACGTTGACGTCCGGGTCCGCATGGCGAAATCGAGCCGCAAAGCAGGGGAGGCTTGCCGCCTGCTGGCGTCCCAGGGATCCCGCGAGGGACTGGAGTGGCGGTCCAGGGCGCGTGATTGGTACGCGAGGAGCCTCAGTCTCTATCGAGCGCTGAGCGACCTCGGCGCCTTGGCCGATGAGGAGGTCGCTGCTCCGGCTGAGATATCGAGAGAGCTCGCGGCGCTGCGGAACGCCGAGTAGAGACTTAGGGTGTGGGTGCTTGAGCGGCGGGAGCGGATTCCGAAGCGGCGGGCTCGGATTCCGACGTGGCGACCGTCGGGGACGACGGCGCAGCCACCGAGTACGCCTGCACGTAGTTCTTGAGCTTGCCGTACCGGCCACTGAATCCGAACGCCTTCATCTCTTCCACGGCCTCGTCGGCCGTCCAACCGCAGGCCTCCATCCTGTAGATGGCCGTCATGGCTCCGGTGCGATCCTTGCCGGCGTGGCAATGAATGTAGGCTGGATACTGCGTGGTATCGCTGACGACGCTGAGGAACTGGCGCACTTGCTCCTTGGTCGGGGTGTCGGCGAAGAAGAAGCTCGAACGCATTGGGAGGTGGATGTACTTCATCCCGGACTGCACGACCCAGGCGCTTTCAGCGGGATCGGTCAGGAAGCTCACGACCGTTCGGTAGCCATGCTCCTTGAGATAGCGGATGCCCGCTTCCCCGGGCTCGCCGCCGCGCGCCAATCCCGGGCGGATCTCCGCAAATCGGGCGATGCCCGCTTCGGGGATGGCCTTGGCGATCGGCTTTCCCGAGCGCGTCGTCGTGGCGCGGTCTTCGGCATAGGCCGAAGGCAGCGAGAGGGCCAGGACCGAGGCGAGGCTGATGAGGATCGGTACCGCTCGTCGCGTGCGCATGATATTGAGATGAACACCTAGTGAGACCAGATTCTTCCAAGAAAAATGCTGCGAGCGCCGCGCTCGAAGCTGCTGCGCCCCTTCAGTTTGCGCCAACTACGGTTCGAGCCGCATGGGTCCCGGAGCCCCGTTCCACCTATAGTCCCGTCCCATGAAACAGCCGGCGCGGCGGCGTCGACCGGATCGGACAGAGCGGAGCAGCACCACCAAGCAGAGAGGCGCCCTCGGAGACCCGCGGGTCCTCGGGCTGCTTCCGTCGATCGTGGCCGTGACGCTCAGCCTGCCCGGCCTGGGGTTCAGCTGGCTGTGGGATGACTACGATTTCCTGGCCCGCGTTCTGACGTTCCGCCCCGCATTCCTTCTGCCGGACCCCGGATCGGTTTTCTACCGACCGGTGTCTCGAGAGATCTACTTCGGCGTCATCTGGCTCCTGGGCGGCGGCTCCCCGGTCGTGGGGCATCTCGCAAACGCGGTGCTCCTCGCTGCGGTGGTCTGGCTCCTGACGTCACTCGTCGCGCGCATGACGAATCTCAGAACGGGAGTGCTCGCGGGCCTTGCCTTCGCCTCGATTGGCGCGGTCCCTCTCTTGGTGGCGTGGGTCAGCGGCGCGCAGGACCTTCTCGCGATGCTGTTCGCGCTCCTGGCGCTCCGGTTCGCGCTGTCCGGGAGTGCCGTGCCCAGCGCATGCTCGATCGCGGCCGCGATTCTGTCCAAGGAGACCGCCGTCGCGATCCTCCCCATCGTCGCGGGAAGTCCGTGGCTCCTCGGGCGCCGTCCGCCATCGCGGGCGAAATGGCTCCTCCCGTTTGCCGTGGTCCTGTCGATCTGGGCGGTCGTCCATCCGGCACCGCGAATCCTTCTGCAGGGCGCCGGCGCGGAGAGCTATGTCGGCATTCGCCCCGCTGGGCGAGGATCGTTCGTGACCTCCACCCTCCTCACCCTCCTGAACCTGCCGCCGCATGGTGTGCCGGTCGAGTGGCTCCAGGGGCGAGGCGCCGTGGCTCTGATTGCGGTGCCGCTGTTGATGGTCGCCATCCTGCTCACCCGGAACAGGCCGTCGGCGGGCCATGGAGCCGTTCCAACCCAGCGAGTGATCTGGCTCGCGGTGCTCCTCGCGCTTCTGCCGGCCTTCGTCACCGTGGCCCTGGTCCATGACTGGATCCCCTACTACGTGGCGATTCCGGCCATCGGGACGTCTCTGCTCCTTGCGGTCGCATTCGAGCGACTGCCTGCCCTGGCCACCGCTTTGGTTCTCGCCTGTTTTCTGATGGCCGGCGCCTGGACGCGAGGCGCGATGCCGGCGCCCACCGTCACGTGCGAGAGGAACCTCGAGGTCAGCTCCCGGGCGCTCTTATATGTGGAGTCCGGGTTCAAGCGATTGCGTCCGCGATGGCCCGAATCCTTCCGGGCCATCGTGTCTTCAGGAGTGCAGGGATCGGAGAGCGTGTCCGCCCATCTCGATCGATTTCAAGCCTTGCGTGTGTGGTATCGAAACCCTGCGATCGCGACCTTCACACCGGAAACGCGTCCCGTCGGTGACCGGCAGGAGCTTCTCTTCCGGATCACACCCCAGCGCGATGTCGTCGAGATCAACACAGACCTTGTGACCTATCGTTCGAGCGGCTCCCGGCCGCCGGATCCGTTCGAAGTGGACCGGACGGTGCGGACCTACGTGCGTGCTCTGGCGCGTGACGGTGAGATGGACCAGGCCTCCAGGATTCAGGCCGAGCTCATCCGAAGAGACTCGGCCGCCATGCAGGCCTATGACGCCCGGATCCAGGCCATGTTCCTGTTGATGGCCGGTCGCAGGCAAGAAGCCGATTCGATCCTGGCCCGCACCTCCTCGTATCCCCGGGGTCTGACGTTGGACATGATCTCGAAGATTCTGATGGAGATGAGGTCGGAACGGGATCTGCACGTGTTCCGCGCGTTCGGCGTCGACTCGCTCGATGTCGAAGCGAACCAGTACATCATGCGCCGTCTGCTGCGGTCCGGATACCGCGACCAGGCCGCCATGCTCGCGCGCCATCTGCTTCGAGCCGCACCGGGGGACATGGTGGCTCGAGGCGTCCTCGAGGAAGCCACCCGTGTGAAGGAGGACGTGCGCATCACCAGCCCCGTGCCGTAGCGGCGCGACCCGCAAAGTGAAACCCCGGCGCGAACGAACGCGCCGGGGCTCTTGCGGAACCAAAGCCGAGCTCAGAATCGAGGCTCGTCCTTGATTTCCTTCCTCGTCTGGAACGGCTCTCGGATCACGACCTTGACTCCGGAAATCGTCTTGGCCAGGACCTTCTGAACCTGCTCCGCGGCGGCGGAGCCGACCTCGCCCGCGGCTCGAAGCGCGCCGCTTCCGGCCGCTGAAGCCGCCTGCTCGGCCGTCACACCGATGTCGCGCGCGGCGTGAATGGCGCCTTCCACGGCACCCTTCGCCGCCTTGCCCACATCGCCGCCGACCTCGGAGGTTCCCCTCACGAGCGCGCCGGCACTGGCGCTCACCGTCTCGACCGAGGTCACGCCGATCTGCCTCGCTCCGTTCAGCGTGCCCATCATGATCGATTTGGCCGCATGGCCGGTATCCATCCCGATCTGCGCGGCGCCTTGGACCGCGCCGGTCACGGTGTCGACGGCCAGTCCGATGGCCTCCGTTCCAGCGGCGCGCGTTCCTGAGAGGGCGTGCACGATCGTGTTGCTCACGGCGTCGACCGTGGCCGCGGTGACGTCGCCGGCGCCCTGAACCGCCTCAACCACTTGTTCCTTGGCCTCGTTGACGAGGCTTCGAGGCTGCTCTTTACCTTGCATGAGGTTTTCTCCATCCGAGGGGAATCTGGTCGTCGCCTCCTGGCCGCCCACAGGCAAGCACGGAGAAGGCTCAATCGGATGTTGGCCTTGGCGTGCCCCGGATCCGGAAGCGTACTGAGGTTGGACTGGAGCACAGGACATGCCAGGAATGGGAAGGGCTAAGGCGTTGAACGAGGGTGGATTGCGAAGGTGAAATTGAGGGCGACTGAACGTATCGGGTCACTTTCGTGACGCAGTTACACGCCTCTCGATCGGTGGTCCATAAGCGCCACGAGCTGGTGGCGATCGGCTGAGACGCTACCAAACCCACCGAAACGAGATGATCGGGCGAGCGCGGAGCGCCGGCGCAGCTCCAGCGGGTGCGTCGTCATCGGCATTGCCGTGCAAGAGCCGCGGGACCGCGATCCCCACGCCGGTGCCGATGACCACGCCTGCGATCACATCGGTGAAGTAGTGGCGATCGCAGCTCAAGCGCAGATAGCTCGCGGCCGAGGCCAGGACGACGCCCGGGATCCAAACCACACTGGCCCCGCCGTACCCACGCATGGAAGCGATCGTCCCTGCCGCCACGGACGTGGTGAAGGTCACCGCGGCGTGGCCCGAGTAGAACGACAGGTTGTCATCGCTCGTAGGGGGCGCGCCCTGCGGAGCGTAGTGGGCGTAGGGGCGCTGCCGGGCCAGCGTGTACTTGGCCGCCTGATTCAAGGCCGCGCTCACGGCGATGGCTTCGAACATCAGGAGAGCGTTCTCTCCGGTTTCGTTCCCGCGCCCGTCGTTATCGGCCGCGATCCAGATCGACGCGACGGAGGCGGCGGGCACCACCGCGAACAGGAGCACGTCGCTGATCTTCGCCGCGGATCTGGGCGAGGCCCACCGGAAGCGCCCGCGCATCGAGGCATCGAGTCCGTTGAGCCCGTCCCTGCCATCCTCGCCCCGATCGCACCAGCGGCAGGAGTCGGGCGCGAGGGATCGCTTCAGCGGGAACTCGGTCGTGAGCCAGAGCGTCGTGGCGGCGATCGTCAGGGCGGGTTTGTAGTCGAGGTCCGATCCGGGTGGTGTATCGCCTCGGGCCGCGACGGGGGCAAGGCAGAGGACGACGGCGAGAACGAGGGTGAAGACCGACCTGGATCGCAGGCTGGGGCCTCCGCACCATGAGGGGGGAAGTCGACGGGTCATGCTAGCACACGGCCTGGTTGGGGCGCTCAGGCCTCGAGTCGCAGCTGGGGGCCGTCGTCCGTCGCCGGTTCGCCGATCGGCTCCAGGTTGTGGACCCCGGCGCCCAGGAGCCGCACGGGGCGGCGGCCCGCTTCTGTCTTCTCGAGGAGCGCCACCGCGCGCTCGACGATCTCATCGGCGGAGCTCGTCGCCGGCTGGGAATGGCTCCGTGTGATGGTGGTGAAGTCGTCGTAGCGGATCTTGATCGTCACGGTCCGCGCGGTCAGCCCCTTGCGACCGAGCCACAGCGCGTTGTCGCGGGCCATCGCCGCGATCTCCTCCCGGATCCGCGCCAGGTCGGTGAGATCCTTGGAGTAGGTGATTTCGGAGGACGACGACTTGGACGCGCGGTTGGGCTCCACGGGGCGGTCGTCCTGGCCGATGGCGAGCTTCTGGAGCCATTCGACGGAGCTCCCCACGGCGTCACGCAAGACCTTGGGATCCGCGGCGCGAACGTCCACGACCCGCTCGATGCCGCACGCGCGCAGCCGCTTCGCCGTGACGGGACCGACGCCCCAGAGCGAGTCGATGGAAAGCTGCTGCAGGAAGGACTCGACTCGCTCCGGAGCGACGACGGTGAGGCCGTCGGGCTTGCGCCATCCCGATGCGATCTTGGCCAGGAACTTGTTGGGTGCGACACCCGCCGAGGCCGTGAGTTGAGTTACTTCACGAATCATGGTCTTCACCCGTTTCGCAACGTTGACCCCGAGGGGCTCACCCCAGGCGTTCTCCGTGACGTCGAGATACGCCTCGTCGAGCGAGAGCGGCTCCACCAGAGGCGTGACCTCGCGGAGGATCGCCATGACTTGGCCGGAGACCTGTCGGTACTTGGGGAAGTTGGGCGAGAGGATGACCACGTCGGGGCAGAGGCGCACGGCCTGGCTCATCGGCATCGCGGATCGGACGCCGTAGCGTCGCACTTCGTAGCTCGCGGCGGCGACGACGCCGCGTTCCGCGGGATTGCCACCCACGGCCACGGGCCGGCCGCGCAGCTCGGGGCGGTCCCGCTGCTCCACCGACGCGTAGAACGCGTCCATGTCGATGTGCACGATGCGCCGGATCACAGGACCCCCTCGGAAGGGGCCAAGTCTATCCGGCAACGTCCGCATTGTCAGCAAGGGGACGATGCGTTGCGGACACCAGGGCAACGTCCATGACGGAACACCGGCTGCCTCCAACAGCGAGGAGCAGCGCTGAATCCTGCTTCGGACCGCATAGGCAGGGTGCTAGTGTCCACACCGGTCCATGGTTCCATGGAGTCACCCTAGGCGGAGGTTGCCATGCCTCGTTTCGAGCGTAGTTGCTGGCGGTGGACGTCGGCAGCAGTCTTCGGCCTCTTCATGCTGTCCGCGGTCCCCGGATTGGCCCGGGCGGAGAATCGCAAGCACCACCTGGGCTTCGCCCTAGGCTACGAGAAGCACCTGAGCGACGATCTGAAGATTGAGAGCGCCGGGATCGACTACACCGACGCGGGGTATGGCGCCATCGCGTACCGCCTGTCCGTGCTTTCCAACATGGACATCACGCTCGACGCGCGCGGAACCACCCACAGCGACAACATCGGTGGGATCGACCTCACGATGAGCACGGGATTTTTCGGCCCGGGGATCCGTCTGATCTCGCCCAATGAGGGTCTTCGCCCATACATGCAGGCCAATTTCTTCCTAGTCAGCGAGAGCCTCGAGGCCGAGGTGGGAGGCGTGAAGACATCGACGGATGAAAACGGGACCGGATTCGGAATCTCGGGCGGTGTCGACATCCGCGCGAGCAACCTGCTCTCGATCCCGATCGAGGTGAACTACATGTATGGAAAGCCGGCGGACGACGTCTCGGGGATTGGGGCCAACATCGGGCTCACGTTCAACTTCGGCCAGCTCAAGTAGCCGCGGCTCAGGCCCCGAGCCCCATCCTGGCCAGGAACGCGGCCCATCGCGGATCGCCGTGGAGTGAGTGAAGGTAGGGGCTCGTCTTCACGTCCATGAGTCCGCCGTCCCGCTGAGCGTGCGCGCGCTCGAGCCATGGGAGCGCCGCATTGACGTCGCCGCGAGCCGCGTAGACCTCGGCAACCTGGTAGGCGGTGTCGTCACCGTATTGGAGCGCCAAATCTTGAAGCACGCCATCCGACTTCGCGACATCACCCATCGCGTGGTGAATGATGGCGAGCGCCCAGAGACGCCACGCCTCCTCGGGCTCCCGGACGGCCTCCGCCAGAGCGTCCTCGCCCTGATTCTGCGCCAGGAGCGCGAGCGACAGCGCGGAGTGTGTGCCGACCCTCTGCGGAGCCAGCTCCAGCGCCTTGCGGTATGCAGCCTCGGCTTCGCCGAACCGACCCGCCGCGCGCAACGCGATGCCCAGGTTGTTGTACGTCGCCGAGCTCAGCGGGTCCTGCGTGAGGGCGCGGCGATAGAGCTGGATCGCTTCCTCGATCCGGCCGAGCGTCAACGCGAGGACGCCGGCGCCGCGGAGCACCGTGGCATTCCTCGGCTCCGACCCCAGCGCCCGCGCATATGCGGCTTCCGCCCCTCGAAAATCCCAGTCGTGCGCCATCCGGATCCAACCCAGCGCGACATTCGCTTCCGCGAGATCCGGCTCCAGCTCGAGCGCACGCTCGAGAGCCTGGCGCGCCTGCTCGTACCCTTCCGCCGCGGGAGACCAGCCCTGTGCCGCCTGGCTCGCGTATGCCCGCCCGATCTGCCGCCATGCGGCCGCGAACCCTGGATCCAACCCGAGCGCCTTCTTCAGCGATTCGATTCCTCGGAGGGTGTCCTCGCGGGTGTACTTGTCGAGAGCGTGCAGAGCCATGAGGTAGAGCCGCTGCGCCTCTGCGTCGTGGCCGCGCCCCTTCACCGCCTGCGCCACTTCCGCCTTCGCCGTCTGTCCGACTGAGTCGGAAACGTCGCCGAGCAATGTGGCGCGCAGCTCCTTCACCACGGCCTGCGCGATGTCGTCCTGCACCGCGAAGATGTCGTCCAGGGTCCGATCGTAGGTCTCCGACCAGAGATGGGAGCTGTCGGACACGCGTACGAGCTGCACGCTGATCCGCACGCGGTCGCCGGACTTGCGGACGCTTCCTTCCAGGAGCGTGGCGACGTCGAGCTTCCGCCCGATCGCGGCCACGTCGTCCTTGGAATCCTTGAACATGAACGATGACGTCCGCGCGATGACCCGGAGCCCCTGGATCTTCGTCAGCACGTTCAGGAGCTCATCCGCGAGGCCGTCCGAAAAGTACTCGTCGTCGGCGCTTCCACTCCGGTTGACGAAGGGGAGCACCGCGACCGACACGATCTTCTCCCCGGTCGGCCGTGCGGGCCCCTCACTGGGTCCGCCTTTCTGCAAGCGCCGAAGCTCGTTGCCCACGTCCCGAGCGGACTGGATGCGCTGGCGTGGCTCCTTCTCCAGGCACCGGCTCACGATCCTCGCGAGATCCGGCGACAGATTGTCCCGGATGCGTGTGATCGGCTCGGGCGTGTCGCGAAGGATGGAGGAGGTGATGTCCGCCTCGCTGTCGCCGGGGAACGGGCTCTGCCCGGTGGCGAGCTCGTAGAGGAGGATGCCCAGCGCGAAGAGGTCGCTCCGAGCGTCCACCTCGCCGCCTCGGAGCTGCTCCGGAGCCATGTAGGCGATCGTCCCCACGACCTGCCCTTCGCCGGAGAGGGGAGCGACCGTGGTGACGCCCACGCCGGCACGGTTCGCGGCCACCTTCGCGAGGCCGAAATCGAGCACCTTCAGCCGCCCCTCCCGCGTCACCATCACGTTCCCAGGCTTGAGATCCCGATGAACGACACCGCGCTCGTGTGCCGCGACGAGCGCATCGGTCAGGGGGATGGCCAGCTCGAGCAGACGCGGGAGCGGAAGTCCGCCCGGGGCGATCAGGCTGGTAAGCGTCTGCCCCTCGACCAGCTCCATCGTGAGGAAGCGCACCCCATCGACGTCCTCGACGGAGTAGAGCGTCACGATGTTCGGGTGATTGAGCCCGGCGACCGTGCGCGCTTCGCGCTCGAAGCGGGCCAGCCGGTCGGGGGAGGAGGCCACATCCGCGGGAAGGACCTTGAGCGCGACCTCGCGGCCGAGACGGAGATCCTTCGCCCGGTAGACCTCGCCCATGCCACCCGTTCCGAGGGGACCGACGATTTCGTAGGCGCCGAGGCGCGTCTTGGGAGTGAGCGGCATCGTTCGGATTACCCGGCGATCCTGGGGCGGCCCTCGATGGCCATGATCGTGGCCCGCATGGCTGCGACGAGGGTGGTCATGATCCGCTGCTTCGAGAAGCTCTCGCGCACGTGGCGCTCGAAGTCGGGGTTTCGGGGGTCCATCGGCGGCATGCTTCCTAGGTGCCTCTCCCAGTCATAAGCTCGATCAAGGGATGGCGCGCCGCTTCACCCGTCTCCAGATCAAGAGTACGACGAGCCCCGCGTCGATCGCCCACGCCCAGCGAATCGGCGCCCGCATGTCGATCCTAAAGAGAAGCATGTAGGAGAGTCCCACCACGAGGGCGACGCAGAAGGATACCAGCGCGGCCCACGTTCGACCCAGCCGCGTGTGTGCGGCAACCCACCGCGCCGCAAGCCAGCTGACGAGGTACCCCATCGCGAGCAGGGGCGCGCCCCAGACCAGCTCGGCGCGCAGCCAGAAGAGACGTCCGTGGTGATCGGCGATGAGCAAGAGCACGTAGACACATGCGGTGAGGAGCGCGCCGAGGGCGATGTGGATCCTCGCGCGCCATGCGCCGGCGCCGCCGAGCGCGCCCACGGCCACGCCCATGACGGACGCTCCAGCAACCGTGACCATGAAGCCGTAGGTGATGGGCTCCATCGGCGGCCAGTCTAGTCCGGTTCGGGCCCGCTGTCAGTCGGAACGCTCGGTCCGCCCGCATCCTGCGCTTCGCTGCGGCGTTGACCGATGACGGCGACGGCCGGTATACTTAGCGTCGCGTCTCCCTCTCGTCGGTCACGCGTGCGTCGCCACGTTGCGAGGGATTCCAATCGTGCGTTCGATTACCGTCGGTGGGGCGGTCGTCGTACTCCTCGCGGTATGCGGATCCGCGACCGCCCAGAAGCTGCCTGCCCCTGAGTTTCCCGGCGGCGTCCGGAGCGCGCCCGCGCGGTGGATGCCCCAGGCCAAGGCCGTTCCGCGCGCGCCGGGGCAGTGGATGGACGGCGGCTCGAACGCGGCGACGGCCACCGTGATCACCGCCCCCATTTTCCGCGACTTCGGCACCACGGCGGGAAAGGGCAACGACATCGCCCTACCCCTGTGCGCCAATGGCGGCAGCGACAACGCGGAAGATGCCTGGTACAAGCTGGTCCTGCCGCAGGGCGGCACGATCAACGCCTGGACCTGCTCCGACCAGCTCACGCAGTACGACACCCGCCTCGGAGTCTTCAACAACTCCCTCGCGATCCTCGCGTGCAACGACGACGATCCGGGGTGTGCACATCTGTCCCGCATCACCAATCTCTCGGTGGGCGCTGGGACCTACTACATCGTGGTGGACGGATGGAACGGGGCATCGGGACCGTACGAGCTGAACGTGCGGTGGCAGCCGCCGGGGCCGCCTTGCAACGGCTCCAATGACACGACCGCCACCGTGATCCCCAGCCTACCGTTCAGCAACACGGCCGATCTCACGAACGACTGCGATGACTATCTGGTGACCTGCGAGCTCGGCGGGAATCAGGGCGGCCCCGACCACTGGTACAAGGTCACGGTCGCGATGCCGGTCTACATGGACGTTTCGACCGTCTGCAACCCCGCCCGCATCAACACACGGATTGCCATTCTCGACCTGGACCAGAACCAGCTCTACTGCAACGACAATGCGCCTTCGTGCGCCTCCGGGCAGTCGGCGATCGACGACGCCCTCCTATCCGCGGGCACGTACTACATCGTGGTCGACGCCGCCAGCTTGCCAGGGGGCACCTTCGACGTTCAGGTGAGCGCCGCTCCTGCGCCACCGGAAGCGATCCAGGATCTGGTTCCCGACATCCTGGTCCGGATGAACGAGCTCTACGACTACGACATCGTCACGAACATCGTGCCGGGTCACACGCATCTTCGGTTCTCCAACGCTACGGCGAACATCGGGCTGGGGAAGCTCTATCTCCTCGGCGTGCTCCCGGACAACGGTGATGGGACGCAGGACGTGCGGCAGCGCATCTGGCGGACCGACGGCACGCACTTCGACCGGTACGCAGGCGCCTTCGTCTATCACAGGGAGCACCAGCACATCCATTTCGAGGACTGGGCCATCTACCGTCTGCGAACCGTGACCGCGGGCGGGGGCGTCGGCAACGTCGTGGTCGAGGGCGCCAAGACCAGCTTCTGCATTCTCGACGGGCTGGTTCATGACTCAACCCTTCCCGGCTTCACCTCCAGTCCCGAGTTCGTCACCTGCGGCGCCACGGTGCAAGGCTTGACCGTGGGCTGGGCGGACGTCTATCACAAGAATCTCGAGGGGCAGAATCTCGACATCACCAACGTTCCACCGGGCCAATACTGGCTGGAGTCGGAGGCGGATCCGCTCGATCACATTCTGGAGAAGGACGAGACCAACAACATCGCCCGGATTCCGATCACGATCGGGAGCACGGGCTCGATCAATCCTGATGCCTACGAGCCGAACAACCAGATCTCGGACGTCACGTCACGGCCGCCGGGCGGACCGAACAGCCCGAATCTGGGTCCCTGCGGGCCGACGAGAATCGTGTCGGGCCTGACCGTTCACTCGAGCGGGGATGACGACTACTTCAGATTTTATATGCCGACAACGGGCGGACCCGATGACGAGGTGCGCATGGATTACCCGCCCGCGCTCGGCAATCTCGAGCTGGCGTTGCTCGACAGCACAGGGGCCCTGATCCGGACCGGGGAAACCGGTCAAAGCTTCAAGCTGGCCGGACTCTGGGGTTCTCCGCCAGGCTGGTACTACATCCATGTCTACGGAATCGGAGGTGCGACGAGTCCGGGCTACGCACTCACCATCGATCCGCCCCAGAACGGGTCTCCGAGCATCACGGTGTTGAATCCTCCCGCCGGGAACGCCCGCGTGCCCGAGATCGGCACCTATACGGCCACCTGGTCTTCGAGCGATCCCGAGGGGAACCAGACGTGGGTGGACCTCTTCCTCAACAAATCGCCGGCCCTCGACGGCCACGAGATCTTTCTCCCGAGCTCCCAGGCGACGCCGGGCTCGCAGGGCTTCTTCGTGATCAACCCCGCTGGCATCCCAGGGGACACGTACTACGTGTATGCGAGGATCACCGATGGGGGCACCGTGACCGGAGATTGGTCGACCGGGACCATCACGATCGTTCCGGTCACCGGGGTGCCGAAGGGAAGCCCGCCTTTGGCCTGGCGACTACTGCCGGCGGCGCCGAATCCATTCAATCCCCGCACCTTCATCGGAATTCAGGTGGCCACGGACTCCCGGGTGTCCTGGCGAATCCACGACGCTCGCGGCCACCTCGTGCGCACGATCATGGATGGCACGCTGCCGGCCGGAAACTACACGCGCACGTGGGATGGGCGGGACGATCAGGGCCACGACGTCGCCAGCGGCACGTACTACATGGTTGTCGAAGGCAAGGGCTACAAGGGTCGGCAGAAGCTCACGCTGCTGCGGTAATCCGCGGACCGTGCGCGGCCCTGTAGCGAGGGCTCAGCGCGCGACGGCGGAGCGCCGCAGCATCCAGCCGTAGAGCCAGACGATCGCACCCACGAACCCCGCGAGTCCCAGCCAGGGCGCGGCCGCGAAGGCTTCGGGCACGAGCCCGAGCGGGGCGTCCTTCGAGAATCCCACGATGAGTCCGGCGTTGATCACGCCCCAGAGGCTCTCGCCCACGATCAACCCCGATGCGACGAGCGTCCCGAGGCGCTCGGCGCGAGCGGGATTCGGCATGGCGCGGGCGCGGCCGTCGTACCAGTGGGAGAGCACCGCACCGACCACCACCGCGAACGTCGCCGACATGGGCAGATAGATCCCGATCCCCACCGCCAAGGGCGGGATGCGGAGCTTCTTCATCGCGCCGAGCGTGGTGTCGAGCAGGATCAGCCCCACGCCCGTAAGGGCGCCAATGCCCAGCATCCTCCACTCGAGGTTCCCTCCGATCACACCTTGCGCGAGTGCGGCGATGAGCGTGGCTTGAGGCGCGGGCAGGGGATTGAGCGCGACCACGCCCACGTTCGCGGCGCCGGCGAAGCCATAGGCCTTGGCGAGCAGGTTCAAGACCCAGGGAATCACCGACGCTCCCGCGGCCACGCCCACGATGAGAGCGATCTGCTGGCGCATCGGCGACGCCCCGACGAGCTGTCCGGTCTTCAGGTCCTGAAGGTTGTCGTTCGAGATGGTGGCGCAGGCGAAGACGATGGCCGTCGTGAAGAGCGCGAAGGCGACGAGCGCGGGGCGCATCTCGACGGTGGGAGAGACGGCGAGCATCAAGACCGACGCGCAGAGCACGATCGATAGGATGCCAACGCCGGAGATCGGGCTGTTCGAGGCGCCGATCAATCCCGCCATGTAGCCGCAAATTCCGGCGATGAGGAATCCGCCTATGAGCACGAACGGGACAGCGATCAACGTGAGCGGGACCGCGCTCCCCGCGAGCACCGTCGATCGGGCGAACGTATAGGCGAGCCACGCGGCGATGGCGAGGCACGCTGCGGTGAGCGCCAGAATCCAGCCCGGCGAGAGATCGCGGTCCAGATCGTCCCCGCCCGCGGTCCTCCGCGACGCGGCGAGCGTGCTCACGAGCCCGCCGATCACCGGCTTCGCGAGGGTGGCGAGGGTGTAAATGGCGGCGACCGCGATGGCCCCAGCGCCGATGAAGCGCACCTGCGTGCGCCAGATCGCGATCGTGTGATCGGCGAGCGCCACGCCCGCGGCGGCGGGCTGGCTCGCCGTGAGGATCGGCACCGAGATCGCCCAGGCAATGATCAGACCCACGAGCATGGCGATGCCGACCGAGAGTCCTACGAGATGGCCCGCGCCGAGGAGCGCGAGGGACCAGGCGACGTTGTAGCCGCTCGACGCACTGGCGCCGACGCGGAAGAAACCGGTGACCTCCGCCGCGGCGACGCGCGTGGCCGTGAGGATCGCAAGCCCACCGGACGCGACCGAGCCCAAGATCACCGCCCCGAGTCCTTCGCGAGCCTCGCCCGTGTCGTCCTTCGTCTCCCCGCGCGTGCCCGAGCCTACCCTCAGGACTTCGGCCGCGGCGACGCCTTCGGGGTAGGGGAGATCCGACGTGGTCACGAGCGCGCGGCGCAGCGGGATCGTGAAGAGCACGCCGAGCACGCCGCCGCTCAAGCAGATGAGGAACGACTGCCAGAACGGGAATCCCGTCCACCATCCCACGATCACGAGCCCGGGCAGGACGAAGATGATCGCCGAGAGCGTGCCCGCCGCGGACGCGACGGTCTGGACGATGTTGTTCTCGAGGATCGACGAGTCCTTCACCGCGCTCAGGATGGCCATCGAGATCACGGCAGCGGGGATGGAGGAAGCGAAGGTGAGGCCGACCTTGAGGCCGAGATAGACGTTGGCCGCGGTGAACATGGTGGTGATGAGCGCGCCGAGAACGAGGCCGCGGAGGGTGAGCTCTTTCATCTTCAAGCGGCGGGCCTCGGTTGAGGGCCGCCGTTTGCGGGCTCCATGTGGCTACAATAGGGCAACATGGACGCGAGGACCAGACCCCGTGATCTCGAAGGCGCTGTCGACGAGCGCGCGCGCGTCCTCACGCTCCTTCGCGAGCATGGGTGGAACTCGACGTCGTTCCAGGTGCTCGAGCCCGGGTTCCGCTACTGGTTTCACGGCGAGGACGCGTGCGTCGCCTACGTCGACACGGGAGGCGCCTGGGTCGTGGCGGGCGCACCGATCGCGCCGCCGGAACGCTTCGCGGAGATCGCGGGGGCGTTCGTCGCGGCTGCCCGATCCGCGGGGCGGCGAGCGCCCTTCTTCGGCACCGAGCCGAGGTTCCACGATGCCATCGATTGGCCCGCGCTCCGCATCGGCGATCAACCCGTCTGGGATCCCGCCGATTGGGCCGGCACCCTCACGCAGAGTCGATCGCTGCGCGAGCAGCTCCGCCGCGCGCGGGCCAAAGGGGTCGGCGTGCGCCGGCTCCATCCGGGCGAGCTCGAGCCGGCGCACGCCACCCGAGCGCGCCTCGATGAGCTCATCGAGCGCTGGCTCGCCGCGAAACCGATGGCCACGATGGGGTTCCTCGTCCAGGTGCATCCCTACACGTTTCCCGAGGAGCGCCGCTCGTTCGTGGCGGAACGGGACGGCCGCGTCGTGGGCTTCCTCGGCATCGTTCCCGTCTACGCGCGGGGCGGCTGGTTCTTCGAGGACTTCCTCACCGATCCCGGCGCGCCGAACGGCACGACGGAAGCCCTGATCGACGCCGGCATGCAGGCCGCCTCCGCCGAGCACGTCCCGTACGTCACGCTCGGCCTCGTTCCGCTCGTGGGAGAAGTGGGCGGCTGGCTGCGCATGTTCCGCCGATGGGGAGGCGGCCTCTACGACTTCGCGGGGCTGCGCGCGTTCAAGGCGAAGTTCAAACCGAGGGCCTGGGACCCAATCTACCTGTCCTACCCGCCGGGGACGAGCGGCTGGAGAGCGATCCTGGACACCCTGTCCGCCTTCTCGCAAGGCGGTCTCTTCGGATTTGGCGTGCGGACGTTGCTGCGCGGCCCGGCCGTCGTGATGCGCGTCCTCGCGCTCCTCCTCATCCCGTGGATCGCGATCCTCGCGCTTCCGTCGAGCGCGGCATGGTTCCCATCGGAGACGTGGCGATGGGGCTGGGTGATCTTCGACGTCGCGATCTGCGGTGCGCTTCTCTATCTGAGCGCGCACTGGCATTCGTGGCTCGCGGACCTCCTCGCGATCCTGGTCACCCTCGACGCCCTGCTCACGCTGATCCAGGCGGTGGGGTACGATCTTCCGAGACATCCCGCCCCATTCGACTGGATGGTCATGGCCCTCGCCGTTCTGGCGCCGGCGGTAGCGGCCACCCTTCTCTGGAGCGGCCGGGCCCATCGGCGGGGGAGAGGAGACGCAGGAGCATGATTCGTGGTCTTGGGTGGATCGTCGCGGCCCTCCTCGTCGCGGCCGCGACGTGCGGTTGCCACAGGGATCGCTCCGCGTCGCGCGATCCGATCGAGCAGGCGCGGCAGGAGCTCGAAGCGCGGTACCGCGAGAACGAGGCCGGCTTCTTCGCCAGGGATCCCGACCGCGTGATGCGTCTCCGCCACCCGAGCTTCCACACCATCCTTCCAGACGGGAAGGTGAGTTCCCGCGAGCAGATGGACCAGCGCACCCGGGAGTTCATCGGCCGCATCGAGCGCTTCGATTCGCTGAGCGAGCGGATCACCAAGCTGAGCCTCTCCGGCGACACGGCCATGGCGATGGTCGCTCAGAGCACGGTGCGCCAGCAGCGGATCGAGGGGGAGCTCCACCAGGTGCGGACCTCGGTCACGCAGCGCGAGTCCTGGATCAGGACCAAGGATGGCTGGATGATGTGGCGCGTCGACTCCATCCAGCCCGGAGCGACGCTCCTCGACGGCAAACCGCTTCCGCCACGCCCCTGAAATTTTCAGTTCGCCCGGGCCCTCCCGAGCGTTTTCCCTGATGAAGGGGACGCCGTGTCGGACCGGCGCCCGGGAGGGCAGTCATGGAAATCAGAAACGTCGAGGACGTCGCCATCCTCACTCCGAAGGGATTGCTCCTGGGGGGAAGGGAGACGGACGAGCTCGAGGCGAGCATCCGGGAGCTGGACGGTCTGGGGAACGAGAAGCTCCTCATCGACCTGAGCCAGACCACGTTCATGAGCAGCATGGGGATGGCGTGTCTGTTCCTGGCGCACGCCAAGTACATCAAGCGGGGCGCGCGGGTGAAGCTCTGCTCGGTGGATCGCAAGATCAAGGCGCTGTTCGCGCTGGTGAAGCTGACCTTGATCTACGGCGACGACCTGCACGAAACCCAGGACGAGGCGCTCGCGAGCTTCCGGAGGATCCTCAGCCGGGCGGAGGCGGCGGGCCGGATGAGCTGAGCCCGGTGTGACGTCACGCCAAGACGAAGCGAGCCCCGGCGGTCACGGCCGCCGGGGCTTTTCGTGGGGAGAATCGATCGCCTGAAAGTCGGTCAGCGAATGATCTGAGACACCTTCTCGAACGCCTCTTCCCAACTCTCCGCTTCGGCCAGAGGCACCTCGATCGAAGCGAAGCCCACGCAGTAGAGATCGACGATCCGCGACTTGCGACCGACCGCGATCGCCTGGGTCACCCAGGCAGAAAGCCCCAGCGCGGCAGCACGAGCATCAGCGTCCTTCTGTGTCATCTTTGATTCGCCCTCCCGGCCCTCACGCGAAGGTACATAGCACCCGACATGCCATGGGGCGGGTGGGGGACGAGACAAGTGGTAAGCATCATTGTCACAACTCCCTGGCTTGGCCGGCGCCTGGGCGGCATGGCAGGTCCGAAGGCGGTCCCAAGGTGTATGCTGTGCCTCACGAGCGTCACACTGTGCCGAACTGGCACGGCCAAATGGCCCCTGGGACCCCGACCATGACCGATCTCTCGGACCTGCTCCGCCGTCACCGCTCCATTCGCAAGTACAAGCCCGACCCGATCCCGACCGCGGTCGTGGAGCAGGTGCTCGGCGACGCCATCGCCGGGTCCTCGTCGTCGGGCAATCTCAACGCCGTCTCGATGGTCCTGACGCGGGATCCCGACCGGAAGCGGCGCCTCTACGAGCTCCACTTCGAGCAGGACATGATCCTCGAGGCTCCGCTGCTCGTGACCTTCTGCGCCGATTGGTTCCGAACGCGGGAGTGGCTCAAGCGGCGCGGCGCGCGTGACAACTTCGACAACCTCATCGGCTATCACGTCGCCGCATTCGACGCGATCATCCTCGCGCAGTCGGCCTGCCTCGGGTTCGAGGCGCAGGGCCTCGGCATCTGCTACATGGGCACGACGCTCCATTCGATGGGAGCGATCGCGGACTTCCTCGAGCTTCCGGATACCTGCCTACCCGTGACGACCGTCGTCGTCGGCCACCCCGATGAGGATCCCCCGAAGCGGGATCGATTGCCGCTCGCCGCATTCCTGCACGAAGAGACCTACCGCCGTCCGGATGAGAGGGAGCTCGAGGCCACCTACGAGCAGCGCGAAGTGAAGGGATGGGCGCGCTACATGGCACACCCCGAGCTCAAGGCGAAGGTGGAGGAGCTCGGGATCACGTCACTCGCTCAGTTCTATACCAGCGAGGCGAAGTACGATCCGGTCGTGTTCCGGGAGGACTCGGAGAAGCTGCGCCGGTTGCTGGAGCGGAAGCGCTTCTTGCCGTAAGGCAGCCCCGGCGTGCTGTCGGCAGCCCCTTGACTCGCGCCGCACCGCGGGAATTAAAATACAGAGGTAATGAATATTTATGCACCGCGCCGTGGAGGTCCACAGGACCCCGACGCAACGGCGCGGCGGAAGGCCATCGTCGAGGTCGTTCAAGCGGTCGCGATCCGGAGCCAGCAGGAGCTCGCGGACCATCTCAAGCACCGCGGATTCCAGGCCACCCAGGCCACGCTCTCCCGCGACCTCCGGAATCTCGGGATCGGCAAGGTGCCGGGAAGCGAGGGGGTCCGCTACGTCCTCCCGAAGGCCCCGCACGAAGTCATGGACGAGTCGCAGCGACGGCTCGAGGTCGGCGCCTTCATCCAGTCCGTCGAGCTGATCGGGAATCTGGCGCTCGTCCGGACTCCGCCGGGAAATGCCCACGGCGTGGGACGCGCACTCGACTCGCTCGGCTGGCCCGAGATCGCGGGCACGGTGGCGGGAGATGACACGCTTCTCGTCGTCACTCGCACGGCGACCGCGGCCCGTTCGTTCCGCAGGAAGCTGAGCGACATCACGAGGCGTGCCTACCGGTAATCGAAGGCCCTGTGAACTCAGCGCATGAGGACGACCTTCTGCGTTTCGGTCGAGTTCTTGCCCTCGATGCGGAGGAAATAGGTGCCGGATGCGGCATCGCGACCTTCCTGGTCCCGTCCATCCCAAGTGGATTCGGACCAACCCGGCGCGAATTCGCGGTTGGAGAGGGTCCGGATCGTGCGGCCGTGCACGTCGATCACGCTGAGTCGGAACGACCCGCGCTTCGGAATGTAGTGCCGGATCCGGAACGTGGTCGAGCTCGGGTTGGGTCGTCCTGGAAGCAGGCGAAGGGTGGTGGGGGTTTCAGCCGCCGAAGCCGCCTGGAGCCACGTCTCATCCGTGTGATCTTTGCCCCCCGCGGTCCAGAGGGTGAGGCGATAGCCGTACCGCTCGCCGGGAATCACGTCGGTGTCGTCGAATACAATCCGTCCGCCGGAGGGCAGCATTGTTTCGGCCACGCCGCTCCAGTCGCTCGAGGCCGTGCACCGCTCGATCGTGACCGGGGTGCCGGTCGAGCCCGGGACGTACCAGACGAGGTGGTTGGCGCCCACTTCGGTCCGAGACTCGATGAGGGATGACTCGACCGCGGTGCTTGGCTCGATGAGCCCGGCATCGTAGATGTATTGCACCCAACCCGCGACATTCCGGAGGTCCTGGATGGACGAGAAATTGTTCGTGCCCTGTCCCACCTCGATCGCCACGATCACGACCTGCGTGTCTCCGGGCATCATCGTGAACGGACCCGATGAGAGGAAGAGCCTTCGGTCGTTGCCGCCCGTGTCGACCCAGTTCGAGCAGCCAGCAAAGGACGAAGGGTCCAATCCAGACACCTCGTACGTCGTGACGGCCTGCGCCGGGTCGTAGCATACGTGCAGGGCCGAGCCGTCCTTGTTTCGCCCGGACTGGTAGAAATAGGTCTGATCCGGGCTCGTAGGATCCTCTCCATTGATGTACTTCCTGAAGGAGGTCATCCCGAGGTCGGCGCCGTTGACCGTGGCCCCATGGAGCATGTGGAAGCCGATGGCCGGCGGAGCGGAGCCGTACACGTTGTCGTTGCTCGTTTCGTTGTAGGCGTATCCGAGATTCATCGTGGTGTCGCAGCCAGCTAGGTCGTCGTTTGGATCGCCGAGATCGGTGTCCGCCCAGAGCGATACATAGGCGCTGTCGAGCTGATTCGTGCCCTTGTTCGCCAGCCTCCACTTCACGAAGATGGCTTTGCCTAGAGCTCCCGACCGGCTGAACGCGAACACGGACTGCTGGACCTCCACACCGAGCGGTGCGGTGCCCCCGGCGATATTGGTATGCAGTGCGGAATTTGCATCGTTGAACACGCTCCAGATCAGCGCATCACCGAGGAGCAGAGGGTTCCCGAGGCTGTCGAGAGGCGCGCCCTGCGGAACGGCTTCATTCATATAATCGGAGTATCCTGCGCCACCGGGTCCGATGGGGAAGTTGTGAAACTGGATCTGGTCCGGCAAGAACGTGCCTCCCGACATGGGGCCCGGTGCGTACTCCTGGATGTACTCGCCCATCGCCGTGCGCACCTCGCCGCCGACCTTCGCCCCCAACCAGATGCCCGCCGCATAGGTGAGAACCTTGCTGGTGCCGTTGGGATACACCAGGCCGCCCTGACCTGTCAGGAGGTCGTAGGCGATGGAGCCATGGTTCGTGACCACCATGTCCAGGCTGTTGACCTTCATCCGATCGTCGTTGTCAATGATGGTGGGGGAGGATACGGCCTGCGTGCGCGCTCGAGCGGTTGATTCCGGGTAGGAAAGGGCGAGCATGCAGAGCGAGACGACGACCGGGGCAGTCGATCGAATCATGGCGCCTCCGTGTTGGACAGATCGCATCGTGGTCGGATGCGTCGGGACGGGAGCGTACGGCCCGAGGGAGGCGCCTGCGGTCAGACCTCCATCGTGCGGGCGTACTCCAGGCCGACCCGGCCCGACCGGCACTCCTTCGAGGACATGAACGCGCCCGAGGCCTCGGACTGCACGCGCAATGCCTCCGCCAGCGGGACCTCGCACGATCGCTGGACGCAGTCCGCGATCGCTGCCCGGGCCGCTGCCGTGCCTGCCTCGGCCGGCGGCAGGCCCGCAACCCCGCGCGGTACGCCCGATAGCGCGCCCTGCTCGAGCGGGCGGCGCTTGGCGGCGGCCGTACCCATAGCGAGCCCCCATGCGGTCGCGAGCGCCGATTCCATCGGCGCCGCAGCGTCCAGGAGCCACCCCACGGCGCTCTTCGCCTTGACCGGCGCACCGCCCAGGAGAAGGGCGGCGATTCTCGGCCACGAGTCCCGCGGTGCCTTGCGGAACGGCCAGTGGCAGCCTTCCATTCCAGGCACGACTGGCAACGTGACTTCGGGGAATCCAAGCGAGGCATCCTCGACCGCCACGAGGTAGTGGCAGTGGAGCATCAGCTCGAGCACCCCGCCCAGGCAGCGCTTGCCGTTCACGAACCCGACCGACGTCTCGAAATCGGCCTCGAGTCTCCGTGCGGTGCGGGACCACTCGGCGGACAACCGAGCGCCGGCGGCTGGATCGCTGAGCGCGGGATAGAACTCCGCCGTGTCCGCGCCGACCATCTGGGTCGCGAGATGGAAGTCGCCGGTCAGGATCACGCGGGAGACGCCCCCGGCCTTCAGCCAGTCGAACGCGCGGTTCAGCTCCGCGATCACGTCCGCGTTCAGGCTCTCGCGTCCCATCGTCACGACGCCGACCGTGCCGTCGTGCTCCGCATTCACGTAGAGCTGCCGCCATTCCGGCGATTCCATCGCACCGAGCGCATCCGGATGCCACGCACTCTTCGCGGCGGCCGGATGGAGCTTGTGGTACGCCTCCACGCGCGCGATCACCGCGTCGGGACCCAGCCGGCGCATCATCGCGAGCGCGCCCTGGCGGAACTGCGCGCACAGCTCGCCGATCGCGTTCAGGTGCGACAGATGCCCGCGCTTCTCGTGAAGCATGAGCGTCGTCATCTGGAACAGGGGGCCGAGAATCCAGGTGCGGAACTCCTCCTCGTCCGCTTCGGTCATCTTCCAATCGACGAGGGGGCGGAAGTGATTCGGCGGATACCACGGCGCGCCGGTGCGGCGGTGCTCTTCGAGATCCGCGGTGGGGCGGAAGAGATCGCCGTACTGCTCGCCCAGGTGGTGCAGGCACGACCAGGTGAGAAAGCTCGCGCCCGCGGCGCCGATCGCATCATGCGCGCGGAAGAGATTCGCGCCGACCAGGCGGCGGACGTACTTGTCGATCTTCCAGTACGGCATGTTCGACGCGCGGTGGTAGAGAAGCGCGGCGTGCGTCAATCCGCAGAAGAGGACGTCCAGCACGAAGGACCAGTCGTCGCTCACCTCGACCGGAATCAGGCCGAGCGACCAGAAGAGCTGTGTCGCGGGTGACGGCTTCGGTTCCACGATCTCCCACACCTTGTTGATCTCGTGCGGGAACGCGGGATGAGCGATCCCGACTCCGAGCTCGCGGCTCGGGAAGCCTGACGTCACGGAGCGGATCTCGATGCCGGGGAACTCGCGGCGGAAAAGATCGTAGTGGGCCCGCTTCACGTCCAGGATCTCGGGGATCGCTTCGAGGAGAAAGCGCGGCCGCATGCGCTTGAGCTCGGCCGGCAGCGTCTTCCCGTCGTAGGAGAGGCGCACGATGTTCTGCATGATCGCGGCGGCGCCGCTCTGGCCGAATGCTTGGACGAGGCCCGCGTACTGTCGCGTGATTCCGTCCGGGGCGCCCGGGACGTCGAGCGCCGCGATCCGAACGTCGAAGGGCTGGAGCCTGGAACCGAGCTGCATGGCCTTGCCGGCGCCCACGATCCCGCTCGCGCCCGAGATCACGAGCGCGCCGCGATCCCCGGCGGGGCCGAACACCTGATCCACGAGCGCCGAGGTCTCCACCGGGAGCCGTCCGCGCCGGAAGATGTCGAGAACTCCGCCGAGTCCCATCGTGTCCAGCGTGGGCCGGCGCATGGCGCCCTTCGTCCGCACGTCGTTCATCGTCGTGGCCATGGCGATCTCCTACGAAACCCGGAAGAGAGAGGCGATGCCGACGTCGCCGGCGGCGCAGCCGAAGACGAGCACATAGCCGCCACCCAGCTCCACCGCCTCCTCGAGCGCTTCGATCAGGACGCGAGTGAGCGTCGGTCCCTGCGGATGGCCCCACACGAGCGGGCAGCCGTTGTTGTTGATGCCGGCCCAGTCGTAGCCCGTGACCTTCGTGAAGACGACGTCGTTCACCGCGAAGGGATTGTGGTTCTTCAAGACCGCGACGTCATCGAGCGTGATTCCGGTGCGCTCGAGGAGCTTCTGCACCGCGAGCGCGGGCGCTTCGGGCATGAGGCTCGGATCCGTGCGCACTTCGGTCTTCGCGACGAGCTCGATCTCGATCTCGGGGCGCGGGCTCAGCTCCTTCGCCCGCTCGGCCGTGGTGACGAGGAGCGTGGCCATGCCGTCCGACGCGTGGGTCTGGCCGCCGCTCGTGACGCAGGTCTCGAGCTCGCGCATCCCACCCAGGCCCTCTCGCGTCACGCGCCGCACGCCGAGGTCGTCGTCGATTCGCCCGAGCGGGCGGCCGCTCACGTTCAGAACATCGAACGGCACGAGCACCCGGTCGAGAAAGCCGGACTCCTTGCCGGCGAAGTACTGCTCGTAGCGGCGATAGGAGCAGTCGTCGACCTCCTTGCGGTCGAGCTTGTACTTTCGCGCCGTCTTGCCCGCGGCGGCGATCATCGAGCTCCCGGTCGCGGGATCGAAGCCGAAGTTGTCCCAGACATCCGCGAGGGCGTGGGTGCGCTCATGGGCACGGCGCTCCGGAAAGACGCCAACGGGCGAATCGCTCGTGCGATCGAACGTCACCACGCCCACGACATCGCGCCCAGCCTGCACTTCGGCCCCCGCGAGGAGCACCGCCTGGAGCCCGGTCGCGCAGGCCTGCTCCACGTGATAACCGGGAATGCGATGTCCCATGCACGAGGCGACGAGCGGCGCCGTCCAGAACTTCCAATGCCATGGGATCGTCGAGCCGATGACCAGGAACTCGATCCGCTCGGTTGGAACCTTGCGGAGTCCGAAGATGCGGTTGGCGGCCTCGCCGGCGAACTGACCGATGTTGACCTCGGCCAGCGCAGACGTCTGCCAGGCCGGGAAATAACTGCTGCCCCAGGTGCCGTAGGGAATCCGGGCCTTGGGGAGGGCGCTTTCGGGGGCTTTCATCCAGGTCTCCTTGGGTAGGGGGCCCGCCGAAGGCGGGCACAAGCGGGCATTGTGACAAGGCCGAGCCCTTCGGTCCAGATCCCCCGCGAGTTCTCTCCGCATGCCCCGATTCCGTTTGTGCGGAATCGGACCGACGGCGCGTTTCACCTTTAGTCGCGCCGCAGCCCGTTGGGCCGGACTCTCCCCGCCAGCCCGCGCAGCATTCATGACTTGCGGTACCAGGGGGGCCCACCGATGTCGACTCGCCGTAGTTCCATGTCTCACAACTGGATGGCCATAGCCCTTTTGCTCACGGGCGCGCTCGTCTTCGTGCCGGGCCACGCGTCGGCGGGGGTCTCGATGTCGGAGGCTGCGGCCGTTCGGGCCGGGACCGTGAGCGGCGCGGCACCCGTCATGTCCGTGCTGACGGACATGTCGCTGAAGACGGGGGAGACCGCCGACCAGGCGCTCCAAGCGACCGACGCGGACGGCGACCCGCTCACGTTCTCCAAGTCGGCTGGGCCTGATTTCATGACGGTCACCACGACGGATCCAGGAGCGGGGACAGCCACCGGGAACGTCCATCTCGCGCCCGGACCGTCGGATACGGGGTCGTACACCGTGATCGTGCAGGTCACCGACGGGTCCCTGTTCGCCAACCGCAAATTCCGCGTGGATGTCTCGAACGCTGCCGAGGTCGCGCCGGTGCTGGCACCGATCGCCAACATGAGCCTTCGCGGGGGCGAGACGAAGGACCAGGCGCTCTCAGCCTCGGACGATAACGGAGATCCGCTCACCTTCACGAAACTGTCCGGACCTTCGTACATGACGGTCTACACGATCGACGAGAACGAAGGGACGGGCCTCGTTCGCCTCGCGCCGCCGAGCGGGACGGCCGGCACCCCAACGGGCGCCGTTCAAGTCTCCGACGGGACGTTGAGCGACCAGCAGACCTTCTTCATCACGGTCACCTCCAACACGGCCCCGGTGCTCTACTATCCGTCCTCCATGTACGTGGCCGCGGGCGATACGGCCAACCAGATCGTATACGCCTACGACAACGACGGGGATGCGCTCACGTTCTACAAGGTCTCCGGGCCAGGATTCATGCTCGTCAGCACGATCTCGTCGACGGGCGGCAACGGAACGGGACTCGTGCACCTGGCGCCTCAAGACTCCGACATCGGCTCCTTCAACGGCACGGTCGCAGTGTCCGATGGTCTCGCGACCGATCAGAAACCCGTGTACATCTCCGTGAGCCCTCGAAACCGCCCGCCGGTGCTGGCGCAGCCCCTGGACATGACGATGGTGGTCGGGGAGCTCGCGGAGCAGACGGTCACCGCCACCGATCCTGATTTCGACTACGTGACGTTCACCAAGGTCTCGGGCCCGGCGTTCGTCACCCTGTCCTCGTACTACAGCTCGAACATGGTGACGATCAGCGCCAGGCCGGGTGCCGGCGATGTCGGCACGGCCTCGGTCACGATCAGCGCGAGCGACTACTCGCACACGGTCACCGCGTCCTTCATGGTCACGGTCCAGGCCGGCAACTTCCCCGCACTCTGTCCGTCGAATTCGTTTCTCACATCGGACCTGCCGGTGGGCTCGGGTCTCATCGAGGTGCAGAGTGCGGACCTGAATGGAGATGGGGCCCTGGACCTGGTGGCCGAGCTTGCGGATGAGGATCGGGTCGCGGTCCTCCTGGGTGTGGGAGACGGAAGCTTCTCCGATCCCCTCTATCTTGCCGCGGGCGATGTCCCCGCGTCCGGCGCGATTGGGGACTTCAACGGGGACGACGTTCCCGACATCGCGATCGCGAACTTCGGCTACTCCTCGACCAACAACATCTCCATCTTCCTTGGGGACGGCTCCGGCGGCTTCGGGCAGAGGCGGGACATCAACTGCGGCGGCCGCGTGCGATCGGTCGTGACAGGCGATCTCAACCGCGACGGCAAGCTGGACCTTGTGGCCACACGGCTCGACCTCGGAAGCCTCGCGGTGCTTCGAGGAGCGGGCAACGGCACGTTCGCTTCGCCCACGTCCGTCACGACCGGGGCTTCCCCGTGGGTCGTCCAGCTTGGCGATCTGGACCGTGACGGCGATCTGGATGCCGTGGTCGTGAACGGCTCGGACAGCGACATCTCGGTGCTCCTGAACGTGAACGGCAACCTCGGATCCCGGGCCGACTATTCAGTGCCCACACCCCTGGGACTGGCCGTGGGCGATCTGAACGAGGACGGCAAGCCGGACGTGGCCGTCACGAGCGGGCAGAGCTACTACGTGTCGGTGTTCCTCGGCAACGGAAACGGATCGCTCGGCATGAAGCGAAGCTTCCCGACGGGCGACCGTCCGAGCCTGATCACCATCGCCGACGTGAACGGCGACGACCATGCCGATCTGGCCACCGCCAACTTCTATGGGTCGAGCGCGTCGATCCTTCTCGGCAGCGGCACCGGAGCGTTCGCGCCGCGCACCGACGTGCCCACTTCGTACAACGCC
Source organism: Candidatus Eiseniibacteriota bacterium (assembly GCA_036274595.1). Classification (GTDB taxonomy): domain Bacteria; phylum Eisenbacteria; class RBG-16-71-46; order SZUA-252; family SZUA-252; genus WS-9. The sequence continues at coordinate 7,966 of DASUFL010000016.1, read as the reverse complement.
TACGGCATCGCCGCGGGTGATTTCGACGACGATCTGAGGACCGACCTGGTCGTCGCGAGCACCTCCGGGAGCCTCACGTTCATCATGAATCAGTGCGCGCCGCATCGGGATCATCCGCCTGTCGTGAAGGCGCCCAAGTCCTCCACGACGAGCGAGGGCGTCCAGGTGACCGTCGCGGTGACGGCCAGCGACCCGGATGGTCCGGCCATCGCGACCCTCACGGCCAACGTCGCAGGGCTGCCGTTGGGGCACAACGCGACGTTCGTCACCGATCCGGGGAACGGCTCGGGCACGTTCCGCTGGACTCCCGGCTACATGGACGCGCGGCCGACGCCCTACAGCGTGACGTTCACGGCCTCGAACAATCTTTCGGGCTCTGCCTCGACGAAGATCCTCGTGCTGAACTCGAATCGCGCTCCGGTCGCGAGCGCCGGCGGACCGTACACCGCGTTCATCGGCGCCCCGCTCGGCTTCAATGGGTCGGGCTCGGTGGATCCGGACGGCGACGCGATCGTCTTCAGCTGGACGTACGGTGACGGCTCGACGGGGAACGGGCCGAATCCGGTCCACACGTACACGGCGACCGGCGTCTTCGGCGTCGCTCTCACCGTGACCGATGGGACGCTCTATTCGGTTGCCACGACCACGGCCACGATCGTGGAGATGCTACAGGCCCGTGCGTTCACGTCGAACGGGAACAAGAGCATCAAGCTGAGCGCGGGGAAGCGGCGCTGGTGCGTGGACATCGAGCCGGTGGGACGGTCGTTCGCGAACGTGGAGGTGGACCTCTCGACGCTCTTGATGAAGTCAGCGGGTACCGGGTCGGTGAGCGAGATTCACGCGATCACGGACAAGTCCGCCCTCACGGTCGATCGGGACGGCAACGGCATCCCGGAGATCGAGGCCTGCTTCCTGAAGGACGACCTGCGGCTCCTCTTCGGAAGCATGCACGGGACCAGCACGGTGACCGTCTCGCTGGAGGGGAGACTCTTCGCGGGCGGGGTCTTCAGAACGCAGATCGATCTCCTCGTGACCGCTTCGGGCGGCGGCAACCTCGCGGCGTCCATCTCGCCGAATCCGCTCAATCCCGACGCGGTGCTCACGTTCCACACGGAGGCGATGAGCACCGCGCAAGTGGACCTCTACGACGTGAGGGGACGTCTCGTGCGACGGCTCCTCGAGCAGGAAGGGCTGCCGGCCGGTTACCACGATGTCAGGATCGACGGCCGGAATGACAACGGCGAGAAGCTCGCGTCCGGGATCTATTTCTTCCGGGTCCGCGCCGGTGCGGAGGAGATGACCGGGCAGTTCGCCATCTTGAAGTAACCCTTCCCAGGGACCGGCGGGCCTGGCGCTACTTGGCTGCCACCGCGGCCAAGCGGGCCCAGTCCGCCGGCGTCACCTGACAGACCACCTTGTACTTTCCCGCGCCGAGGGGCTGGATCACCAGCGCGTCGCCTTCACGCAGCTCGTCTCGGTGCAGCCCTTTGATGAGTGGGATGATCGGATCCTGCTGTCCTACGAGGACCCGGTTCATCCCCGCCGTGGGCGCGGCGCTCAGCATCTTGATTCGAGCTTGCCGGTACGAGGTTCCCTCCGGAGGCACGCTCACCGTGGCTCCCTTGGCGACGGCGCCCTTGCCGAACAGCTCCGTCCTGACCTCGTAGCGTCCGAACGCGAGCTGCGCCGTATCGCGGCAGCGCCACATCGGACTCGCGAACACGCTGTCGATGGGAATCGAAAGTGCCTGGAACGACTTGCCGATACCGGCCGCGTCCGCTTTGCCCGCCTCGCTCAGATTCCGCTGGAGGGAGCGGTTCTCGAAGTCGGATCCCATCTCGTCGCGCTGGGCCCAATCGGTCGCCGCGTGGCGGAAGAAGATCACGTACCCACCCTTGAGGAGCTTGCTCATCAGGGCAGGACCGCCGGCGCCCGGAACGTCGGAAATCCTTGGAATCAGCGGATTGGAGTTCGTGGACGTCACGTTCTGTGCGGTTGCCGTCGCAGCGGCCATGGCGACCACAGCCAGGCCGATCGCGGCTTGCCGGAGCCAGGAGCCCTTCATCGTGTCCCTCCTCACAGGCCCCCGCGGCACCCCGCGCGCGGAAGGGCTGATCGATGAGGATAGGGTACGGCCGGTTCCCGTCTTGGCGCAGGTATCCATAGGTCCCATGCTTCACCCCCGCCCCGTCCCTTGCGCTTGCCCGGGCCGGAGGTGCTATTCTCCCATTGCTGGCCATTCGTCCCTCCTAATGGCCCCGCCGGGAAGCGAGGCACTGCCACGTGCTCGGGGGTCGTCTGTCGCACCGCCTCGTCATCGTACTCACTGCAGTCCTTGGCTGCGTTCCGCTTGCCAAGGCATTCGCCTCAGAGCCGTCCTTGGTACAGATCTCATCATCGCCGGCGCCAAGAGCTCTGGCCGTGAGCGGCACGGTTCCTCGCCTCGCACCCATCGAACCCATGCAGGTCCTGCCAGGCGGCACTGCCGACCAAACCGTCCACGCGACCGATTCCGACGGAGACGCGCTTTCGTTCTCCAAAGCTGCGGGCCCCGACTACATGACGGTGACGACGCTTGACGCGGGAGCCGGGACAGCCAGCGGAACGATCCACCTGGCACCGCCGGCGGACGCTGTTATCGGCCACCTTGCGGCCAGCGTGATCGTGAGCGACGGTGCTCTTCAGGACACGCAGGCATTCACCATCTACGCCAGCAACGAATCGCCCGTGTTCGAGCAACCCCAGGACATGACGGTCGAGCCCTGGCATCAAGGCGACCAGGCACTCCACGCGAGCGATCCCGACCAGGATCCGCTCACGTTCTCGCTCGTGAACGGACCGGAGTTCGTCTACGTGAAGACTACGACCCCCGGTCTGGGGAACGTACGCCTGACCCCGGCTCTAGCGGACTCCGGTACGTATCAGGTGTCCCTGGCGGTCAGCGACGGGCTCACGTCGCAGGGGCGAACGTTTGCGGTTACCGTGCTGGCCGGCACGGTTCCCATCATGGACGCGTTGGGTGACATGACGGTGTCGCCAGGGAAAGTCGCGCGCCAGGATTTGAACGGGGGCGACATCGACCAGGATGTGCTCCATTTCTCCAAAGTCTCGGGTCCGTCGTTCATGACCGTCACAGGCGGGGGAACGGGTCAGGCGGGCGGCTACATCACGCTGGCTCCAACACTCGCGGACGATCCGACCGTCGAGGGCGGCGACTTTGATTACCCAGCGACGGTATCGCTCAGCGATGGTCAGTTCTCCGCCAGTCGATCCTTTTCGATCCACATCCATTTTCCCGGAAGCCATCCACCGGTCCTCGTTCAGCCCGCAGACATCCGCGTGGAAGAGGGAAACGTTGCCTCCGGCTATCTGTACTACTCGGACCCGGACTCCGAGCCGCTCTCGGTATCGTTGCCTTTAGGTCCGCCATTCGCCTTCTTGCACGCAGACTCTCCCAATACCACCTTGCTGCTTCTCTATCCCGGGTTCTATGACGCCGGCACGTATGTGGTGAAGGCCAGGGTCACGGACTCTCGGGGTCTCTATGACGAGAAGGCGTTTCGGATCATTGTGGATCCGGTCCCACCTCCGCCGAAATTCCAGGTCCCTATAGATATGCTCGCTTTCGCCGGACGAACCGCCGAGCAGGACCTTCACGCCACGGACTCGGAGGGTTATCCGATCCATTTCGGTAGCATCCCCGGTCTCTGTCCCGACTATGTGACCGTGGAGACCATCGATCCGGGCAGCGGTTCTGCCTTAGGACGTGTTCGCGTCTCTCCAAAGGAGCTGGATATTGGCCGCCGCGACTTCGTGCCGATACTCGCTTCCAATGGAACCATCTTCAGCGAGGCCTTTTTCCTCGTCGAGGTCGCGGACCCGGCTCGCTTGGCGCTGATGCACACCTACAATCCATGCGTGGCTCCAGGGGACTCCACGGTCGTTTGGTTCGTAGCCGCCGATCCAGACGGGAAGCCTGTCACGTTCCAACTCTCCGGGCTGCTTCCATGGATGACGTTCCTCGATCACGGCAACGGCACGGCGTCGCTCATGCTCCGACCGACTCCGGGGGACGCGGGCGGCACGTTGATGACGATCAGCGCCGCCAACGGTGCATCCGTTCTGTCGGAGGCATTTGCGGTCAACGTGGGATCCTGCGGTTCCTTTGCAGGAGAGGATGGATCTCCAGCCGCGGCCCCTGGCGGACCCTATGCTGGTTTCTTGGGGACCCCGGTCGCATTCAACGGCAGCCAGTCGAGTGATCCCGACGGCCATCCCCTCACCATGGCCTGGAACTTCGGCGATGGCTCGGTCGCGTTCGGGGTCGACCCGGAGCACACCTACACACGTGTGGGGCAGTTCCAGGTGGATCTCATTGTCTCCGACGGAGTCAGGTCCGGTAGGCAGTCAACAACGGCTTCGATTGCGGACGCGCTGGCCGCACGGGCGGTGGCTGTCGGGGGGCGTTCCAAGGTGCGGCCGAGTGCGGGCAGTGCGCCCCTCCAAGTCTGGCTCGAAGCGGGCGAAGGCTTCCAGCTGGATGACGTGAATCTCGGGACCTTGACCCTTGAGTATGGCAACGACGGGACACTCGATACGATCCAGGGTGAGGCCAAGTCCTCGCCCGCCATCGATCACGACGGAAACGGAAAGGTCGAGATCGCCGTGTCGTTCCGAAAGGAGGACCTTCGTAGGCTCTTCTCCTCAGTCGCGGGGCCCGCGGAGGTGAACACGTTTCTCAAAGGAAGGACGATCGCCGGCGCTCCATTTCGGGCGGCCCTTCCACTTACGATCGTCATGGGGCACGGTACGGTATCGGCGGTTGTGTATCCCAATCCCCTCAATCCAGGTGGCACCCTCTCATTCACGACCCACCAGCCCGGTCCCGCTCGCGTGGCCCTTTTCGATCTTCAGGGCAGACTCGTGCGCACCCTGCTGGATACCGGCTCATCTCCCGCCGGATATCACGAAGTCCGCATTGACGGTAGGGACGGGGGTGGCGCGAAGTTCGCTTCGGGCGTCTATTTCTATCGAATCGAAACGCCGGGCGACGTCACGACAGGCCGATTTGCCGTGTTGAAGTAGCAGGCCTCGCCTCCCCGGCCCAGCCCTTATTGCCAAGCAAGGGCCGGGACCGCTCGGTCTTGACCCCCCTCGAGTCCCGGCGGTACAATCAACCCCGTTCCCCCACATCCCACTGCCGGGTTGCTGCATCTCAATCAGCGGGAACATCATGAACCGGGTCCGACTGCTTTCGCTCGCGCTTGCCCTTTCCCTTTCCGTACTCACCCTCGGACTGCGCCCAACCGCAGCTCCCGCCGCCAGTTCCGACACCGAAGAGACCGGCTGGCCTCGGGTTCTCAAGACCTCGAAGGGCCGCCGCGTCACGATCTACGAACCCCGCGTGGACAGCTTCAAGGGCCAGGAGATCGAGGCGCACGCCGCGGCTTCCATCGAGCCCGCCGATGAAGGCGGGGAGCCGATCTTCGGCGCCTTCTGGTTCCGCTCCGAAGTGAAGATGAACAAGAAAGCGGACGCGGTGACGATCGAAGAGGTCGTCGTCGACAAGGCCAAGTTCCCGGATACTGGACCGGGGTTGGAGGAGAACTTCTCGTCCCTCGTCGAGCGCGAGCTTCCGAAGACGGACGAGCCCTGGCCGCTCGATCGCATCTATCTCGGCATGGACCTCGCGAAGAAGGAGCGGGCCGCCGAGGGCACGATGAACAACAGCCCGCCCGAGATCTTCGTGTCCGAAGGCCCGGCCGTGCTCCTCAGCATCGACGGCAACCCCCAGCTCCAGCCGATCTCCGATTCCAAGGTATCCCGCGTCATGAACACGACGCAGGTGGTGCTCTACGACGAAGACGGAAAGAAGTTCTACCTCGCGAGCAACGGCTACTGGTTCGAGTCCAAGGATCCGCTCGGCGAGTACAAGGCGATCTCCAGGCCCCCGCGGGATGTCGAGGAGGCGGCGCCCGAAGTCGCGTTGAATGGTGAAGGTCCACGCTCCGACAAGCCTCCGATCGTGATTCCGTCGTCGAAGCCGGCCGAGCTGATCGTGTTCGACGGCAAGCCGGAGTTCGATCCGGTCGGCAACCTCGATCTCCTCTATGCCACGAATGCCGACAAGGACGTGCTGAAGGACGTCGAGTCCCAGAAGTACTACGTCCTCCTGTCGGGCCGGTGGTTTGCAAGCAAGAGCCTCGACGGACCGTGGTCGTTCGTCCCGTCCAACCGGCTGCCCGACGACTTCAGCCAGATCCCGCCGGGCTCGGAGATCGCGCACGTGCGCTCGAGCGTGGCGGGTACGCCCGAAGCCGAGGACCAGACGCTGAGCGCTCAGGTCCCGAAGATCGAGGCCGTTCCGCGCGACAAGGAATCGATCGACGTGCGCTACGACGGCGAGCCCAGGTTCCAGCACATCAAGGGGACCAAGATCGACTACGCGACCAATACCTCGTCCGCCGTGTTCCGGGTGGACGGCGCGTACTACGCGTGCGAGGACGGCGTCTGGTATGCGGCGCCGGGGCCCGACGGTCCGTGGTCCGTGTCGGACCAGAGGCCTGAAGGCATCGAGGCGCTCGCCGCGGACAATCCGAACTACAACACGAAATACGTCGTCATCTACGACTCCACGCCCGACGCGGTCTACGTCGGCTACCTGCCCGGCTATTACGGCTGCTATCCGTACTATGGATCCGTCTTCTACGGCACCGGCTACTGCTATCCGTGGTATGGCGCCTACTACGCGCATCCCTGGACGTGGGGCTTCGGCGTGAGCTACTGGGGCGGCTGGGGCTTCGGCTTCTACGGGAGCTGGGGCTACGGCTATCCGTACTACGGTTCTCCCTACTACGGCTACGCGTACTGCGGAACGGGGTCCTACGTCGGTCGCTACGGTCCTGGCGGCTACTACCCGGCGGGCGATGCCTCAACGCGCTATCGCGGAACCGCGGGGCCGAGCACGAAGGCTGTTGCCGGCGACTTCGGCCGGCAGGTCACCAGCTCGCAGACGGGTACGACGCGTGTCCGTTCCGCGCCGGACGGCTTGAGCCAGCGCTCGATTACGTCGCGCGAACGCATCCTCGCGGACGGTGGGAGCTACCGCCAGCGTGCCGGGAGCTACGCGCCGCGTGGCATGACGAGCGGCATGCGCGATCTCGGCTCGCGGCAGCGGGGCCAGATGTACGGGCCGGGGCAGCGCGGTGTTCTCGACCGCACGCGCGGCAATCTCGATCCGCAGCGCGGCTCCCTCAACCGCCAGCGCGACGGCGGGGGACAGCGCACTGGGAACGGTACGTATCGCACGCCGCCGTCGGGCAGCGGGAGCCGCGATCGCTCATCCTATGGCGGACGCAACTACGGCAACCGCGGCGGGCGAGAGCGCCACTACGACAATGGCGGCGGGCAGCGGTACAACGGCAACGGCGGCAGCCAGCAGCGGTACAACGGCAACGGCGGCGGCCAGCAGCGCTCCTACGGCAACGGCGGTGGCCAGCAGCAGCGCTCCTATGGCAACGGCGGCGGCCAGCAGCGGTACCGTGGCGACGCCGGCTCCTACGGTGGTGGCCGCTCCTATGGCGGTAGTGGTAGTGGTCGCGCGTACGGCGGCGGCGGTGGTGGTGGACGCTCGTACGGCGGAGGTGGCGGCGGCTCTCGCGGCGGTGGGGGTGGGGGCGGCCGGTATGGCGGTGGGGGACGCGGTAGATAACGCTTTCGCTAGTTCATCTGGTTCTTTCGTGTACCTCAAAGCTCACAGAGTCGACGAGATCAACCAGCGGAATTTTTCGAAGGCGCTTGACGATTTCAGAGGACACCTCGGAATACGACGTGGTGCCAATCCAGTACTGCGCATTTGTCTGGCGAGTCGAGTAACTGACGATCGCGGTGTAGGCCCCGGGTTTCTTGAACCGCCCTACGCGAAGGTCCGACGGAAGCCACCCTTTCGAGAAGACATCGACGACGC
>DASUFL010000015.1:0-35450 GCA_036274595.1 Candidatus Eiseniibacteriota bacterium | reverse complement strand
TCGAGAACACGGTCTACTTCGCGAGCGTGAACTATGCCATGCGACATCAGGAGTCCGCGACCAGCCTCATCGACCCCGACGGCGTCTGCGTGGCGCACGTTCCCTACGGAGAGGAGCGGCTCCTGGTCCACGACGTCGATCTCTCTCGCGCCACCGGCTTCTGCGCGCGACGCTATCGGCCGGAGCTCTATCCCGCATGAAGCCGCTGCCGCCTCCCAGCGCCGATCTCCCGTCGGCCATCCTCGGCTCGTGGTGGCTCCTCTCCCGCCTGGATCACGACGACAGCGGGAACCGGCACGTTTGCCCGATCCTCGGGTCGGAGCCCCTGGGATACCTGAGCTTCACGCCGCGGCGATTCTCGGCGCAGTTCATGCGGCGAGGGCGGGAGCTCGAGACCGAACCGCCACGCGTGCCGGCGGCGACGGCGGCGGCGGCCAACAACACCGGCGCCGTCGACGGCTATGACGCCTACTTCGGGACCTACGAGCTGGACGCGGCTCGAGGCACGGTGGTCGTGACGCTGGAAGCGGCGCTCGCGCCGTCGAACATCGGGAAGACGTTCCTGCGCGAGATCCGCGTGGTCGACGGCCGGCTGATCATCCGGCTCAACACGAACGCGGCCGACGGAACGCCGATCTCCCGCACGCTCACGTTCGAGAGGCAGGCCTAGCGCTCCTAGCCGCGCATGATGAGCCCCGCCACGATGTCGGTCCACGCGTGGGCGGCGATGCCGGGCGCGAGACTCCGCCGCCAGTGGGCGAGGAGACCGAAGAGGATGCCCAGCCCGGTGATCACGATCACGTTTCGAACCCCCTGGTATCCGTGCGTGACGCCGAAGATCACCGCTTGCCCGATGATGGCGGGCAGGGCATGGCCCAAGAGCGCGCGGAGCTGGGTCTGGAAGTAGCCTCGGAACACGACCTCCTCGCAAAATCCCGCCGACAAGGAGAGAAGGACCCAGACCACCGACTCGGGCAGATCTCGTGGCAGGAGCGCTTCCACGGATTTGGGGTCCGGACCGATGACGCGTACGAGAAGCGATGCGACCAGAGCCCAGGCCGCCCAGAATGCGAGCCCGATTCCCACGTCCCGGAGCACATCGAGGGGGCGGCTCCAGCGCGCGCCGACCAGGTCCCGCACGCGAGTGCCGGTGCGTCGAAGCCCCACCATCACGTAGCGAACGAGCCCCCACTCCGCGGCGAGGAGCGAGAGGTAGAGGGGAAGAGCCGAGCCGCGATTCCCCGCGCTGCGCTCCGCCCCCTGCGACTGGACGTAGATCCCGTAGGCGGCGACGCCGAGCAGGATGGCTGTGAGGACCGCCGTGTGTCGAAGCGACGCTATGAGTGGTCGACGGGGCTCGGTCATCGTGGCTTTCTCCTTGCTCTGGTCCTGGCCAGCGCATGAAGCGTGCGGCGCGTTTCCGCGCACCAGCGGCGCAGGGCGCGCGACCGATGCTCTCCGTAGCTCAGGGTGATGAGCCAGAAGGGAAGCGACGGGTGATCGGGTTGACGCTCGAGCTCGCGTCGAATGCGGCCGAACTCGCGAAGCGCCGCGGACTCTCGCGCGGCGAGCGCGTCGATCCAGGCGATCTCCGGACCCGTGGAGGCCCGGTCGCCCAGGAAGAGCTTGAGCAGGAGCTCGCTCCGCACGGGCGCCTGGCGCGGCGGCTCGGCTCTCCAGCGCGCGAGGGCCTCGCGCCCCCTTCGTGTGATCTCGTACACCTGCCGCTCGCGGCCGCCGGTGGCTCCCCGCGGGCGGCGGCGGATCAGTCCGGCCGCGGCGAGGCTCTTGAGCGCGGGATAGAGCTGGCCGTAGCTCTCGGACCAGAAGAATCCGACGCTTGTCGCCGCCTCCTTCCTCAGGTCGTAGCCCGACATCGGTCGGATCTTGAGGAGGCCGAGGACGGCATAGGGGGTGGTGCTCGAGCCCGCGCGCATATATCTGAATGATATATTATCCCGGGACGGTTGTCCACCCTGGATTGGATTCCCCCCGCGGGCCCCGGTTGGGGTAGGGTCGCGGCCATGAGTTCCGCGAAGTCCGTCGTCCCGATGAGTGTTCTCGACGCCGTCGGCTCCACGACCCTGGTGCGCCTCTCGCGTGTCGTTCCGCACGGGTGCGCGACGGTGCTCGCGAAGCTGGAGTGGGAGAATCCGACCGGCAGCATGAAGGACCGCATGGCCCAGGCCGTGATCGCGCGGGCCGAGGACGACGGCCGCCTCGGGCCCGGGGGCACGGTCGTCGAATACACGGGCGGGAGCACCGGCGCGTCCCTCGCTCTCGTGTGCGCGGCCAAGGGCTACCGGATCCGCATCGTCACGTCGGACGCGTTCAGCCGGGAGAAGCTGGATCAGATGACGGCGCTCGGAGCGGAGCTCACGCTCGTGCCGAGCGAAGGGGGGCGCACCACGAAGAAGCTGATCCTCGACATGATCGAAGCCGCGCGCGAGCTGAGCCGGGAACCGAACACGTACTGGACCGACCAGCTCCACAACCACGACTCCATCGCGGGCTACGAGCGGCTCGGGGACGAGATCTGGGATCAGACCCAGGGCCGCGTGGATGCCTTCGTGCAGTCGGTGGGAACGGCCGCGTCGATTCGTGGCGTCGCGACGACGCTCAAGCATAAGAAGCCAGGCGTTCGAGTCGTCGCGGCCGAGCCCGCCGAGTCGGCGGTGCTGGGTGGCGGCGAGCCTGGGCCGCACAGGATCGACGGCGTGGGAATCGGCTACACGCCTCCGCTCTGGGAGCCGTCGCTGATCGACGGCATCGAAGCCGTGCCGACCGAGGAGGCCAAGGAGATGGCGAGGCGGCTCGCGCGCGAGGAGGCGCTCTTCGCCGGCACGTCGTCGGGCGCGAACGTGATCGCGGCCATTCGCGTCGGTCAGCGCCTCGGACCCGATGCGACGGTCGTCACGCTGATGGTGGACTCCGGGCTCAAATACCTGAGCACGGACCTCTACCGGAGAAGCTGAGACTCCTCGTCAGGGTCGTCCGTGCCCAGTCAGCGCTGCCGCTCTTTCGAGTACTGCCAGAGGGCCCGATCCAGGAGCCGCATGTCGATCCCATGCCGGGCGGCGATGGAGCGCGTGCATGCGACGTAATCGAGCCAGAGATCGAGCGTCACGCGGCCCCGGTCCGCTCCCACGGACCAGAGGGCCCGCACGTCGAGGATGGGGTAGGGGCGCCGGTCGCAGGCGTGGAGGATCGTCGAGGCGGTCGCCCAGTCGACGCCGCGCAGCAGGCGGAGGAGCTCGACCTTCACCGCCTCGTCCGAGGAGGCGAGCGCCGCGCGCGTCACGGCGCGCACCGTCTTCTCGGAGTTCTCGAGGCAGCGCGGGCGCGAGCGCGGGGACTTCCACGCGCAGAGCGCGAGGAACTCCGAACGGGTGAGGCAGCCGCGCTCCCGCACGCGGGCGCGGATCGAGTCGAGAACGCGATCGCCATCCGGGTCCGGGAACCGCGACGCCCAGTAGGGAACCTGCTCCGCCGGGAAGCGGAGGGCGAGCTTCTTTCGCGCTGCGCGCGGCATCCGCGTAGGATAGCATCGCCTGTCCATGCTCATCGCGCTCGAGGCCATCCGGGATGCCGCCACGCGCACGGCCCCGTACCTGCATCGCACGCCGGTCCTCACGTCGCGCACCTTAGGCGAGCGCGCGGGGGTTCGGCTCCATCTCAAGTGCGAGTGCTTCCAGAAGACGGGCTCGTTCAAGCCGCGCGGGGCGCTCAACATCGTCCTCTCCCTCTCCGACGAGCGGCGCGCGCGCGGCCTGATCACGGTGTCCGCGGGGAATCACGCGCAGGCGGTCGCCTGGGCGGCGCGGGTGGCGCAGGCTCCCTGCACCGTCGTGATGCCCACGGACGCTCCCCGTTCGAAGATGGACGCGACCCGGAGCTATGGAGCCACGATCATCACGCACGACGATCGAGCCACGCTCTTCGACCGGCTTCACGAGGAGGAGAAGCGGACCGGCGCGACGTTCGTCCACCCGTTCGACGATCCGGTGGGACTGGCGGGCGCCGGAACGGCCGGCCTCGAGATCCTGGAGCAGGTGCCCGAGGTCGAGTGCGTGGTGGTGCCGATCGGCGGCGGAGGCTTGATGGCGGGTGTGGCGAGTGCGGTGAAGGGGGCGAAGCCGGAATGCCGCGTCGTCGGCGTGGAGCTCCTGGCCGGCCCGGGCATGCAGCCCGCGCTCGCGGCGGGGAAGCCGGTGCCCGTGCCACGTCCCCAGACGGTGGCCGACGGTCTCACGCCTCCTTTCGTCGGCGCGAGGCCGCTCGAGATCGCGCGTGAAGCCGTCGACGAGATCGTGCTCGTCTCGGAATCCGAGATCCTCGAAGCCATGCGCCAGCTCCTGGTGCGGGCCAAGCTCTATGTCGAGGGAGCCGGGGCGACGGCGACCGCCGCGCTCCTCGCGGGCAAGATTCGGGTGCCCACCGGCGCCACGGTGGTGACTCTCGTCTCCGGCGGCAATGTGGACCCGGAGCGGATGCTGGCGGCATTCTCCACGGAGGGGGAGCGATGAAGGTTCTCTTCGTGAACGAAGCCTCAGTGCGGAACCTGCTCCCCATGGAGGCCTGCGTGCCGCTCATGCGGGGCGCGCTCGCCGCGCTCTCGCGAGGCGACGTGGTGCTGCCGCTCCGGAGCAAGATGTGGCTCCCCGACCAGTCAGGGCTCTTGGGATTGATGCCCGGCTACCTCGGCGACCCTCGGAGCTTCGGGCTCAAAGTGGTAGCCGTGATGCCCGGGAACCATGGGACTCCCTACGACTCGCACCAGGGCGTCGTGATTCTCTTCGGCGTCGAGCATGGCGAGCCGCTCGCGGTCATGGACGCATCGGCGATCACGGCGATCCGGACGGCGGCGGCGTCCGGGGCCGCGACCGAAGTCCTCGCCCGGCCGGATGCCGGGGATCTCGCTCTGATCGGCGCCGGCGTCCAGGCGAAGAGCCACCTCGAGGCGATGAGGGTCGTGCGTCCGCTCCGTCGCGTGCGCGTCTGGAGCCGGAGCCGCGCGAAGGCGGAGGCGTTCGCGCGCGAGCAAGCCGACGGCGGCGCGCCGATCGAGGTAGCGTCCACCGGGGAGGCCGCGGTGCGGGGCGCGGACCTCGTCTGCACGACCACGTCGGCCAAGGAGCCGGTGCTCGAGGGTGCCTGGCTCTCCCCAGGCGCTCACGTGAACGCGGTGGGCGCGTGCTTCCCATCGACGCGCGAGCTCGACACGGAGGCGGTGCTACGGTCGCGGTTCTACACCGATTGCCGGGAATCGTGCACGAAGGAAGCGGGCGATTATCTGATCCCACGGAACGAGGGAGCGATCCAGGATTCGCATCTGGCCGGGGAAGTGGGCGAGGTCATTCTGGGGCGGGTCCCTGGACGAACGTCGCCGGACCAGATCACGGTCTACGAATCCCTCGGCGTCGCCGTCGAGGATCTCGCGGCAGCGCACGCGATCCACCAGCGTGCGTTGACGACCGGCGCGGGCCTGTGGCTCGAGTGGGGCGGCCCGCCGTAGAGCGAGCTAGAACGCCTCGGCCACGCTGAAGTAGAACAGGTTCTCGTTCTTGCCCCATGCGACATCGAACCGCATGTGCATCGGGAACTGCCGCGTGAGCCTGTAGCGGAGCCCGAGCCCGCCCGCCGGGAGGAGCGACGCGTCCCCGAGACCTCCGAGATCCGGCGCCACCTGTCCGACCCCGAAGAACGTGACAGCTCCGAAGCGACCGCGGGAATGCCATCGCACCTCGGCCTGGGCGGTCGTCATCACCTGATCGCGATAGCGCCCTTGGGTGTAGCCGCGGAGTCCGAACCGCCCGGCGCCCAGGGAGGGCATGAGGTACGACGGCGCGTCGTCGGATGCCGCGGCGGCGTTCACGTTCGTCGCGAGGAGCAGCCGCTCGCCGCGGAGGCGTGTGTACCAGCTCCATCCCACGAGCATGCGCTGGAACTGGCTCGAGGCGCCCAGCGCGTCCGTGAAGAACCAGGCCTTGAGGACCGCGAGCGATCCCCGGGTGGGCCAGTAGTCGTCGTTTCGAGTGTCGTACTCCCCCTGGAGCCCCACGGCGAACAAGTCCGCCTGTCCCGAGTCGACATCCAGGGAGTCCAGCGCGGGGGGCAGATCCCTGCGTAGATCGACATCGGTGTGCATGTAGAGCACGCCCGCGCCCCCAAACAGTCCAGGAACGATTCGCCGCAGAACGGTGCCGACCCCGAGGTCCACGGTCTGCTCGAGAGGCACGGAGATTCCGGCGTCGCCCGCGTCCTCGCCAATGCCAAAGAAGTCGTACCGCACGTCCATGTGGCTCGCGGCGCCGCGAAGCCGCCACGTGTCATGTCCGAGCCTCGCCATCTCGAGCGCCATGAGGCCCCAGCTCTTGTTCTCGGTGTAGAACCCTCCCACCGCCCCGGTCGAGGGCTTGAGTGTGGTGTCCGGGTCGAAGCGATGAATCGCTCCGACCATGAGGACGAGGCCCCACCCGAGCTGGGAGTTCTTGAACGGGATGGGCGCGAGGAGTGGCGTTACCGATGGGCCCGCGGTGCGTCCCGCGCCCCCTTCGTTCGACTGGGTGGGGTCCGTGCCGGGGACGGTCGCGACCAGGGGATCGACCGATACGGAGTCGTCGGCCTTGGCGACCGCGGAGGTGCTCAGGAACCCGAGGGACGCGAACAGGAGGAGAAGACTACGACCCGATGCGACGGTTCGCGACGACACCGGCGCAGCCTAGCTTGCCGGCCGGCTCGAGGCAAGCGGTCGCGCCGTCGCGCTCGTCCCTGCCTTCAGCTTCTGGACCTCGCTACTTCGTGACCGGCCCCAATCCCGCGCGGAGGACCGCGCTCTCCGGCTCCGGACGGGTCGTCGTCGCGGAGAGCGAGTCATGGGCGGCCACGGTCGCGACGGAGTCGGCTCGGAGTGGCTCGACAGGCGTCGACGGCACTCCCGTGAACGCTCCCTCCGGGCGCTGTGCGCCGGACGGGCCAGCCGCGGGACGCGACGACGCGGAGGAACGCGGGAGCGCGGCGGGAGCCGGAGCGGGAGGAGGAGCGTCGCTCGCGTTCACCGCCACGCTCACCGCGGGGCGAAGGTTCGGGACCCAGCGCTTGACGTCGCGCATCCAGCGCGCCGTGAAGGCAAAGGCACCGAGATGCGTGTCGTCGGGTTTCATCCAGTCGTGCCAGCCCGCCGGGCAGGTGGCGGCAATCTCCGGGATCTCGTCCGAGATGAACGCCTGGCGCTCGCCGGCGTCGAGAAGAAGCCGTGGACCCACCCAGACCCGACGCGGCTCGTCGGATTCGGGTGCGAGCCCGTACCACGCCAGAGCGCCCAGACACTGGATGCGTCCCATGCCGGACGGGGGAATGGTGCCCACCGCCCAGTGGCCTCGACGATCGATGAGGCTGGCCCACTCCTCGACGGCGGAGAAGTCGGCGCTCGTGAGATGGACGCTGTCCTCGGCGGCCCGCTCGACCGCGGCCGCGAACGCGCGCATGGCGTGCGCCTCCCGCGCCGCTCCCGCCGAATCCAGGCGCGCCGCCTCGTACGGAATGAATCCGTCACGGTCGTGGACGGCGAGCTTCAGAAAATTGGTATAGAGCCGCTGTCGCGCGCTGGTCGAGGCGAAGCGGGCCGGATCCTTTTCGTCGAAGACGAGCGCGGGCTCGAGCGCGACGCGCCGCCAGGCCTCGCGCGTGATCGAGCGGCCGAAGTTCGGACGGCTCAGGATCTCTTCCTGGACGGCCGGGCTCGAGAGCGATCGTCCCCAGGTCGCGAGGTTGTGGCCCACCGAGTAGCCCGACACGATGCCGATCGCGGATCCCAGCAGGGAGAGCGGGCTCACGAGATTCATCGTGGAGCGGTAGAGCTCGTCGTACTGCTCGGGAAGGGGTGAGCGGACGGAGGTGGCCGGCATCTCGAGCCAGACGCCGCGGCTGACGTGCCCCCGGACGCTCAGCGGTGTGTAGCTCGTTCCCGTGACCGAGCGCCAGTACTCGCGGTCCGAGGACACGGGGATGAATCGCTGCGCGTCGACGTCGTACTGGCGAAACGCCCTCCCTCGCGCGGAGAGCTCGACCACGAAGTGGGCGACCGAGTCCGAAGGGGCATTGCGATAGGAGAGAACGCGGAGGTTCTCGAAGAGATCCTCGTTCAGATCGGAAGACGGGCCCGCCTGGGTTCCGATGACGTACCCCAGCACGCAGAGCACGAGCCAGATCGTGAGGATGTGCGTCTTGATGAACAGGCGTCCCGCCTGCTTGACCCATGAGACGAGCTGCTCCTGGCGCTTGCGCAACGACATGAACGCCCCCTGGTCTTCTCGTCGATGTTGGAAGTCGATGGCGGCCCGGCCCCCGGCCGCACGGCACCCTGGGTTTATCGGCCGGGGCGTAGCAGTGCTTGAGGGAAAGGTGGTATCTGGCTGTATCGTAGTGAGTTGTAGAGTGTGGTCCGGACCCCACGGAGGACGCGGCCGGGGCGCTCGGTTTTGTTACACCCCGCCGCCGCTCCGGCCCTGCTAGCGTTGATGGTGGTCATTCATCCGGGCGCTTCGCCCGCACACAGGGAGGTAGGACCATGACGAAGACTTTGAACGTGGCCGAGATCGTTCAGCAGGCGACGCCCCAGCAGATCCGAAACGGCCATGAGCTCCAGCCGTTCCATCAGATGGTGAAGATGCCGATCGCGCTCGACGAGGATGCGTGCCGCGAGAGCGTGGAGAACCTGAATCAGGTTCTCGCCGACACCATCACACTGCGCGACCTCTACAAGAAGCATCACTGGCAGGTGAGCGGTCCGACGTTCTACATGCTGCATCTCTTGTTCGACAAGCACGCCGAGGAGCAGGGAACGATCGTCGATTTGATCGCCGAGCGCATCCAGGCCCTGGGGGGCGTGAGCGTCGCGATGGCGGCGGACGTGGCCGAGACCACCCTGATCCCGCGTCCTCCGAAGGGCCGGGAGCCGGCGCCGATGCAGCTGTCGAGACTCCTCCACGCGCACGAGGTCATTCTCAAGGAAGCCCGCACGATGGCCGGCCAGGCCGACGATCGCGGGGACGACGGAACGAACGATCTCCTCGTGAGCAGTGTCATCCGCACGAACGAGCAGCAGGTCTGGTTCGTGAGCCAGCATCTGGTGAATTCGAAGTGATCGCGCCGGTGCAGGGACGCCCCGGCCTCCATACCCGAGGAGCGTGACATGAAGACGACCGATACCCGGATGGCCGACGCCATCCTCGAGCAGATGGAGCGGGAAGCGCCGCGCACGCGGCGGGTCCTCGAGCAGATACCCGAGGGGCGCGACGACTGGAAGCCGCACGACAGGTCGATGCCGCTAGGCCGCCTCGCGAACCTCGTCGCCCTGATGCCGTCCTGGGCGGCGATGATCGTCCATCAGGACGAGCTGGACGTCCGGCCGAAGGATGGCCCGTCCGCCGAGTGGTCCAAGCAGGGCAAGACTCGGGCGGAGCTCGTGGCGGCTCATGACAAGGCGATGGAGCAGGCCAGGGCGGCTCTCAAGAACGCGACCGACGAGCACTTGATGAAGCCGTGGAAGCTGCTCGCGGCGGGGCAGGTGGTGGGCGAGGATCCGCGTCACACGGTGCTCGAGGACACGATGATGCATCTCGCGCATCATCGCGGACAGCTCACCGTCTATCTCCGATTGAACGAAGCGACCGTCCCCTCGGTCTACGGACCGACGGCGGACGATCCGAGGTTCGCCTAGGGGCGAAGCGCCCTCAGCGGGGCCGGCGGCGGAATGCGTCCAGGAGATCCTGTGTCAGGACCCCCGAGTCGCCGCGGCGGGGGAGCCGCGCGAGGGCCGACACGGTGCTCCGGAGCTGTTCGAAGTACGTGCCACAGGCCGGGCACTCTTCGAGATGCTCCTCGAAGCCCGCGCGCGATTCGGACGGAACGCGACTCTCGATGGCGTCCCCCATCAGGTCGATGGCTTCGTAGCAGTTCATCGGATCCCTCGCGCCGCCACGCGCCCTGTGATCTCGGACGGGGCGGCCCCGTCCGAGGTTGCTCCATCGCGCATGTATCGGTCGAGCGCCTGGCGAAGCTTGGCCCGTCCACGATGGAGGATGACCCGGACATTCGTCTCGCTGAGGGCGAGAATGTTACAGACATCCGCCGCGGACAGGCCTTCCACGTCCCGCAAGAGGACCACCTGCCGCTGCATCTCCGGGAGCCGGTCCAGGGCCGTCTGTAGAACCAAGAGGGCTTCCTGGCTTTGGTGAATGGCTTCCGGGTCGTCCACCGACCAGGGGAGCGGGGTGTCGTCCCAGAGCCCCCGCCGCCCCTGGCCCGGCTCCCACTCGACTTCCGCGGCGCGCGCCGCCGCCCGCGCGTGCAACCTGGCGTCCCGGGCGGCGATCGTCCGGGCGCGGCGCACCAGGATGCTGAAGATCCATGTCTTCAGCGACGCGCGCGCCTCGAAGGCGTGGAGGCCCCGGATCACGGCCAGCCATGTCTCCTGCACGATGTCCTCGGCGAGGGCCGTGGACGACGTGAACGTCCGCGCGAAATCGAGCAGCCCGGGCCCGAGGTCGGCGACGAGACCCGCGAATGCCGCCTCGTCCCCACCCTTGAGCTTGGCCAGGAATGGAGCCTCGATGTCGGACACTGGGCGATCCTCCAGGGAAGAGCCTAGACGTTAGCAAAGGAAGCCCGATGCCGGAACGGCGATGTGTAACGGTGCCGCTCCATGGAGGACTAACCTTCGCGGCCACCGACCGGTGGGGCCGTGTCACGACGGAAGGTTATGGGAGAGCGGCGGGTGGTCTGGAACGGGACCCGTGACGGGCATCCTTCGCGGGACCGGGCCGGTACTTGGTTCGACTCGGTGCAGGTGAGACGACAACACCCGGAAACGAACTGACTCTGCTTCGACGAGAATCCCCGCCGCGCTCCTCTCGCCCTCAGCTCCTGAGCGCGGACAGCACCTCTTCGAGGGTCTTCTTCGCGTCTCCGAAGAGCATCCGGTTGTTGTCCTTGTAGAAGAGCGGGTTGTCCACCCCAGCGTAGCCCGACGCCATGCTCCGCTTCATCACGATCGAGGTATTCGCCTTCCACACCTCGAGCACCGGCATCCCCGCGATGGGGCTGGATGGATCGTCCTCCGCCGACGGATTCACGATGTCGTTCGCGCCGATCACCATGGCCACGTCCGTGCTGGGGAAGTCGCCGTTCAGCTCGTCCATCTCGAGGACGATGTCGTAGGGCACCTTGGCCTCGGCGAGGAGCACGTTCATGTGGCCCGGCATGCGGCCCGCGACCGGATGGATCGCGAAGCGCACGTTGACCCCGCGCTCGCGCAGAAGCTTCGTGATCTCGTAGACCGTGTGCTGCGCCTGCGCGACCGCCATGCCGTAGCCGGGCACGATGATGACGCTCTTCGCGTCCCGGAGCATGTCGGCGGTCTCGGCCGCGGTGATGGAGTGGACCTCGCCCGCGGGCTGGGCGCCGCCCCCGGCCGGCGCGGCACTCCCCTCCGTGCCGAATCCGCCCGCGATCACCGAGAGGAAGCTCCGGTTCATGGCGCGGCACATGATGTAGGAGAGGATCGCGCCGCTCGATCCCACGAGCGCTCCCGTGACGATGAGGAGATCGTTCGAGAGCATGAAGCCGGTGGCGGCCGCGGCCCATCCGGAGTAGCTGTTCAGCATCGAGACCACGACCGGCATGTCGGCGCCGCCGATCGCCATCACCATGTGGACGCCGAAGAGGAGCGCGATCGCGGTCAGCACGTAGAGCGCGGTCAGACCGTGCGCCACGTCGTGCGCTCGGATGAAGGCGCCGCCGTACCAGATCACGACGACCAGCGCCGCCAGGTTGAGGAGGTGCCGCCCTGGGAGAATGACGGGCTTCCCGCTGATCTTGCCCGCCAGCTTCGCGAATGCGATCACCGATCCGGAGAACGTCACGGCGCCGATCAGGATGCCGAGATAGATCTCGATCTCGTGGATCGTCTTCTCGGCTCCGGTGAACTGCCCGGACCCCGCGGGATCGATGTAGTTGGCGAATCCTACGAGGATGGCGGCGAGGCCGACGAGGCTGTGCATCGACGCCACCAGCTCGGGCATCTGCGTCATGCGGACGACACGCGCGAGGTAGAGGCCGATGGCCGCGCCCACAGCCATGGCGCCGGCGATCCACCCGTAGCCCGCCGGCGTGACCTGCGGGCCGAAGAGGGTGGCCAGCACGGCGAGCGTCATGCCGACGATCCCGAGCTGGTTGCCGCGGCGCGAGGATTCGGGGTTCGACAGGCCGCCCAGGCTCAGGATGAAGAGGATGATCGCGGCGATGTAGGCAACGGTGACCAGGCTCGCGGACACGATCGCCCCTATTTCCGGAACATGCCGAGCATCCGGCGCGTGACCGCGAATCCACCGAACATGTTGATCGTCACGAGCGCGAGGCTCAGGACGGCCAGTCCGAGGATCCAGATGGAGGGGCGCAGGCCCGCCGTCCCCGCCATGACGGGCGGCGCGACCTGCACGAGGGCGCCGATCGCGATGATGCTCGAGATCGCGTTGGTCACGCTCATGAGCGGCGTGTGGAGCGCGGGCGTGACGTTCCAGACGACCATGTAGCCCACGAAGCAGGCCAGGATGAAGACGGTGAAGTGGGGAAGGAAGGCGGCCGGCGCCGTCGCGCCGATCAGCGCGAAGAGCGCGATACCCGCGAGAAGGAACAGGGCGGTGCGCACGGGAGACGCCGGGGCGCCTCCGCCATGAGCGTGCCCCTTCGCCGCCTCGGTCGTGGCCGGCGCCGGCTTCGCCGCCGGCTGAGGCGGCGTTGCGCTCTGCTTCGGCGGCGGGGGCGGCCACGTGATCGCCCCGTCCTTGATGACCGTGGTCCCGCGGATGACCTCATCGTTCATGTCCACATCGAGGAGGCCGTCCTTCTTCTTGCAAAGCTCCTCGGTGAGGCGGAGCAGATTGGCCGCGTAGAGCGTGCTCGACTGCTTGGCGAGGCGGCTCGCGAGATCGGTGTAGCCGATGATCGTGACGCCATGGCGCACCACGGCCTGGCCAGGCACGGTCAGCTCGCAGTTGCCGCCCTGCTCGGCGGCGAGGTCCACGATGACGCTCCCCGGCTTCATCGACTGCACCATCTCGGCGGTGATCAGACGGGGCGCGGGCTTCCCGGGGATGAGCGCGGTCGTGATGACGATGTCGGCGTCCTTGGCCTCCCTCGCGAAGACGGCACGCTGCGCCTTCTGGAAGCCCTCGCTCATCACCTTGGCATAGCCGCCGACGCCGGCCCCTTCCTCGACGTAGTCCACCGGCACGAACTGGCCGCCCATGGAGACGACCTGGTCGGAGACCTCGGGCCGTGTGTCGTTCGCGCGCACGATGGCCCCGAGCCCGGAGGCGGTCCCGATGGCGGAGAGTCCTGCGACCCCTGCGCCGATCACGAAGACCTTCGCGGGAGGCACCTTGCCGGCGGCGGTGATCTGCCCCGTGAAGAAGCGGCCGAAAGCGTGGGCGGCTTCGATGACCGCGCGATAGCCGGCGATATTGGCCATGGACGAGAGCGCGTCCAGCTTCTGCGCGCGCGAGATGCGGGGCACGCTGTCCATCGCGAGCACCGTGGCCTTCTTCGCCGCCAGCGCCTTCATCAGATCGGGATGCTGCGCCGGCCAGATGAAGGAGACGAGCGTCGCCCCCTCCCGCATCAGACCGATCTCGACCTCGGAGGGCGCGCGAACCTTGAAGACGATGTCAGCCTTGGACCATGCGGCAGCCGCGCCCTGGACGACCTCGGCCCCCGCGGCGCGGTAGCTCTCGTCGTCGAAGTTGGCCGCGGCGCCGGCGCCGCTCTCGACGAGAACGCCGAAGCCGAGCTGGATCAGCTTCGAGACGACCTCGGGGACGGTCGCGACTCGCTTCTCGCCCGCCTCCGTTTCCGCCGGAACACCGATGATCACGAAGAAGTCACCTCCGGTGAAGCGCCCAAGACACGCAAAAGGTTCGGCACCGCCGAACCAGCCACGCATGATGCCGGATTCAGGCCGTCACAACAAGGTGCAGCGTGGGGGACGTGCCTTCCCCCGGCTGCTCTGGTAGGTTGGGGGCATGGCGAAATTGCGAGTTCAAAGCTTCGGCGTCTCCCTCGACGGCTTCGGAGCCGGCACCGATCAGAGCCTCGAGCACCCGCTCGGTGTGCGGGGACCCGAGCTGATGGAGTGGTTCTTCCCGACGCGCCGGTTCCAGACGATGTATGGCCAGGGAGGCGGAGAGACCGGGACGGACAACGGGATGGCGGAGCAGGGATTCTCGGGCCTGGGCGCCTGGATCCTCGGCCGGAACATGTTCGGGCCGGTCCGGGGCCCCTGGCCGGATGGGAGCTGGAAGGGATGGTGGGGGGACGAGCCGCCGTACCACACGCCCGTCTTCGTCCTGACGCATCACGCGAGGGCGCCGCTCCCCATGGCGGGGGGCACCCTGTTCCACTTCGTCACCGGCGGAATCCGCGACGCCTACGATCGGGCCATGGAGGCGGCCGGGGGCCTCGACGTTCGAGTGGGCGGTGGCGTCTCCACGATCCGCCAGTATCTCGAGGCCGGCTTGCTCGACGAGCTCCATCTCGCGCTCCGCCCAGTCCTGCTCGGACGAGGGGAGAATCTCTTCCAGGGTCTCGACCTCGATGCGCTCGGCTACGAATGTGGACCGTTCGTCCCTGGAGAGCGGGCGGTCCACATGTTCCTGCGCCGGCGAGCGTGACTCGCCTGGTCATCGAGCCGCTCCCGGGATATTCGCCGGGAGTCGGGCGGCTGGTCTCGATGCTCACGTACGTTCGCGAAGGGGTCCTCCACGCGGCGGACGGGCTCACGCGGGATGAGCTCGATCACCTCCACGACCCTCAGAGCAATTCCATCGGCGCACTCCTCGCCCACGCGGCCGCCGTGGAGCGGTGGTACCAGATCCTGACCTTCGACGAGCGCGAGCCCAAACCCACGGACGAGGCCCCCTTGCTGGCCGCGCTCGACCTGGGCGATCCCGGACGCTGCGAGCTCCGCGGGCGCGATCTGCGGGGGTATCTCGAGGATCTTTCCGAGGCTCGCCAGCGCACGCTCGCGGAGCTCGCGCGTCGTGACGACGGCTGGCTCGAGCGACCGCTCGCGGCGATGCCCGAGATGAACGCCCACTGGGCTTGGTTCCACGTGGCCGAAGATGAGATCAGCCATCGCGGCCAGATCCATTGGCTTCGAAAGCGCCTCCCGGGGCGCGAAAGGAGATCGTGATGACGCTGCCGGACACGGATCCCCGCCACGAGACCATCCGCCTTGGCCCCCTTGCCGTCCGCTTTCTCGTGACCGAGAACGAGTCGGCGGGGAGCGTGGCCGCGTTCGAGCTCGAAGTCCCGGCCGGGCAGCGCCTCATGGGGCCGGCCCACAGCCACGACCATTACGAGGAGACGGTCTACGGCATCCAGGGAATGGTCACCTGGACCGTGGACGGCGTGCCGACGGAGGTCGGACCGGGAGAGGCGCTCTGCATCCGGCGCGGCCAGGTGCACCGCTTCGACAACCTGGGGACCGTGGACGCGCTCTGCCTCTGCATCGTCTCGCCCGCCGCGCTCGGGCCGGAATACTTCCTCGAGATCGCCGAGGTCATGAAGGCCGCGGCGGGCGGCCCACCCGACCGCGCCAAGCTCGCCCTAGTCATGCGCCGTCACGGCCTGACGCCGGCAGGCTGACCTCAGCGCCGGGAACGGCGCGGACCATCGCGAGCCCTCGATGAGCCGGTCCAGCACGTCATTGCGCGTTCCAACCTGGATGACCCTCGAGAATCGCACGCGCCTCGGCCACTACGAGATCCTCGGCCCCCTCGGCGCAGGGGGCATGGGGGAGGTCTATCGCGCCCGGGACCACCGCCTGGGACGAGAGGTCGCGGTCAAGGTTCTGCCTCAGGAGGTAGCGGCGTCGCCGGATCGTCTCGCCCGCTTCGAGGTCGAGGCGCGCACGGTCGCCAGGCTCAGTCACCCCAACATCGTCACACTCCACTCGGTCGAGGACGAGGCCGGCGTCCGCTTCATCACGATGGAGCTGGTCGACGGCCAGACGCTCTCGACGTTCGCCACTCCCGGCGGGCTTCCGCTCGCCAGGCTCCTCGAGATCGCCATTCCGCTGACCGACGCCCTCGTCGCGGCGCACGAACGCGGCGTCGTTCACCGGGACTTGAAACCCGGGAACGTGATGGTGACGAGAGACGGACGCGTGAAGGTCCTGGATTTCGGCCTCGCCAGAATGACGGCGTTGGATCCGGCCCGACAGCTGTCGGTCACGACCCTGGAGGAATCCGTCTCGGGCCAAGGAGTGATCGGAACGGTGCCTTACATGTCTCCCGAGCAGCTGCGCGGGGAGGACGTGGACGCGCGAAGCGATCTCTTCGCGCTCGGCATCATCCTCCACGAGCTCGCGACGGGGAGGAAACCCTTTCCCGGAGCCAGCCGGGCCGAAGTGACGTCATCCATCCTTCGCGATCCCCCTCCATCGCTGGCTCGCGCGGACCTCCCGGACGACTTCGAACGGATCGTCGGCCGGTGCCTGGAGAAGAATCCGCGCGAGCGGGCGCAGTCCGCGCTCGACATCAGCAATGACCTGCGCCGGATCCGAAAGGCCATGGAGCGGGGCGGCCTTCCCGAGGGGTTGCAGCCTCTCCCGCTGGCCTCGATCGCCGTCCTTCCGTTCGTGAATCGGAGCGCGAGCGCGGACGACGAGTACTTCTCGGACGGCCTTGCGGACGAGCTCCTCAACGTCCTCTCGAAGATCAAAGGCCTTCGCGTGATCGCGAGGTCGTCGGCCTTCATGTTCAAGGGCAAGCAGGTCTCGATCTCGGACATCGGCCAAGCGCTCGACGTTGCGACCGTCCTCGAGGGGAGCGTGCGCAAAGCGGGAAGCCGGGTGCGGATCGGGGTACAGCTCGTGAACGTGACCGACAGCTCGCAGCTCTGGTCGGAGACGTACGATCGAACGCTGGACGACATCTTCGCCGTGCAGGACGACATCGCACATGCGGTCGTGAAGGAGCTCCGATCGACCCTGCTGGGTCAGGAGCCGGACTCCGACGCGAGCGGGGTTGCGAAGGCCGACGTGGCCCGTGCCGCGAAGGGGCGGGGGACAGATCCAGAGGCACACCGTCTCTTCCTTCTCGCCCGCCACGCCATGGAGCGCGGGAGCCGCGAGGGTCTGGCCGAGGGACTTCAAGATCTGAAGGAAGCTCTGAGGCGCGATCCCGAGTCCGCCGGGGCCTGGGTGGCGTTGGCGATGGGGTTTGGCACGGAGGCAGACATGGGGTGGGTGCCGGTTGCCGAGGGATACATTCGATCCCGCGAGGCCGTCGAGCGCGCTCTCGAGCTGGAGCCGGACATGCCAGAAGGTCATGCGCACCTTGGGCGGATCCGGATGCTCCACGACTGGGACTGGGAGGGCGCACGGCAATCATTCTCTCGCGCCCTGGATCTGGCGCCGGGCAATGCGGCGGCGCTGCGCGGCAGCGGCGCGCTCGCGATGAGCACGGGTCGGTTGGACGAGGCCATCGCCCAGCTCCGCGACGCGGTGAAGCGGGATCCGCTGACCACCGCGGCGTACATCGTCCTCGGGATGTCGCTGCTGGCCGCGGATCGAGCCTCGGAGGCGGAAGCGGCGTACCGCAAGGCGCTCGAAGTGGCGCCGCGCCGCGGCGGTTCGAATGCTCCCCTAGCGATGGCCCTGCTCGCGCAGGGTCGCGGGCGAGAAGCGCTGGAGCAGGCGGAGCAGGAGTCGCATCCAGGCTATCGCCTCTGGGCGCTGGCGATGGTCCATCACGCACTGGGGAATCGGGACGAGGCGGACCGCGCGGTCCACGAGATCGAGGCATTCGCGGACGGAGGTTCCTTCCAGATCGCCGAGGTCCACGGAGCGCGCGGCGAGGTGGACGACGCGTTCGCGTGGCTCGAGCGCGCCTTCGCTCAGCGTGACGGCGGGGTGGCCGGAGTGAAGGCTAGCGTGCACCTGCGCTCGCTCCACGGGGATCCCCGGTGGTCCTCATTCCTGAAGAGGATGGGTCTTACTCGGTAGCGGCAGAGGCGGCCGAGAGGCACATACCCGCCGCCGGGAGACGGGAGTAGGATGGCGGGAGTCATGCTCGCGTCCGGCTCGCGCCTAGGCGCCTACGAGATCCTCGCACCTCTCGGGGCCGGGGGAATGGGCGAGGTCTATCGCGCCCGGGACCTCCGCCTTGGACGCGAGGTCGCGATCAAGATCCTGCCCGAGGAATTCGCCTCGAACGCGGAACGCCTCGCCCGCTTCGAGCGCGAGGCTCGGACCGTCGCCGGTCTCAATCACCCCAATATCGTCACGCTCTTCTCCGTCGAGGACGAGGCAGGCGTCCGCTTCCTCACGATGGAGCTGATCGAAGGAGAGACGCTCTCCAGGCTCGTATCTCCAGGGGGCCTTTCGGCGTCGAGGATCGTCGACCTCGCCGGTCCGCTCGCGGAAGCTCTCGTCGCGGCGCACGAGCGCGGCGTCATCCACCGCGACTTGAAGCCCGGAAATGTGATGGTCACCCGCGACGATCGGCTCAAGATCCTCGACTTCGGACTTGCGAGGATGACGGGGAGGGAACGCGAGGAGACCCTCACAGCCTCCGGTCCGCTTTCGGGCGAAGGGCGGCTCCTGGGCACCGTTCCCTACATGGCCCCGGAGCAGCTGCGCGGCGAGATCGCCGATGCCCGGAGCGATCTCTTTGCGCTCGGGGTGATTCTCTTCGAGCTTGCCGCGGGTCGGAGGCCGTTCTCGGGTGTCAGCTCGGCGGACATCGCGTCCTCCATTCTCCGGGACGAGCCGGAGCGCTTGAGCGGGATCCGGCCCGATCTCCCTCCCGATCTCGATCGACTCGTGAGCGACTGCCTCGAGAAGAACCCTCGTGAACGTGTCCAGACTGCCCTGGACGTGAGCAACGCGCTGCGCCGGCTTCGAGGGGCTCTGGAGCATGGAACGCAGGGGGCGAAGGCGAAGCCAGTCGCGTCGATCGCCGTGCTTCCATTCGTGAACCGAAGTCCCAGCTCCGAGGACGAGTACTTCTCGGACGGCCTCACCGACGAGCTCCTCAACGTCCTCGCCAAGATCAAGGGCTTGCGGGTCACGGCCCGCACGTCGGCGTTCCACTTCAAGGGCAAGGACGTGACGATCCCCGAGGTGGGCCGGGCCCTGAACGTCGCCACCATCCTCGAGGGAAGCGTGCGCAAGTCGGGGAAGCGCGTCCGGATTTCCGTGGAGCTGGTGAAGGTGTCGGACGGCTCGCATCTCTGGTCGGAGACATACGACCGGACGTTCGACGACATCTTCGCGGTCCAGGACGACATCGCCCAATCGGTGGTCAAGGAGCTCCGGACGGCTCTCCTCGGCGGCGAATCCGACTCGTACTCGATGGGACAGGCGAAGGCGGACGTGGCCGCGGCGGCCAAGGGACGGGGCACCGATCCGGAAGCGCATCGGCTCTATCTTCTCGCGCGGCACCTGCTCGGTCGGGGCAGCCAGGACGACACGGCGAAGGCTGTTAGATACCTGAACGAGGCGCTGGATCGCGATCCACGCTATGCGCTCGCATGGGCCGAGATGGCGCGCGCCTACATCATGGAGGGTGGCCACGGATGGGTCCCGGCCGCGGAGGGTTACGAACGCGCTCGAGACGCTGTGGAGCGAGCCCTGGGTCTGGAGCCGGATCTCGCGGAAGCGCACGCCCGCCTGGGCTGGATCCGGAAGTATCAGGATTGGGATGTTCGAAGCGCGGAGTCCTCCTATCGACATGCCCTGGCGCTGTCACCGGGCAACGCGGAGGTACTGCGCGGGGCGGGCATGCTGGCTCGCGCACGCCGCCAGATCGAAGAGCCGGTGGAGCTCCTCCGCCGCGCGCTGGAGCAGGATCCGCTGAGCGCGGTTGCCTACCACAGCCTCGGAATCGCTCTGCACGATGCGGGTCGCTATGCCGAAGCCGAGACCGCATACCGGAAAGCTCTCGAGCTCGCACCGCAGAGGATCCTGGCGCACGCCAGTCTCGCCCTCACCTTGCTCGCGCTTAACCGCGGCGATGAGGCCCTGGCCGCGGCGCTCCTCGAGCCCCAGGAGGTGTTTCGACTCTGGAGCCTGGCCATCGTCCATCACGGCTTGGGCCGCGGAGCCGAGTCCGACGCGGCCCTCCGGGAGCTGATCGAGAGGTACTCGGAGGACGCCGCTTGCCAGATTGCCGAGGTCGAGGCGATCCGCGGCGACGTGGACCGGGCGTTCGAATGGCTCGAGCGCGCTTACGCGCAGCGGGACGCCGGCATCCCCGATGCCACCAGCAGTCCATGGCTCCGTGGACTCCACGGCGATGCGAGGTGGAGCGCGTTCCTGACCAAGATGGGGATCGAGGTATGATGTCGGCCCCATGGCCGAGCCGACGCTTTCCCAGCTGACGGAGAAGGGCGCCCGATTCCGGGCGCTCCACTTGGGTCCCGGCGCCTTCGTCATCGCGAACGCCTGGGATGCGGGCTCCGCGCGCCTTCTGCGCGACTTGAAGCTGTTCCCGGCCATCGCGACATCCAGTGCGGCGGCCGCCATGGCCCAGGGACTCCGCGACGGCCAGCTCGGGCGGGATCGCTCTCTCGCGAACGCGCGTGCGATCGTGGATGCCTCGGACCCTCTCCCGGTCTCGGCGGATCTCGAGAACGGGTTCGGGAAACCTCCGGCGACGGTTGCGGAGACGATTCGCCTCGCCGCGGCTGCAGGTCTGGTTGGAGCCTCGATCGAGGATGCTGGCGAGGGACACGGGCCCGTGTACGACCGCTCGCTCGCGATCGAACGGGTCGCGGCGGCGGTCGAGGCAGCGCGATCGCTCGGGCTCCCGTTCACGCTCACCGCGCGTGCCGAGAACTTCATCCGCGAGCGGCCCGATCTGGACGACACGATCGAGCGCCTGCAAGCGTACGGGGCCGCCGGGGCGGATGTTCTGTTTGCGCCCGGACTCCCATCGATCGACGCGGTGCGCGAGGTGTGCGCGGCGGTCACGAAACCGGTGAACTTCATGGCCGGGATCCCCGGGCGTTCGTTCTCCGTGGCGGAGCTCACGGCCGCAGGGGTTCGGCGGATCAGTCTCGCGGCCTCACTCTACCGGGCGGCGATGGGCGGGATGGTGGCCGCGGCGAGGGAAGTCGCCACCCACGGGACGTTCACGTATACGGACCGAATCTGGACGGGGTAACCCGATGATGCCCGCCTTGTCGCCTTCTGATATCGTCCCGCACTTCGGGGTCGGTGTCGGTGGCAAGCCACACGGGGGATCGTGACCATGAATCCATGTCGCAGCGCGTTCCTAGCCCTGTTTGTCGTCGCCATGGGCGCGTCGCCGGCCCTGGCCGGTGTGGGCTTTCAGGGCGGACTCTCGCTCAGCCCGGATGACTTCATTGCGGGGGTCCACTGGAAGGGGAATCCGCTGGCCGATCAGCTGTACTTGGTACCGAGCGTCGAAGTCGGCTTCGGCGACGCCACGATGATCGCCGGAAACGCGGACCTTCACTATCAGTTCAAGACCAAGTCCAAGCTCGCTCCCTATGCCGGCGGCGGACTCACCGTCAACTGGTTCGACTCCGACGGTGGGAGCGAGACCGATGTCGGTGGAAGCTTCCTTGGTGGAATCGCACTGAGCCCGAAGATCTACTTCGAGACGAAGGTCGGCCTGGGGGATGTTCCTGACTGGAAGTTCCTCTTGGGCTGGCACGCGCATTGATCCTTGAACTCGACTGAACGCCCCATGCGGCTCCGTCCGCGTGGGGTGTTTTCCTGCGGGTCCGTGCGAACCACGAATCACACGCAAACAGGAGGTGGACTTTGGTGAAGAAGTCGATCCTCGCCGGCATTCTTGCTCTTGCTCTCGTCATCGCCACCGGGGGCCTTTCGCCGGCCAGCGCGGCTTCCGAGGCGGCCGCCGTCCACGCTGCGGATGGTGCGTGGGTCAAAGCCTACAACGCGGGCCAGGTCGCGAACGTCGTCGCGCTCTATGACGAGGAGGCGGTGGTCTATCCGCCCGGGGCGCCCCCCGTCCAGGGGCGCGCGGCGATCCAGACCTTCTTCGAGAGCGACATCGCGGCATTCGCCAAGACCGGCCTGGTCATGACACTCA
The DNA here is from genome assembly GCA_036274595.1 of Candidatus Eiseniibacteriota bacterium. Classification (GTDB taxonomy): domain Bacteria; phylum Eisenbacteria; class RBG-16-71-46; order SZUA-252; family SZUA-252; genus WS-9. The sequence goes on along the minus strand of DASUFL010000015.1, from coordinate 13,302 downwards.
GCCCCAACCCGGAGGGTGGTGTGTCCGGTACGACGGGCTGGTCGTCCGGCACCTGGGCGGCCAAGGACAAGGACGGCAAGGTCGTCGACAGCGGCTGGTACTTCTCCGTCTCCAAGAAAGTGAACGGAAAGTGGCTCTACGTGCGCGACGCGTGGAATTCCAACGGGCCCGCGACACCGGCGGCCACCACGCAGAACTGACGAGCTAGGTGGGGCGGGTTCTCGCTCGGCGGCGGTTGGTCTCCGGCCAATCGATCGAGCGGGAGCCGTCGCGATCGGCTGCCTGCCACGCCAAGGGGTAGTAGGGCTGTCCCATGACGCCGAGATACAGGCGGTGGGTCCGCTCGAAGAAGCCGGTCGTGTGATAGCTCTTCGAAAATCCGAGCTGGACCGCGTCCATGTGGTGCATGAATTCGTGGCACAGCGTGGACAGGATCGTACGGGTCGACGTCCACTTTCGGATCATCGGCGTCCGCGTCCAGAGCCGGATCCGCGAGAGAGCGAAGGTGTAATCCCCCAGGGTCTCCGACGACAGGCGGCCCTCGTGCGTGCGGTGGGGGCGAACCCCGAGCAGATCCAGGCTCGGAGCGGGAACGTCGTAGAACGTCGCGAAGCGGTCCAGGAGCTCCTGGCACGCCTGGCAGAGAGGCGCACGCTGCTCCGCCTCGCGCGCGGCGTCGAGCTGCTCGACCCAGGACGCCAGCCCGTCTAGGGGCGGGACCTGGATCTCGATGAGCCGGCTGCTCTCGTCGTACTCGTGACGGAGCGTGAGTCGCGAAGGTCGTCGATCGGTCACCATGATGATGATGCAATCTAAGACGGTCGTGAGCGGGGGGAAAGAGGGAACATGAAGCATCGCGTGCTCGTGCTCGGGGCGGGCTTTGGCGGGCTGGAGCTGACGACCCTTCTCTCGGACGCGCTCGGAGATTCGATCGAGGTCCTGTTGATCGACAAGGCGGACTGCTTCGTCTTCGGGTTCTCGAAGCTCGATGTGATGTTCTGGCGTCAACCGCCCGCGGCGGTCCAGCACCCCTACAGCGCCATCGTGAAGCCAGGCGTTCGCGTCCGGAAGGCCGTCGTACGCGAGATCGATCCGGCGCGGAAGCGGGTCGTCACGGACGCGGGGGCGTTCGAGGCCGACACTCTCGTCGTGGCTCTCGGCGCCGATTACGACCAGGCGGCCACGCCCGGGCTCGTGGAGGAGGGGACCGAGTTCTACAGCGTCGCGGGGGCATTCGCGCTGCGCGACATGCTCCCGCGATTCGAGCGCGGTCCGGTCATCGTCGGGGTGACGGGGAAGTCGTTCAAGTGTCCGCCTGCTCCCAGCGAGGCGGCGCTCCTCGTGCACGACTTCCTGGAGGAGCGAGGCAAGCGCGGCGCGGCCGAGATCGCCCTCGTGATGCCCTTTGGGACACCCATCCCCCCTTCGCCCGAGACGTCGCAGGCCATCCTCGCGGCCTTCGAGGAGCGGGGCATCCGGTTCGTGAAGGACAATCGGGTGACGTCGCTCGATCCCGGCCGCAAGGTGGCCGTGCTGAGCGACGGGAGCGAGCTCCCCTATGCGCTCTTCCTTGGAATCCCCGTGCATCGAGTGCCGCAGGTCGTGGTGGAGTCCGGTCTGGCGTCGCATCCCTACGACTGGGTCCCCGTGAACAAGCGGACGCTCGAGACGAGGTTCCCCGGGGTGTATGCGGTCGGCGACGTGAACGGTGTCGGAACGCCCAAGGCCGGCGTCTTTGCCGAGGGGGCCGCGCGCGTCGTCGCGGAGTCGATCATCGCGCAGGTCCGCGGCCTCACCAGCACCGCGGCCTACATGGGGCAGGGCGCCTGCTATGTGGAGTTCGGGCACGGCCAGGTGGGGCGCGTCGACGTCGACTTCCTGAGCGGTCCGAAGCCGTCCGGCACGTTCCAAGAGCCCTCCGAACTCCTGGTTCGTGAGAAGTCGGTCTTCGGTTCGAGCCGCCTGGAGCGCTGGTTCGGCGGCGTGCCCCAGCGCAAGCAGTAGCCTGGGCCCCGACCCCGGAATTGCGACCATCGGCGTGAGCTGGACTCTCAAGGGCCTCCACTCCGACCCACGCTGGGCTCCGTTCCTGGCGAAGGTAGGCATTCAATCGTAGCCATCGCGGTCTATCTCGCGCTGCTCCTCGTCTGTGTGATGGGCTGCGGGCGCGGCTCGCGGCCCGAGGATGTGTTTGCGTCCAGGGTGAAGTCCGAATTCGGACTGTCGCTGCCATGCTCGCTCGCCTGGGCCGAGACCGCTCCCGACGGCAGCTCCATGAACGGCGTTCTGATCGGCGCGCGCGGGGACTCTCTCCCATGGGCCTGGGGCGGCGCGATGACATGGCCCGTTCCGCCCGACGCCATCACGCATGATCCGCGTGCCATGACGGCATGGTCGGACTCGATCGCTCAGTCGATTCGGCGGCGAGGCTACGTCGGTGCGGCCCAGGTCACGGACCCCGCCGCCAAGCCCCTCGCCATCGGCAGCCCCGCAGAGAGCGTCTTCATCCAGGTTCTCTGGACCGCGGTCATGCGCGACAGTGTGGCGATGAAGACACAGGGCCCTCGGGGTAAGGGGCTCGTGGCGGCCGGCGTGGCTCGCATGCTCGAGACACAGCGAGCCCAGGTCGGTCCGGAACCGTCCCCGACTCAATAACCGCCCGCCGCGTTACGGAACGCTGAAGAGCACGGGGTCGACGCTCTGCTAGACTCCCGCCCATGAACGTTTTGGATTGGCTCCTGGACTCCGATCCCGCCATTCGCTGGCAGGTCCTGCGCGACCTGGCGGACGCGTCGCCCGAGAACATCGCGGCGGAGCGCGCGCGCGTGGCGACCGAGGGGTGGGGTGCGCGGCTCCTCGCTCTGCAGGGCGAGGACGGCCAGTGGGAGGGAGGCGCCCTCTTCCCGGCGCGGAAGCCCGAGGGCGGCGAGAAGCCCAAGGGCCAGCCCTGGACCGCCACCGCTCCCAGCCTCGTTCTCCTCCAGGAGTTCGGAATCGACCCGCACGATCCCAGGGTGCGCCGCGCGGTCGATCAGGTCCGGGAGCACAGCCGGTGGGAGCACGCCGGCCAGCGCTTCTTCAGCGGAGAGGTCGAGCCCTGCATCAACGGCATGGCTGTCTCCTTGGGCGCCTACTTCGATCAGGACGTGAACGACATCGTCGCCCGCCTCGTCGGCGAGCAGCTCGAGGACGGCGGGTGGAACTGCGAGGCCGAGAACGGCTCCGTCCGCTCGTCCTTCCACTCGACGATCCGGGTTCTCGAAGGCCTTCTCGCTCACGAGCGCGCGACCGGCGGGTGGGCGAAGTCGGTCGCGGCTCGACGTCGCGCCGAGGAGTATCTCCTGGAGCGGAGACTGTTCCGCCGCAAGAGCACCGGCGAGGTGGTCGATCCCGCGTTCTTGCTGTTCTCGTTCCCCACGCGATGGCACTACGACGTGCTGCGCGGCCTGGACTACTTCCGAGCCGTGGGGAACGCGCCGGATCCACGCATGGACGAGGCGATCGCTCTGGTGCGGTCGAAGAGGCAGCCGGACGGCACGTGGCTCCTCGAGAACACCCATCCGGGTGCCGTCCACTTCACGATCGACCGAGGGGACGGCCAACGCAGTCGCTGGAACACGCTGCGCGCCCTGCGCGTCCTCCGCTGGCAGAGCGGCGAAGCTGTCTCGACGCGGCGGGGCGTGGTTCAGAACGACAGCGCCGTCGGCTGAGTTCGGCGTCCACGGCAAGTTATTACTTGACAACACTATAGTGACTATGCTAGCTTTTTTGCATTAAGGCTGCGCGCCGCACCCGGCTGTGGGGGGCCGGGCGTTCCTGCACCGCCTTTCCCACCTTGTGCCTCCCATGCTCCGCGGCCCACCTCCGGGAGGACACACATGTTCCAGCACGCCGAGGCATTCCCCGGCATGGATGCTCTCCGGAAATGGACGCTTCCGATTCTCCTGCTCCTGGCCCACACACCTGCAGCGCTCGCCCATGAACCGGACCATACCCACGCGAGTCTCACCGCCGCGGCCTTCTGGTACCTGGGCAGTCCCTACACCTCGACCAGCGCGAGGGATCGCGCTGTGGCCGGTGTGGTCCAGGAGGACAATTGCCCTCTGTACTCCAGCCATTTCTACAATCCCAGGACGGAAGAGAACACGATTGCGAACATCACCATCAACTGTCCCATCGCTTCGATCGGATACGTGCAGCAGCGGGCCCCCGATCGAGCGGCCGCACTCTGGAACGAAGCCAAAGGCCAGTACGACTCGGGTGATCGTCTGGGCGCCTACGAGACCCTCGGCCACATTCTTCATCTCATGCAGGACATGACGTCTCCGTCCCACTGCCACAACAACCCGCACGGGAAGCTCAACGACGCGGACTGCGACCAGGACGATGACGACTTCGAGAACTGGGGCTTCTGCGACTCTCGCGGAACTCGCCACATTCGCGACTACTGGAACCAGACGACGGCCCTTCCGACCGACGCGCTTCGCCACAATCTGGAGGTCCTGTTCCCCGAGGGCGCGCAGAAGGCGTGCCGGGAGCCTGACGAGCTGGCTTGTCACAAAGCGGGCGAGCCGAACATCGCCTTCACGTACGTTCGCCGGGTGGCCCAGATCGTCTACGACTTCACAACGTTCCAGGCGGTCCTCACCGAGGTCGACACGCAGCCGGACAGCGAGCTCAAGCGGATGTTCCCGAGCCTGGCGGACGCCGTCGGCGGGTGGGCGATCGAAGGGGCGGACGAGAACATCGGGTTCACCAAGGGCGGATGTGGGCGAACCGAAGGGACGCTCGACATCCAGGAGGAGTGGTGGCCGATGGAGAACGCGGACGGCGAGCCCCTGGATTTCGAGGACAACGGTGGCGACGACGGCCCGGATTGCACCATCACCGGCAACAACGCGAACCAGCGCATCGTCGCGGGAGTCTTCCTGGAGAACATCGGCGGCGGCGGGTCCGGCGCGGGGAACAGCGCGGTGAACGCGGTCGTCCCCAAGCGATGGGAGCGAAAGGCCGCGGGGCGTGAACTCTACCACGAGCTCTACGGCACCCGGGACAACCCTGACAAGAGAACGATGCTTCGCATCTACGGCGACATCCTCTATCCGATCGCGATCGTGTACGGAGCGGGCCTCGTGAACGCGTTCCTCGAGGAGATCGTGGGCGTTCCCGTGGCCGACGCGGGCGGCCCGTACGAGGGCGAATGCGGCGTGCCGATCACCCTGGATGGAAGCGGATCGCACGACGCGAACGGCACGATCGTCTCCTACGAATGGGACTTCGAGGGCGACGGGGTCTACGACTCGACGACGACCACCCCGACGGTCACCCACGTCTTTCACAGCACGACGCAAGGGGTGATCCGGCTCCGCGTCACCGATAACGACAATCCGCCGCTCCAGGCCGTGGATGAGGCGACGGTGACCCTCCGGGACACCGTCCCGCCGACGATCCACGCGATCCACGCCTCGCCGGCCACGCTCTGGCCCCCGAATCACAAGATGGTGGGGGTCGCCTTCACGGTGGACGCCGCCGACCTTTGCGACGAATCGCTCACATCGCGGATCGTAGGGATCTCCTGCACCGATTCCCTCGACCTGGGAGGCGGCCGGCACACCACGCCCGACTTCTCGATCCGAGATGACCTCACGGCGGAGCTGCGCTCGGAGCGGGCGGGCGGAGGAGACGGCCGGTCCTACGACGTCCTGATCTCCTGCAAGGACGACGCCGGGAACGAAACACAGGCCATGGCAACGGTCCGGTGTGAGCACGATCGGGGGAAGGGCAGCGTCACGGTCGAGAGAGTGCGGATTCTGGCGACGCCGGTCGCGGCCACGGGGTCCTCGACGGGATCGCAGTCGACGGATTCCGGCTCGGACAACACTGGACGCTCCGGAGCCGGCGCGACGGCCACGGCTCTGTTCGGCGCCAGTCCCAATCCATCACGTGGAGAGGGTTGGATCGGCTTCCAGCTGCGGAATCCCGCCACGGCCACCATCGATGTCTTCGACGCCCGCGGCCGCTTGGTGCGCCGATTGGCCACGGGGGACTATCCGATGGGTCAGCACTCGGTTCGGTGGGATGGCCGGAGTCAGGACGGAGCCGCGCTCGGGCAGGGCGTGTACTGGCTGCGCCTGGAGGCCGAGGGCCTTCGCTTCGTGAAGCGGATCGTGATGATTCGGTAGGAGCGCTACTCGACCCGGCCGATCGCCCCGTGGAGGGGCCAGCGGATCACGCGCTTCGATTCCGCGTCGCCCCACGCGCGTGCCAGGTCGTCGCGCACCAGATCGACGGGATTGGTTCCTCGCGCGCGCTCATAGGCCACGCTCGAGGACCACGTGCGCATGTACTGGCAGAAGTCCGCGAGCCGCATGTGCGCTTCCGCGTAGAGCTCCGGCCAGGGCAGCCGCTCGAACGGGAAGTCCAGGTCGCGATAGGCGTTCCGATTCACCACGATCTCCGGGCCCCAGTACGGACCGACGACCTCGTCCGCGAAGCGCTTCAGAACGGTGTCGATGTCGGGCGCGACGCGCGTCTGGTAGTACGACCACACCGCGACGATGGCGCCCGGCCGGGCTACACGGCGCACTTCCGCGTAGAATCGCGGTCGATCGAACCAGTGAATGGCGGCGGATACGGTGACGAGGTCCACGATGCGATCGCGAAACGGGACCGCCTCCGCGGCGGCCGCGACGAGGTCGATCCGGTCGTGCGCGGCGAGGCGGGCCAGCTGACGGCGGCTCGAGTCGGTGGCCAGCACGCGCGCGAAGCTCCGTGCCAGGCTGAGCGCCGTCTGTCCGCTGCCCGCCCCGCAATCCCAGGCGAGATCCCGCGCGGGCGCCAATCGCTCGAGAAGCTGGAACAGCGCCCCGGGGTAGGTCGGTCGCGTGCGCGCGTACTCGTCGGCTCGATCGCCGAATCGATCGTGGACGGACATGCGCCCATGGTAGCTTCGCCGTTCCATGAGCACAAACCGCCCCCAGGATTGCGTCGGCTGATCGTGTCCGAGCTGCTCACGCCGAGGCTTCGCCTTCGCCGGTGGCAGCCGTCCGATCTCGAGCCCTTCGCCGCGATGAACGCGGATCCGCGCGTCACGGAATTCCTGCCGACGCGTCCCGATCGCCAAGCGACCGAGGCGATGATCGCTCGGGCCGAAGCGAGCTTCGTGACGAGCGGCTTCGGACTCTGGGCCGTCGAGCTTCGGCAGGGGGGTTCCTTTGCGGGGTACGTGGGCCTGCTCCGACCGTCCTTTCAGGCTCCGTTCACGCCTTGCGTCGAGATCGGATGGAGGCTCGCTGCCGAGATGTGGGGCAGGGGATACGCGACGGAAGGCGCGCAGGCGGCGCTGCGCCATGGATTCGAGGCGTTCGCCCTGGATGAGATCCTGTCATGGACCGTCCCTGCGAACGTACGCTCGCGGCGCATCATGACGAAGCTGGGGATGACCCACGACCCGCGGGACGATTTCGACCATCCACTCCTGCCCGAGGGGCACCCCCTACGCCGGCACGTTCTCTACCGGATACGGCGCTCGGAGACGCGCTAGCGCCATCGGGCGGCGGCCCGAGTGTGGTACAATTGAGGCAATCGCTCCGACCATTCCCACCTCATAGCTTCCTGCTGGGAGACTGCTTGCACCGCGCCGTGGCTCCGCAACTTCGCCTCCGGTACTTCCTGACCGTCCTGTCCTTGGTGGCCCTCCTGATCTCGCGCGGCGCATTGGCCGGCGCCATCGACAGCCAGCTGCACGACGCGCTGGGGCAGCTCGACGTGAGCGATCTCAAGACAGGCGTCCTTTACGACCGCGTGCTCCCACTATCGGGGATCGATCGCTTCCAGGGGGACGGACGCGCCGTGGCGTCCCGGGACTTGTGGCGCCAGCTCTACGAGGAGCTGCGCCGGGCGTCGGCCGATCCCAGCGGGCGTCCGTCCGCGGAGGCCCTGATCGATCGCGCCCGTGGGCGCCTGGATGCCGTGCCGCTGGCGGTCGTCTTCGACGACTACGAGCGCATCCGTCCGGACGCGCTGGAGCGCGGTGCGATCGAGAATCGCGGCGGGCATCTCGTGCGGGGGCGTGGCGAGGCGTTCGAAGCCAGGACCGCGTTCGCCGCGGCCGCGCTGCATGAATGGACCTATCGCGGCCACGAGGTGAGGTTCGTTCTCGACCGCGAGGACTTCGTTTCCAATCGGAAGGGAGCCGTCCCCCGGCTCCAGGCGGACCTCGACGACGGACTTGGGTTCAGGGCCGTGAGCTTCCATCGGCCGATCACCGCGCACTACGCCGCGACCGGCACCAAGACGCTGCGCCTGCGCGCCACCGCCGTCGACGGCGCCACCGTCGAGGCTGCGTTCGAGTTCTCCGTGCGCGCGCTCGAGACTCCGGCGCCGACCGACACGATCCATGTGGCGGGCACGATCCCGTACCTCGGCGGCGTCGCGACGGGCGACGCGTACGTGTATCTCGCCCCCGGGCGGACGCACCTCGTGAACCCGGCGGTGGTCGTGGAGGGATTCGATCTCGACAACAGCATGAACTGGGACGAGCTCTATGCGCTCCTCAATGAGGAGAGTCTCATCGAGACCCTGCGCTCGGACGGCTACGACGCCGTCGTGCTCAACTTCACGGACGCCACCGACTACCTGCAGCGAAACGCGTTCGTCCTCGTCGACCTGCTCCAGCAGATCCAGGCCCGAGTGAGCCCGCAGGTCACCGTGGCGCTCGCAGGCGCCAGCATGGGCGGGCTCGTGAGTCGTTACGCGCTCGCCTACATGGAGACGAACGGAATGCCGCACTCGGTGCGGACGTTCCTTTCGTTCGACGTGCCGCACCTGGGAGCCAACATTCCGCTCGGCATGCAGTACTGGATCAACTTCTTCTCGACCCAATCGAGCGACGCTGCCCTGTTCCTCGCCCAGCTCAACCGCCCCGCGGCCCGCCAGATGCTGGCCTACCACTACACCGATCCAGCCGCGTCCACCGGGCAGCCGGATCCGCTGCGGGGGCAGTTCACCACCGATCTCGCCGCGATCGGCAGCTGGCCCAGCCAGCCGCGTCTCGTGGCGGTCGCCAACGGGAGCGACAACGGAACCGGGGAGCCCTTCGCCGCCGGCGCACAGGTCATCCAATGGAGCTACAGCGACATCCTCACGGGCATCACGGGCAACGTCTGGGCCGTTCCCAACGGGGTGAGCACGAAGATCTTCGACGGGAAGATCCGGGTCGTCTTCATCACCACCGCGTCGCAGGCCGTGACCGTGAATGGCACCCAGCCCTATGACAACGCGCCCGGGGGATCGAGGGCCAGCATGGCGCAGCTCGATTCGGTCGCGGCGCCCTACGGCAACATCGTCGCGTTCTACCCGAGCCACTGCTTCATCCCGACCGTGAGCGCTCTCGCCTACGGCACGACCGACCTCTTCCACAACATCGCGGCCGATCCAGATCCGGTGTCCAACACGCCGTTCGACGTCATCTACTCGCAGGGCGCGAACCAGGAGCACGTGGCCATCACGCAACAGAACGCCGCCTGGATCCGGAGCGAGATGGAGCTGGGCGTGACCGCCGTCGAGCCGGTCGCGGGCGTCGGCGTGGGCCTCAGGATGCCATGGCCCAATCCATCGTCCGGGGCGGTGCGGATCGGGTTCTCGCTGGCACGCCCTGAAGCCGTGGATCTGCGGGTGTTCAGCGTGGATGGCAGGGAAGTGGCGCATCTGGCGCGCGGGGTCTGGAGCGCCGGAAATCACGAGGTTGCGTGGAACGGCCGCAATTCCCGCGGGACCGGCGCGGCTCCAGGAGTGTATTTCCTCCGCTTCGCTGCCGAGGATCGCGTCGAGACGCGCCGTCTGGTGCGGCTCAAGTAAAGCTCACGAGCTCACTCCAATGGATGGAGGCCGAAGCATGAAGGTTGCGCGCCTTGCGCCCGGAATCACGGTCTGGGCGGGGCTTCTCCTCGGGGTTTCTCTCTCGGCCGCCCGGACCGGCGCGGCGCCCTGCAGCCCCTCGCTCCTGTCCGCGGTCGAGGACGGCGACGTGCCTACCATCGCCGCGGCGATCGACGCGGGTGCTTCGGTCCGCTGCGCCGACGACAAGGGAACGACGCTGCTTCACACCCTCGTCATCGATTGGGTCGAGGGGGGCGACGAAGGGGAGCCTTCGGAGCCTGTCGCGAAGCTCCTGGTCGATCGCGGCGCGGACGCCAACGCCCTGGACGCCACAGGCAAGACGCCCCTGATGCTCGCCTGCGTGCTCCAGAAGATCGAGGCCGTGCAGGGACTCCTGGCCGCCGGTGCGGATCCCAATGCCGCAGGGCCCGACAGCTCCTCGGCACTCGAATACGCGTTGCGCGCCGGCGATCCAGATCTCGTGACGGCGCTCCTTCGCGGGGGTGCAAACCCCAATCAGAGGATGTCGGGCGATGGGTTGCCGCTGATCGGCGCCGTCGGGATGGGAACGCCCGCACTCGTCGGTCTCCTGCTCCGCGCGGGGGCGGACCCGAACCTGACGTCGGCCATGGGCACATCCGCACTGGATCACGCGCGGCAGAGCAAGAACGCATCCATGGTGGCGCTCCTGGAGAAGCCCGTGCCGCCGGAGGAGAAGCTCAAGGTAGAAGTCGCTCCGCACGCCCCGGCCGGTGGTCCCGCGTCCGCGACGAAGGCGCAGACGGCGGCGGCGGGCGCGGCCCTCGCGCACGAGCGGGATCTCTCCGAAGCCGTGCGCAACAAGGAGTACGGGAAGATGGAGGAGGCCATCGCGAAGGGGGCGGACGTGAATTCGGCGTCGATCGGCATGGCGCCGATCATGAGCGCCGTGATCTACGAGGATCTGGTGGCCGTCGACATCCTGCTCAAACATCACGCGACCCTGAACACATCCACGAGCGATGGCACGACACCCCTGATCCATGCCATCGCGAGGGAGAACGAGATCCTGCTCAAGGCGCTGATCTCCCGCAAAGCGGACCTCGATTACGTGTCATCCAAGGGGGCGACCGCCCTCATGGCTTCATGTGAAGCCGGGAACCTCAAGTTCGCACGAATCCTTCTCGACGCCGGTGCCGATCCGAACGTGAAGGGCTACCTCGGCATGACGGCGCTCTTCTACGCGGCCAAGGAGAACTACACCGACATTGTGAAGGAGCTGATCAAGCACAAGGCGAAGGTCAACGTCGTCGACGAGCAGTTCGGGGCGCCGCCGCTCGTCATGGCCATGAGCTCAGGTCAGATCGAGTCCGTGAAGGTTCTGGTCGAAGCCGGTGCCGATCCGACCATCGTCATGAAGGGGCAGTACGACGGGATGAACGCCATCGACGTGGCGCGGAGGATCGGGTACCCCCCCGACCTCGTGAAGATGCTCGAGAAGGCCAAGCCGAAGCGATAGGACCATGAGCGCCCCGAGACCAGGACGGGAATAGGCCATGCCACTCGCCAACGGCACCCGCCTTGGGACCTACGAGATCGTCGGCCTGCTCGGCTCGGGCGGAATGGGGGAGGTCTATCGCGCGAAGGACTTGCGCCTCGGGCGTGACATCGCGCTGAAGGTCTTGCCCGAGACCCTCGCACGCAATGCCGATCACTTGGCGCGATTCGAGCACGAGGCGCGCACCGTGGCGGGCCTCAACCATCCCAGCATCGTCACGCTCCACTCGGTCGAAGACACGGACGGCATTCGGTTCATCACTATGGAGCTGGTCGAGGGCCAGAGCCTCGCCGATCTCGTGACGCCAGGCGGCCTCCCTCTCACGCGTGTTCTCGATGTGGCGATCGCGATCGCCGACGCTCTGACGGCCGCGCACGAGCGGCGCGTGGTGCACCGCGATCTGAAACCCGCCAACGTGATGGTGACGCGCGAAGGGCGGGTCAAGGTGCTGGATTTCGGGCTCGCCAAAGGCGCGCCCCCCACGACGGACGACAGCGAGGGGTTGACCGTCGGAGCGTTCTCTTCGCCCGGCCACGTCGCCGGCACGGCGCCGTACATGGCGCCGGAGCAGATTCGCGGCGAGGCGGTGGACGCACGCACCGACCTGTTCGCCTTCGGGATTCTGCTCTACGAGCTGCTCACGGGGCAGCGCCCCTTCGCGGCGCCGACCACGATGGCGCTGTGTGCCGCGATTCTCCACGAAGCTCCGGCACCTCTTGCGCCCGCGCGCGCCGATCTCCCACCGGACGTCGGCCGCATCGTGACTCGCTGCCTCGAGAAGGACCCGCGGGAGCGCATCCAGACGGCACTGGATGTGTCGCACGAGCTGCGCCAGGTGCGAAAGTCGTTGGAGGCCGTGCATGCACCGAGATCGACCTCGGAGAAGATCGCCTCCATCGCGGTGCTTCCGTTCGCGAACCGGAGCGCGAGCGCGGATGACGAATACTTCTCCGACGGACTCGCCGATGAGCTCTTGAACGTCTTGGCGAGGATCAAGGGGCTGCGCGTGACGGCGCGCTCCTCAGCCTTCACGTTCAAGGGGAAGCAAGCCACGGCCGCGGAGATCGGCCGTGCTCTGAACGTGGCCACGCTTCTCGACGGCAGCGTCAGGAAGTCGGGGAGCCGGATCCGGGTGTCGGTGCAGCTCGTGGACGTGGCCGACTCATCCCATCTCTGGTCGGAGACCTATGACCGAACGCTGGAGGACATCTTCGCGGTGCAGGACGACATCGCGCAATCCGTGGTGAAGGAGCTGCGGACGACGCTCCTGGGCGAGGAAGCGGACTCGGACGCGAGCGGCGCGGTGAAGGTCGACGTGGCCCAGGCTGCGAAGGGTCGCGGGACCGATCCCGAGGCGCACCGGCTTCTCCTTCTCGCGCGGCACCTGCTGAACCGCTTCACGCGCGAGGACGTGTCCAAGGCGGTCGGATACTTGAAGGAGGCGCTGGCGCGGGATCCGGAATACGCGCTTGCATGGGCGGAGCTGGGGCGTGCGCAGAGCATGGAGGCGGACCTGCACCATGTCCCACCCTCGGAGGGGTATGCAAGGGCCAGGGAGGCCACAAAGCGTGCGCTGGCGTTGGCTCCGGATCTGCCGGAGGGGTTGGCCGTGATGGCCTGGATCCAGTTGGTATGCGACTTGGATTATCGCGGCGCGGCAGCGTCGTACGCGCGCGCTCTCGAGCTCGCGCCTGGAAGCGCGAATGTGCTTCGGGGAGCGTGTGCGATGGCGAGCGCCTTGGGCCGCCATGAGGAGGCGATCGACCTCGCGCGCAGGGCTCTGGAGCAGGATCCCTTGAGCGCGCCCAGCTACCACAATCTGGGAGCCGCGCTGGACGCTGCCGACCGCCTCGCGGAGTCGGAGGCGGCGTTACGAAAGGAGCTGG
>DASUFL010000014.1:0-12635 GCA_036274595.1 Candidatus Eiseniibacteriota bacterium | reverse complement strand
CCACCCTCCAGCCGGGTGTCATCCATGCGGTCGTGGTAGGTCCATCGAGCGCCTCCGCCGCGTATGTTGCGGAGGTAACCCCATTGAACTCGGGAGTGACCGCGGGCTTGGTTCGCTCCACCATTTTGCCGGAGCGCAACTGCACCGATTGGAACGACGTCCTGCGACTGCAGACATCCGACAGTGATCCACCCATCGATATCAACGTTCGCGTCTACTCCACGGAGGGCTTTCCACTGGTGACAAGCTTTACGACTACTCTGTCACCGGGAGTTCTGCACGGCTTCACCCTCGGAGAGTCCAGCGTCGACCGTGGATACCTTGTAGACGTAACTCCACTCGGTGCCGGAAGTGACGGCCAGACGCTGCAAGCAAAGAACGTGCAACCGGAGTTCAACGGCTCGACCTGGTATGACGTGCTTCGGGTCCAAACGTCTGAATCTGATCCTGCCCTCAGCGTGCGTGTCGACGTATACGCGCTCGATGGCCAACCGGTTGTGTCCAGCCTGTCAGCGACTCTGCAATCCGGGGTGCTTCACGGCTTCTACCTTTCCTCATCGAGCGTTCAGCGAGGGTACGTGGCCGAGATCACACCGACGGCCAACATCTCGCAGGGTTTCCAGCGTATTGTCACCCAGCCGGAATCTGACGGCTCGACGTGGAGTGATGTCTTGCGTGTACAGACGAATTCGGGGGGTGAGGATCTGCCCGTCCAGATCCGCGTCTACGGCCTTGATCCATCCGCTATCGTCGCGAAGCACGTCACCCCTCCGCTGGCATCGGCGCGTGGCCACGCGGTCGCAGGCGCCACCGAAGGATCTCTTTGCAGGGCTGGCGACCTTGCCGGGCCGGGCGGGCTTCGCCCTGCATCCGCGCAAACAACGGGGCACCCGCTGGCCGTTTACTACGCCGTGCCGAGCGACGTGCCGTTCGACCCCGCTGTGTTGGCGAGAATCAAGCGCAGTACCGCCGACATCCAAGCGTGGTATCAATGCGCCACCGGTGGGATGACTTGGCAGCTGGCTTTTCCCGAGACAGTACTCGTCTTCTACGGCACGCACACACGCGACTACTACGTCAACAACGGCAACTGGTGGGGATCATTGTTCGACGAAATGGGGGCCGCAGGCCTTCCCATATGGTCCTCGGGCACGATCACCGCGGTCTGGGCACATGGGGCAGGGTGGTGGGCTGGCGCCGCACAGTGGTGCGGGGGTGAATGTGGCATGGCTCTCCTTGGAGTCGAGCTGTTCCCCGAATTCAATAACCCCGCCTTTTCTGGCGGTTCCTGCCCCTCAGGGAGTGGGCCAGCGGAGTGGCCGTGCACTCCAGATGGAGCGTTCGCCCATGAATTGGGTCACACCCTTGGACTGCCACACCCCGCCGACGTTGCCGAACTTGCTGCGGTGGCTAACCACAGCATCATGCAGACACACTGGAACTATCCAGACTACGCGGGCATTGGAGACCTGCCATGGGGGCTGTTGACGCCCGAGAGGCAGATCGTGCGTGGCAATCCATTCATGCACGATGGAGTATCGGTACGGCAGGTGCACCCAGACTGCGATATCGTCAACCTTCCAGCCAGCTGTGAGGTTCCTCACGCGGCGTTCGCGCAGAGCAACATCCTCGGGGTCAATACGTTCACGGCGGCGAGTACGTCGTCCGGCGCGATAGCACACTATTGGACCTATGGAGATTTCAGCTCGTCACAAGGGACCTACGGCTATCACCCCTATTCGATGCCCGGCCAATACACGGTCCGCCTACGCGTGGTGGGAGACAACGCGGCCATGGACGAGGCCACGAGTGTCTTCACAGCCACGTTCACTACCGGTGTTGACCCTCAGGCTTCCACGCCAGCCGTCCGCCTCGGCGCCCCTCGCCCCAACCCCTTCGGCGGCTCGACCGCGATCAAGATCCTCCTTGCTCAGGGCGGGGTAGTGGATTTTGCCATTTATTCGGTGGACGGGCGCCGCGTGCGTACTCTGGCGAAAGGCTACCGTTCCGCGGGCGAAACGGAGTTTCACTGGGACGGTCTTGACGCCAAGGGCCAAACACTGCCCACCGGGATATACCTTGCGAGGCTAAAGACCGCTGGGAAGGTATTCGCAACCAAAATGGTCATGGCGAGGTGATTCGGGGACGAGGCTTTTGAAGGTCGCACCGTAGGGGCCGAAGCCCGCAGACTCGTTGCCGGGCCGCCGACCCGAGGCGGGTGCCGACAAAAGCACCCGCCTCGTCGCGCTCACGACGTCAGTCGAGCGACGGCGATCACTTGACGGTGACCTTCTCCGCCGGGAAGCCGTCCGCAACTGCCCCCTTGAATGGCGTATTGAGGATGCCGCTCTGGATGACCGACAACTTCGCCGTACCTCCACCAGGCACGGGGCCAGGTCCGCTCGCTGAGAACTTGAGGCTCTTCAGATTGTAGGGAGTGGGTCCCGTAATGTCGGGAATGGGTGCTCCTGCAGTCGTCGTGATGAACGTCACCTTGAGCTGTGCGTTCACGAGCGCGGTTGGTGCCGAGGGATTGGAAAGAAGGGTCGTCCCCCGTGAGCCAAATATCGTCGGGTTGTTGAAGATATCCGGAGCGTCGCAAGCCCATGCGAGCGCGTTCTGTGCGTTCACGTTGACCGTGACCTCGTAGGTACCGTCCGCAAGGCGCGTCTCCGTCACGCCCCCCGTGACGGTCGTGCCGAGGGATGGTCCGCCGTGGGTGGCAAGATAGTTCGCGGCCAGTCCGGCATAGTCCACCAACGCGAAGGTCGTGAACGGATTGTTGGCCCATCCGATGTAATCGGGAAGCGGGGGGAAGAACTGACTGGTCGAACCTTGAGTGCTCAGGAAGTCCGAGAGGGGTCTGTTCGTCGTCTGCGCGGCACAGGGCTGAGCTATGGTGAAAACGACCAAGGTGAGGAGCACGGCGGAGATCTTCAAGATCCGAGTCATGAGTCAACTCTCTTTCGAGCGGGGAGTAGTCAAATGAAGGCCATTCCGAACCCCAATAGCCTCGACAGGCCCCGGTGACAGGCGGGCCCCGTTCGGTGTCGAGCTTCTGGCCGGGAATGCGATGCAACAGTCCCCCACTCTCGCGCGAGTCTAGGGGAGGGTCGCAGGCGCATGCAGGCTACAACGTGGATGGGAAAGGTCGTACTTCGGGGAGACGATCAAGGTACTTCTCGGGAGAGAGGAAGTCAATTCCCCGCACACCCATGCGTAAGCCGCGCTACGACGACCGCGCCAGCACGGGCTCCCCAATCACAGCCCGGACTCGATGCGTCTTTCCGTCTTCGCGCAGAGGAATCGCTCCAGCTTCAACCGAAGTCCCATCCAGCTCCGCAGCCGTGATGCCTCGGCACCGGCGGCCGGGATTCTCGATTACGATCTCGTAGCGGGTCTCGCCGAAGCGCACGGTCGCCTTGAAGCCGGGCCACTCGAACGGGATGCAGGGGTTCAAGACAAGGGTGTTGCCCCGGCGCTCGATGCCGAGGATCGCCTCGAGGCCGGTCCGGTACATCCACGCGGCGGAGCCGGTGTACCAAGTCCATCCACCGCGGCCCGCGTGCATGGGATGCGCGTACACGTCCGCGGCGACGACGTACGGCTCCACCTTGTATCGGCTGACGTCCGCCGGGGTCCGCGAGTGATTGATCGGGTTCAGGAGGTGGAACAGCTCGACCGCCTCGTCGCCGCTCCCCATCCGCGACACGGCCATGACGGCCCAGAGCGCGGCGTGTGTGTACTGGCCGCCGTTTTCTCGAATGCCCGGGATGTATCCCTTGATGTAGCCGGGCTCGAGCGCCGAGGCATCGAACGCCGGGTGGAGCAGCAGGACCACGCGGCCGTCCCGGCGCATGAGATGGGTGCGCACGGAATCCATGGCGCGCTCGACTCGTTGCGGCTGGGCGGCGCCCGACAGCACGGCCCACGACTGCGCGATGGAATCGATCCGGCACTCCTCGTTCTGCGCCGAGCCGAGCGGCGTGCCGTCATCGAAATAGGCGCGCCGGTACCAGTTCCCGTCCCACGCCTGCTCGAGGGCGGTTCCAAGCCGCGCGACTTCGTTCCGGTAGCGCGCGGCTCGATCGCGGTCGCCGCGACGGGACGCCACCTCCGCGAAGTCCTTCAAGACCTTCGATTGGAACCACCCTAGCCAGACGCTCTCCCCCTGCCCCTTCGGGCCGACCTTGTTCATCCCGTCGTTCCAGTCGCCGGTTCCGATCAGGGGAAGTCCATGCGGCCCCATCGTGAGGCTGCGATCGATGGCCCGGACGCAGTGGTCGTACAGGCTCTCCTTCGAAGCCGACTCGGACGGAATGCCGTACACCTCGAGCTGGGCCGCATCGAGTGGAGGGGCCTCGAGGAACGGGACCACCTCGCCGAGCACGCCCTTGTCCCCGGTCGCATCGACGTATCGTTTCACGGCGAACGGCAGCCAGAGGAGATCGTCCGAGCACCGCGTCCGGATCCCGGCCCCTGAGTGAGGCAGCCACCAGTGCTGCACGTCCCCCTCGACGAACTGCCGTCCGGCGGCGCGCAGGAGGTGCTCCCGGTAGAGATCCGGCCGCGCGAGCGTGAGGGCCATCACGTCCTGCAGCTGATCCCGGAATCCGAACGCTCCTCCAGGCTGGTAGTAGGCGGTTCGCGCCCAGACCCGGCTCGAAATCGCCTGATAGAGAAGCCAGCGGTTCATGAGGAGGTCGAACGAGTCGTCCGGCGTGCTGACCTCGACCGCCCCCAGCATGCGGTCCCACGATCGCTCGACCTCGTCCAGCTCGCGTAGAGCGGCCGGAACGGATCCGTGGGCGCGAATCAGCCGCAGTGCGTCGTCGCGACTCTCGCCCTGTCCGAGCAGGATCACGATCTGGCGCGTCTGCCCCGGCTCCAGCTCGAGCAGAGTCTGGAGCCCCGCGCACGGATGGAGTCCCGCGCCGAAGCTGTTGGACAGCGTGCGGCGGTCGAGAGCCGCCGGCTGCCGCACCGAGCCGTGCCGCCCCAGGAAGTCCCGCCGGTCCCCCGTCGCCGAGATCAGCGGGCCCGCGTGCGCGAACGCCACCCGTCCCCGGAATTCCTGGTTGTACGAATTTTCCGCGAGCACGGCCGAAGTGGAAGCGTCGAGCTCCGTCCTCACGTGCATCTGCTCCCCCGCGCGCGGGGGCGAGAGAGTCCACTCGTTGTAGGCGAAGACGTTCAGCCGGCAGGGCCGGTCGCTCTCGTTGGTCACGGTGAGGAGCGCGAATCGAACCGGGTCGGAGCGGTGCACGAAGACCGCCAGCTCGTGGCGGACCTTCCGCTCGCGATGCAGGTACCGCGTCACGCCGGCGCCGTGCCGGATGAGCCATCGCCCTCCGTCGGGAGCGCGGCGCATCGGCCCCGGCGTCGCACCCCAGGCGGCGCCCGTCTCCTCGTCCCGCAGGTAGATCGCTTCGCCGGTGGTCTCGGTGAGCGGATCGTTCGCGAACGGCGTGAGGCGGTTCTCGCGGCTGTTCTCGCACCACGTGTAGGAGGTGCTTGCGGCCGTCACGACGGTCCCGAAGTGCGGGTTGGCGAGCACGTTCGCCCACGGAAGCGGCGTCTCCTCTTCTCCGTTCAGCGCGATCACGTACTCGCGACCGCCGGCCGCGAACCCGCCGCGCCCGTTCCAGTGGATCAGAGCCGGAATCTCGATCTCCGGCGCGGCCTCAGCATCGCTTGGGATGGTCCGGATACCCACGACCGGGGCGGGCTCCACAAGCTCGGAGTACGGGCGGTCGAGCTGCGCCTCGAGCGATCCCTGGTCGCCGCTCAGGACCACGCGCGCGACCGCCGAGAGCAGGATGCGATCGGCTTCGCTCATGGAATCGCTGCTGAGCAGGAAGGCGCCCCCGGTACGGTTCATCCACGCCCCCCACGGACCTCCCTCGATCAGGCCCTGAAGCTGATCCTGCATCTCGTTCCGATAGCCCACGGGATGCTCGTTCAGGATCACGACGTCGGCGCTCAGCCCCTTCATTCGCCAGTAGTCCTGCGCACGCAGCACCTGCCGCACGAGCGGGATGTCGTCGGACTCGAGCACGCGCACGAGCAGGATCGGCAGATCCCCCGAGATCCCGTGACTCCAGAGGCCGGATTGCCCGAGTACGTTGCGCGCGAGAATGGCGGGCTCGGCTCCCATCGAGCGATCCGCGTAGAGGAGGCGCGAGGCGAGGCGCTCGTAGAGCTGCGCTTCCTCGACCTGCATCCCCAGATGGCGCAGAGCGATCGAGAGCTGGGTCGTGGCGAGCGCGAAGGTTCGGGGCGCGGAGGAGGGATCGGCATACTTCATACAGAGAGCGATCGCCGCATCGCGATCGGCGGCCATCCCGGTCGCGTACGCGATACGGGCAAAGCCTCCTGGCGCGAGTCGGATGCGCTGCCTCAGGCTGAGGATCGGATCGAGGGTCGCGCCGACCGTTCCCGACAGGGCCCGGCCGTCCAGAGCGAGCGGATCCTCCGGCCCGCGCCCCCGCCCGATGAACCGCGCCCGGTCCGTCTCCCATTCCACCGCGCTCTGGCTGCGCCCCTCGAGGCTCAGCACGTGAATCGCCCACGCACCCGGCTCCTCGGTGGACCGCCGCCGCCGTCCGCACAGGAGCGACCCCGTCTCGGGAAGGCATTCGGTCTCGAGGAACAGCTTTCCGAAGGCGGGATGCGAGAGATCTTCACCCGGGGGCGCGAGCGCGACCTCGACATAGCTCGTCACCTCGATCTCGCGAAGATGAGTGCTCCGATTGGTGAGGGACAGCCGCCGCACCTCGACGTCGTCCTCCGTCGAAACCGCGATCTCGAGCAAGGTGTCGATCTCCTGCGAGCGCTGGGCGATCGTGACCTTGTCGGCCAGGAACGTGGTCCGGTAGCTGTCCGGCTCGCTGCGGATCGGTTGATACGTCGCCGACCACACGGCTCCGCTCCGCACGTCCCGGAGATAGAGGTACTGGCTGCCTCGATCGCAGATGGCATCCTCGTACATCCGCGTGACCGCAAGGCCGCGACAGCAGCTCCCGCCGCCGCCGGCATTGGTGACGATCGAGACGTAGCGGCCGTTGGACAGGAACGCAGCGTGCGGATAGACCGTGTGGGGCGTGCGGAACCGTCGAGGCGATTCGGGAGCGATCGGCGGCGCGACGTGGGTGACCTCGATCGGCCGCGGCCGCGTCACGGGCACGAAGCGCGGCACCCGCTCCTGGAGGAGGAGCTCGGTCGCCTGCGCGCGCGGATCGGCGTGGAAGCGGGAGACCATCGGGGCGTCCAGCACCGCATTGGTCAGCGCCACCAGGCTCATTCCCTGATGATGCGCGAAGAAGGCGCGAACCGGCACGGACCGTACGGCGCCAGGAACCAACTCGTGGGACTTGTGCACTTGTCTCGGCGTGTAATCGATCGCTTCGTAGAATCCAAACCTGCCTTCGCCGCCTTCGCGCGCGATGTGCCGCAGGTTCGACGCGGCGATTTCCGGATTCACCATCGCGGCCAGGGCCGTGGCGTAGGGCGCGATCACGAGCTCCTCGGCGAGTCCTCGCTTGAGTCCCAGCTCGGGCACGCCAAACGCCTTGTACTGATAGTTTCCCTGCCGGTCCATGAGGCTGAAGGCCGACTCCGAGATCCCCCACGGCACGCCCTGCCTGCCTGCGTGCTCCATCTGCGCGCGGAGGACCGCGCTGTACGTGCGATGGAGCAGCGTGTCCGGGTAGGTGCGCATCACGAGGAGCGGCATCAGGTACTCGAACATCGACCCGCTCCACGAGACCAGGGCCGGTGTGCCATGCACGCCCACGAGCGCCCGCCCGAGCTGGAACCAATGCTCCTGAGGGACGTCGCCCTTCGCGATCGCGATGAAGCTCGCGAGGCGGGCTTCCGACGCGAGGAGGTCGTAGTAGGCGATGTCCAGGCGGCCAGGCCCCTCCGAGTCGGGCAGCCGGTACCCGATCGAGAAGATCCGCCGCTCGCGGTCATAGAGGAAGGCGAAGTTCATGCCGTACGCGAGCGCATCCGCCCTCTGCGCGAGCGCGTTCCGCCGCTCGTTCCATTCCGGCCAGGGGCCCGGAGCGGGCGAGTCCCTCAAGAGCCCGAGGAGCGCCCTTCCCCAGTACTCGACATCCCGGGCGCGCGCGTCCTCCGACGAATTCAGATCGAGCGCATCGAGGGCCGCGTCCAGCGCGCTCGCCGCAGCCGTCAGGCGAGCCTGCGTGGCCGGGTCAACGGAAGGGTGATTCTCGAGCGCCTCCACCTCGTGGAGAAACGATCTCATGCGCTCCAGGATTTCGGGACTCCGGCGGAACGCCGCGAGCGTCTCGAGGCTCTGATGGAAGAGAACCCGGGTATCGGCGATCGCGTGAAGGCGGCGCGTGTCGTCGGGAGGGCTCTCATCCATGCGCCGCAGGCCTTCGGCTATTGCGAGCAGCGCTCCGGCGAGGTTCGCGCTGTCCACGGTCGACACGTAGCGCGGATGGAGCGGCGCGAGGCTCGTGCTGTCGTACCAGTTCAGCAGATGCCCCTCGTGCCGCTCGAGCCCCGAGACGGTCTCGATCATCCTCTCGATGCGATCGAGGGCATCCCGCGCCTGGATGTATCCCAGGTCGTAGGCCGAGAGCGTGGACATCAGCGCCATGCCGATATTGGTCGGCGACGTGCGGTGGGCCACCTTCCAGGCGGGCTCCTCCTGGACGTTGTCGGGTGGAAGCCAGTGGTCGGCCTCGGTGATCAAGGTGTCGAAGTAGCGCCAGGTCTTCCGAGCGATGCGCCGCAGATAGGAACGGTCGCTCGGATCGAGGTCGATCGCCCGCACCGGGACCGGCCGGCTCAGCCAGAAAGCGATGACCGGCGAGATGAACCAGAGGAAGAGCAGCGGCAGTGCGGCGGAAAGGGCCGCGGGACGGAACTCGAGAACGTTCGGGAGCGCCACGATCGCGACGATGGGCCCCGCCCACATCCCGTTCGCGAACGCGCGCAGCCCCTGGTTGGCGCCGAGCCGGGCCGCACGAGCCGCGGACGTCGCCGCGGTCTCCCACTCCAAGAGTCTCCGCTGCGTGATGACGAGGCGCACCAGGGTGACCGCGATCGCGTGCACCATTTCGTAGGACTGATACGCGAGGAGCGTGGCCTCGAGGAGGGACTGCGCGATGGCTGTCTCGACTTCCTCTTGAACGTCACGCAGGAAGACGGGGAACGGTTGCTGGGGGCGCGGACCTCTCAGGGCGCGTCCGAGCTGCGGGTAGACGGGGAATCCGATCACCAGGAGGATGGCGAGCGTCCACACCCATGGCGACCCAGGCAGCCAGGTCCACGCCGAGAGGAGGAGCACGACCATCGTAGGAGGAACCAGGCTCCGCCTGAGATTGTCGAGGATCTTCCAGCGGCTGATGAGGGTCAGCCGGTTCCGCTCGACGCCGTGGCGCGTCGGCACCCACGGAAAGAGCCAGAGGAGGATCTGCCAGTCGCCGCGCACCCACCGGCGCTGGCGCCCCGCGTGCGCGAGCACGCTGGAGGGAAAATCGTCCACGACCTCGATGTCGGACACGAGGGCGGTGCGTGCATGCACTCCCTCGAACAGGTCGTGGGACAGGAGCGCGTTCTCGGGCACTCGGCCTTCGAGCGCGGCGATGAACGCGTCGACGTCGTAGAGCCCTTTGCCGGTGAAGATCCCCTCGCCGAAGAGGTCTTGGTACACATCGGAGACGGCGGTCGTGTAGGGATCGACTCCGGTGTGCCCCGCGTAGACCCGCGCGAAGAGAGAGCCCGCGGCGCTCGCCATGGTGACGCTGACGCGGGGCTGCAGGATTCCGTAACCCCGGGTCACGCGATGGAGCCGGGCGTCGAACTGAGGCCGGTTGAGCGGGTGCTGGATGATCCCGATCATCTGCCGGGCGGTATCCCGCGGGAGCCGGGTGTCGGCGTCCAGCGTGATGACGTAGCGGACCGTCTCGAGGATCGCGCGGTCGCCCACCAGGACCTGGAACGACGTGCCCTTCGCGCCCCGCAGGAGGTAATTGAATTCCTCGATCTTGCCCCGCTTGCGCTCCCATCCCATCCAGACGCCCTCGCGGGCGTTCCATTGCCTTGGGCGGTGGAAGAGGAAGAACCGATCCTTCCCGAGGTCACTGTGGCGCTGGTTGAGCGCCTCGATCCCGGCGACCGCGGCGGCGAGGATCTCGTCGTCCTCGGGCAGCTTCGCCTGGGTCGCGTCCGTGAAGTCGGTGAGCAGGGCGAAGTGGAGGTTGCGATCCGCGTTCCCCAGCGCCTGGACCTCGAGATGGTCGATCAGCTCCTTCGCGTTGGCCGAGCTGCGGAGGAGCGTGGGAACGATCACCATCGTGCGCGCCTCGGCCGGCACGCCCCCCTCCATGTTGATTCGCGGCAGGCGTCGGGGACGAGCCACCCGGTGCACGACCTTCTGCATGGTCGACACGGCGAGCTGGCTGATCGGCACGAACGTCAAGAGCGCCACCCACGGCAGGAAGGCGGGCGGAGCGCCCCAGGCGCGCACGTAGGCCATCGCGCCCACCGTCCCCAGCAGCGTCAGCAGCACGATCGCGCCGAGATAGAAGGCCACGGCGTTATCGAAGATGAAGCGACGGATCCGGTGCCGGAACTTCGGGACGTACGAGACGTCCTCCTCGAAATCGCGGCGGCCGCCTCCGATCAGGTGGTAGCCGATGTGGGTGCTCGGATCTCCCGCATGCTGCTCCATGGATTGCCGCGCGATCTCGATCGCGCGGAGGGCAACCCGTAACTGCGCTTCCCCGCTGGGCTCGGCCAGCTCCTCCACCGCCTGGCGGTATCGGTCGCGACTAGGAAAGTCCATCCGCCCGTAAACGCCCGCCGGGTCGCGCTGCAGCACCTGCTCCATCAGGCTCACCTGCTCGACGGTGCGGTTCCAGTCGATGGTCGCGACCAGCCGAAGGCTGGTGATCGAATTCCCCATCGAGGCGTGGCCGGTCGTCTGACGCTGGTGCTCGGCTCGCACCGCCTCGTCGATGGTGAGCTCCCGCTTCGCGAGAGCGCCTTCGAGCGCGATCCGGAGATCTGACACGCGCGGGCCGAGCTCGCGCATTCGCTGGAGGAGCTGCACGACGAATCCGTTCGGCGTGGCCTCGGGAAGCGGAGGCAAGTGGCCCTCGGGACCAATCGCCTCGAAGCGCGCGTAGAACTCCTCCGCGTGGGCCGCACCCTCCCGGCTCTCCATGATCTCGTCGGTGAGCCGTCTCAGGTTCTCGATCAAGCTGAGGCGCAGCATGCTCGGCCAGGCCCACAGCTCCCCGAGGGTGAGGGGCGCCACGGTCTGGTACGCGCTCACGAAGCGGGTCAGACGCTGGAGATCGAACCGTGCGTCGCTATGGCGGATGAACTCGAACGCCATGGCGTGGACGCGCGCCATGCCCGCACGCTCGCGCGCCGCGAGCTTGGGAAGGTCCCGGTAATAGCGCTCGGGGAGGTTCTTCCGGACCTCTCGGATCTCGGCTTCCACGAGATGGAAGTTGTCGAGGAGCCATTCCGCGGCCGGGGCCACCGACACGCCGTTGCGAATGTCCCGCGCCAGAGCCTGGTAGGAGCGGCGGAGGACGTGCGCGTTCTCGTCGAGGCGCGCCAGGAACCGCCGCGACCGGTGGCGAGGGTTGCGGGAGAGGGTGTACCCCGCGGCCAGCACCCGAGCGCGTTCCTCGAGGTGCTCGACGCTGAGGAGCTCCCCCCGGAGGGGGGCGGAGTCGGTGACCGGAGGGAGGCCGCTGGTACGGCCGCTCCAGAAGTCGGCGGTCATCCAATGAGCGTAGCAGATGGGCCCAGGCCCTTGGGCGGGGCGGGGTTCGGCGGCCAGGGTCGGATGCAGGACAGGGAAGAACCGGGTTCGTCACTGAATATCGGCGCCCGACGCGCCGATACGAACCTTATGCGCCTCCGCGTCATGGCTTTGCTTCTTCTTATGGCGGTGGGATCTGCCGTCTACTTCGCGCTCCGGTGGCACCACTCGGAGGACGCCCGCGTCCAGACCGTGCGGTGGACCCGTGCTGTAATGGATTCCCTTGGAGGGAAGCTGACGCCACCTGGCCCCCCAGTGGGACCAGAAGGTAGAGACTCGGTCTACTGGCAGTGGGTTGCGACGACCGCGCAGCTTCAATCAAGGCGCTGGCAAGCCGCGGTTCGCCACTGGGCGGAACTTCGGTCATCGACGCTCGATGAAGCAGATATTGAAGACCTGCGGAGGCAAGGACTTCATAATCCACCAAACCAGCTTCGGGAGAGCCTCGTACACCATCCCGAGCTGATTCCATTTCCGGGGGTTCAAGGAGGCACGATGATGATTCTCCCGGACGACAAGATAGCCCTGCTCAAGTCACCTTACGTCTTCGCGGAGTTTGACGACGGCCATATCGATGGGGTGATGCTGGTGAAATATGCGGTTCTGCCCGGGGGCCGCATCGAATGGCAGCGTCTGTGGGCAACTCTGGACTGAAGCAACGCGGCGGTCAAACTACACCCTCCACGGCTCCCCCAGTACAGACTTCGCCACCTCGAACGCCGAGCGGGGCCGCCCAATGGCCTCCGCCCTCGCGCGCATGCGTGACAGGTGGGCGGAATCGGTCACGAAGTGCTGGAGCCGGTAGTGCAGCTCGTCCAGA
>DASUFL010000013.1:0-10050 GCA_036274595.1 Candidatus Eiseniibacteriota bacterium | reverse complement strand
GGCTTGGGGCCGTCGTCGAACACGTGCCCGAGGTGCGCGTCGCAGCGCGCACAGCGGACCTCGTCCCGCTCCATGAAGAGGGAGTTGTCCTTGCCGATCTGGACGTTCTCCTTCGCGATCGGATCCCAGAAGCTGGGCCAGCCCGTGCCCGACTCGAACTTCGTGTCCGAGCTGAAGAGCTCCGTGCCGCAAGCGACGCAGCGGTAGACCCCCTTGGCGTGGTTGTTCCAGTACCTGCCGGTGAACGCGCGCTCGGTGCCTGCCTCGCGGGTCACGCTGTACTGCTCCGGCGTGAGGATCTTCTTCCACTCCGCGTCGGACTTCTTGACCTTGTCCACCATCACGTACCCCTTTCGCTCGACGGAAAAGATCTTGATCTTGGACGATGGCAGGGGCGCCGCGGCCGTCGGGGCGGGGGCGCCGGCCGGTGCCTTCGTGGCCGACGGGGATGCGGCCGAAGCCGCGAGGACGGCTGAGCCCGCCAGGGCCACCGCGCCCGCAGCGAGGGCCAGAACCGTGGCGACGCGATTCCATTTCATGAGGAGCTCCTTCGTTGGAGAGCTGGATCGGTCGAGCGGGCCGAATCCTCTAGTCCCTACCGGAATCTGAGCGTTCGGTTCCATCGCGCTCGCGTTCGTCCCGTCCGCTCCAGTATAGTGCGCAACGGTCGGTATCGAGCTGCCTCGACCCCCCGACCTCTTCGTCCCTTCCACCCCGAAGTACGAACATCGAGGAGGCCCGTGACGCACCCCGAAGAGGTCCGCGCGACGCTCGCGCTCGAAGACGGGATGTGTTTGCAAGGCTATGGGTTCGGGCGACAAGGTGAGACGACGGGTGAGGTCGTGTTCCAGACCGCCCTCTGCGGGTACCAGGAAGTTCTGACCGATCCCTCCTACCTGGGCCAGATCGTCGTGATGACCTACCCCCACATCGGGAACTACGGGGTGAACCTCGACGACGTGGAATCCGCGCGGCCGCAGGTCGCCGGATTCGTGGTGCGCGAAGCCTCGACGCGGGCCTCGTCGTGGCGCGCCTCGGGCGAGCTCCACCGCTACCTCGACGAGGCCGGAATCGTCGGCATCCAGGGGCTCGACACGCGGGCCCTCACGCGGCACATCCGCACCCACGGCGCCAAGCGCGGGATCATCTCGACGATCGAGCACGACCCCGAGGCGCTCGTGGCGAAAGCGCGGGCGTCCCGATCGATGATCGGTCTCGATCTCGCGCGCGAGGCGACCTGCGCCGAGCCCTACCGCTTTTGCCACGGCCCCGCCGGTTGGCAGGAGCCGGTGCGCGATCTCTTCGCTCCGCCCCGCGATCCATTCCACGTGGTCGCCTACGACTTCGGCATGAAGCGGAACATCCTGCGCCACCTGGTCGCCGGCGGATGCGAGGTGACCGTGGTGCCCGCCACGACCACGGCCAAGGAAGCGCTCGCGCTCGACCCGGACGGCATCTTCTTCTCGAATGGCCCCGGCGATCCCGAGCCCTGCGACTACGCGGTCGAGGCGGCGCGCGAGCTGATCGAGGCGCGCCCCGTCTTCGGCATCTGCCTCGGCCACCAGATCCTCGGGCTCGCGTGCGGCGGGAAGACGTTCAAGCTCAAGTTCGGCCATCGTGGCGCGAATCACCCTGTGAAGAACCTCCGCACCGGGCAGGTCGAGATCACCTCCCAGAACCACGGCTTCGCGGTGGATCCCTCGCTCTTCGACGATCCCGCCTACGAGCTGACGCACGTGAACCTGAACGACGGCACGGTCGAGGGCTTCCGCCACCGCGACCTTCCGGTCTTCTCGGTCCAGTACCACCCCGAGGCGAGCCCAGGCCCCCACGACAGCCACTATCTCTTCCGCGAGTTCGTCGCCGAGATGGCCGAGCGCAAGAGCGGCGGCTCGGTCACGGTCGTGCGCGGGCTGCCGCCGGCGATCGTCGCCGGGGCGGGGAGCTGACGGTGCCGCGCGACGCGTCCATCCGCTCGGTCCTCGTCATCGGCTCGGGTCCCATCGTCATCGGGCAGGCGTGCGAGTTCGACTACTCCGGGACGCAGGCGGTGAAGGTGCTTCGCGCCGAAGGCATCCGCGTCTCCCTCGTGAACTCGAATCCCGCGACGATCATGACCGATCCCGAATATGCGGATCGCACGTACGTGGAGCCGCTCACGCCGGAGGTGCTCGAGGCCATCCTCGAGCGGGAGCGCCCCGACGCGCTCCTCCCCACGGTCGGCGGCCAGACCGCGTTGAATCTCGCGGTCGAGCTGTCGCGCCGCGGCATTCTCGATCGCCTCGGCGTCCGCCTGATCGGCGCGAGCCGCCGCGCCGTCGAGGTGGGGGAGGATCGGAAGCTCTTCAAGGAGGCGATGCGCCGGATCGGCCTCGACGTCCCGCGGAGCGGCTTCGCGCGGACGCGCGAGGAGGCGCTCCAGGTGCTCGAGGAGACGGGGCTCCCGGCCGTCATCCGCCCCTCGTTCACGCTCGGCGGCACCGGCGGCGGGATCGCCTACAACCGGGAGGAGTTCGAGCAGGCGGTCGCGCGCGGTCTCGAGCTCTCGCCGACGCACGAGATCTTGATCGAAGAGTCGGTGATTGGCTGGAAGGAGTACGAGCTCGAGGTGATGCGCGACAGGGCGGACAATTTCGTCGTCATCTGCTCGATCGAGAACTTCGATCCGATGGGGATCCACACCGGCGACTCCGTGACGGTGGCGCCGGCGCAGACCCTCACCGATCGCGAGTACCAGGTCATGCGCGACGCCGCGCGCGCCATCATCCGCGAGGTCGGCGTCGAGACAGGCGGATCCAACATCCAGTTCGCCGTGGATCCGAAGACCGGGCGGCTCGTGGTGATCGAGATGAACCCCCGCGTCTCCCGCTCCTCCGCGCTCGCGAGCAAGGCGACGGGCTTCCCGATCGCGAAGATCGCGGCGCTCCTCGCCGTCGGCTACCGGCTCGACGAGATCCAGAACGACATCACCCGCGTGACCCCGGCGAGCTTCGAGCCGGTGCTCGACTACGTCGTCGTGAAGATCCCGCGCTGGGCGTTCGAGAAGTTCCGCGACGAGAGCCCGCTCCTCGGCACCCAGATGAAGTCGGTGGGCGAGGTGATGGCCATCGGCCGCACGTTCAAGGAGGCGCTCCAGAAGGGGATTCGCGCGCTCGAGACCGGCTCCGGCCGGGGCGGCTTTGGCCGCGGACTCGACGACGCGCGGATCAAGGAGAAGCTCCTCTCGCCCGACCCCGACCGGATCTTCTACGTGAAGCGGGCCTGCGAGCTCGGGTGGTCGCACGAGGAGATCCACCGGATGACGGGGATCGACGCCTGGTTCCTGGATCAGATCCAGCAGATCTCGGACTTGAAGGAGCGGATCGGTCCCGGTCTCTCGGAAGACACGCTCCGGGCGGCGAAGCGGATGGGCTTCTCCGACGCGCGCCTCGCGGAGCTCCTCGGCACCACCGAGGAGACGGTCCGCGCCCAGCGGCACGCGCTCGGCATCCGTCCCGTCTACAAGCGCGTGGATACGTGCGCCGCCGAATTCGTCTCCTACACGCCGTACCTCTACTCGACCTACGAGCAGGAGTGCGAAGCCGAGCCCACCGATCGGAAGAAGGTCATGATCCTCGGGAGCGGGCCGAACCGGATCGGACAGGGGATCGAGTTCGACTACTGCTGCTGCCACGGCTCCTTCGCCTTCAAGGAGGAGGGGTACGAGACGATCATGGTGAACTGCAATCCGGAGACGGTCTCGACCGACTACGACACGTCCGACCGGCTCTACTTCGAGCCGCTCACGTTCGAGGACGTGATGAACGTGATCGAGAAAGAGAAGCCGGAAGGCGTGGTCATCCAGTTCGGCGGCCAGACCCCGTTGAGGCTGGCGGTCCCGCTCCATCGCGCGGGCGTCAAGATCCTCGGCACGAGTCCCGATGCGATCGATCAGGCGGAGGATCGCCGCCGCTTCAGCGCGCTCCTCTCCGATCTCGGCCTCCCGCAGCCGGAGAGCGGCACCGCCACCTCGCTCGAGGAGGCGAAGGAGGTCGCCGCGCGGATCGGATATCCCGTGCTGGTGCGCCCCTCCTACGTCCTCGGCGGCCGCGCCATGGCGATCGTCTACGACGAGGCGCACCTCGAGGAGTACGCGCGCGAAGCCGTCCAGGCTTCCCCCGAGCATCCGATCCTGATCGACCGCTTCCTCGAGGACGCGTACGAGGTGGACGTGGACGCGGTCGCCGACGGAGAGCGGGTCGTGATCGCGGGCATCCTCGAGCACATCGAGGAGGCCGGGATCCACAGCGGCGATTCGTCGATGGTGCTTCCCACGTTCAAGGTGCCGGCGCGCCACCTCGCCACCATCAAGCAGGCAACCCGGCGGCTCGGCTTGGCGCTCGGCGTGCGCGGACTCATGAACATCCAGTTCGCGCTCCAGGGGGAGACCGTCTACGTGCTCGAGGTGAATCCGCGCGCGTCGCGCACGGTCCCATTCATCTCGAAGGCAACGGGCGTTCCGCTCGCCAAGGTGGCGGCGCGCGTCATGGCGGGGCGCACGCTCGCGGAGCAGGGGCTGACCGAAGATCTCGAGGTCGACCGCTTCTTCGTGAAGGCGTCGGTCTTCCCGTTCCTCAAGTTCCCGGGATCGGACGTCCTCCTCGGCCCCGAGATGAAGTCGACGGGCGAGGTGATGGGGATCTCACGGAACCTCGGAATCGCGTTCGCCAAGGCGCTCGCCGCGACCGGCTCGACGATCCCGACCTCGGGGACGGCGTTCGTGAGCGTGAACGACCCCGACAAGGGGAGCGTGCTGCCGCACGCGCGGGCGCTCGCCCAGATGGGCTTCAAGATCGTGGCGACCCGCGGCACCGCGGACTTCTTGAACCGGCAAGGCGTGCCGGCGGAGATGATCTACAAGGTGAACGAGGGGCGCCCGCACGTGGTGGACCGGATCAAGAGCCGGGGCATCGACCTCATCATCAACACGCCGCTCGGCGAGGAGTCCTTCTACGACGACGGCGCCATCCGGAAGAACGCGATCCTGTATGGCGTGCTCTGCCTCACCACCCTCACGGCCGCGGCGGCGACGGTGCAGGCGATCCGCGCGCTCCGCGAGCGCCCGCTCGAGGTGACGAGCCTTCAGGAGATCCACGAGGCGAAGCAGAAGCCGGCCGAGACGCTCGCCACCGCGGAGAGTCGAGCCTAGGGCGCGCTCGGAGTCAGGCCCGTCCTGCCGGATTCTCCAACGACCGCCAGAGGTACCAGCTCGCGACGGTGCGGTAGGGGCGCCAGCGCTCGCCGCGGCGGATCACCTGCGCCGGCGTGGGCAGCCCCCGCGTCCGGAACGTCCGATGGAATCCCTTCCGAACGCCGTAGTCGCTCGCCGGCAGCACGTCCGGCCTCCCGAGGCGGAAGATGAGGAGCATCTCCACCGTCCACCGCCCGATCCCGCGCACCGAGGTCAGCCGCTCCACGATCTCCTCGTCGTCGAGGCGCTTGAGGCGCGCCAGCGTCGGCACCGTACCGTCGAGGGTCCTCGCGGCGAGGTCCTTCACGGCCAGGATCTTCGCGCGCGAGAGCCCCGCCTGACGCAGCCTCTCGTCCTCGGTGGCGAGGATGTCCTCGGGGCGGGGATGCCGGCGCGGCCGGTAGAGCTCGAGAACGCGGCCGTAGATCGTGGCCGCGGCCTTGCCGGTCAGCTGCTGGTACGCGATCGACTCGGCGAGCGCCGCGAAGGGAGTGGCCACGTAGTCGGGATCGAGACGGCACCGCCCGTGGAGATCCATGACGCGCGCGAGCAGGGGATCCGCCTGGCGGAGATGCGACTCCGCTTCGAGTAGGTCGAACGAGAGGGGCACGCTCTAGAGTCTGCCGCGCCTCCGGTCGACCCCGCGGATCGCCTTTGGCCTGCGACCGAACTGAGTCTGCCCCTGCTGCGCGCCGCCCTGTCCTTGCCCGCTCGACGAGGCGCCGTGCGAGGTCCGGCCGCCGCTCTGGGCGCGGCCGCTGGACGACCGGCCGTGACGCGCCCCCGCAGGGGATCCACTGCCGCGGCCGCCGCGGCTTCCGCGACCTCCGCCTCCCTGGCCGCCGCCCGCCTTTCGGTCGGAGCCGCGGATGCTGTCCGCGATCTCGCGCGGCCGCATGTGGTAGTCGAAGTCGGGGAGCATGACCCGCGGGACCGCCCGCCCGAGAAACCGCTCGATGGCGGCGAAATCCTTGTGCTCCTCCGGGCTCATGAGGGTGAAGGCGTCGCCGACCGCATCGACCCGCCCGGTCCGTCCGATCCGGTGGACGTAGTCCTCGGGGGAATGGGGCACGTCGTAGTTCACGACGTGGCTGATCCCTTCGACGTCGATTCCGCGCGAGGCGATATCGGTCGCGACCAGGATCTGGATCCGCCCGCGCTTGAGATCGCCGAGCGCGCGCTCCCTCTGGCTCTGGCTCCGGTTCCCGTGGATCGGCGCGACGGCGTAGTTCCGCTTTCCGAGCTGGCGCGCGAGCCGGTCGGCGCCATGCTTGGTGCGCGTGAAGACGATCATGCTCCGCACGTCGATCGCGGAGAGGATCTCGTCGAGGAGCTCGGTCTTGAGATTCCGCGGGACCGGGTAGACCGCCTGGGTGATGCCCGCGGCGGGGCGCGACGGGGGAGCCAGATCGACTCGGGACGGCTCCTTGAGCGCTTCGCGCGCGACCTGGTTCAGCTCGGGGGGCATGGTCGCGGAGAAGAGGAGCGTCTGGCGGTCGTGAGGCAGGAGCCTCAAGATGCGCCGGAGGTCCGGCGCGAAGCCCATGTCCACCATGCGGTCGGCCTCGTCCAGCACCAGCACCTCGACGTAGTCGAGGCGAAGCGCGAGCCGTCCGTGGAGATCGAGGAGCCGGCCCGGAGTCGCCACGAGGAGGTCGACGCCCGCGCGGAGCGCCCGCTCTTGAGGAGGCAGCGGCACGCCGCCGTAGACGACTCCGACGTTGATATCCGTGAAGCGCGCGTAGTCGCGCGCATTCGTCTCGACCTGCGCGGCCAGCTCGCGGGTGGGAGTCAGGACGAGCGCCCGGAGCCGCTTGGGTCCCTGAAGGAGTCGTGCCAGGATCGGAAGGATGAAGGCCGCGGTCTTGCCGGTGCCGGTCTGCGCGGCCCCGATGAGGTCCCTGCCCTCGAGCACGATGGGAATGGCTTTTCTCTGGATGGGCGTCGGTTCAGAATAGCCGGCCGCGCGGACCCCTTTCAGGATCGCCTGCGGCAGGCCGAGTGTGTTGAATCCCATGAAATCCTCTGGTGTGAGACGGGCCCGGAGGCAACCGGGCGTGAGCCGCGCCCTCGGCACGGCGTCGAACGAAGGTACCCGCTCGGCCGGGGTATCACAACCGCGCATTCCCACGCGCCCGGACGGGTTAGGATGGACGGATGAGCCTGATCCGCCCCTGGCCTCGCGACCGAGCGCGGCGCCGCGCCTACGTCGACGACGTCTTCGAGCGTGTGGCGCCCCAGTACGACCGGCTCACGCGGCTCCTCTCGTTCGGGATGGACGATCGATGGAAGGCCGGGCTCCTCACGCTCCTCAAGGAAGAGCATCGGGACGGGAGCGTGCTCGATCTCGCGACCGGCACCGGCGCCTTTCCGCTCCTCCTCCGGCGCGAGGGACACCGCGGACCGATCGTGGGGGTGGACCGGAGCCCCGCCATGCTCGCCCGGGCGCGATCGAAGTGCCGCGGCGCCGACATCCGCTTCGTGGAAGCCGACCTCAACGCGCTGCCGTTCGCGTCCAGGTCCTTCGACGTGATCGTGATGGGGTACGGGCTCCGCTACCTCGACGATCTGCCGCGCGCGATGGACTCGGCGCACCGGGTGCTTCGGCCGGGAGGGATGTTCCTCACGCTCGATTTCGGCGTGCCGCGGAACGCGCTCGTGCGTGGGTTCTGCTTCTCGTATCTCTTCCTGGTCGGGACGCTCTGGGGCCTGGTCCTCCATCGGCGAGCCGACACCTACTGGCACATCGTGGAGTCCCTCGAAGCGTATCCGGGGCAGGACGCGCTCGTCGACGCTCTCACCCGTGCCGGATTCGGGCAGCTCCTCGTCGCGGAGCGGATCGGGGGGCTCTCGGTGGTCACGAGCGCGGAGCGGGCGATGAATGGCGCGTCCGCGCGAACAGCCAGTACGCCGGGAGCTTGATCCACTCCCCGATCACGACCCGCCGCGCCCGTCGATCCTTCCACCACCCCGACCGCCGCACGCTCGACCGCTCGTCCGGTACGGGCGCCAGATGGAGGGCGACGCCGCTTCCCTCGAGCGCGCGTCGAAACGCGAGGCGCGTGCGGGACAGATGGGCCTCCGTCGTCACGACGAGCAGCGACTTCCATCCGCGCGCGCGGGCGAGCCGCGACGTACCCACGGCTTCGCCCCACGTGCCGAAACGGCCGCGAGGCATCCACTCCGCGTGCGCACCGCGCTCGTCCAGCGTGACGAGGAAGTGGCGGAGGCGGGGCGGCGTCTGCGCCACGAGCGCCCCGAGTCCGCCGTCGTCCGGAAGCCCGAGGGCGGGGAACGCGCGCCACTCGAACCGGGCGACGCTCAAGAGGAGCGCGGAGGCGGCGCCCTCCTTCCAGAGCTCGAGACCGTAGGCCTTCCGCTCCGGCCGGCCGGCCAGCACCACGATTGCATCCGCATTCGTTCGGACGCTCACCTGAAGAGGTAAAGCGATGCGCCGATCGCCGCGACCGTCGCCGCGAGCCCCAGCGGAACGAGCGTGCGCACGGCGCCCCGCCCGATCAGCGCGGCGGCTCCCGCCTTGACGATGGTGTTCGAGACGACCCCGAGCGCGACCGCATGCGCGGCCGTCCGGACGAGGGCTGGATCCGCCGCGGTTCGCGTCATCGAGATCGTGAGCGCGTCCATGTCGGTGAGTCCGAGGACCGCTCCCGACGCGAGGAGTCCCGAATCTCCCCAATGCTCCTTCGCGAGGTGGACGGCGAAGAGGACGATCTGGAAGAGCGCCGCCATCTGGAGCGCGGAGCGCAGGTGGAGCGGGTTCGAGAGCTGGTTCGGCTTTTCCGTGCCCGCTGTATCCGCGCGCTTCCATCCCACGAAGACGAGCGCCGAGCCCACCAGAAACGGAGCGGCGAGATAGGGAAGCACCGCGAGCAGGAGCGTCGTGTTGAGGACGGCGATCGACAGGGCTACGCGGACGAAGAGAACGGCGCACGCGGCCAGGATGCCGAGCGCCAGGGAACCCGAGAGCGACGGATCCTCGCGGCTCTCCTTGGAAAACACGAACGCGATGTTGGTCGACGAAACGAGGCCGCCCAGGAGTCCAGCGAGCACGTAGCCGTGCTTCTGGCCGACGACCCGCCGCGCGATGTAGCCGACGAAGCTCATGCCCGAGAAGAAGAGAACGAGGAGCCAGAGGAGCCGCGGTCTCACCCCACCGAGGGGGCCGAACGGACCTTCGGGGAGGAGCGGCAGGATGACGGCGGCCATCACGGCGAAACGCACGCCGGCCCGGATCCCGGTGTCATCGAGCCGCTCGACCGTTCGATGGAGCCTCGTCTTCTCGACGAGGAGGAGCGCCGTCACGGCGATCATCCCGCTCGCGAGCGCGAGGTAGCCCACACCGGCCAGCGTGCCGGCCGCGACGGTCACGAGCGCGGCGACCTCGGTCGTCCCCTCGACGTCCCGCCCGCTGACCGCCACGTAGCCCGCGATCACGATGCCGACCGCGCCCGCGAGGAGCACGGCGGCGAGCGCCGTGGCGCCGAGCGTCCAGAACCAGCCCGCCGTGCCCGCCAGACCGCCCAGGAGGGTGAACGTGCGGATGCCGCCGATCCGCGCCTCCGGGCCCGAGGCGTGCCCCGACCACTGGCGCTCGAGGCCGATCGCGGCGCCGCCGAGCGCGGCGATCGCGATCCGCACCACACCGTCGAGCTCGAGGGTCATCGTCGGCTCAGGCCGGCTCGAACTCGGGATGCCGCACGCCCAGGAGCCGGAGGCCGTTCGCGATCACGAGGAGCGTGCTCCCCTCGTGACCGACGACGGCGAGCCACAGGGGAAGAACGCCGGTCAGGGTCGAGATG
>DASUFL010000012.1:0-24319 GCA_036274595.1 Candidatus Eiseniibacteriota bacterium | reverse complement strand
TCGTTCTCTGGATTCGGACGCGGAGCCGTCAGGCACCGGACGTTCGCAACGAGTCAGGGGGGACTTCATGAACACGATTCATCGGCACCTGTCGCGGGCGCGCCGTCTCACGCTCGCGATCCTCGTTCTCGGCTTGATTCCGGCTTGCTCCAAGGACGAGCACCCGGCGCAGACCCTCACGGGAGCGCTCGCGGACAACGGGATCGAGCTCCAGGCTCCAACCGCGCTCGACCAGGACGGCACCGTGCCGCCGGCGGGCCTCGTTCCGGTCGACATCGGAGGCGGCAGAGCAGCGACCATCTGGCCCTACACGGGTGAGT
Organism: Candidatus Eiseniibacteriota bacterium; assembly: GCA_036274595.1. Taxonomy (GTDB): domain Bacteria; phylum Eisenbacteria; class RBG-16-71-46; order SZUA-252; family SZUA-252; genus WS-9. The sequence goes on along the minus strand of DASUFL010000012.1, from coordinate 23,999 downwards.
CGCTGAACGGCGTCCCGTCCGATCCGATCAACCTGATCTTCCTCGGCAGGGCGGATCCGGTCCGCATCCGTGCCGCGCTCCTCGCGCTCGACGGCGATCGCACGGCGTTCGGACTCCCGAACTCGCCGCCGTTCAACAGCCGGTGGACCGATTGCCAGGGCGACGTGCAGACGGCGTACACCGACGGACCGGGGTGGTCCGGGAGCGTGATCCAGCTCCAGCTCGGGTCGTATCAGCCGGTGCGCGCGCACCTGCGCCTCTTCCGCACCGGCATCCCCGATGGCTCCGGGGGCGTCGTGACGCTGGGCGCGGCGCACTTCGAGGTGCTCATCCCGGGCACGACCAGCCATCAGGTCTTGAGCTGGGAGGTGGCGCAGCAGCTCGTCACGCTCGATCTCGTGCGCACGGGCCTTCTCGACGCGGCGCCGTCTCTGACCGGCGCCATCAACGGGGCGCCATCGTTCCGCGAGATCCCCGACTTCATCTACAACCAGCTCCCTCCGGAGCTGATCGGACTCATCCAGGGTCCGACGCCTCCGGTCCAGGGCGCGGTGCCGCTCGGGTCGGACGGACGCGCGGGAGTGTTCCACCTGGCGGGCGAGGCGCCGATCCAGGCGGGCACGGCGACGGACGCGTTCACGATCGAGTTCGGTCAGGCGATCCCGAAGCCGCTCTGCTCGGACGGCCCGTTCGACTGGGTGTTCGTGACGGGACCGGTTCAGTTCAGCCGTACGTCGACGGTCGACGCGGCGGGACGGTACGAGTACCAGGCACGCGTGTCGGGCCAGCTCACGGTGACTCCGGTGGACATCACCACCAACCCGCCGACGCCCGTGGGGCAGCCGTTCACGGCGAACATCAGCGACGTGCAGCAGGGAAATCTGGATCCCGCGGGCGGGCAGCTCGTGTCCGCGCGGGTGAAGCGAATCGGACCTCAGAGCGGAGGCGCGGAGATCTTGATGTCGAATCTCAAGGTCGCATCGCCCGGACCCGAGTCCTACCGGCTCATGGAGCAGTGCCTGCAGCCGTTGCCCTGAGATCGGCATCACGTGGAAACAAGAACGGACCCGGCGCTGCATGGCGTCGGGTCCGTTCGCTGGTCCCGCGACGGGCGCTAGTGGCGTCCGCCCAGCACGAGCGGGTTCCGTGCGACGTAGAGACCGATCTGAAGCCTGTCTTGGAGCTTGAGCTTGGACAGGATGTGACCCACGTGCTTCTTCACGGTGGGCTCGCTGATTTTGAGCGCCTGGGCGATTTCCTTGTTCGAGCGGCCGCCGGCGATCAGATCGGCGACTTCGATCTCGCGATCCGAGAGCTTGGCACGCGGGGTGTCGCCCGCCAGGGCGTGCCGCATGATGGCCTGCGCGGTCCTCGGCTCGTACCAGGCCGTGCCGGAGGCTACCGCCCGGATCGCGCGGAAGAAGTCTCCCAGCTCGGCCGTACGGCGGATGGTTCCGTTGGCGCCCTCGGACACCGCCAGCTCGAGGCAATCCGTGCCCGTCATGCAATGTTCCGAGGGAAGAACCGGCAGCCTCGACGGGCCCCGTCCAGGCGGATTGAGAACGAGGCACTGCGCTTCCCCGCGCTCCGCCACGGCGAGGATCGGCACGCTGGGCCCCTTGCTCCGGATGTGGGCGAGGGCGGACAAGCCGTTCGAGGTCGGCAGGCGCAGGGCGAGGATCACGATCGAGGGGGTCACGTGCTTGAGGCGATCGATCGCCTCATCGGTGGTCGCCGCCTCCCCCACGATCTTGAAGTCGCCCTGGGAGGCCAGCATGGCGACGAGACCGGCGCGGTCGATGGAATGATTGTCGGCGATCAGGATCCGGATGACGGGTGACGCCGAAGGAGCCCGGCGCCTGGGAGCCGCGGAGCTTCGGGTCGTGCTTCGGTTGGCGCCTCGTTTCGATGTCGCGCGGGCACGCTTCACAAGAAGATCCTCGGGCTCCGGATTCATGGCTGGAGGCGCATCGCGCCCCAACAGGGTATACATCGGGAGTATGGCCCCCTATCCAAACGTCGGCAAGGCCCCCGAGATGGCCCAGCCCAAATGTTTGCCACCCTTAGGGTGACGGCCTTCTACCAAAGTATCCTTTCCAGAAACGGCCCTCCGGCCTCAGGATGTCGGCAATGGCTGGGATTTCCTGGTCCAAACGCCTCCGAGACCGCCTGCAATCGTTCCGGTGGGGCTATGCCCTGTGGCATGCCGCGATCTTCGTGGCGTGCGTGGTCGCCGTCCTGTTCGTCACGGTGGAAGTGACGAGCCAGCCCCGCTTCTGCAACTCCTGCCACATCATGAAGCCGTACTACCAATCATGGCAGCACTCCGCGCACCACAAGATTGCCTGCGTCGAGTGCCACATCCCCCCGGGCGTCTCGGCGACGATTCAGAAGAAGTGGGAAGCCTTGTCCATGGTGACGAGCTACTTCACGGGCACGTATGGAACGAGGCCCTGGGCCCAGGTCGTGGACGCGTCCTGCTTCCGCTGTCACGCAACCAAGGATCTCAAGGGGACGAAGATCTACAACGGAGTCCGCTTCGATCATGGCGCGCACCTCTCCAAGAAGCGGAACGGGATGGTCCTTCGCTGCACGTCGTGCCATGCCCAGACCGTTCAGGGCAAGCACATGACCGTGACCGCGTCGGCGTGCGTGCTCTGTCACTTCAAGGGTCAGGTCACCGGCGAGGGAACCGCGCGCTGCGCGTTGTGCCATCTGAACCCGACCAAGAAGGTCCAGGTGGCGGGCGTGGTCTTCGATCACGCCGAAGCGGGACGGTTCCAGATGAAGTGCGCCTGGTGCCATGCGCCGTCGCAGGGCAGCACCGGCGAGGTCCCGCAGGAGCGCTGCGTCACCTGCCACAACCAGCCGGCCCAGCTCGAGGCCTTCAACAACGTAGCACTCCTCCACGAGAAGCACGTCCACGAGCACAGCGTGGACTGCACCGACTGCCACCTCCACCTGGAGCACGTCACCCGCGGATCTCCCGCCGGCTCCGCTCCGCGCATCGCGAGCGCGGCGAGCGAGTGTCGCGCATGCCACGAGACCGGCCACACCCCGCAGCTCGATCTCTTCACGGGAACCGGAGGGCGTGGAGTCGCGCCGATGCCGAGCATCATGTTCGCGGCCGGCGTGCGCTGCGAGGGATGCCACACGATCACGGTGGGGCATGGCTCCGGGGGCGGCGTCAACCGCGCCTCGGCCGCGTCCTGCGTGGCGTGCCACGGCCCGGCGTACGAGACCATCTTCCGCGACTGGAAGCGCGGGACCGAGCAGCGGTCGGCGGCGCTTGCGGTCCAGCTGGATGAGACCGCGAGCTCACTGGGACAAGGATCGGCGCTGCTCGCGGACGCGCGCTACAACCTCGGACTGGTGCGGCGCGGCCACGGGGTGCACAACGTGCCGTACGCCAATGCCCTGCTTCGGAAGTCCCACGACCTCATGAACGGCGCGCGGCGCTCGCGCGGACTGGCACCCCTCGCCCTGCCCTGGCACGAGCCTCCGTACGACTCGCCGTGCCTGATCTGCCATTCGGGAATCGAGGATCAGCGAGGGACGATCTTCGGGCGCGCCTTCGCGCACGCGCCGCACGTGGCGGAGCGGAAGATCGAGTGCACGGCGTGCCACCGGCCGCACGCCGAGAAGCCGAAGGGAGAGGTCGTCCGATTCGACGCCGGCGGCTGCGAGTCGTGCCATCACAAGGATGCGGTGATCGCGAAGGCGGAGACCTGTGCGCCGTGTCACGCCGCGCTCAAGACCGGCACGGTGACGAGCTTCCGGGGCGCGTTCAGCCACGCGCTCCATATCGACGACGCGGAGAAGACGTGCGCCGACTGCCACGACCTCTCGACGACTCCCCCCACGCTCAAGAAGGAAGCGTGCAAGGAGTGCCACGACACGTAGGCTCTGGTCGAAACGCGTCGAGCCGCTAGCCGGTCCAGCCTCGCGAGCGAAGCTGCGCGATCGCCTCCGTCCGCCGATGCGCGGAGAGCTTCCCCAGAACGTTGTGCATGTGATTCTTCACGGTCGCGGGACTGATCCCCAGTCGCTCCGCGATCGCCTTGTTGGTGAGGCCCTGCTCCGCGAGTGACAGAATCTGGTTCTCCCTCGTCGTGAGCGAGGTCTCTCCCGGCACCCGGCCGGGCAAAACGGACTGGCTCAGCCGGCGAACCAGGGCCGTCGCGATCCGCGGCGGACAGTGGAATTCGCCTCGCAGCGCCGCATCCACCGACTCCACGATCCCACCGCTCGTCGCCTCCGCCGGGACGAAGCCGGTGAGGCCCGCCTCGAAGAGCGGGAGCAGCTCGCTCTCGGTCTCCTCCCGATTCAGCGCAATCAGCTTGAGCGAAGGATGCGCCGCGTGGAGGCGGCGGACCAGGATGCCCAGCTCGGTGGATGGGAGGTCGAGCAGTACCAGGTCGGGCGGGCTCTCCACGAGCCGCACGAGGTGGTCTTCATCGCCGGGCGTGATTTCCTCGACCGTGAAGTCGTCCCGGTCTCGCAGGATCGCGAGAAGGCTATCTCGGTAATGACGGGCCCAGACCACCACGGCGATTCGGGGCGAGGTCTGGACGAAGATCGCTTCGTGTCCCCCGCCCGGGCTCCCGCCGGGAATCGGGCGTTCCAACGCATCCGGTTCTTGCTCGCGCATAAAGCTCCCCTGGCGTTCCCCCCACGGGACCGGCTGGCAGCGAAGCGACCACCCCTAGGAACGGAACGAGAAGTGCGGGCATAGCTTTCCTGCGGATGAAACGGAAGGCGGGCTCGGACCCTCGACCGCCGCGGGCGAGGCGGCGGCAGCGAAGCACCCCCAAGGGCCTGGATTCAGGCTAGGCCTCGTGGAGTCTCCGGGGCAAGTTAAAAAGGTCGGGGCGGCTCAGTATTCCGCGAAGGCGTCGTCCGGGAAGCAGTAGAGCCACTTCTCCCCCGGCTCGGCCGAGGCGACGACGGGATGTCCCACCTTGCGGGCATGGGCGCTCGCGTGCCGGTTGGGCGAGGAGTCGCAGCAGAGCGTGGTGCCACACTCCTGGCATGTCCGTAGGTGTACCCAGCGGTCCCCCGTCTTCACGCACTCGTCGCACTGGCGCTTCTTCGCGTGCTTCACCGAGCTGATCGCCTCCAGATGGGCGCACGTGCCGCTCATGCTCTCCTCCGCTCCAGCTCTTCGCGATCCCACCCGGCCAGCCGGGCGCTCGCGTCGTAGGTCGTGTTGAGGAACGCTTCGAGCGCGGCTTCAGGATCGCCCGAGCGCCGCACCGCCTCGTAAGGCAGGATGAACTCGCCCATCTCCGTGTTCCAGCTGGCCGCGGCCGGCTCCACACGCGCTTCCGCGATTCCTTCGGGCGGGGGAGCCGCGTAGGCGTAGAACGCTGCCTCCTGCACCGCGCCGCTTCCAGGCCAGAAGCCATGGCTGATCACTTCATGAGAGTAGGCCTCGCTCGTCATCCGGTCCGCCCCAGGCCGCTCGGGAGCGCGCTTGCCCGAGAAGCGCGTGACCGCCAGATCGAAGCTCCCCCAGAAAAAGTGGACCGGGCTGCACTTGCCCAGAAAGCCGCAGCGGAAGTTCTCGAACACCGGTTTCATGAGCGTGAGCGCGGACCAGAACGCATGCGCTTGCTCGGGCTCGTAGGACCGATGGATCACGTCCTCGGTGAAGCGGATGGGATCGGGAATCTCGACCGGCATCGTCCAGATGCGGACCGGAATCCCGAGATCGCGGAGTACTGCCATGACCCGGGCGTAGAAGTCGGCGACCGTCTGCGGCTCCAGCTTGAGCGTCCGGTCGCCGCCGTCCGACACGCAGAACCGGAGCACGTGGTCCTGGAAATCGAACGTGATCTGGAACGACCGGTCCCCGTGATACATCACGGGGGTGGTGAGCCCGACCGGAGTCACCTGGAAGGCGATGTTCCAGTAGTGATTCGTGAGCGGCGTGAGGGCGAGGCAGACCTTGCCCACGATCTGCGTCCACATGTGGAGCGTGGCGTAGGTGTCCCGCCACGGGTCGAGCGGGAGCGCGGGCCATGCGGCCGTCCTGAGTGCCATTCGACGAGGATAGTCCCATTCGGGCCCCGCGCGATAGCCGACTCTGCGTGGACCTTGACTCGCGCCGGAGGCTACCCCAAACTGCCGCCGTGCTCGACCGATTCGATCTGAGCGTGATCTACGCCGGCTCGTTCGCCGTCGTCCTCGCGTCGATCCTCCTCGGTTTCGTCCTCGGCGACTTCCAGCGCCGGCGCGCCGTCGACTACAGCGAGGGCCCGGTCGGCGCGGTGGTCGGAGCCATGCTCGGGCTCCTCGCTTTCATCCTCGCCTTCACCTTCGGGATCGTCACTTCCCGCTTCGACACCAGGAAGCAGCTCCTGCTCCAGGACGTGAACGCCATCGCGACCGCGACGGTGCGCGCCGATCTCCTCCCGGAGCCTGATCGGACCGAGTGTCGCGCGCTCATGAAGCGCTATCTCGATCTCCGGGTCGAGGCGATCCACGACATGGGTCGGATCCCCAATCTGGCCGCCGAGTCGGAGTCGCTCCAGGTCCGCCTCTGGGACCACGCGGTGACTCTCGCGCGCCGGGACATGAACTCGGACATCGGCGCGCTCTTCGTCGAATCACTCAACGATCTCAGCAACACACATCGCGATCGGTTCACCGTAGCGATGCTGTACCGGATTCCGTCTCCGATCTGGTTCGGACTCCTCTGGATCACGATCGCGTCCATGACCGCCGTCGGGTTCCAGTTCGGCCTCGCGGGTCGATTGAGCTGGATCATGATGATCACGCTCGCGATCACGTTCTCGTCCGTCATCGTGCTCATCGCGCGAATCGACCGGACGGGCAAGGGAGCGATTCTGGTGGACCAGCAGCCGATGATCGAGCTGCAGCGCAAGCTCTGGCCGTCGGGGGGACCAGGATGATCGGCTTCGTGCTGAAGTTCAGGTATCTGGCCGTCGTCGCCGTCGCGATCCTTCTGGTGCACGCGCTCGGACTGCTGGGATTGGCGATCTACCGGACCTACGAGGCCTATCGTGCCGTCTTCCAGGGCGGCGCCGAGGCTGGAAACATCCGTCCCGGCATTCCGATCGCCGAGTCGGTGGACGCGGCGCTCTTCGCGCTCGTGCTCATCGTGCTGGCGCTCGGCACCGTGAGCCTCTACCTCACACCGGGCGTTTCGGATCCCCGGATTCCCGCGTGGATGTGCGTGCGGAGTCTGTCGGAGCTGAAGACGCTCTTGTGGGAGGCGATCCTGCTCGTGCTCGTGATGGCGGCCCTGACCTCGATCATGGCGAACACGGACCATCTCGGATGGGATCTTCTGATCTTGCCCGTCGCGGTGCTCATCCTCGCCGCCGGGTTGTTCCTCAAGGCGCATACCAGCGAGTAGAAGTCAGCTCGTCCGTGACGGCTCTGGTTTGCCCCCTCATCGCAAGAGGGCTTCCCTTTCTGGTCTGGTGGATGCTATCGCGAGAGAATGATCCTGCCTCGCGATGAACCCTCCGCCGCGACGATCTTGTAGAAGTAGATGCCCGACGGAAGAGGCTGCCCTGCCCGCCCCAGGCCATCGAATGGGACGACGTGAGGTCCCGCCGCGAGGGATGGCGTGTCCAGCAGGACCCGAACCAGCGAGCCTCGAACGTCGAAGACAGCCAGCCGAGCACGACCTGGAATCGCAGTGGTGAAGTGGAGCGTGCCGGACCGCTGAAGCGGATTGGGAACCGTCGAGACGGCCAGGTGGGATTGGGTCGGGTCGATCACGCGGATTTGATCCGTCGCCTCGATGGACTCTCCCGTTACGAGCGAGCCCGTGATGGTCAATTCATTCATCCCCGGCGTGAGGAGCGGATCGAGCGCCTCGCGGCTGAACTTCACCATGAGCTCGAGCGCTTCGTCACCCACCAGGTCGCCGACCGTTGCGATCTTCGAATCGGGCGCGATCGAGCCTGCCAGCCGGAGTGTCGTCACGTCGATGTCGGCCGGAGAGCCTCCCGTTAGCCCGATGTACGCGGTGACCCAGGGCGCACGACTCGCGAGATTGATGACGTCGGGATCGAGATCGAGCGTCGCGGTGACAGGCGGAGCGGCGGATGAATACTCGAAATTGTCGAAGGTCAGCACGAAGGTGGGCTGTGGCTGGTCCATGATGGCGTACGCTACCGGCGCCTGAGACGTCGCGGTGAGCCTCGTGAGCGCCGGCGGGGCCTGGAACGAGAAACAAGGGGTCAGAGCGGGCCCCGCGGTTCCAGTAACGGTGGCGACCACGGCTCCTGTCTCATCGAAGAGCCGCAGCCTGATCCCGGCCCCTGCTCCCGTTTGAAACTCGACACTCACCGTGCTCGGCGGGGGCAGAGGAGCTCCGAAGTCCACCCTGCAGCCTTGCGGATTGAGCCCGATCGAGTCGTTTCGGTACGACCCCGTTCCCAGATTCTGATCTTCGAGAGTTCCGAAGATGCAGGCGGTCGCGGTGCTCTTCACGAGCCCGACCTCCGTGTTGATGTCGAGGCTTCGGAACACGAGGCCCGTTCCTGGATCGACGTAAGGGTCGAGCGTGCGCCGCTGTCCGTCGAACTGAGGCGTCTCGAAGTCAACGGAGCCGGACGCCGGCCTCGTCGGAATCACGGTTCGGATCGTGAACGACGCTTGGGCGGAGCCCCCGCCGCCGTCGCTCACTCCGACCTCGGCGTCGTACGTGCCGATATCAGTCAGCGCGGGCGAGAAGGACATGTCGCCAGTTGTGATCGTGCCGAGATGAGGTTGTGTGATCACGGACATGAAGCTGGGTCCCGAGACCTTGGAGAACTGGAGCTGTTCCCCGTCTGCATCGCTCGCAACGACGGCCTCGCGACCGTTCGTCCCCGGCACGACCAGGATGTCGACGGGCTGCTGGAGAAGAGGCAGTGCGCCGGGAGCCGCGTCGGCGCGAGGTGTCACGACGAGGAGGCTCATAACCAGCGGGAGCGCGGTCAGCAGGGCGAGGGTCGATCGCAGGGCGCGCATGGGATCCTCCGTAACCGTGATTGGTCCGAGCCCCCCTCTGGGAGACCCACCCCGGGAAAAGGACGGCCCAATGATTTCACAGATACGAGGGGGGTGCGACTGAATGCGACTGTGAATTTCCTAGGAGCTGAACCACGAAGGCAGGAAAACCGCTACGGATGAACGGGATAGGGCGGACGCTTCCAGGGCCGCTTCTTGACCGATTTCAAAGCCTCGAGCGCCGCCTTCACAGCCGCCTCGAGCTGCGGATCCCCTCCCGCGCGCCAGGACGCGGGGTCCATCTCGACCCTGACGTCGGGAGCGACGCCCATGTTCTCGATCCCCCAGGAACCAGCAGGATCGTACGACGCGCGGTTCGGGATCGCGATCCTGCCACCATCGATCAGGCCCGGTTGATCGAGCGCCGCGCCGATGCCGGCGCCGTAGGTGGGCGTACCCACCAGAATCGCGGCTCCGGTCAGCTTGGCCATCAAGGCTCCGGTCTCGGCGGCCGACCCATTCCTCTCGTTGATGATCAGGACCTTGGGACCGTCGAACGTGTTCGCCGGAACGACCACATCGTCTCCGTACCGGTAGCGGTAGGCATACCAAGGCTCCGCGCGGAGCATCGCGATCAGCGCGTCGGGCGTGATGCCGCCATTGTTGAATCGTTGATCGATGACGAGACCTTCGACCCGTCCGGCGTAGCCGAGGAAACCTGCCAGGAAGTCCTCGATCCCGTCGCCGTAGTCGGGAACATACACGTAGCCTAGACGCCCCCCGGACAGCTCTTCGACGCGCTTTCGATTGGCATCGGCCCACGCATAGCGCCGGATCGTGTTGCTGCCGGCGGTGGGCACGACCGTGAGGTTCCGCGCTCCCGAGGTGTCCGGCCGTGACGAAACCGTGATCCGGGTCGGCTTGCCGGCGGCTCCCACCAAAAACTGGCACACGTCGTCGCCGGCGGCCAGCGGTTTCCCTTCGATCGCGAGCAGGTAATCCCCCTCGTGGACGTTCAACCCAGGGAGATCGAGCGCCGCGACGCCAGCCCTGTTCGCGCGAGCGAACGGTGCGCTCCTGTAGATCTTCGCGATGCGAAGCTTCCCGTTCGCCGGCTCGAGGTCAACGGCCAGATCCCCGGCAATACGCGCCGAAGCGCGCGGAACGTCTCCATCGTCCCCGCCCTGTACCTGGAGGTGGCTGACGGATACCTGTAAGAGCATCCGCCGGAGGAGCGTATTCAGATCCTGGCGGCGCGTGATTCCAGGCAGGTACGCAGAGGTCTCCCGCTCCAGAGCAGCCCAATCGCGCCCGTGGAGGTTCGGATCGTAGAAGGTGTCGCGCATCTGGCGCCACGCCTCGCGAACCATCTGGCGCCATTCGACCGGAGGGTTCACCTCGATCCAAGCGGAGTCGATCGCGACGGCCAGCGTGTCCGCCGCGCCGTCCGGTCGCAGGTGCAGCCACCCGGTATCGGGCCCCACGCGGTAGACGATGTCCTTGCCTCCTCCACCGACCTGGAACCAGTCGACGTCGTCCAGGAGCTTCGTCTCCTCGCGCGGCTTCGAGAGATCGATGTGGATCAGCGGAGTGCGCGCGGGTGTGGACCCGCCCGGCGACGGAGGCCACTCGATGGTGCGGACGTAGACGGCGCCCGGCTCCCCTGCCGCGAGCTCGACGTAGTCGCGCGGAGGAGCAGGAAGGGGAAGAATCCGGCTCTCGAGGCTAGAGAGATCGATTCGTGTCGCAGCGGCGAGACCGCGAGTGTCCGCTGCGGGATTTGGCGTGAACGGTCCGACTAGATACGGCGCCGGATCCTCTTTCGAAAGCACCGTCACGTGCATCCGTTGCGTGACCAGGTGTTCGTACCAGATCGAGGAGAGGAGCGCCCACCCGATGTCGCTCGCCGGCGCCATGCGTGCGTTTGTGCTGGACGTGAGATAGAGATAGCGTCCCGTCCGATCGAAGACCGGATTGTCAGCCTGCGCGAGGGAATCGGTGACCGAGGCGCTCCGCGATGTGGCGGCGCTCCAGAGGAAGATCGCACGCCGTCCGCGGCCATCCGCCTTGGAATAGGCGAGCCAGGCGCCGTCCTGCGACCAGGTGGTCTTGTACGCCCCCTGCGCGACGTACTCGGACTGGTCGATGACGTGCGCGGCACCGTCACGCGTGTCGACGACCCAGAGTCGAAGCCTTGCGTCGCTGAAGGCAACGCGCTTCCCGTCCGGCGACCAGTCGATGTGGCGGTAGAAGGTGGGATGATCCTCGATGCGGATCACTCGTGCTGCACCCGCGCCATCGGCTGCTCTCACGTGGAGCGCGTACTCGCCTGAGGCATCCGAGAAATAGGCGAGCTGGGAGCCATCCGGCGCCCAGGCCGGGCTTCGCTCCGCGACGCCGGGCGTCTGCGTGAGGTTTCGAAGTCGGCCGCTCGCACGATCCAGGACGAGAATGTCTCCACGAGCCTCGAGTGCCAGGCGATCCCCCGTCGGCGACGGCACGGCCGACTCGAGGTAGGCGGCGAGCGGAGCTCTCCGCGGCGCCTGGGCCGCTGCCGGCGTTCGCAGCGTGATCGCGACTTCGCGCGACGCTTCGGTGCGAAGGTCGAACAGATGGATGCGCCCCTGGCGGGTGAACACGATCGCATCCGGACCGATACCGGCCGCGTCGATGCCGTGATCCCGAAAGGACGTCAGGGCCCGGGCGCGCTTGGAGTGCGTATCGTAAACTTGGAGATTCATCACACCGGTGACGTCGGAGAGATAGTAGATGCGATCACCGAACCACATCGGATACCTGAGGTTTTCGTTCTTCCTCGGCAAGCGATCCACGACACGGCTCGTCGCGAGATCGACGATCCAGAGCGGGCTCGAAGCGCCTCCGCGGTAATACCGCCACTCACTCCTCTCGAACGGGATCGAATACGGCTGGTAGACGAGTCGCTTCCCGTCCGGGGAGAGCGATCCCTGGTATCCCGAGGGGAGCGGCAACGCTGTCTGGGGGCCACCGGAAGGCGAGCCTCTGTAGAGGCGGCTGAGACCATCGCCGTCCCGTCCGCACGTCATCAGGAGCGCATTTCCGTCCGCCGACCAGTCCCGAAGGATCTCGGCCTTGGGATGGAAGGTGACCTGGCGATCCTCCCCTCCCGCGTTGGATGCCACCCAGACATCGCCGCCTCCGGCGCCGTCACCCCGAGTCCACGCGATCCGCATGCCGTCGGGCGAAAAGAAGGGCATGTCATCCTCCCCCGCACCCTGTGTGAGCTCGCGCGCCCGGCCGCCGGTGCGATCGATGGTCCAGAGGTCGCCTGCGAGGGAGAACACGATGGCCGAGGCGTTCACGTCCACGTTTCCAAGGAGGAACGGCGGCTGGATGTCGATCGAGTCCGAAGGTGACAGCGGTGGTGGCGCTGCGCCTGCGTTGTCAGGCGGGCACGCGCCGAGCGCGACGAGTGCGAGCGCTCGCATGAGATAGCGTCTTAGCATGGCGTGAGCCTCCGAGAGACGAGTCGACTGAACGGCACGAAGCGTAGCGATCTCAGCCGGAAGGCATCTTGTACCGATGAAACCTGCGGGGTGAGGGGTGCGGAGTGAGGGGTGCGGAGTGAGGGGTGCGGGGTGCGGCTCAGATCTCCCGACGATAGGCAGCCGGGGATCGGCCCAGGCCGGAGCGGAACGTCCGGCTGAAGTGGGCCTGGTCGTAGAAGCCAGCTTCCAGGGCGATGTCCGCGAGCGAGCGATCGCGTTGTCTCATGGCCTCGACCGATCGCGCCAGTCGCAGCCAGCGCACGTACTCGCCGACCGTTCCGTGGAGACGCTTTCGAAACACGCGAGCTAGGTAGACCGGGTGCACGCCGACTTCGTTCGCCAGCGAGGACACACGGAAGGGCTCGTCCGAGCGCGTATGCAACAGATCGAGGAGCCGTCGAAACCAATGCGGCTCGGGGCCGCGCGCGTCGCTTGCGTCGCGATTTCGGGAGGGCGTGTCCCTGCCCGGGAACCGCGCGAGAACCTCCAGAGCGAGGCACTCGAGAGTCAGACCCGTCTCATGATCCGATTTTCGATGCTCGCGACGGGCGCGGAGCATCAAGGCGAGCGCCGCTCCTCCAGGGGCCCAGGCGTAGTCCCGGAAACTGCCGCTGCCCAGCGGATCATTGCAACCAGCGCCATGGAGCTCGATTCGGAAGAGACGCGCTCCGTTCGAGCGACACCGGTTCGCGTGCGGAATCCCCGCCGGCTTGAAGACCACGTGACCCGCAACCCCGTCGTGGGTTCGCCTCCCCACGCGCTCCTCGATGGAGCCGGACAGGACGACGCTGATGTTCGCGAAGTCGTGATCGTGCTCGGGTTGGGCGTGGCCCGCCGGGTAGATGGATTCGTCGAAGACGAGTCGGGTGGAGTTCCAGGTCGTTGCCATGGGTAGGTAGTACCGTCCCGAAGCGGCCTATGGTTCCAATGAAGTGCTCCAGGCCGCGAATTCGCGGGCAAGGCTGGCCCTGTGTCGCAAGTCACAGGTGGTGGGCCGTGTTGGACTCGAACCAACGACTCCCTGCTTAAAAGGCAGGTGCTCTACCGCCTGAGCTAACGGCCCGTAGGAATCGGCATTCTAACCGGTTGCGCTGTTTCCACGAAGTGCTGCTTCGGCCGCCTTTTGCGCCTGTTCCCGGTTTTGTTCCCGGTCTGGAGCCTCCCAGGCCGCGACACACGGGTCGTCCGCCGAACTGTCCATCGCTCACCGAGAGCACGAAGTTACCTTCGCGGAGCCTCGACCGCATTACCAAGGCCGGATGGTGCTCGGCACCACGGCTACTCATCAACGCCCTTTGACACCAGCGTCACGGTGATGCCTGCTAGCCAGTGCTGGCCAGGGGCTGGCTCGAAGTAACGCCCGTTGCTCTCGTTGACAATGACTGAGCCGACCACCTCTCGATCCAGCAGGTTGTTGCCGCGCACGAACTCAGTGAGGCGCACTCCGCCCATCTGCCAACGGTGCTCCACACCCACACTCGTATCGACGTAGCCGGGCGCTGATGCCGTATTCTGGTCGTTCGCCCATACCCGATCGAGCGCGTTCGCGGCCAGGGCGAGAACAAGCCCACCGCCTGGGAGCCAACGCAGCTCAACCCAGCCGGTGTGACGAGGTACGCCCGGGATGCGGCTGCCGGCCTGGACCGTGCCAAACCCACTGGAATAGCGGGCGTCGAGGTATGTGTACGCGAGGGCGTAGTGCCATCGCGGAGACCACGCGGCCGACCACGAAATCTCGGCCCCCTGCCGGAGCGATTGCGCGGCATTCACAAACGTCGTGCGGCCGCCCTGGTTGCTGGCAACCGCGAGCTCATCATCGGTGCGAGTAAGGAACCACGCCATCGCGAACCGATGGTTCGCGAGGCGCCCGCGCACCCCGGTCTCCAGATTGTCGCTTCTCGCAGGGCGCAGGTTCGTGTTGAGCCCGCTCTGGCCGTCGCTGCGATAGGCGAGTTCGCTGAACGTGGGAGTTTCGAACCCTTCCCCCGCGTTGGCGTAGAGGCTCAGCCCTGGCAGCGCGCGCCAGAGGAGACCCCCGACCGGAGTGGTCTTCCGGTACGTCAGGGTGCCGCTGTCGTCTGGATTCTCCGCGGTGATGTACGCGTCGCGCGAGCAGAAGTGGATCGCGCTGTGGCGCACCCCAACATAGGCACGCCAGCGGGTCGCCGGCTCCCACTCGGCCTGCACGTACTCATCCGTCGCGGTCACCCGATTGCTCTCGTTTCGCCGCAGCGCGCCTTGCACTCCAAGCTGTGTGCCGACGAAGTTCTCGTATCCGCGCCGCTGCTCATCGGAGAGCTGGTGTTCGACTCCGAGAGTGATCGCCAGCTCCCGGACGCCGAGCGCGCCCGGCCAGCGGGCCCGGGCGTCGATCCCGAAGTAGTCGCGGTCGAGATCGACGACACCGCCGCCGTTGAGGGGATTGGTTTGCGCGGCAACCGGCACCGACAGAAACTGTACGATCGCTCGCGATCCTGCGTATGCGCCCAGGCTGATCCTCGAGGAGGCGATGAATGGATTCTCAAACCGCACGCCGATCTGCCCCTGGCGGGTGGTCTTGCGGGTGTTGAAGGTAATGGCCCCGGGGCTTGCGGCCTGCCGATCCGTAGCAAGCTCGCTCGCGGTCAATCCCTGCGGGTCGTCGGCCCGCGCGTCGAGCACATTCGCGATCGCGCGGAGGGTGCCCTCCTGACCAAGTCCGTACTGGATCGAAGCCTGCCCACCCAGGCGGGTCCCACCGCTGTGGTCGCGGAAGCCGTCGTCGGAGACACTTAGACCGTCGATCGAATAGCCGCCGGAACGCGTTCCCGGCCATGGTCCGCGCCAGCCTAGCGCTCCTCGCAGCACACCGTCGCCGCCGACCAGCGGGCCGATACGAAGCTCGCCGTGCGCCGGCGGATCTGCGCTGAAGATCTGGATGACGCCCCCTGAGGAGTTCCCGTAGAGCGCGGAGAACGGACCTCGCAGGATCTCGATGCGCTCGGTGGCATCGAGCAGGAAATGCGAGACTTGGCCCTGACCATCGGGCATGGTCGCCGGGATTCCGTCCGTGTACAGGCGCACACCGCGGACACCAAACGTTGAGCGCGCGCCGAACCCGCGGATCGAAATCTGAAGATCCTGAGCCTGGTTCTGACGGTCGCGCACGAGCACGCCGGGCACCCGCGACAGGGACTCCGACAATTTCAGCCGTGCCTGCGAACGAGCGATGTCGGCCGCGTCGATCCGATCGATCGCCGCGGGCACCTCGAGCGCGTCTTGCGCGACCCGGGTCGCGGTGACGACCACAGTGTCCATGGTTGCGCGTGCGACGGGTGCGGCGTCCTGTGCTGACGCATTGGAACCGATCACCGAGACAGCGACCAGTGCAACGGCAAGCTGGACGCGTGCCTTCTGGCCGAGACCGCTGTTCACGCGCAAAACACGATGATCTTGGTGGTGGCATCCGTGATTGGCCAGATGCGGGATGTCATCCCCGACGCGACAGCGACCGCTGCTTACCGCCGGCGACATGACGGAGATTCTTAGCCACCAATCTGTTCCCTCGACGCGCTCCCGAAGCCGCTTCGACTTCGTCCCCGCGGGAGCCGTCCACCTGCATCTGCCGCCCTCGTGGCCGCCAGAGGACATGGCGCACCAGAGGTTGGATGACCTCTTAGAATACGCCCTCCGCAGCCGGAGGACGATAGGCCGAAGACTCGCGCGCCTCCTCAGGCTCCAGCGCGACCAGATCCAACTCCCGGACGTCATGAGACCCGGAGCAAGCGATCGGATTGGGACGACGTGTTCCGCACGCCGGATTCTGGGCTACCCTGAGAATCCTCGGGGATATTCCGAAGGGTCGGCCGAGGCGACCTAGCCGCCCGTTCGACCTTCGGGCAGCGGTTGAGCGATCACGCCCAACTAGTCTCCGGGCTTCGTTCAAGGAGGTGGGTCGTGAGCTTCAAGTCATGGGCCTTTGATCTGCTGCTCGTGGCCAGGGTCTTGGCGTGCCCCGCGGCCCAGGCGTTCGCCGCTCCGTCGATGTTCTACGTCGAGGTGCCGAAGGACGGGCAGATCTACGTCTTCGCCGTGGGCGAGAGATTCGCCTCGTTCGAGAAGAGCGGCAGCGAGGAGCTCGGGGAACCGGCCATCATCCGGCACGGCTACGGCCCGAACGGGGAAACGGTCGTGTTCGACAGCGAGGACGCGATCAACCTTTACAACTTCAAGCACGATCTGCCCGGTGAGTACTTCCCCGCGGGGCTCGAACCGAAGTCCCCCTTCCCCAAGGGAACGTTTAGTGGCCAGATGTTCGGGGACTACTACAAGTACGACGAGTGGCACGCGGACCAGATCGGCACCGTCCAACCTACCACCGTCAAGGAGCAGCACGGATTCTGGATGCGTCGAATCTATTTCACCTACGACCTCGCGTTCAGCGAGAAACTAACGACGCGGTTCCGGCTCGAGGCGAACAGCAGTGGTCAATTTGTTGGCGGCAACCTCGAGACCTTCATCAAGGACGCCTACCTGAAGTGGACCTACGAGGGAAAGCACGCAGCGACGCTGGGCATCCATCCCAGCCTGACGTTCGGCTGGCTGGAGGGCTTCTGGGGGCTGCGTCACGTCGAGAAGATGCCGGCCGACCTCTACCGGCTCGACTCTTCGCGCGACTTCGGCATCAGTTTCAGCGGGCCGCTCGCGATCGAAGGCCTCGAATACGCGGCGCAATACGGCAACGAATCAGGAACCGGGTCCGAGATCGACAGGTACAAGATCGTGCGTTTCGAATCTCGATACGAGCGGACTCCCGGGATCGCGCTCGAGGTCCTCTACAGCCGAGCTCAGCGACCGGACGGCCAAGACCGCTCGACGGCCCAGGGCTTCGCCGGCTATCGCAACGAGGTCATCCGTCTCGGCGCGCAGTACCTGTGGCAGGAACGAGAGTTGATCGTGCCCGGCCCGGCCGACCAAGAGATCGAAGTCTGGTCCGGCTTTGTTGTTTGGGACGTCCTGCCGAAGAAGGCCGACCTGTTCGCCCGCCTGGACCGGGTCGAGGGAGATCTCGACGGTGTCGAGACGGGCCTGCCGGGCGCGGCGACGATCGACTACTTGCTCCTGAGCCCCGAATCGCCGTTCAAGACCTGGATCGTCGGTGGCGAGTGGTACATCCTCCCCTCGATTCGCGTGGGCGCGAACGTCGAGCTCGTGAAGTACGATCACGACCCAGATCCGGTCAATTTCCCGGGGCGGGACGAGACCCGGCTGTACCGGCTCAACTTTTTCTGGACGTTCTAGCGCTTACATGCGCGTAACTCGAAAGATCGTTCCGTTGGCGTCGTCGCTCACCAGCAGCGCGCCGTCCTGAGTGACCGCCACGCCAGCCGGCCGGCCCCAGACACTGGTATCGTCCACCACGAATCCGGTCATAAAGTCTTCGTACTCGCCGGTCGGACGGCCTTCCTTCATCCGCACGCGGATCACCTTGTATCCGGTCCTTTCGGGCGCGCTATGGGACCCGTGCAGCGCGACAAACGCATCGCCGCGGTATTCGGCCGGGAAGGCATCGCGATCGTAGAACGCCACGCTCAGCGCGGAGGAGTGCGCCTGGATCAACACGTCCGGCACCCGTACCTGGCCCTTGAGGTCAGGACGCTTGCCCTTCAAAGCGGGATCTTCGTTGTTGCCGATGTAGTACCACGGCCAGCCGTAGAACCCGCCTTCCTCCAGCAGCACCATGTGGTCGGGCACCAATTGGGGTCCAAGGTGGTCGCGCTCGTTGACGACGCACCACAGGTTGTCCGTGCCGGGTTGCATCGCTAGGCCCGAGCAGTTGCGCAGTCCGGTGGCGTAGTTGCGAATGCTCTTTCCCTCCGGATCGAACACACGCACCACCGCACGATTCTCCTCTTTGCCCCAAGCGGCGCCGCGCCCGTGGGTCGCTTCGTGCTGCAGAATGCTCTCGGGGGTCATGTCGGGCATGCCACCCACCCCCAGGTTCGAGGACGAGCCGACGGCGAGGAACAGGCGCTTGCCATCTCGCGAGACCGCCAGATCGCGCGTGAAGTGCCGCTCGGTCGGAATGTTGCCGATGATCACTTCTGCCGGGCCCGCGGCTTTGACGTCCCCGCTGCGATAGGGGTAGCGGACGACCTGGCTCGCCGCCGCTACATAGACGTACCGGGGATCGGCAGGCGGGTAAAAGACGACGCCGTAAGGACGGTCCAGGTTTTCCGCGAAGACCTCGGGCTTCGCCGGCGCGCCGCCCGCGCCCGCACGGAACACGAGCACGCGCCCGGCGCCGGTCTCCGACAGGAAGATGTCGCCATTCGGCGCGACCCGCAGGGTCCGCGGCATCTTGAATCCTGTGGCGAACACCTGCACAACGAAGCCGTCCGGTACTTTCGGCAGCGCGCCGTTCGACGGTGCGATCACCTTCGCGGGGTTCGCGCTCGACTTCTCAGCATCCGTGCCTGTTGGTGGCGCAGGCAGGTCCGAAGGCTTGATGTAGCGCCGAACACCGGGGGCGTCGGACTTCCAGCCGGAAAGGGCGGCGGCTCCGGTTCGTAACTCCTCGGCCGGCGCCGATGACGCGAGTGATGCCAGGAAGACCAATGAGACATTGACGAGAAGCGCTAAGAACCTGTGTGAGTGCATGTATTCCTCCGTTGCGAATGGGCCGCGCGTGCTGATGGGCACGGCAGCCGCGCGGAGCCTGATCAGCGGCGGCATCCGGGGCCGACAGCCTCAATGCGATACCAGTCGTTCTTCGCGAGGCATCTAGAACAAGAGAGCCTTGTTTCATGGCGGGGGCCCCCATGGTTGACGGAGATTCCTCTTGCCACCTCCCTCGACGCGCTCCCGAAGCCGCTTCGACTTTCGTCCCCGCGGGTACCATCTGCCGCCCTCGAAGCCGCCAGAGGACGTAGCACACCGGAGGTCGGATCACCGTTCAGGATACGCCCCCTGCCGCCGGAGGACCATGGGCCAAAGAGTCGCGCAGATATTGCCGCGTTATGCCGGCGGCGTTCCCGGTGGTCCCGGTTTGAAAGGTCCTAATCGGGTTTCATGGGGCTTCAAAGGGAGCCAATGGCAAGCGCCCCCCGCCGACGCGAGCATCACGGCCATGTGGGTGCGCAGCCCGGCAGGGCGCCGTGGCGATCGCGCTCGTACCCGATCACCCCGCCGTGCACGGTCGCCGTCGCGATGCGGACCAGCAGGAACCAGGGAACCGTCATTCTCCCCTTCCTCCGTGAGGATCGAGCGTGTAGTGGCGGGCGTTGCTCACGTCCCGGGCTTTGTCCGGCCCAACGCCTCTCCTCCGGATTTCCGTCGGGCGGCCTCGGCGAAGGGCAGGAAGTAGCGGTCGAGGGACTCCGGGGTCGACCGGTGGACGTTCTCCCCAACAAAGTAGTCACAGACGATCTCGCGCGTGCGGCAAACCTCCTTGCGGCGTCCTTTGAGCCGGGGATCGGCGATGGTCATGTCGATGAGATCGAGAAAGCGGTATAGGGCCGAGCGTTCCCTGCCAGCGTTTCCGTTGCCGCGGGCCCGGAGGGCGCGCGATACCTCGCTGCCGGCGTTGGCGAGCTGCTCCATCAACGACATGGAGTGCCAGCGGCCCGCGGCCAGATCGGGGTGATGAGAGTTCATGCCTGAATCAGCTCCTCGACGATGGACCGGATGATTGTCCGCGTGCGTTCACTCTCGACGCTGCGGCCGGGATTGCCCTGTGCCGGCCGGACGTTGATCATCGAGTCGAACTCGATCCAGTCCTCCGAGTGGTCCGACGGGTAGAGGTTGATGCCCCAAAGATCCGCCTGAATGGAGCCGTCGTCCAACAGCCATTGCTCCTCGTCCGCGTGTAACTCCCCGCCCACGACCATGACCCGGCGACGGCAGTCGACCACTACCTTGATCATGTCCCCAAAGCTGGCCTCGGCCAGCTCTTTGAGTCTCGCCCGCGTGACCGGACGTAGGATCGGTTCCAAGGCGGACATGGCCCCACACTCTAGCCGAGCAAAGGGCTTCAAGTCCCGAGGAAGGTAGGGACGGCTTTATGGCCGGCGGTCCGGCGCGGCCGCGCGGTCGAGGAAGAAGCGGAGTGCGCCCCGCGGCTTGAGCCGCGCCGCCGGAAGGGTGGCATCGCCGCCGAAGAGCCTGCCGAGCACGGCGCGCTTGCCTTCGCCCGCGGCCATGAAGGCAACCTCGCGGCTGCTTTCGAGCGCCGGGTAGGTGAGGGTGATGCGCGGCTCCGGTTTGGCCCCGACGACCGCGCCGACCCAGCGCCGGCGCTCCTCGAGGATGGCGGTGCCCGGGAAGAGCGACGCGGTGTGGCCGTCTGGCCCGACACCCAGGAGGACGATGTCGAACAGCGGCCGCTCCGGGGCCAGAGTCGTTGCGCCATAGAAGGACTGGAGCTCGCGCTCGTAAGCGGCGGCAGCCTCGTCCGGCGTTATGCCATCGGTTGGGATCGGGTGGATGTTGGCGGCGGGGATGGGCGCCAGCGACAGCAGGGCTTCGCGCACCATGCGGTAATTACTCTCCGCGTCGTCGTGGGGGACGAAGCGCTCGTCGCCCCAGAACCAATGCGTGCGCGCCCAAGGGAAAGCCTCCCGGCAGGCCGGTGCGGCCAGCAGCTCGTAAAGCCGGCGCGGTGTCGAACCGCCCGAGAGGGCGACCGCGAAAGAGCCCTGCTTGGCCCGCGCCGCAGCGAGGAGCCAGGCAGTGGCGCGACGCGCCATCGCTTCGGGGTCGGCCAGCACCTCGACGGCAGCGGTGGAGAAGACGGTCATGCGTCCTCCTTCCCCGCTCGCGGGGTCGACATCCTCGACTCCGCCGGCCTTTCGGTTTCGCCGCCGAGCACATAGCGCTCCACGGCCTTGGCGAAGCCCTCGTCGTTGTAGGAAGCGGTGACGAGGCTCGCCTGCTTCTGGACGTCGGCACTGGCGTTGCTCATCGCGATGCTGAGACCGCTCTTGCGGAACATCAGCACGTCATTGGGCATGTCGCCGATCGTGGCGATCTCCGCCGGCGGGACCGACAAGAACTTGGACAGCGTGGCGACGACCGCTCCCTTGTTGGCATCGGGGTGGGTGACGTCGAGGTAATACGGCTGCGAGCGTGCCGCCGAAGCGCGGTCGCCGAGCGCGCCCTGTGCGTCCTTCTCACAGCGCGCCACGAGATCGAGGTCGTCGCTGACGCCGACGATCTTCACAGCCCGCTCGAGGGCCGGGCCGAAATCCGCGACGACGGTGGGTGGGAACTTGACCGTCCATTGCTCGCGCGCGACATGCGGCGCCCCGGGATCGTGGACGAGCCACTCCTGGCCGCTATAGACCCAGACATCCATGCCATGGCCGCGGATGAGCTCGACCGCGCGCCGCGCGGCTTCAGCCGTGAGCACGCGCTCCTCAATGATGGTCATGTCGGGCTTGACGAAGATGCCTCCGTTGAAGCCGGCGATGGGCGTCGCGAGCGCCAGGGGCTCGACCAGCATCGCCATGCCGCGCGGCGGCCGGCCGCTGGTGATGGCGAACAGGATGCCGGCACGGCCGAGCGCCCCCACCGCCGCTTGCGCCCGCGGTGTCAGCACCTTCTCCTTTGTGACGAGCGTACCGTCGACATCGGCGATGACGAGTGAGATCTTCATGTCAGTCGTTCTCCCGAGGCTATCAGACATCGCGCCTGCTCCCTCCACCGCGTCCGTGAACGGTGTGCGGGATCCCAAGATCGTCGAGCGCTTTCCGAGTCATTCCGGTCCTCCGCGTCACCCGCCGGTGGCGAAGCCCGGGAACAGCGTCATTCCGCCGTCCACGAAGAGCGTCGCTCCGACGACGTAGTCGGAATCATCCGACGCCAGCCACACAGCGGCGCGCGCGATATCGGCGGGCTCGCCGATCCGCCGGTAGGGGACGAGGTCCATCAGGGCGTCATAGGCCGCCGGGGTCTGCCACGCCGCGGTGTTGATGGGGGTGCGGATCGCGCCTGGGGCGATGCTGTTGACACGGATGCGGTGCCGCGCCATTTCCTGGGCGAGACTCTCCATCATCATCTTGATGCCGCCTTTCGACGCCGCATAGTTCGCGTGGCCGGCCCAGGGGATCTCCTGATGAACGGAGCTCATACAGATGATCTTGCCGGCGGCATACGAGATGCCGTCCACAACGCCGCGCCGCAGGAATTCGCGGATCGCCTCCCGCGCGCAGAGGAACTGCCCTGTCAGGTTGACGCCGATGACCGTGTTCCATTGCGCAAGGGTCATGTCGGCGAAGGCCGCATCGCGCTGCAGTCCCGCGTTGTTGACGAGAACATCGATGGTGCCGAATTGCTCCATCATGCGGCGGAACATCGCCTGCACTTGGTCCTCCTGAGACACGTCGGCCTTGTGCGCGTAAGCCTTGGCGCCGCTCCTGCCGATCTCGTCGACCACCTGCGCCGCCGCCTCATCGTCGAGGACGTAGTTGACGACGACATCGGCGCCGGCTTGCCCCAGAGCCAGCGCGACGGAGCGGCCGATGCCCGAGTTGGCGCCCGTCACGAGGGCTTTCTGGCCAACGAGCACTCGCGGAATCGGACGCGGCGGGCCGCCGGGCGCTGCCGGGTGGTTCTCGGATGGGGTCGTCATCGGACGCTCTCCTCCAGTGGGGCCTCTCGGATCGCCCTCAGAATAAGAGCTCCCCGCGCGTCCCCGGTCAACGACCTCCGTGGCCGATCACGTGCGCCGTTACGACGCCGAGCGTCAGCGCGGTTGGCCGGCCTCGGGCCGTCCGTCATTCCTTGGATCACCGGTTTCTCCGGCCGTTGCTATGAGCTCCTCCGCGGTGACACCGTCACGGCGCTGCGCCACCTCGCCTGGGGCGCAGAGGGAAGAACGCCCGACCGATGCACGCGGTTCAGAGCCGCCGGGTGGCGCCTCCACCAGGCCCCGAGACGCTCCAGCGTGCCTATGTCGGTCCACCCGCAGTCCGGCAACGGGAGCAGACGCAGCCATCGTGCCGAGGGCTGCAGGATGTCCCGACTCAGGTCCATGCTCGGGAGGTCCGGATAGATCGCCGCGAGTGCATGCGTTCTCACGTGGAATGTCCCGTTGCCGGTCCCGAACGTTTCGGTGTTGTTCCTCGCCGATGAGGCCACTCGTTCCGGCACCGCACGCGCGTACAGCCTCAGGAGTGCGCGTGCGTCTCCGGCGAGGATCAGCGTGTTTCGAAATGCCCCCAGACGCACACATTCGGCGGCCTTGGCGAGGTCGGGCTTCTCGACGAACTCCATCACCGGACGTGTGGCGCCTGCGCTCTCGGGTCCGGGCATGATCCACCCCAGCGACGGATCCGGAGCCCCGGCGGGGGCGCCGATCAGGATCACGTTCGACGGAGAGTGTCTCGCGTCCTCCACCGCTTCGAGGATCGTTCTCATCATGATGACCTCATCGTCCACGATGTGGTCCGAAGGCAACACGACGAGACACGCGTCGGCATCGTTCGCAGACACATGAAGAAGCGCATGCAAAAGGGCGAC
>DASUFL010000011.1:0-2015 GCA_036274595.1 Candidatus Eiseniibacteriota bacterium | reverse complement strand
TGCGAGATCTCGTGAAGCGAGCCCGCCACGGCCGGATCACGCTCGTCTACGGTGCCAGGGATCCGGAGCACAATCAGGCCGTCGCGCTCAGCGCGTATCTCCGAGCCCGCGCCGCCGGGCGACGACCTCGAGTGCAGTCATCACCCCGAAGCCCAACGGGTTGATCGAGTCGTTGAGCTCGGAGCGACGCTCCGAAGTGGCTGAACGTCGGCGGGCGGCACTTCTTGCTCTTCGCCGTTCCCTACCGACCGATCCTCACGCGACCTCGGAGCACACGTCAGGCTGTCGCACGGAGCCGCCGCTCCCACTCCACGATCTCCGCCGGATCAGCGCTATCGAGGGCGATCTCGGCCTCGAGACTCGCGCGCGCATCGCCGATGCTCGCAACCGCGAGTACCCGCCCGCCCTTCTTGAACAGCACGGCCCCCTTACCGTGCCGCGGATCGCCGACGGAGTCCGCAGCTTCGTAGCCGGCTGCCGACCCGACGTACTGGATCGAGACGTCATAGTGGCGGCTCCAGAAGAACGGGACCGCACGGAATGGCTCCTCCGCTCCGAGGATGTTGCGGGCCGCCGTCTGACCGAGTCGCTCGGCAAGGACCCAGTGTTCGATCCGCACCCGCTCGCCGCTCGATCGATCCGGCCAACGCGCGAGATCGCCGGCTGCCCAGACACCTGGCGCACTGGTTCGAAGCATCGCATCGACCAGGATGCCCCGGTCACACGTGAGGCCGGCCTCCTCGGCAAGCTCCGTAGACGGGCGGACGCCGATGCCCACGACGACGAGCTCGGCATCCACGCGGGCTCCATCGGAGAGGATGACGTGATCCCGATCGATCGCCTCGAGCGTGCTCCCGAGGTGGAAGCGCACGCCGTTCTGCTCGTGCAGCTCCCGGATGAACTCACCGAGGTCCCGACCGAGCACGCGCTCCATCGGGATGCGTTCTGGGGCGACGACGTGGACGTCGAGCTTGCGAGCACGCAGCGCGGCGGCGACCTCGAGGCCGATGAAGCTCGCGCCGACGACGACGGCGCTCTGGGCGTGACCGGCTTCTGCGATGATGGCGCGAGCATCGCGTAGGCTCCGAAGCGTGAAGACATGACCGAGCTCCGCGCCAGGAACCGGGAGCCGGATGGGAGTGGCGCCCATCGCCAGCAGCAGAGCGCCCCACTCGAGCTCTTCGCCGCCGGCCAACGTGACTGTCCTGGCGGCTGGATCGACCCGCTCGACCGGTGTCGCGACGCGCAGCTCGATGCCGCGCTCCCGGTAGAAGTCATCCGACCGAAGGGGGAGCCACTCTTCCGGGGCATTCCCAGCCAGATAGTCCTTCGACAGGTTCGGACGATCGACGGGGCCACTCGGCTCGCCATCGAGGAGCGTCACGCGGCCTTGGAATCCTTCTTCGCGCAAGGTCTCCGCCGCGATCGCCCCGGCGGCTCCCGCGCCCACGATCACGACCGACTCGGGACCTCGCGCGGGCCGTGCGGGCCGGCTTGCAGCGGGGGCGAGACCGAGGACGCGAACGCGCCCCGCCTCCACGCCGACGCGATACCGCTTCAGTCCTGAGAGCGCCGGGGGAGCCGTCGCGCGGCCCGACGCGAGCTCGAACCTCGCGTGGTGCCACGGACACAGCACCGTCTTGCCGACGAGCAGGCCCTCACAAAGTGGAGCTCCATAGTGGGTGCACTCGCCACCGATGGCGTAGAAGCGATCGTCGACACGAGCGAGCAGCACGCGTGCGCCCTCGTAGGTGCCTTCGATCATCTGCCCCGGTTCGAAAGCCTCCTGCGCAATGCCTACTGAAAAGTCGGGTCGTTTCGATTCCGGCATCGCTCCTCCTCTCACCGCATTTCGCCTGGGGTCTCGCACTCCTCACCGCGAGTAGCGACCTCGAGGTACGCGAGAAGCTTCGCCCGCTCGTTGCGGTCCTGGATCCCGGCATAGGTCATGAAGGTGCCCGGAACCGTTCCGAGCGGATCGGCGAGGAACGCGTCCAGGGTCTGCCGATTCCATA
>DASUFL010000010.1:0-3635 GCA_036274595.1 Candidatus Eiseniibacteriota bacterium | reverse complement strand
AGGGCCGGGCCGGAACCCCTGTTCTTTGGAGCCAGGGGTAGCCGTCTACAGTTCTATGTAGCCCAAGCCGATAACCCGGGTGGAGCCTCTACTCTTTCTCCACCCGGGACCCTCGGCATGGATCGTCCTCACCCGGCGCTCACTGCTGGCGCGTCCATCCCCAACGTGGGGGACGCGCTTCTCCAGCATTTCGATCGCGCGCCGTTCGGTCTTCTCCTCCTGGGAGAAGATCGTCGCATTCTCCGCGTGAACGAGGCCCTGGCCCAGCTGGCGGGGACTCCCGCCGCATCGCTCCTCGGCTATTCCATGCGCCGCTTCCTCTCCTCCGAAGCAGCGTTCGATCTCGAGGACCGTCTATTCGACGAGGTGGCGCAGGCCGGCGGATGGCACGGCGAGCTCGAGATCGTGACCGCGCTGGGCGACACCCCGACGATGGTCTCGATCACTCCCGTGGACGCGAACGAGGCCAAGGCGCGATACGTCGTCGCCGTGATCGAGCTGGGACAGCAGCGCTGGTTCGAGACGGAATCCACCCGCCGAGCCGCCGAGCTCGCGGCGATCGCATCGATCGCGGTCGCGACCGGTGGGAGCGCGGATCCAGGCGGGATGCTGAACGCGGTCGCGCGTGCGGTGGTGGAGCAGCTCGAGGTCGACGCGTGCTGGATCCATCGCTACGACCCGGCCGAAGGCGTGACGCTGGCGGGCGAGGCGAGCACGATGAGCTCGTCGCTCCGCCTCCCCACGCTCATGCTCCCGGGCCAGAGCCACCCGGCGCTCCTCCGCGCGCTCGAGACGCGCGAGCAGGTGGCGGAGTCGGAGCTTCTCGACCGGAGCATCGCGACCGTGGTACACGCGCCGCTCCTCGCCCAGGACGAAGCCGTGGGCGTGATCTCGATCCTGAGCGTCGAAGGGGAGAAGCTGAGCGCCCGGAACTCCGAGCTGTTCCGCACCGTGAGCTATCAAGTGGGCACCGCGGTCCAGAACCTCCGCCTTCTCGAGTCGATCCGCCATCAGCAGAAGCTCCTCCAGGACAAGAACGAAGAGCTCCAGATTTTCGTCGAGGAGCTCATGGCCGCCGACCGGATGAAGAACGAGTTTCTC
The DNA here is from genome assembly GCA_036274595.1 of Candidatus Eiseniibacteriota bacterium. Lineage (GTDB taxonomy): Bacteria > Eisenbacteria > RBG-16-71-46 > SZUA-252 > SZUA-252 > WS-9. Next base: position 2,534 of record DASUFL010000010.1, on the reverse strand, counting down.
GCAAACACGTCGCACGAGCTCAGGACGCCGCTCAACTCGATCATCGGATTCCTAAATCTTGTGTTGGACGATCTGTGCGAGAGCGAGGACGAAAAGAAGGAGCTCCTGGGGCACGCGCTAAGGAGCGGGCGCCAGCTCCTCGCCCTCATCAACGACGTGCTCGACCTCTCGCGGATCCAGGCCGGGCGGATCCAGCTCGAGATGCGCGACGTGGACCTCACGACCCTCATGGACGAGGTCGGGAGGACGCTCGGCGTGCAGGCGGCCGAGAAGCACCTCGACTTCATGGTGGCGTCCTTCCCGAGCGACACCTCGGTGCGCGCGGACGAATCGCGGCTTCGGCAAGTGCTCGTGAACGTGGTCGGCAACGCGATCAAGTTCACGTCCAAGGGCGCGGTTCGGATCGAGGTGGTCCCGTGCGAGGGCTTCGTCGAGATCATCGTGCGCGACAGCGGAATCGGCGTCCCCAAGGAGCGCATGGAGCGCCTGTTCCGGAAGTTTTCGCAGGCGGACGCCTCCACCACGCGCCGGTTCGGTGGGTCGGGGCTGGGCCTCGCGATCGTAAAGGATCTGGTCGAGTTGATGGGCGGGACGGTGCGCCTCGAGAGCGAGGGCGAAGGGCAGGGAACGACGGTGACGCTCGGGCTACTGCGCGCGCAGGCGGGTGCGGCGCCTAGCGGTTGACGATCACCAAGAGCGCGCCCCGGCCGATCGTGATCGAAGCGGGAACGACATCGACCACGTTCGAGACCGAATCCTGCGAGCCGAGCGCGAGGCGGCGGTCGCGGAGAGCATAGCGAAGGCCCGAGGTCGTGACACCGGTGGCCGGCTCGCCGACGGCATAGAACGAGACGACGGTGCCGGGCGGATCCATGATCGACACCTGGCCGCTCGCGAGCCAGGCTCGGGCGTGCTCATCTTCGAGCACGATGGGGGTGCGGCCGAGAAAGCGCCGCAACAGCGACAGGTGGCCGATCACGTGATCGAGCCGGCCGGCCATGGCGCCGAGGATCACGATCTCCTCGAACGGGCCGTGCGCGAGGACCCACTCGATCGCCTTCTCGGTGTCGGTTCGCTCGGTGTCCTTGTCGTGGATCACCTCGATCGCGCCGAGCGAGGTGAGGGTCGCGGGAGATACGGAGTCCAGGTCGCCGACGATGGCGTGCGGCATTACGCCGTGCAGGAGTGCTATGTTGGCGCCGCCGTCGGCGCACACGAAGAGCGCCGAGCGTGCGATGGAGTGCTTCAGGAAGTCGGCGCCGGGCGGAGCGCCGTTCGCGAGGATGAGCGCTCGGGACATGGGAGTGGGTGTCCGTTCGTGCTAGGGTGCGCCGTGCGGAAGCGCGGCGGCGGATTGGCGAAGCGAGCCTAGCAGCCTTGGGGGAATGATGGCAAATCGCAGGGATGCGATGGGAATCGTCTGGATCGCGATCCTCACCATGGTGGTGGCGGGCGTCGGACTCTATCTTGGCTTCCGGAATCCCGCTCGCCCTGGGGCTGGAGGCCCGCCCGTTCCCAAGGTCCCCGATCAGGGCCCCATCATCTACGAGATGCGCTCCGTCCGGAGCGATCCCGACCGCGTCCGCCTCGAATGGCGCGACGTTCCGGGCGCGCTGGGCTACAGCGTCACGCTCATGAGCGCGACCGACGAGTCGCTCTTCGTGAGCCCGTCGCTCTCGAGTCCGGCCTGGAACCTCCCGCCCGAGATTCGGGGCAAGCTTGCGGCGCAAACGGTCTACCACTGGCGCCTCACCGTCGATTTCGCCGGCGGTCACACCGAGAGGTCCGACCCCGCCGCGTTTGCCACGCAGTAGCCGCGCCTCGCGGGGGCCTTGACACATGGCCCCCATCGTCCCCATCCTAGGCATCGACCGTTAGGGGTGGTCGGGAACCAACCCGGCCTGAGATCAAACCCTAAGAACCTGATCTGGGTCATTCCAGCGTAGGGAAACGGGACAGACGACGTCACTCCGCCTGGCCGCGCCCCCTGCACTGGCGCGGCCGGATTGTTTTCCGGAGGAACGCGTCGATGCAACGAGCCACACTCGCCTCACGCCGCACCCTCGTGGGAGCGGCGCTTGCCCTCGCCTTTGCATGGCTGCCGCGCTTTGCCGCCGCGCAGGAACCGCCGCCCCAAGCCATCGTCCACGGAACCGTGGTCGACGCGACGTCGGGACAGCCGGTCGCGCAAGCTCGGGTCACACTCCACCCCGATCCGCCGCATGAGACCCTGACCGACAAGGACGGCGAATTCCGCTTCCCGCCAGTCGCGCCGGGTCCCTACGAGATCGAAATTCGCCGCCTGGGTTATGCGATCGCGCGGATCGCCGTGAACGCTCATTCCGACAGCACGGCTGGCATAACAGTGAAGCTCGACCCGCGCGCCCTTCCCAGTCCCGAGATCGAGGTGACCACCGCACGCGCGGCGGAGCGCGAAACACCGGTCGCCTTCACCGAGCTCGACCGGAAGGAGATCCGCGACAAGTACTGGGCCCAGGACGTGCCGATGCTCCTCGCGGAGACGCCAGGCACCT
>DASUFL010000009.1:0-9303 GCA_036274595.1 Candidatus Eiseniibacteriota bacterium | reverse complement strand
CAAGGTAGCTCTAGGTAGTAATCAGGCTCAGACCGACGGTGCAGCCTCCGGCGCGGGCCGTGTCCCATGAGGAAGCCGACACGGGACGATCAGCCCAATCCGAGCATCTCCCGGATAACCGCCACGATGCGCTCCGCGGCGTGGCCGTCGCCGTACGGATTCACCGCCGCCGCCATCGCGCGATAGCGTGCGGGGTCGTCGAGTAGCTCCGAAGCCGCGCGCACGATCGCGTCGCGATGCGGGCCCACCAGCTTCACCACGCCCGCCTCCACCGCCTCCGGCCGCTCGGTCTCGTCGCGCAGCACGAGCACCGGCTTCCCCAGGGACGGCGCCTCCTCCTGAATTCCTCCGGAGTCGGTGAGGATCAAGGTGGACGCCGCCATGAGATCCGCGAACGGCTTGTATTCGAGCGGGTCGATGAGATGGACACCCGCCACGCCCGCGAGCGCTCTCCGCACGGGGCCATCCACGTTCGGATTGCGATGCACCGGATAGACGAGGTCCAGATCGGGATAACGCTCCGCCAGATCGCGAAGCGCACCGGTGATCTCGAGGAGCGGCGCGCCGAAGTTCTCGCGGCGATGCGCGGTGACCAGGATGAGCCGCTTGCCCCGGAGCGGGAGCTTGGGCGCGCGCCTGGGCTCCTGCTTCACGACCTCGAGGAGCGCGTCGATGACCGTGTTTCCCGTCACGAGGATGGACGCCGGGGCCACGCCCTCGCGCAGCAGATTCGCGCGCGCCCCCTCGGTCGGCGCGAAGTGGCGGGATGCGATGACCGTCGTGATGCGCCGATTCACTTCCTCGGGATAGGGGTACATGTTGTCCCCCGTCCGGAGGCCGGCCTCGACGTGGGCGACCGGGATGCGAGCGTAGAACGCGGCCAGCGACGCGGCCATCGTCGTCGTGGTGTCCCCCTGCACGAGCAGGAGCGACGGCTTCTCGCGCTCCAAGTATGGCGCGAGCGCGCCGAGCGCGCGGGTGGTGATCTCGGTCAGGGTCTGCCCGTCCCGCATGAGATCGAGGTCGTGGTCGGGGCGGATCTCGAACCAGCGGAGCACCTGGTCGAGCATCTCGCGGTGCTGGGCGGTGACGCAGACGAGGGAGCGGAGTCCGGGCTCCTGCCTCAAGCGCCGGATCACCGGGGCCATCTTGATGGCCTCGGGGCGCGTCCCGAAGACGCTGAGAACGGTCGGTTGGGAGGTCACGCGAGGGGATAGTACGGCCCGCGCCGGGGCGCGTCTACGCCGAGGGCGGACACGCGGCGGCGCGGCGGCGCGGCGGCGCTGCGCGCCTACGTCTGGCTATGCCGCGGCTCCCCCATCCATCCGGTACCGTGGCAGCGAGAAGGAGAAGGTCGAGCCCTCGTTGAGCGCCGACTCCACCCAGATGTTCCCGCCGTGCTGCTCCACGATCCCCTTCGAGATCACGAGGCCGAGCCCCGTGCCGCCCGCCTTGCGCGTGGTCGAGGAGTCGAGCTGGGCGAAGCGCTGGAAGAGCCGGGTGATGTCGCGAGCCGAGATCCCGCGACCGTAGTCCTTCACGGAGACCGTGATCTTCTCGGGATCGCCCGAGGCGAACACCTCGATCCGGCTCTTGTCGGGCGAGAACTTGATCGCGTTTCCGATCAGGTTCGTCGCGACCTGTCCCACGCGCATGGGGTCGGCCTCGATCTTGCCGGCGGATGTGTCCACCACGAGGTCGATCACCACTTCCTTCTGCGCGGCCAGGCTCCGGATGTTCTCCACGGCCTCGGAGAGGACGCCGTCCACCTCCATCGTCTCCAAGTTGAGCGAGAGCTTGGAGCTCTCGAGCTTCGAGAAGTCGAGGATGTCGTTGATGAGGCTGATCAGACGCTCCGTATTGGCCTGGCAGATGGAGAGGAGCTCCTTCTGCGGCGCCGGAAGCTTGTGGAACCGCTCGTCCGAGAGGAGCTCGAGCGATCCCTTGATCGACGTGATGGGCGTGCGCACCTCGTGCGAGACGACCGCCACGAATTCGGACTTGAGTCGATCCAGCTCCTTCGTCCGCTCGTAGAGGATGGCGTTGGTGATCGCGATCGAGGCCTGGCTCGCGAGCATCATGAGGACGTCCATGTCCTCGGTCGTGAACGAGCCCCCCTCGTGATCGAGGCAGGTGATCGTTCCGAGCACGCTCTCGCTCGAGCGGAGCGGCACGATGAGCGCGCTCGAGGCCTTGAGCTTCGAGAAGAGCGGCTCCGCGCCCACCTTGGTCTCGAGCTCCTCGACGAGGAGCGGCTTGTCGGTCTGGACGACCTGGCCGTGATAGCCGACGCCCATGCCGAAGCGAAGGGACTGGTAGCTCTCCCGCTTCACGCCGATCCCCGCCTCCGCGGAGTACTCGTCGGTCGCGGTGTCGTGCAGGAAGACGAGGCAGGAGTTGGACGCGGTGAGCCGCGCCGCCTGCGCCACGACGACTTCGAGCGTGCTCTGGAGGCTGAGGCTCGTCGAGATCGCTTTGCCCGCTTCGTAAAGCGAAGCCATCCGGTGCGTGGCGCGCTCCACCTTCTTCTTGAGTATTTCCTCGTGCTGCTGGAGCTCCGCGTTGGCGTCGCCGAGCTGCTTCAGGAGCCTCGCGTTCTCGCGGCTCAGCGTGCGGGTCTCGAGCCCGCGCTCGATCGCCTTGGCCGTCTCCCAGAGGTCGAAGGGCTTCGTGATGTAGTCGTAGGCCCCCTGACGGAGGGCGTCGATGGCGGTGGTCGTCGACGCGTAGCCCGTGATCAGGATGACGCAGGTGTCCTTGTCGGCGGCCTTGGCCGCGCGGATCACCTCGAGCCCGTCCACGCCCGGCAGGTTGATGTCGGTCAGAACCAGGTCGAACTTGCCGTTCGTCACCTTGAGGATGGCGTCGTCGCCGTTGTCGCAGTCCTCGACCTCGTAGCCCTGCTGCGTGAGCAGGTCCCGGAAGATGTGGACGACCTGGATCTCGTCGTCCACGACGAGGATCCTCGCGCGTGGCGCATCGGTGCCGGAGGACGCCGTCGGCGTCATCGTCCGTTCCGTCATCGTTTTCTCAGCTCGCGGCCGCTTCACTGGGACTGGCGATGTCGACCGGCGGCGCCATCACGGCGTCGACCGCGCGCTCGAGATTGGGCGTCGTGACCGGAGCCAGCGCGGAATCCGTCGGATACGTGGCAATTCCAATGTGCACCGTCGGACGGCGGCGGCGCGGGAAGGCGTGCTTCTCCACCACGCCGCGAATCCGCTCGGCCGCGACCTTCGCGCGGACCTCGTCGGTGTGCGGCAGGAGGATCCGGAATTCGTCGTAGCTGTACCGCGCGATGCAATCCGTCGTACGGGCGGAGCGCTTCAGGAGGCGTCCCATGTCGGAGAGGACCTGCTCACCCGCGGAGGCGCCGATCTTCGTCTTCGGCTCGCGGGGACGGTCCACGTCCAGCACGAGAACGGACACCTTGTGGCCGTAGCGCTTGGCGCGCCCTACCTCGACTTCGAGCGACTGATCGAAGTGGCGCTTGTTGTAGAGCGACGTGAGGGCATCCGTCGTCGCCATCCGCTCGCGATCCTTGCGGAGCACCGTGCGCATCGCGACCGAGGCGATGATGAGGCCGAACAGCGCCACACGCGCCACCATCTCCTCCTCGAAGGCGCTCGGACGGGAATGGCTCATGTTGATGACGCCCACCACCTCGTTCTGCACGAGGAGCGGGACCGAGAGGAAGGACCGGAGCGCCACCGCGTCCGGGCCCCCTTCGCGATGAAGGTCGTTCAGGAGAACCGGCTTCCGCTGCTGGGCCACCCACGAGGAGAAGCCCGCGCCCTGACCGAAGCGCACGTGGCCGATCAGATCCACGCGCGAGCCGACGGTCGCCGCCTCCTCGAGGCACTGCGTCTCGCGGCTCCAGAGGAAGAGGGACGCGTTCTCGTACGGCACCACCGCGCGCATCTGGACGAGCGCCTGCTCGAAGGCGTCGGCGGGATCGATCACGGTCTGCGCGATGCGCCCGAGCTCCGCCAGCACGTCGCTCTCGGACACCGTCTTCGCCGCCGCCGCGCGGGACCGGGACAGCACGCCCATGAGCTTCCGGTTGATCGAGATCGCGCTCGCGAACACGTCGGACGAGCGCTTCTTCGCCGCGGAGAGCGCGAGATCCTTCGCGAAGTGATCGCATTCGGTCTTCTTGAGAATCCGCCGCCCGCCGAGCACTTCGAGGAGCTTCTGCTCGGACTTGATGAACCGCTCGGTCGCCTCGACGAGCCGCTTCGACCCCGCACCGTTGCGCTGCTTCATGACTCCCTCCCTGGAGTTAGCGGCCGACCGCGTTGTTGGACGACTGGGGCAGGCCCGGGACCACGGCCGACTCGACCGTGGCGACGCGCCGGCTCGCGCTCCGTCCGTTCGCGCCCACCGGAGCGAGAACGAGCGGCGGACCGAGCTCCTTCACGTAGACCGAGAACGAATCGCCCACCTTCCAGTCGGGAGCCCCCTGCGCCATCAGCGTGAAGCCGTGATAGCGAAGGAGGGAGCGGCCGCGGCCAAGGTTCTTGGCCACGGTCACGGCTCCGACCTCGCCGTCTCGAAGCGAGGCGTAGAGCGCGGCTCCCAGCCCGGGCTCGAAGCGAACCCGGATCTCGATGTCCCGGTCGTGTGAGGATTTTGTGGCGGCACTGCCCATGAACGTCAGTCCTCCTGCGATCCGCGGAATTCGGCGAAGAGCTCCCGCTCCCGCTCCGTTTCGCGGACCACGTCTTCGACGAGCGTCCCGAGGAGGGCCTCGCGCTTCCGCTCGTCGGCATCGACCACTTCGAACGCGGAAGGAGCGATGGGTCGGCGCGCGACCCCCCGGGGCCAGGCGAATCCGGCCCGTTCCGCGAGTGACGTGGCCACGTGGACCAGTAGGGCGAGCTCGGGATTCCGTCTCGCCGTCTCCGGCCGGTGATGGCAGGCGATGGCTTCCACCAGATCGGCGGGAAGCCCCCAGCGCTCGGCCAGCCACGCGCCCACCTCGGCGTGGCAGGACCCGAAGAGACCGCGCTCGGCCTCCTCGATCGTTTCACCCTGGTCCCGCACCATCGCGATCACCGCCTGGAAGCGGGCGGGATCGGTCTGGCGCAGCACCACGGTGCCGATGTCGTGAAGCAGCCCGGCGGCGTAGGCCTCGCTCTCGAGGCGGTAGCGCGTGCGCTCCGCGAGGATCCGCGCCGCCACACCTGCCGCGAGCGAATGGCGCCAGACGTCCTCCATGAGGGCGTCGGCCTCGCCGATGGTGCGGAACACGGACGCGGAGAGCGCGAGATCCCGGATCGGGTTCGCGCCGAGTACGACGACCGCGAGGTCGACCGAGCCGACCCGGCGCGGGAACCCGTAGAACTCGGAGTTCGCGAGCCGGAGCGTGCGCGCGGTGAGCGCGGGATCGAGCGAGAGGATGCGGGCGATCTCGTCCGGGGTCGTGTCCGGCTGCGCTACCGCGCGAAGGAGCCGCGTCGCGACGAGCGGAAGCGTCGGGAGCGCCACCATGCCCTCGGTGAGCTTCAAGAGCGACGAGCGATCGAGCGCGCCGGACGCCGCCGCGTTCGCGCGGGCGGCGGTGCTCGAGGTGCTCTCGCGGGGGGCGTTGGTGCCAGTGCGGGAGGCGCTCGCGCGGGGGGCGTTCGTACCGGTGCGGGAGGTGCTCGCGCGGGGGGCGTTCGTGCCGGTGCGGGAGGTGGCCACGATCAGAAGAGCCTGCCGAGGCGGCCCTTGAGGGTCTTGACGGCGCGCGTGTGGATCTGCGACACGCGCGACTCGGAGATGTGGAGCGCTTCGCCGATCTCCTTGAGCGTCATCTCCTCGTAGTAGTAGAGCGCGACGACCAGGCGCTGCTGCTCGGGAAGGCCGTCGATCGTCTCGAGGAGCACCTCGCGCGCCTCGTCGCTCTCGATCACCTCGAGCGCGTCCTTGTGGGACGGGTCGTCGACGATATCCTCGAGCTGGATGAAGTCCTGGTCCTCGTCGCTCGACACCGACTTGGAGAGCGAGAGGAGCGCCGTGCCGTGCACCTCGTCCATGAGACGGGAGAGCTCGACCGGGCTCAGGTTGAGCGCCTCGGCCACCTCCTCCTCGGTCGCCGCGCGGCCCAGCTTCTGGCCCAGCTCCCGAGCGACTTCCTCGACGTTCCTCGCCTTGCGGCGAATGGACCGCGAGGCCCAGTCGAGCGAGCGGAGCTCGTCGAGGATGGCGCCGCGGATCCGCCAGATCGCGTACGTCTCGAACTTGGTCCCCTTCGAGGCGTCGTACTTCTCTAGCGCGTCGAAGAGCCCGATGATGGCCGCCGAGATCAGGTCGTCCCGCTCCACCGATTTCGGCAGATGCAGCGCGAGCCGGTCGACGACGTACTTCACGAGAGGCGCGTACTTGCTGAGCGCGACCTCTTTCTGCCGCTGCTTGCGATTGCGCGAGCGCGGCGTGCGGTGGGCCAGCGAGTGGAGCACGGACGGCGTGGGCATGATCGGGATCCTCCGCTACCGGTCCGTGGGGACGCGGCGGTTCGTCGGGACCGGGCGGTTCGTGGACACCGGGTTCGTCTGAAGCCTGCCGCCCCCGGAGCGGCGCCCCTGCTCGTAGTACCGGCGCAGGGCGGTGCGCATGACGACGAGACCCACGCCAGCACCCGCGAGGAGCACGATGGTGAAGGCGAGGAGCGCTCGGAACATCACGACGTGCGGCTGCGTTCCCGTCGCGATCCCGAGAATGGTCGCGGCGAGTCCGGCCAGCACGGACGCGATGAGGGTGAGTCGGATGACGAGGCGCCGCACGATCACGCCTCCTCCGACGGATCGACGATCGAGAGGGTGGTCTCGGCCGTGTTCTTGGGGCCGCCGTGGCCGCTGTCGCCGCCGTGGCCGCCGTGGCCGCCGTTGCCGCCGTAGGGGCCGGAGGGGCCGGAGTTCCGGCCCTGCTGCCCCATGACCCTGCGGGCTAGCTGGTAGATGCAGCTCGAAGCCGGCGAGTACGGATACGTCGAGAGGAAGGGCTCCTGGCGCAGGACCGACTTCGGCACGGACTCGTCGTCCAGGACGTAGCCCCAGTAGTCGACGTCGAGATTGAGGAAGCGCTTGGCCACGTTCTTCACGCGGCGCGCGACGGCGATCGCGCTCTCCTCGGAGTCGGCCTGGTTCACGAGGAGCGCGGGCGTGCACTTGAGCGGGCGGCGCACGAGGACCTTGATCATGGCGTACGCGTCGGAGAAGGACGTCGGCTCCGGCGTCGTGACCACGAGGATCTGATCGGCGCCCTGAATGAGCGACGTGGCGTGGGTGCCGATGCCCGACGGGGAATCGATGAGGATGATGTCCACTTCGCCGTCGAGCTCGGCGAGGGACCGGAGGAGCACTTCGGTCCGATACTCGTCGAGATTCGCGAGCTCCTCGACGCCCGAGGAGGCCGGCACGACACGGATGCCGTCCTGTCCCTCGAGGACCACGTCCCGCACGTTGCGCCCGCCCAGGATCACGTCCTGGAGATCGAACTGCGGCGCAACGCCGAGGAGCAGGTCCACGTTCGCGAGCCCGAGATCGCCGTCGAGCACGAGGACGCGGACGCCCTGGCGCGCGAGCGCGATCGCGAGATTGGTGACGATGTTGGTCTTGCCGACGCCGCCCTTGCCGCTCGTAACCGCGATCGTGCGGCGCCGCGGCCGGGATGGAGGCGGCGGGACGACCGGCTTGGATGAGCGCTTGGACTTTCCGCCAGGAGCACGGCGGGGCGCGCTCTTGGATCCGCCGGTCGGGCGGATCGTGGGCGCCGCCTTCGCGGTCGGCGTGGGCTTCGACTTGTTCTCGATGTCACTCATCGGGAGGACTCCGGATTCGGGTTGCGGGCGGCGCGTGCGTCGCGCGTCGTCGTGTATCCCGGGCAAAGCAAGGCCGGTGCCTGGCCGTGAGTGTATTGAACCGCAACGAGTTGGAGTGTTTCGTCGGGCGATTCGGCGACCAAATCCCAGTGGACCGACGGCGGGCTGCTCAAGATCTGGCCGGTGCGGACGAGGGCGCTCTGCACGGCTAGTTGTTGCTCCGCTTGGAGCGCGAGGCCTGGATGGCGCGCGCCAGCTCGGCGTCGATGGGGCCGAAGGGATCGTCCGAGACGGCGACCGTCGCTCCGACCGGACCGAGATCGGCGAGGGCGGTCCACTCGGACGAGGTGGATCCAAGCAGGAGCCGCTTTCCTTCCACCTCGACGACCACGAGGTTGCGCCCGCGGCCGAGTTGCACCCGCGAGAGCACCTGGATCTCGCACGGAGGACCGAACGCGACCTCATCGCTCTCGGCGTTCCGGCGGCCGAGGGTGCGCGCGATGCCATAGAGCGTGGCGGCGGCGATCCCGACGGCGATGGCATAGGCGAAGGTGGGGTTCATCACGGGATCCTTTCAGTGGGCGCGGCGGTGGCGCGGCGGCGCGCGAGGGAGAGGACGCGGACAGCCGCGCGCCCTTCGAGATCGAAGAGCACGCCCCGCGCAACCGTGACGGCGTTGGCGACGATCTCGACGGGATGCCCCGCGGGACGATCGAGCGGGATCACGTCGCCCGGCTGGAGCCGGTCGATCTCCTCGGGCGTGAGGTCCGCGTGCCCCGCGTCGATCACGAGGTGAAACCGCTCCCGCGGCGCGGGCACGTAGGGCGTCTCCGCCCGAAGGGCTTCGATCTCTTCCTTGGTCAGGAGTCGGGACACTTGGGCTCCGTTAGCGCGAGGAGTTGCGGCTGCGCGCGGCGCCGATGACCGCGCGAACGAACGCGAGGTAGCGGCGATTGCGGATCGTTTCGAGCTCGAGCTGACGCTTGTCGATGCCGGTCCGGGTACGGGTCTTCCGACCGCGCTTGGTGGTGCGGGCCATCGTGGCCTCCTCTTCGTCCCTGGTTTGTTGGGGTGTCCGGTCGCGAGGGTCGAAGGCAGGTTGTCGCTCCGACTGCAGCCGGTTCGATGGCTGGAAATGGCAACGGACGTGCCGCGCGTCGCAGGGTTGGGCAGGTGGCTGGAAAGTCTTTGTGGTTGCGATGCTTAGGCTAAGGGTCGCGGCGAGCTGGAGCAGCCCGCGGTATCGGCTCCCCCGGCGAAAACTTGAGCGAAATGCGAGGCACCGTGCAGAACGAAGCCGCCGGGCTTTTTGGGGTGGCTCATGGGATGGCTGGAGGGCGGCGGCTGGTGGTGGCGGCGGGGGCTGGCGGTGGCGGCGGCGGCTGGCGGTGGCGGCGGCTGGCGGTGGCGGCGGCGGCTGGCGGTGCTCAGCTAGGGGTGACACGGGGCGCGAATTCAACTCGCCCCGGGGCGAGTTGTTTGGGCACGGAGCCGGG
>DASUFL010000008.1:0-30155 GCA_036274595.1 Candidatus Eiseniibacteriota bacterium | reverse complement strand
GACGAGTTCGCGATGGGCTCCTCCAACGAGAACTCCGCGTACAAGCCGGTGCGGAATCCGTGGGATCTCGAGCGCGTCCCGGGTGGCTCGAGCGGAGGCTCGGCCGCGACCGTCGCGGCGCGCGAGGCTCCGCTCGCGCTCGGCTCGGACACGGGCGGGTCGGTCCGCCAGCCGGCCGCGTTCTGCGGCGTGGTGGGTCTGAAGCCGACGTACGGATCGGTGTCGCGCTACGGTCTCGTCGCGTTCGCGTCCTCGCTCGACCAGATCGGGCCGCTCGCCCGAGGCGCGCGCGACGCGGCGCTCCTCTACGATGCGATCGCGGGGCGCGACGAATGCGACATGACGAGCCGTCCCGAGGCGGCGGGAGTCGATCTCGACGAGATCGAGCGGGGCGTGAAGGGGCTCACGATCGGAATCCCCTCCGCGCTCCTGAGCGAAGGGCTCGATCCCGAGATCCGGGCCTGCCTCGATCTGGTCCGGGCCGAGCTCAAGCGCCTGGGGGCGGGCGAGGCCGAGGTGGCCCTGCCGCACGCGAAGTACGCGATCGCGACCTACTATCTCATCGCTCCGGCCGAAGCCTCGAGCAACCTCGCCCGATACGACGGCGTGCGGTACGGTCTCCGTGCGGGGAACGGCGACCTTCGGGGGATGTACGAGACGACGCGCGGCCTTGGCTTCGGACGCGAGGTCACCCGGCGCATCCTCCTCGGCACGTATGCTCTGTCGGCGGGGTACTACGACGCCTACTATCTCCGCGCCCAGAAAGTGCGCACCCTCATCCGCCGCGATTTCACCGAGGCCTTCGCCACGGCGGACGCGCTCCTCCTTCCCGTGACTCCCACGCCGCCGTTCAAGCTGGGCGAGAAGACGGACGATCCGCTCGCCATGTACCTGAACGACATCTACTCGATCCCGGCGTCCCTCGCGGGCATTCCCGCTCTGTCGTTCCCGGCCGGGTTCACGAAGAGCGGCCTCCCGATCGGACTCCAGCTCGTCGGAAAGCCCTTCGACGAGACGACCCTGCTGCGGATCGCGCGAACGTGGGAGAAGGCGAGCGACGAGGCGTGGCGCATCCCTGCGATCGCCGAGGAGGCGGCGTGAGCACGACATCCCTGGACGCCGTCGCCGCCGCGCGCGAGCGCTACGAGCCCGTGATCGGGCTCGAGGTGCACGCGCAGCTCAAGACCGCGTCGAAGATCTTCTGCGGCTGCTCCACGCGCTTCGGCGCGCCGCCCAACACGCAGGTCTGTCCCGTCTGCCTCGGCCTTCCGGGCGTCCTCCCCGTGCTGAATGAGCGCGCCGTGCGCTACGCCGTGATGGTGGGACTGGCGGTGGGGTCCAAGATCTCGACCCGCAGCGTGTTCGCGCGGAAGAACTACTTCTATCCCGACCTCCCGAAGGGTTACCAGATCTCCCAGTACGACCGTCCGCTCTGCGAGGGCGGATCGGTGGAGATACGCTCGGGGGAGGGCTGGAAGCGGATCGGTCTCGTCCGCATCCACCTGGAGGAGGACGCGGGGAAGTCGCTCCATCCGGAAGGAAAGGAAGGGGTCCACACCACGCGCGTCGACCTGAACCGCGCCGGCGTGCCCTTGATCGAGATCGTCTCCGAGCCGGACATCCGCTCGGGGGAGGAGGCGACCGACTACATGGCGCGCCTCCGGCAGATCCTCGTCTACCTCGACGTGTGCGACGGCAACATGGAAGAGGGGAGCCTCCGGTGCGACGCGAACGTGTCGGTGCGTCCGAAGGGCGCCTCGGCGTTCGGCACCAAGACCGAGATCAAGAACCTGAACTCGTTCCGCTTCGTCGACCGCGCCATCGCCTTCGAGATCGAGCGCCAGATCGGCCTCATCGAGTCGGGAGGGCGCGTGGTGCAGGAGACCCTTCTCTGGAACTCCGAGCGGAGCGTCGCGGAATCGATGCGCAGCAAGGAAGAGGCGCACGATTACCGCTACTTCCCGGAGCCGGATCTGCTGCCCCTCGATCTCGATCCCGCGTGGATCGAATCGGTGCGGACCTCGTTGCCCGAGCTTCCGCACGCGCTCTGGGAGCGCCTGGTGCGTGAGTACGAAATTCCCGAGTACGACGCCGAGGTGCTGACCGAGACGCGCTCGCTCGCGGCGTACTACGAGGAGGTGGTGCGCCTGTCGAAGCGGCCGAAGCTCGCGTCGAACTGGATCATGACCGAGGTGAACGCGATCCGGAACCGCGACGGACTCTCCATCGAGGCGTTTCCGATCCAGGCCGATCGCTTGGGCGCGCTCGTGAAGATGATCGGCGAAGCGACGATCTCGGGGAAGATCGGGAAAACGGTCTTCGAGCAGATGCTCACCGACCCCGCGTCTCCCGAGGAGATCGTGAAGAAGCACGGCCTCCTCCCCATCGACGACGAGGCGTCGCTCTTGAAGCTCGCGGAGGAGATCGTGGCCGCGAATCCCGGTCCCGCCGCCGAGTTCCGCGCGGGCAAGGAGAAGACCTTCGGCTTCTTCGTCGGCCAGGCGATGAAGCGCTCCGGAGGTCGCGCGCACCCGGAGAAGCTCCAGGCCGCGCTCAAGGCGGCTCTCGCCAAGCAGGGATGAGCGAGCCGAGGGTTCTCGTCGTCGGGCAGGGGGGGCGCGAGCACGCGCTCGTCGACGCTCTCCACCGGTCCGCCGACCACCCCAAGATCTTCATCGCGCCCGGGAGCCCCGGCATGGAGCCGCTCGCCGAGCGCGTGGCGATCGAGGCGGGCGATGTGCCCTCCCTCGTGGGCTGGGTCAACGCCCACGCCATCGACCTGGTGGTCGTCGGACCCGAGATCCCGCTCGAGCGAGGGCTCGCGGACGCGCTCCGGGAGGCCCACGTGCCCGTGCTGGGTCCAGGTCGCGACGGAGCGCGGCTCGAGACGAGCAAGGTCTTCGCGAAGGAGCTCTTCCAGAAGGCGGGACTTCCGTCCGCGTCCTTCCAGGTGGCGCGATCCGCCGACGAAGCGGAGCGGCTGGTCGACGCCTCGCCCCTTCCGGTCGTGCTGAAGGCCGACGGCCTCGCGGCGGGGAAGGGCGTCGTCGTCGCCATGAGCAGGGACGAGGCGATGGCGGCGATCGACGGCTGGATGCGCCGCGGCATGCTCGGCGAGTCGGGGCGCACGCTCGTCATCGAGGAGTTCCTCGAAGGCGAGGAGGCCTCGATCCTCCTACTCACGGACGGCGAGCGCTGGGTGCTCTTCCCGCCGGCGCGCGATCACAAGCGACTTGGGGATAACGACACGGGCCCGAACACCGGAGGCATGGGGGCGTGCTCGCCCGCGCGCGTGCCCGCGCCCGAGGATGCCAAGGCGATCGCCCATGCCCTGGTCGATCCGCTCCTTGCCGCGCTGCGCGCCGAAGGCACGCCCTACCGGGGGATTCTCTATCTCGGCCTCATGCTCACCGCCAAGGGGCCGCAGATTCTCGAAGTGAACGCGCGCTTCGGCGATCCCGAGGCGCAGGCGGTGCTCCCGATTCTCGTCGAGGACCTGCTCCCGCTCGCCGACCAAGCCGCGCGTGGCCGCCTGCCTGAAGCGCGGCACGGCACGTTCGTCGCGCACGAAGGAGCGGCGGTTTGCGTCGTGCTCGCGGCGCGCGGCTACCCGGCGGCTCCGGAATCGGGCGCGGTGATCGAGGGTCTGAACGGCCCCTGGCCGCACGGCATCCGCGTCTACCACGCGGGCGTCGCACAGCGCGGCGGGCAGTGGATCACGAGCGGGGGCCGCGTTCTCGGCGTGACCGCGCGCTCGGAAACGCTCGAGCAGGCCCGCCTCGCCGCCTACCAGGCGGTCGGACGGATCCGGTTCGACGGCATGCAGTACCGCAAGGACATCGCGCAGTCCTCTCAAACCTCTGGAGCGTCACGTCCATGAGCACGAAGACCAGGGTCGCGATCCTCTTCGGCAGCGAATCCGACCGGACCACGATGCAGGAGACCGCGAAGGTCCTCGACTCCTTCGGCATTGGCTACGAGATGGAGCAGGCGTCGGCGCACCGGAGCCCGGACAAGGTGAGGGACATCGTGCGCGGCGCGCCCGAGCGGGGTGTCCAGGTGTTCGTCGCGGCGGCGGGAATGGCGAATCACCTGGCCGGCGCGGTGGCCGCGCATACGTCGCTCCCTGTGATCGGCGTTCCGCTCGGCGGCTCGCCGCTCGGAGGAGCGGACGCACTCCTGTCGACGGTACAGATGCCGGCGGGCGTTCCGGTCGCGACGGTGGCGATCGGCTCCGCAGGGGCGAAGAACGCGGGGGTGCTCGCGGCGCAGATCCTCGCGATCTCGGATGCCGCGCTCCGCGCGAAGCTCGAGGATCTCAAGGCGCGTCTCGCCCGCGGCGAGAAGCTCTAGCGTCGTGAGCCCGGTCCGGCTCGCGATCGGTGCCCACCCCGATGCGGACCTGATCGAGCGCGCCGCCGCCGCGCTCCTCGAGGACAAGGTCGCGCTCCTGCCGGCCGAAGGCGTGTACGGCTTCCATGCCCGCGCCTCCTCGGGCATCGCGATCGAGCGGATCCGCGCGCTCAAGAAGGACCCCCGCGCCGGATTCATCGGCCTGATCGCCGAGCCGGGTGATCTCGAGCGATGGGCGCAGGCGACGCCCCAGGCGCTCGAGCTCGCGCGCCGGTACTGGCCGGGCGCGCTGACTCTGGTGCTCGACGCCCGGCGAGAGGCGCCTGAGTCCCTTCGGTCCGAAAACGGGACGATCGCCGTCCGCTGTCCGGGAAGCGATCTCCTGCGCGGCGTCATCCAGAGAGTCGGGGAGCCGGTCCTCTCGACCTCCGCCAACCGGAGCGGGGAGCCGCCGGCCGTGCGGGCGGACGACGCCCCATCGGGGGTGGCCGACCTGATCGTCGACGGAGGGGTCCTGGACGGCCGCCCGTCGACCCTGGTCCGGGTTGGGCCGCAGGGGGTCGAAATCCTGCGCCAAGGCGCGGTCCAGCTAGGGGATGGAAGCCTTGACGGTCCAGAGGCCGGACCCTAGACTCACCCCGAGCCTACGAACGCATCCCGAGGGCCAAACCACGTGATCCAAGTCCTCATCGTCTGTACCGGGAACACCTGCCGGAGCCCGATGGCGGAGGGAGCTTTGCGGTCGCTCCTGCCCTCCGAGATCGCGGCCCACGTGCGCGTGCTCTCGGCCGGGACCAACGCCGTTCCTGGCGTTCCCGCCACCCCGCTCGCCGTCAGCACCACCGGCTCGCGGGACATCGATCTGCGCGGGCATCAATCCACGAGCTTGACGCCCGAGCTGATCCGCGATTCCGAGCTGATCCTGGGCATGGAGCCGGGGCACGTCGCGAGGGCGCGGGAGCTCGCGCCCGACGCGGCCGACCGGATCCACCTCATCACCGAACAGGGCGCCGACGGGACGGAGGCCATGCGCACCGGAATCCACGACCCGATCGGCGGCACCTCGGTCGAATACGACGACACCTTCAACCGCATTCGAAGCCATCTCCTTCGATGGCTCCCGCTCATCCGTGAGGCGGTCGAACGGCGGGAAGGCGTCCGATAGCGGCGTATCGTTCAAGGCGGAAGGAGAAGCGAATGGCAGAGGAAGTGAGGGGGACGATCTGGATGAACGGCAAGTTCGTGCCGTTCGAGGAAGCCACGATCCACGTTCTCTCGCACGTGGTGCACTATGGCTCCAGCGCCTTCGAGGGGATTCGCGCGTACGACACGCCGCACGGCACTGCGATCTACCGCCTGGACCGGCACGTGCAGCGCCTCCTCGACTCCTGCAAGATCGCGCGTCTCGACATTCCATATCTCTACGACGAGCTGATGGAGGCGACGCGTGAGACGGTGCGGCGGAACGGCGGCAAGGCCTGCTACATCCGCCCCGTGGTCTACCGCGGGTACAAGACCCTCGGCGTGAATCCCACGGGCGTCCCGGTGGACGTCGCGATCGCGACCCTGAACTGGGGCAAGTACCTGGGCAAGGACGCGCTCGAGCGCGGCATCGCGGTCAGGGTGTCCTCGTGGCGCCGCTCCGCTCCGGATACGTTTCCGGCGCTCGCGAAGACGGGCGCGAACTACATGAACAGCCAGCTCGTGAAGCTCGAGGCGATCACCGACGGCTATCAGGAAGGGATCGCGCTCGACACCTTCGGCTACGTCGCTGAGGGAAGCGGCGAGAACATCTTCCTCGTCAGGAACGGCGTCCTCCACACGCCGACCATCGCGAACGCGATCCTGCCGGGCATCACGCGCGACAGCATCATCCAGATCGCGAAGGACCTCGGCATCGAGGTGCGCGAGGAGCAGATCCCGCGCGAGGCGCTCTACATCGCGGACGAGGTCTTCTTCACCGGCACCGCGGCCGAGATCACTCCGATCACCTCCATCGACAGGATCGGGATCGGGGCCGGCACGGTCGGCCCGATGACGCGGCGGCTCCAGGACGCCTTCTTCGACATCATCGAGGGACGCGCGCGCGACCGCCACGGCTGGCTCTTCCCGGTCGACGCGAAGACCAAGGTTCAGCGCGCGGCGAAGAAGGCCCGGTGAGCCGGGCGGGACGAAGGATCTGATGGCGCGCTCCGAGGCCGCGCCTACGAGCGCGCACGACGCGGCGCTCCATGCCGCCGATCCCGAGATCGCGCGCGCCATCGACGACGAGGTCCACCGACAGCAGACCACGCTCGAGCTGATCGCCTCGGAGAACTTCGTGAGCGAGGCGGTGCTCGAGGCGATGGGCTCCCCGCTCACCAACAAGTACGCCGAGGGCTATCCGGGGAAGCGCTACTACGGCGGCTGCGAGTTCGTGGACAAGGCCGAGTCGCTCGCAATCGAGCGGGCGAAGGCGCTCTTCGGCGCGGAGCACGCGAACGTTCAGCCGCACGCCGGGGCGCAGGCCAACCTCGGCACCTATCTCGCGCTCATGCCCCCAGGCTCGACGCTGCTCGGGATGGCGCTCGCCCACGGCGGGCACCTGACCCACGGGCACAAGGTGAGCCACTCCGGAATCATCTTCCGCGCGGTCCAGTACGGCCTTTCGCCCGACACCGGGCTCCTCGATTACGACCAGGTGGCCGCGATGGCGCGGGAGCACAAGCCGCGTGTCATCGTGGCCGGCGCGAGCGCGTACCCACGCTTCTTCGACTACGCGAAGTTCCGCGCGATCGCGGACGAGGTGGGGGCGGCGTTCGTCTTCGACATGGCGCACGTCGCCGGCCTGGTCGCGGGCGGGGTGCACCCGAGCCCCGTGCCCTACGCGGACGTGGTCACCTCCACGGCGCACAAGACCCTGCGGGGACCCCGGAGCGGCTTCATCCTCTGCAAGAGTCAGTTCGCCAAAGCGATTGATAAGTCGGTATTTCCCGGGATGCAGGGCGGCCCGCTCATGCACGTGATCGCGGCCAAGGCGGTCTGCTTCCGCGAGGCCTCCACGCCCGCGTTCAAGGAGTACGCCGCGCAGGTCGTGGCGAACGCGAAGACCCTGGCGCAGGAGCTCATCACCCACGGCTACGAGCTCGTGACCGGCGGCACGGACAACCATCTCATCCTGCTCGACCTGAGGAACGCCGGGTTCTCCGGCGCCGAGGGCGAGGATGCCCTTCACAAGGCCGGCATCACCGTGAACAAGAACGCCGTCCCGAACGATCCCCGTCCTCCAGCCGTGACGAGCGGCATCCGGATCGGCGCCGCCGCGGTCACGACGCGCGGCCTGGGGGAGTCCGAGTTCCGCACGCTGGGCCGCTGGATCGACGAGGCCCTCCAGAAGCGTTCCGAGCCGGCCGCGCTCGCCAAGATTCGGGCGCAGGTCGAGGACCTCTGCGCCTCCTTCCCGCTCTACCCGAACCGAGCCTCCTAGACCCGAGCCCCGGACGACCACGATGACCGAAGCCACGCTGGAAGAACGCACCGCGCGCGTCCGCGAGGAGAGCTCGTTCGTCGGACCGCTCTTGAAGGAGATCGAGCGGACCATCGTCGGGCAGGAGGAGATGGTCCGGCGGATCCTGATCGGACTCATCGCCGACGGGCACCTGCTCCTCGAAGGGGTCCCCGGTCTGGCGAAGACCCTCGCCGTGAAGACGGTCGCGCAGACGATCCATGCGACGTTCCACCGCGTTCAGTTCACGCCCGATCTCCTCCCGGCGGACCTCACCGGCACGCTCGTGTTCGATCCGAAGACGGGCGCGTTCACGCCGAAGCTGGGACCCGTGTTCACGCAGATCCTCCTCGCCGACGAGATCAACCGCGCGCCCGCGAAGGTGCAGAGCGCGCTCCTCGAAGCCATGCAGGAGCGGCAGGTCACGATCGGCGAGAAGACGCATCCGCTCGGGGATCTTTTCTGGGTGCTCGCGACGCAGAATCCCATCGAGCAGGAGGGGACCTATCCGCTTCCCGAGGCGCAGATGGACCGCTTCCTCCTCAAGATCCGGGTCGGCTATCCGAGTCCCGAGGAAGAAGGCCGTATTCTCGACCGCATGGGCGGCGATCCGCCCGAGCCGCCGAAGCGCGTGATCGACGTGGAGCGCATCATCAAGTCGCGGCACACGGCGAACGGGATCTACCTGGACGAGCGGATTCGCCGCTACATCGTGGACCTCGTGCACGCCACGCGCGAACCGGAGCGCTTCGGGCTCGATCTCAGGCCCCTCATCCAGTACGGCGCGTCTCCGCGCGCGACCCTCGCGCTCGCGCGATCGGCGCGGGCCAACGCGTTTCTCGACGGCCGCGCGTACGTCACGCCGGACGACGTCAAGGCGCTCGCCCCCGACGTCTTCCGCCACCGGATCCTCCTCACGTACGAAGCCGAGGCCGAAGGGGTCCCGGTCGACGAGGTCTCTCGGCGACTGCTCGCCCGCGTCGAGGTTCCGTGATCACCCCCGAGCTGCTCGCGCAGGTCCGGAGGCTCACCATCCGGAGCCGGCGGGCGGTGGAGGAGGTCTTCTCGGGGGCCTACCGCTCGGCATTCCGCGGCCAGGGGCTCGAGTTCGCCGAGGTCCGCGAGTACGTCCCCGGCGACGACATCCGCGCGATCGACTGGAACGTCACGGCCCGCGTGGGGCATCCCTTCGTGAAGCGCTTCGACGAGGAGCGCGAGCTGACGGTGGTCGTGGCGCTCGATCTCTCGGGATCCCTCCGGTTCGGGAGCCGCGCGCGCACGAAGCGCGAGACGGCGGCGGAGGCGGGCGCGCTCGTGGCCCTCGCGGCCGCGCGCAATCGCGACCGCGTGGGTCTCCTCCTCTTCACCGACCAGATCGAGCTCTACCTGCCGCCCTCGAAGAGCCGCGCCCGGGCGCTTAGGCTCGTGCGGGACATGGTCGCCCTCGAGCCGAAGGGAACCGGGACCGATCTCGGACAGGCGCTCGCGTTCCTGGGACGCGTGCTCCGGCGGCGCGCGACCGTCTTCGTGATCTCCGACTGGATCACCGAGGAATTCGACCGGCCGCTCGCGCACCTCGCGCGCCGGCACGAGCTGGTCGTGCTCGAGGTGAGCGACCCGTTCGAGGCGGCGGTCCCTCCTTCCGGACTCGTCCAGGTGGAGGATCTGGAGACCGGCCGCACCGGGTGGGTGGACCTCGGGGCGCGCCGCCCGCGGCAGGAGTGGCGCGCGGTCCAGTCGCGGCGCTCGCGGCGCCTGGGCGAGGCGTTCGTCCGCGGGCGGGCGGGGCGCATCGCGCTCTCGACGGATGCGCCGGTCGCGCCGGCGCTGATCCGTCACTTCGAAGCCCGCACCCGTCGGAGGTAGGCCGTGCGCTCCCGCACCGCCGCCCGCCGGCCGATTCGCGCCGCCTCGGCCGTGTCGCCTGCCATGACCTCGGTGCTCGCCGTGGCCGTTTTCTGCCTGGCCGGCTGCGCCGACAAGGGGAGCGAGGCGTCCCGGTCCGCCATCGCGCGCGAGGGGACACTCGGGGCACACCACTTCCGCGTCGCGAGCGAGCTCCAGCCGTCGCGCGTGACGCTCGGGCAGCCCTCACGGTGGACGCTTCGCGCGGAGCTTCCCAAGGAAGCACGCGCAGAGAGTCTTCTGCGCGATCCGGGAACACCGGCCCTCGACGTCATCGATCGAAAGCCGTCGACGGCGCGCGGAGAGCGGGGCCTGATCTGGTCGGGAACGTTCGAGGTGCGAGGCTTCGATCTGGGCCGCATCCCGCTTCCGGTGATGGGGCTCGTTGTGCGCTTCCCGGACCGCCGGGACACGCTCAGGTTCCCGGTCGATACGCTCGCGGTGGATTCCCTGACGCAGGCGTCACCGGAACACCCCGAGCCCGACCGCGGTCCCATCAAGCCGGAGCTCCGGCCGATCGACATCGCGCTGGCTGCCGGTCTGGCACTCCTGCTCCTCGCGGCCATCGTCGCGATCGTTCTCGCGATCCGGCGGTGGCGCCGTGCGGCCAAGGGACTCGACGTCGAGGCGACACCCGAGGCGCCCGAGGTGCCCTTCCTGCGCGCCATCGAGGCGCTCCGCGGGGAGATCGAGTCGCTTCCGCGCGACCGCTTCTACGACCGGCTCTCGCTCGCCATCCGAGCCTACGTGGGCGCGGTGACCGGGATTCCCGCGCTCGACCGGACGACGACCGAGCTGAAGCGGGAGCTCGAGCGCCGTCCCGACGTGCGCGGCGAGGCCGCAGCACTCGTGGAGCGCGCGCTCCAGAGGAGCGATCTCGTGCGATTCGCCCGCCACGAGGATCCGTTCGGTGAGGCGAGGGAGGCGCTCGACCTCGCGGCCTCGCTCGCGGGAAATGTGATGGGGGCACGTCCAGCGACGACGACACCTCCATCCTCCTCCATTCCCGGAGGGACGAGCTGACATGCGATTTCAGGAGCCCTGGTTCCTCCTTCTCCTCATCCCGTACGCGATCGTCTGGATCGTGCTCCGCCGCCGCGGCCGGTTCCGCGCGCCGGTCCTGCCGGTCCCATCGCTCGCGACGCTGCCTCGTCCGGGGGGAGTGCGCGTGCTCATCGCGCGCATCGCGCCCCTCTTCCTTCCGATCGCCACGCTCCTCTTCTGCATCGCCGCCGCCCGCCCTCAGGCGGGGCGCGAGATGCGCCAGGTGGTGAGCGAGGGGATCGACATCGTGCTCGCCATCGATCAATCGGGGAGCATGCGGTGCGAAGACTTCCGTCCGCAGAACCGGCTCTACGTCGCGAAGCAGGTGGCCAAGCAGTTCCTCCGCGGCCGCACGCAGGACCGGATCGCGCTCGTCGGATTCGCGGGACGGAGCGAGCTCATCTCACCCTTGACCCTCGACTACGAGGGGCTGGCGAGCCTGATCGACGGGCTCGACTTCGGCCAGCTTCCGGACGGCACCGCGGTGGGCGGCGCGATCGCGCAGGGCGCGTACGTCCTCCGGTCCGCGAAGGGGAAGAGCCGCGTCATGATATTGATGACGGACGGCATCAACAACGCCGGTCCCGTCGACCCGGTGACGGCGGCGCGTCTCGCGGCGGCGGTCGGCGTGCGGGTCTACGCGGTCGGCGCGGGCACGCTGGGGCAGGCTCCCTATCCGATCGACGATCCCGTGCTCGGGCGCCACTACGTGTGGGTGCGCTCCGACGTCGACGAGCCGACGCTCAAGCAGGTGGCCTCGCTGACCGGAGGCCGCTACTTCCGGGCCACCAACGCCGAGCTCCTCTCCCGCGTCTACCATGACATCGACGCCATGGAACCCTCCCAGGTCGAGATGCGTTCGTACACGCGATGGGCCGAGGTGGGCCCCGGCCTCATGGGAGCCGCAGGGGCGCTCCTCGCTCTGGACCTTCTCATCGGCGCGCTCCTCCTGCGCCGGTATCCGTAGAGGCTTCGCATGCGCTGGGCGGATCCCGATCGGCTGCAGCTCCTCTGGCTCGTGCCGCTCCTCCTTCTGGCGTGGGGGTGGGCTCTCCGCGCGCGCCGGAGGACCGAGGCCGGGCTCGGCGACAGGGACGCGCTCCGCAAGCTGACGGGCGATCCCGGGCGCGGTCTTCGCCTGCTTCGCGGCCTGCTCCTGATCGCCGCGGCCGCGCTAGCCGCGGTCGGCCTCGCCCGGCCGCAATCGGGCTACCGCCTCGTCACCACGACCTCGACCGGCGCGGACGTCGTGATCGCGCTCGATCTCTCGCGCAGCATGATGGCGCGCGACGCCCACCCGGACCGGCTCGGGGCCGCGGCCCGCGAGATCCACACGCTCCTCGCGTCGCTCGAGGGGTCGTCGGTCGGACTGATCGGCTTCGCCGGAACGGGGCGCCTCCTCAGCCCGCTTTCCACGGACTACGACGGACTCGCGACGATCGTCGAGACGCTCGGCCCCGACGACATCGATCTCCCCGGAAGCGACATCGGCGCCGGTCTCGCGCTCGCGGCGCGCTATCTCCGACGACCGAGCGACCGGCCGCGCGCGGTGATCCTGATCTCGGACGGCGAAAACCTGAGCGGCGACCCGCGCGCGGGCGCATCGGCGGTGCGCCAGGCCGGCGCGCGCCTGTTCACGATCGGGATCGGCGGCGCGGCCGGAGCCACGATCCCCGTGGTCGACTCGACCGGGACGGTCGTCGGCCAGCGGCGCGGCTTGGACGGGGCGCCGGTGCGGACGAAGCTCGACGAAGGGCTCCTTCGCGATCTGGCAAGGCGGGGGGGCGGCCGGTACGAGCACGGGGACGGGAGCGGACAGGCGGCGGTGCGCGCGGCGGACGGCGTGCGCTCGGGCGGAAATCAGGAAGTGCGCGGACAGACGATCCGCGCGTACGACGATCGGTTCCCGTGGATCGCCGCGCTGGCGGGGATGCTCCTTCTCGCCGAGCGCGCGATTCCGAGACGGAGGCGCGCGTGAGAGCGCCGCGCTCCCTCGACGCTGCAGGGATCGCTTTCGCGCGCGCCGCCGGGCTCGCCCCGTGGCTCCTCCTCGCGCTCGGCGCCTCGGGCGCCCTGTACGAGTGGGGCGGCGCCGCGGGACGGGGCATGCGGCAGCTCAAGGAGAAGCATCCCAAGGAAGCGGTGCAGTCCTTCCGCGAAGCGGAGCGGGAGCTTCCGCGCTCGGCGGCGGTGCGGTACGACCGGGCGCTCGCGCTCGGCGCGGCCGGGCAGGCGGATTCCGCGCGTGAGGCGTACACGGAAGCCTTCACGTCGCGCGATCTCCGAGGAAACCCCGCGCGCTCCGCGGCCGCGTACAATCTGGGGAACGAGAGCCTTCGGCAGGGGCGCTACGACGAGGCGGCGAAGCTCTACCGCCAGTCGCTGACGATCGATCCGAATCGCGCGGACGCGAAGAAGAACCTCGAGGAAGCGATTCGCCGCGGACGGAACCGGCCCCCGCAAGCGTCGTCGGGAGGGCAGGGACAGGGAGGGTCAGGCTCGTCCGGGTCGGGCACGTCGGGTCAATCACCGCCCGGATCTCAGCCGAACACGCCGCCCCCGACCAAGCCGCCCGGCTCCGCCCCGCAGCCGCCCGGCCAGATGAGCGGCACGATTCCGAATCCCTCCGAGGCGGAGCACTGGCTGAATGCGCTCGAGGAGGAGCGGAAGTCCGCGCGCCGCCAGGAGCGCGCAGGCTCGCCGCAGGAGACCAAGGACAAGGATTGGTGACATGGTGAAGGGCGTTCCGTGGATCTCGGTTCGCGCGCCGTCGTTCCTTCTGGCGCTCGCGGCGGCGCTCGCGCTCCTGGCGGCGGCGGCGCTCGCGCTCCTTCCGTCCTCCGCGCGCGCCGAGCAGCTCACCGCCGAGGCCGAGCTCGATCGGCAGCAGGTCCTCGTCGGGGAGCCCGCGACCCTCGCCATCACGATCACGGCCGAAGGACTGGACGTCCCCGCCATCAAGCTGCCCCTGATCGCCGGTCTCGACGTGACCGCGACGGAGCAATCGCAAGGGTTCTCCTGGATGAACGGGGTGATCTCACGCAGCGTGACGAGCACGTTCGTGCTCCGCGCGAGCACCCCCGGCGACTATGTGATCCCCTCCTTCCTGATTCGCTCGGGCAAGAAGGAGGCGAAGACGCAGCAGCTCGTGCTCCACGTGCGCGCGACGATGCCGCGCTCGGGCGGCGGCCTGGGCGGCGGGGGAGGGCCGGAGCTCTTCGCGCGGCTCACGCTCGACCGCACGCGCGCCTACTGGAACGAAGGGGTGACCGCGCGCTTCACGCTCTACTCGCGCGTGCGCTACGAAGGCGCGCCCGCGTGGGATCCGCCCGACGCGCCCGGGTTCTGGACCGAGGTGCTGGGGCCGGCGCGCACCGGCCGGATCCGCGTGGGCGACGTCGAGTACGACGCGACCGAGATGCGGGTGGAGTACTTCCCGACGCGCACCGGAAGGCTCCGGATCGGACCGGGGCGCGTGCACGCGCAGGTCGTGCGGCAGGTCCCTGTCCCCGATCCCTGGAGCGCGCTCGGCATGCCGGAAACCCAGGTGCAGGATATCGAGCTCACGACCGAGCAGCTCGCGGTGGACGTCGCGCCCCTTCCGAAGGGAGCGCCGTCGACGTTCCGGGGCGCCGTGGGCAGCTACGACCTCGACGTGACGGTGGACCGCGCCGTCGTCCGCGCGCGGGAGCCCGTGAACGTCGCGACCGTGCTCAAGGGGGAAGGGAACCTCGCGGCCGCGAGCGACCCCGACGTCTCGAGCACGCTTCCCTCGCGCCGCTACGCGGGAGCCGCGTCGACGGGCCTCGATCGTTCGGGGCTTCGCCTGAAAGGGGAGCGCCGCCGGGAGACGAGCTTCGTTCCCGAGCGTCCGGGATCGTTCGCGATCCTCCCCGTCCGCTTCTCGTGGTTCGACCCGGAGCAGGGGCGCTACCGGACCCAGGTATCCGACACGATCACGGTCCGGGTCCTGCCGCCCGGCTCGGGCAGCGACACGCTCGGCCCCGCGGCCCTGCTCGGTCCCGTAGCGCCGCGACGCTCGCATCCGGGGGCGGGGGGCTCGCTCGCGCTCGTGCCCCCCTGGCCCGCGGATGTGGTCGCGTGGGGATCGCTCCTCGCGTACCTCGGCGTGCTGGCCGGGCTCGGCGCGCGCGACCGCTCGCTCCGCGACCCGCGCCGGAAGCGGGAGCGCGAGCTCGATGCGATCGCGCGGGAGCTCGCCCGCGCGGGCAGCGCGGCGCCAACCCCGGCTCGCACGGCCCTGCTCCTCCGTCGAGCGGCGGAAGCCCGGTACGTAGCCGACATCGAAGGGCTCCCGGTCGGGGACGCCGCGGCGCGTCTCACGACGGCCGGCATGCCCGCGGAGGATGCCGCGCGCTGGAAGGAGACGCTCGAGCGTCTTGAACAGCTGGCGTACGCGCCGCCGGATGCTCGAGGCGCGGGAGGGACCGCGCTCCAGGCCGCCGCGGAGCTCGTGCGCCGTTTCCGGGAGGGGCTCGCGTGAGGCTGGCGCTCTTCATCGTCACGGCGACGCTGGTCGTCGCGGGAGCGGCGGACGCGGCCACCGCGCCCCCTCCGCGCGCGGACGTCCTCTACAACGCGGGGACGGCGGCGCTGGACCAGGGCGATGTCGGTCCGGCGGTGGCGTTCTTGACCGCGGCCGCGAGGCTCGAGCCGCGCGCGCGCGACATCCAGATCAATCTGAAGCAAGCCACGGCCGCCGCGGCGCGCGCACGGGGCGTGGAGTCCCAGGACGAGATCGAGGTGCCTGGCGAGGTCCCGCTCTCGACCGCGGAGATCGCGTGGGCCGGGGCCATCCTTCTCCTCGTGGGAGCCGCGCTCGGGATCGCCTCCCGCGTCACCCGCCTCCCGCGGACCCTCGCGATCGCCGCGGTCCTCGCCGTGGCGGTGGGCGCCGCGATCCACGTGTGGCTGCTCGCGAGGGCGCACGCCGAAGCCGTGCATCCCGAGGCCGTCGTGGTCGTACCGCAGCTCGCGGTCGAGCGCGGCCCCGACGAGCCGTCGCGCGCGCCGGTCGTGCTCGGCGCGGGCGAGCGGGTGCGGCTCGGTCCGACCCGCGGTGGCCAGGTCGAGATCCGCGTCGCGGGAGCCGCGATCGGCTGGGCGCCGCACGAGGGGCTCTGGCGGGTCCAGGAGACCCCACGCTATACTGCGCGCTATGCCACTCCCTGAGCGGAAGCGCGCGTGAGCTCCGCGTCGAACAGCGCGCTCGTCACGGGCGGGACCGGAGGTCTCGGCCGCGCCGTGGTCGCGCGGTTCCTCGCGGACGGGCTCAAGGTCGCCGTCTCGTATCGCACCGAGTCCGAGTGGACCGCGCTCTCGAGCGCGCACCAGGATTCGGTTCGATCGGGCGACCTCCATGGATTCGTGGCCGATGTGACCGACGAGTCCTCGATGGCCGGCGCGGTGTCCTTGGCCGCGTCCGCGATGGGCGGCATTCGCGTGCTCGCGCACGTCGCGGGGGGATACCGGGGGGGCGTGGGCGTGGAGTCGGTGGAGGCGGGCGACGTCCGGAGCATGATCGAGCTCAATCTCGTCTCCGCGTTCTGGGCCGCGAAGCACGTGATCCCGCACGCGAAGAAGGCGGGATCGGGACGGCTCCTCTTCGTTTCCTCGCGCGGCGCGATTCAGTACTACCCGGGCGCAGCCGCGTACGCCGCGGCCAAGATCGGCCTCCACGGGCTCGTCGGAACCCTGGCCAAGGAGCTGATCGCGGACGGCGTGACCGCGAACGCGGTCCTGCCGAGCACTATCGACACCGCGGCCAACCGGGCCGCCATGCCGAAGGCGAAATTCGATGACTGGGTGCGCCCCGATCAGATCGCGGCGCTTCTCGCGTTTCTCGCGTCGGACGCGGCCTCGGCCGTCTCCGGCGCGCTGATCCCCATCTACGGGAGGGCATGATGGCCCCCGGCCAGAACGTTTCGAAGGGACCCAAGATCGCGCCGGACCCCATCCGTCCCGGCATCACGGTGGACCAGCTCGTCGACCAGTCGTTCCTGGCCTACAACGGCGCGCGCCTCCGCGAGGCGTGCCGGCTCTTCGTCGAGAAGATGCTGGAGCCCGACGTGACGGTGGGCATCACGCTGAGCGGCGCGCTCACGCCGGCGGGCCTCGGCCGGTCGTGCCTCATCCCGCTCCTCAAGGCGGGCTTCGTCGACTGGATCATCTCGACGGGGGCGAATCTCTACCACGACACCCACTTCGGCATCGGCCTCACGATGCACCAGGGACGCTCGAACGTGGACGACGTCGTGCTGCGCGAGCAGGGGATCGTGCGCATCTTCGACATCTTCTTCGACTATGACGTGCTCCTCTCGACCGACTCCTTCTTCCGCGAGGTCATGCGGCAGCCGGAGTTCCGCGCGCCCATGGGCACGGCGGAGTTCCACTACCGCGTCGGGAAGTACATCCTCGAGCGGGAGAAGGCGCTCGGGCAGAAGGAGACGTCGCTCCTCGCGCAGGCGCACGCGCTCGACGTGCCGGTCTACACGTCGTCGCCGGGAGACAGCTCGATCGGCATGAACGCGGCGGAGCTCTGGCTCGACGGAGAGGCGATCCACTGGGACGTGTTCCGCGACGTGAACGAGACGGCCGCGATCGTGTACGACGCCAAGCAGAAGGGCGGCAAGAGCGCGATCCTGATCCTGGGCGGTGGGTCGCCCAAGAATTTCGCGCTCCAGACCGAGCCGCAGATCCAGGAAGTGCTCGGCATCGAGGAGGAGGGGCACGACTACTTCCTCCAGGTCACCGATGCCCGCGCCGACACGGGGGGGCTCTCCGGCGCGACGCCGGGCGAGGCCGTGAGCTGGGGCAAGATCGATCCCGATCGCCTTCCGGACGCGGTGGTCGCGTACGTCGATTCGACGGTGGCGCTTCCGATCCTCGCGGCGTACGCGCTCTCGAAGCACGAGGCGCGGCCCTTGAAGCGGCTCTACAGGGATCGGGAAGGGATCCTCGACAGGCTTCGCGCCGCGCACAAGAGCGCGCGTGCCGAGGCCGAGCCGAAGGGCGCGCGCTCGTGAAGACGGTCCCGCCCGGCGCCCCGTCCAGCGCTGCGCCCGTACCGCTCCTCGATCTCGGACTCGCGCATCGCGCGATCGCGGAGGAGCTGAAGCGCGACTTCGAGCGCGTGCTCTCCTCGGGGCAGTTCATCCTGGGGGCGGAGCACGACGCCTTCGAGCGCGAGCTGGCTCAGGCCACGGGGCTGACCCACGCGATCGGGCTCTCGTCCGGAACCTCGGCGATCACGCTCGCGCTCCAGGCGCTGGGCGTCGGACCGGGGGACGAGGTGATCCTGCCCGCGTTCACCTATTTCGCCACCGCGAGCGCCGTGGCGCACGCGGGGGCGACGCCGGTCTTTGCCGACGTGGAACCCCGTCGCTTCGGGTTGGACCCGGCGTCGGTCGAGTCGCGTCTGGGACCGCGCACGAAGGCGATCCTTGCCGTGCATCTCTACGGCCTCGCATGCGATCTCGCGCCCCTCACGCGCCTGGCCCAGACGCGCGCGATCCCGCTCCTCGAGGACGCGGCGCAGGCGATCGGCGCGACCGACCAGGGCGTGCCGGTGGGGAAGGCGGACATGGGCGCGACCTTGAGCTTCTTCCCGACCAAGAACCTGGGGGCGCTCGGCGACGCGGGGGCCTTCGTCACCGACCGGGACGACGTCGCCTGGCGCGTGCGGCTCCTCTCGCGTCAGGGTGACGCGGGCGATTACCGGCACACCGCGGTCGGCACCAACGCCCGGCTGGACGCGCTCCAGGCGGCGTTCCTGCGCACGAAGCTGCGCCATCTCGACGCGTGGATCGCGGCGCGGCGCGACGCGGCTCAGGCCTATCGCCAGGCGCTCGCCGGCGCGCCGGTCACGCTTCCCGAGGAGCCCGCGGGGGCGAAGCACACCTACCATCAATTCACGATCCGGGCGCCGCGGCGCGACGCGCTCCAGGCCTATCTTCGCGAGCAGGGCGTCGCGACCCGCATCTACTACCCGATCCCGCTCCACCTCCAGCCCGCATTCGCGCCTTTGGGGCTCGGTCCGGGGGCGTTCCCGGTCTCGGAGGCGCTCGCGGGCGCGGTGATCTCGCTGCCTCTCTTCCCAGGCATCACGCGGGAGCAGATCGAGCGCGTGGCGTCCTGCGTCCGCGCGTTCTACACCGAAGTCCCCTCGAAAGGCTGATCCATGGCCGATACGCCGAAACCGGCCGCGGCATCCCGCGGGAAGCGCATCCTCTGGATCGTCCTCGGATCCATCGTCGGCCTCGTCGTGCTCGTCTACCTGGCCGCGTGGCTCCTCCTCCCCAAAGATTTCGTCGAGTCCCAGGCGATGAAGATGGCCTCGAAGAGCCAGGGCGCGACCATCCGGTGGAAGCGCATGACCACCGGACTCCAGGGCCTGTCGTTCGGGGTGAAGATCGAGGGGATGACCGTCCGCATGCCGGCCGAAGGGCAGGGCGAGCCGTCCCTGGACGGCCGCATCGGCGAAGTCATCGTGCGCTTCCGGCTCCTGCCGCTCCTCTTCAGCAAGGTCGAGATCGACGCGGCGCAGGTGAACGGTGCGGGCATCGCGATGTACGAGCGCGGGAAGCCGCCGGGAGAAGGGAAGAAGAAGGAGGAGAAGCCCTCCTTCGCGCTCCATCTTCCCAAGCTCGGGTTCGATCGCGTCGACGTCCGGAGCCGCGACCGCTACGGATCCGGCTACGACCTGCGCGGTCTCTCGGGATCCGTCGACATCGACGGCAATCTCGACGCGTTTCGAAGCGCGAAGGTCGAAGCCAAGGGGGACAGCCTGTCCTGGAAGCCGTCCGCGCAGGGGAAGGCCGTCGCCTTGCCGGGGCCGCTCCACGCGACCGCGACGATCGAATCGCGGGATCAGGGGACGCGCTACGAGTTCACCCAGGGGCACATCGAGGTGGGAGCGCTCACGAGCGAGCTCTCGGGCTCGTTCCACAAGCCGCCCGAAGGCAGCGATGCCATGCCGCTCGCGATCGTGATCACGGGGAAGCCGCAGGATTTGAAGTCGAGCGACGAAGCGTTCCGCGCCCTCATGCCGGAGAGCCCAGGGAGCGCCCCCGTGGACTGGAAGACCACCGCGTCCTGGAAGATCGACATCGGCGGCACCAGCGAGGCGATGGTGCAGAACGGCGAGGCGAATCTTCGCCCCCTCTCGATCGAAGCGGGACCCAACAAGTTCACGCTCGATCGCGTGCAGGTGCGATACGAGACGACCGCGGATCAGAAGTTCACGATGGATGCCACCGGAGCAGGCTCCGGCGTGGCGCTGGCCGTGGCCGCCGCGGGATCGACGGCGCCCGGCGGCGGCTCGAAAGGCGACCTCCACGTCTCCGCGCCGGCGGCGCGCTTGAACGGGCTCATGCCGAACACGCCGGTCTGGACGATGGGCACGCTCGAGGTGGGCGCCACGTTCGCGCTCGAGCCTCCGGCCGCGCCGGTCGTCCGCTGGACGGTCACCGGAAAGGAGCTGAGCGGCTCCGTGACGGGGCTCCAGCGGCCGGTGACCGATCTCCAGTTCCACATCGACGGCGATCAGCAGACCGCGAACGTGCGATCGATGACCGCCAAGGTCGGATCGTCCCATCTGTCGCTCACCGGAACCGTGAAGCAGGGGAAGCCGCTCGGCACCGGGACGTTCCGCGCCTCGATGGACAAGTTCGTCGCCGAGGAGTGGGCCGATCCGAAGTCCGCGCAAGAGAAGGGGAAGGGCAAGGACTCGAAGGCTAAGGCGGCGCCCCCCGCGATCCCCCTCCGCTCGTTCGACGGGCTCGTGACGATCGGAGAGGTGCATTCGGGGAGTCTCACGATCCGCAATCTCTCGGCCCCGATCGCCTTCGCCGCGGACAAGCTCGTCGCTGCCCCCATCCAGGGGGACATGGGGACCGGAACCCTCGCCGGCAAGGTCGAGGTGGCGAACATCACGAAGGATCCGTCCTACGCCGTCCACTTCGAGATGAAGCGCGTCCCGGTTCGGGAGTTCGTCGGCGGCATGATGCCCTTGAACCTCGGGCTCACCGGATTCGCGACGGGCCAGGCGGACATTTCGGGCGCCGGCCTTCCCGGCCTCGCGGCCATGAACACGCTCACGGGAGCGCTCCAGGGGAACGTCGAGGAAGGGAAGATCTTGGAAACGCCCACCATCAGCGCGCTCCGGTCGGCGCTCGGCTCGGTGAACGGACCGGGCTCGCTCGACGACCTGGTCTTCAAGACGCTCAAGTACTCGGCCAAGATCGACAAGGGCCGGCTGGTGCTCAACCAGGTGGACGGCGCTCTCGGCAAGGACCTGATGCAGCTCGCGGGCTCCGCCGGTTTCGACAAGTCGCTCGACCTCGATCTCCTCCTCAGGCTCGCGCCGGGGCGGATCCAATCGAGCACCGCCCTGGGCCAGTTCGCCAACTATGCCCGCGACGAGCAGGGGCGGCTGCCGATCAAGGTCTCGATCACCGGCACCATGACGAACCCCAAGGTGTCGCTCAAGGCGGCCTCCACGATGGAGGCCGCGGGGAAGGGTCTCGCCAAGGAGATCTTCGAGAACATCATGGGCAAGAACCGTCCGGACACGACGCGAGCCGACACGGCGAAGACTCGTGCGGACACCTCCCGCGCCGACACGACGCGCGCCGCCAAGAAGCCCGCGCGCGCCGACACCACGGTCTCCGAGCCTCTGAAAAAGGCTCAGGAGGCGCTCCAGAAGATATTCAAGAAGTGACCCAGCGCGGCGCGGGCCCGGCCATCGAGACCCACCGGCTGACGCGCCTCTTCAAGGCGCGGCGACGGCAGGCCGAGGTCCACGCCCTCGCGGGAGTGGACCTCCGTGTCGAGCGGGGCGAGTGCTTCGGGCTCCTCGGCCCGAACGGCGCGGGCAAGACCACCCTCATCAAGATCCTCACGACGCTGCTCCTCCCCACGACGGGCACCGCGACCGTGGCGGGATTCGACGTCGTGAACGATCCGCTGCAGGTCAGGCGCCGGATCAACATGGTCTCGGGCGGGGACACGTCCGGCTACGGGATCCTCACGGTTCGCGAGACGCTCCACCTCTTCGCGCGGCTGTACGGCGTGCCGCACGCCGAGGCGCGCCGCCGCGCGGACGCGCTCATGGACGTGACCGGGCTGGGACCCAAGGCGGACGCGCTCCTCTCCTCGCTCTCGACCGGCATGAAGCAAAAGCTCAACTTCGCGCGCGCGTTCATGAGCGATCCGGAGATCGTCTTCCTCGACGAGCCGACCCTGGGACTGGACGTGGAGGCGGCGCGCGACATCCGCGCGTTCGTGACGCGATGGATCGAAGAGCGTCCGGACCGGACCGTGCTGCTCACGACCCACTACATGGTCGAGGCGGACGAGCTGTGCGGCCGGGTCGCGATCATCGATCGGGGAGAGATCCTCGCGCTCGATGCGCCGCGCGCGCTCAAGCGCGCCATCTCGAGCGAGCCGGTGTTCGAGCTCCAGATCGGAACGTGCACGGCCCAGTTCGAAGACCTTCGGGACCTGTATGGCGTCCGGTCGCTGTCGCACCACGCCCATCCCGCGACCGGAGCCATCGAGCTCCGCGTGGCGGTGGTCGAGGACCAGGTGATCGGGGAAGTGCTCGGCCGGCTCAAGGAGCGCGGCGCGTCCGTCCTCAACCTCACCAAGTCGGAGCCCACCCTCGAGACCGTGTTCGTCCACCTCGTCGGCCGAGGGCTCGAGGACGAGGACACGGACGGGCAGGGCGCCTAGCGTGCTTACGCCGGACTTGAAGGAGCGTCTGCGACTCAACTGGGGCGCCGTCCAGGCGCGCGCCCGCGTGAGGATCGTCGCCTCCTGGCGCGAGAAGTCGTGGATCATCGGCGAGACGGTGTTCCCGTTCCTCGCGATGTCCGCGTTCATCCTCGTCTATCGCGGACTCCACGCGCCCAAGATCTACGAGGCGTTCGTCGTCCTGGGCGGCGCGATGATCGCCTACTGGAACAACGTGCTCTGGAGCATGGCCAGCCAGTTCTTCTGGGAAAAGGAGCAGGGGCAGCTCCAGCTCTACCTGATCGCGCCCGTGTCGCGCATGTCGATCCTCTTCGGCATGGCGCTCGGGGGCATGATCATGACCACGAGCCGCGCGATCGTGATCCTGACGGGGGGCATCCTCATCTACCACGTGCCGCTCCCGCTCGATCGCGCGTTTCCAGCGTTCCTGATGTTCCTCCTCACGCTGGGAGCGGTCTACAGCCTCGGGATGATCCTGAGCAGCCTGTTCCTCCTCTGGGGGCGCGAGGTATGGCACACGGCCACGCTCTTCCAGGAGCCGATCCATCTCCTCTCGGGATTCTACTTCCCGGTGCGGGCGCTCGGCGCAGTGGCCGCCGGCCTCGCGTCGCTCCTCCCGATCACGCTCGGCCTGGACGGCATCCGTCAGATCCTCTACGGGAAGGCGGCGCACGGGCTCCTGCCGCTCGCCTGGATCCCGCCGCTCCAGATCCTTCTGCTCGCCTTCTTCCTCCTCCTGGCGCGTCGGTCCCTGGCGCTGATGGAGAACCTCGGGAAGCGGGAAGGGCGGCTCACGCTGAGGGGCGGGTGAGCGTGCCTACGGATCGGCCCGGCACGCTGAAGCGCCAGGCCGACGTCGTCGCCACGTCGGCGTGGCTGGGCTGGCAGATCGACGCGAACTGGGCGGACCCGTTCACGTTCCTCGTCTTCTCGATCGCGAAGCCGCTCGCGACGAGCCTCATCCTCTACTTCATGGTGAAGATCGTGTCGCCCGCGAGCGCGACGGGGGAGGCCTTCCTCTTTCTCTTCCTCGGGAACACGTTCTTCCTCTACGTGACCGAGGTCTTGATCGGCATCTCCTGGGCCGTGTTCCGCGACCGCGAGGACTACGAGACGCTGAAGTACATCTACCTCGCGCCGGTGCCGCTCCGGTCGTATCTCTTCGGGCGGGGCATGGCGAAGATGGGCACCGCGACGCTCGGCGTGATCGTCGCGCTCCTGTTCGGACGCTTCGTGCTCCACCTGCCGATCGGCACGGCCCAGACGCCGTGGGGCCTCGTGCTCCTCGCCGTGCTCCTCGGCCTGGTGGCGGTCGCGTGGCTCGGGATCGTCCTCGCCGGCGTCTCGCTGGTGGTCGCGCGGCACAGCATCAACCTGAACGAGGGATTGAGCGGCGTCTTCTACCTCTTGAGCGGCGCCGTCTTTCCGATCGAGGTCCTGCCCGGCTTCGCGCAGCGGATCTCGCTCTGGCTCCCGTTCACCTACTGGCTCGAGCTCTTGCGAAGGTTGATCCTGGGGAAGTCGTTCTCGAAGACGCTCCACAGCGTGAGCGACGGGAAGCTCTGGCTCGTGCTCGTTCTCTCGACCGTGGGGATCGCTGCGTTCGCGTGGGTGTGGTTCCGCTTCTGCGAGCACGTGGCGCGCTCGCGCGGTCTCATCGACTGGAAGACGAATTACTGACGCGCCGCCCTGGCGCGCGAATCAGGCGGGAAGCGGGCGGCGAGCTTTCTTGCGAAGCGCCTTGCCGAGGATCACGTTCACCGGATGGCTCCGCGACAGCATCGGAACCACCGGCGGTTTCCGGATGCCGAGCTTCCGGAGCGCGTCCTGCGCGGCCTCGAAGTTCGGATTCCACGAGAGAGCCTGGTTGAAGCTCTTGATGGCGTCCGACTTCCGCCCAGCCATGAAATGCACCTCGCCGAGGTTGTAGTAGTGCTCGGGGCGGTGGTACTCGGCTTCGATGGCGCGCCGGCAAAGCTGCTCCGCGTCGGCGTACTTCCGCTCCGCGTGCGCGACGGCGACGCCCAGGTAGCTCAGGTATCCCTTCGAGTTCGGCTCGAGCATGACCGCTTCCTGGAAGTGCACGAGGGCGTCCCCATACCGGCAGGCGTACATCATCCGGACCCCGGTCAGGAAGTGCTCCCGCCCGATGGCCACCACGACGGCCAGCTGTTTTTGACGGCGCTGCTTCGGAGAGATCATGCTCGGCTCCAGGGGTGGGTGGTTCGCGCGGCTCGAACCTTCGCAATCCTCGTGCCTGCGCGAGTCCCCCTGGGGGCCAATTGCACGGCTAGGTAAACCCCTACGAGACACTGGAGTACAAGGCCCGCTTCAGAAGGTCTAGACCCCTCGTCGGGCGGGTCGCGAGGAGGCAGTGCGCAATAAGGGACTTGTCACCAGCGAATTGCGTCTTGTAAGGTCATGGGCGAGGGTCAGGAAGCACCGCAACCTGGGACCCGGAGGTACATGACGTCCCCCAGCTTGGCCGCTTCGAAGAATATGTCGTCGCTCGAGTCACTTCTCAGACCCGCGCACT
The DNA here is from genome assembly GCA_036274595.1 of Candidatus Eiseniibacteriota bacterium. Lineage (GTDB taxonomy): Bacteria > Eisenbacteria > RBG-16-71-46 > SZUA-252 > SZUA-252 > WS-9. Next base: position 5,058 of record DASUFL010000008.1, on the reverse strand, counting down.
TTGTATCCGAGCTTCGATCCAGGAAGAAGGCACAGGTCCTCGACGAGCTCGCGGCTGCCTTGGCCGCGACCGGAGTGACGCGCTCGCCCGAGATCGTGGCCGACCTCCTGCGCGAGCGGGAAGCCCTCGGAAGCACGGGCGTAGGGAAGGGAATCGCCGTGCCGCACGCTCGGTCCACGCTGATCGCCGAGCGCGCGGTGCTGGTGGCCCGATCCCAGAAGGGGATCGAGTTCGACGCCGTCGATGGAGAGCCGGTGCACCTGCTCTTCCTCGTCGTGGCCCCGCCGATGGAGCGGGACCCCATCTATCTCAAGGTGCTCGCGGACGTCGTGCGTGCGGTACGGCTGTCCCGGACGCGTCAGCGCCTAGGCGACGCGCCCGATTTCGAAACCGTTCGGGAGATCTTGATCCATGCCGCCGCTGAATGAGCAGCTCGACGCCCTCGTCACGCTTCAAGACATCGACCTCATGCTCCGGGACTCCCGCGATCCCGAGATGGGGACCCACGAGGATCGCCTCGGCTTCGCCCGGGAGAACGTGAAGAGCCTGGAGAAGACCCGGGAGCGGCTCCGGAGCCAGATCGACGAGCCTCTCCTCCGGACCTACGAGCGGATGAGCCGGAAGATCCCCCGGCTCGTGGTGCCTGTGGAAGGGCGGGTCTGCCAGGGCTGCCGGATGAGCCTGCCGACGTCCTCGGCCGGCCGAAATACACCCGGCACAAGTATCGAAACCTGCGAGAACTGCGGGCGAATCCTCTACCGAATCTAGAGGTATTTCCGGGTCCGTTTCGGGTATACTTACGGGTGTTCCGGCCGATCGTGGCCGGCCCCGTCGACCCGATCCGAAGGCAGTTCAAGGCATGCTGAAGAAGACCCTGGCTTCGGCCCTCGCCATCCTGGCCCTGGGCATCGTCCTCACCTGTCTCGCTCGCTCCGAGCCCCCTCCACCGACCGTCGTGGGACCGACGCAGATCCTCTACGCCGACGCCGACACCGTGCTCCTGCTGCGGACGCGCGAGTGGTGGTCGGGCAACGTGGCGCACCGGGAGAAGCTGCTGCTCCACGGCCTCAAGATGAAGTACTGGCGGGATCATCTCCCCGACGATATGCGGCTCGTTTTCGACGAGCTGGGGTATCCCACGGGGAGGGTGCTCCTCATGCCGTACGGGCACACCGAGGAGCATTGGTATTACGGTCCAGCGGGGCCGCCGCTGCGCTTCCGGGACGGAGTGCTCCTGGACGGCGACCGCTTCGACGCGCTCCGGTCGGACCGCTGATCTTTCCGGACCACCCCGCGCCCCACGTCGTCTAAAATCCGGGCATCGCGCAAGCTGCGCCGCACGCCATCCGGCCAGGGGGGTGGAAACGATGCCGCGGGTCCATGGGAAGGGCGAGTATTGGCGACGGTCCAACGTCCAGAGAGCTCACTGCGAATTCTCCTCGCGCGCGCGGCGGTCCTCGTGACCGCGGCCGCGACGCTGCTGGCGTTGACGGGCGCCCGTTCCGCGGATGCGCCGGCGGCCCGGCCCCTCGATCAGCTCGCCCAGGCTCCGGTGGACCAGCCGTTCGAGCTTCCGGACACGACCGACGACGAGGAGGAGGACGCCGACACGCTGGATGTCGTGCCTCCGTCCGCCCAAGAGCAGGCGCCGCCTCCGCAGTCCCCGGCCGTCGAGGACACGACGGGCGCCTTCCGGCCCGACTTGAACACCGTTCCTCCGGGCGCGACCGCCGACTCGAGCGCTGCCCCTACGAGCGCCGCGCCCGATACGCTCTTCATGCCCTCAGGCGTGCTGCCGACCAACCCGCAGCCCACGACCACGACCACAACGCAGCCGCAGGCGACACCTTCTCTTCCGGGCCCGAAACAGGAGGCCAAGAAGCCAAGGAAGGGGCTCCTCGGCGTCCATCCCATCGCCATCCTCGTAGGACTGGCGGCGCTCCACATCATGGTCACGCACCTGGCGGAGTGATGCCGCGACGGGGGACGGGTGATGGGAGCGGGGTGGCGCTGCGCGTTCGCTGGAATCCACCCGACTTCACGCTGCGCGAGCCGGCCGAGCGCGTGCTCGCGGGAGCGGTGCGCGAGCTGGGGCTCGCTGGGGTGATCCACGACCTCCACGTGTTCATCGACTCGGCCAATCGGGACGACCACGCGTACATCGAGTGGAACACGCACGACCATCGCGCCGCGCGGCTCTGGTTCGCGCTCGGCAATTTCGTGACGCCGAAGCGGCGCCGCATGTGGTCCCGCACCTGGGCGCGCCGTTCGGGGACGCCCCCCTTGATGGCGCGTCAGTTCTCGGCGCGCAGCTTTGCGGAGGCCTGCCTGCACGAGCTCTGTCATCTCAAGGACGATCACGAGTCCGGCGTCGACCTCTCCGGACATCCCGAGTCCGACCGCGAGGCTTTGAACGAGCTCTGGAATGTGTGGATCGACGGGCGGCTCAATCGCCGCGGCCTTCCGGCCATGTCGCGCGGCGAGCGCCGGCGCGTCTTCGCGCGCACGCTCGAGTCGACACCGCGCTACGTCACGGTCGGCGAGCGCGTGTTCCGGGCGCTCTGGCGGGCGGATCATCTCGGACCGCGCGAGCTTCGCGCCTACCTCGAGGAGCTGAAGGGACCCCGCGGCGACGCAACGGCTCGGAGCCGTCGGAGGCGATGAGCGGGGAAGCGACGCTGCCCACGCCCGTGCGCACGGAGGTCGACCGCCTTCGCTTTCTCGTTCGCGCGTCCCGGGAGCTCGCACTCCTCAAGCGCGACGCCCTCGTGCGCCGCGCGCGCGACCTCTTGCTGAGCACCGGCTCCTTCTCGGAGCTGAATCTGTGGGTCCTCGACCCGCGGACCGAAGTCCTCTATCCGTGGGCCCTGGGGAACACGCCTGTCGTGGGGCGCAGGCCCCGGCTCCAGGTGGGACAGGGGGTCGCCGGGCAGGGGTGCGCCGAGGACGCTCCGGCGTTCCACCCCGGGGTCGGTGAGTCCGTGTTCGTGTCCGAGGAGTGGGGCGACCGCCCGCGCACGCTCCTGGGCGGCGTGCTCACCCTCCCGTTGCGCCGGGGGAACGAGCCCCTCGGCGTGGCCGTGCTGATGAAGTCCGACCGCGATCCGCTTCCGCCCGAGGAGATGGAGTTCTTCGGCGAGCTGGGCATCCAGCTCTCGATCGCGCTCGGCAACGCGCGCCTCTACGCCGAGGCCATGCGCGAGAAGGTCCAGAACCAGCTGCTGCTCGAGCTGACGACGCAGATCTCGGGAAGCCTCGAGATGAACCGTCTGCTCGAGCAGATCCTGGATCTCGTCTTCCAGGTCGTGCGCTACGACGCCGCGGGCATCTACCTCGTGGACAAGCGCACGCAGTGGATCCACCGGCAGACGCTGCGCGGCTACGATCCCTCGCGGGACGAGGCCGTGCGCTTGAAGGTGGGCAAGGGTTTGATCGGCTGGTGCGTGAAGACGGGGCAGGGGGTCATCGTCTCCGACGTGACCACCGATCCCCGCTACATGAACGCGCGCGACGAGACGCGCAGCGAGATGGTGGCTCCGATCCGGATCGGAAGCGAAGTGATCGGCGCGTTCAATCTCGAGTCGGACGAGCCGGACGCGTACGAGGCGGAGGACATGGAGCTGCTCACCGCGTTCGCGTCGCAGGCGGCGGTCGCGATCGAGCGGACGCGGCTTCACGAGGAAGTGCTGGAAAAGCGCCGGCTCGAGGAGGAGGTCACGATCGGGCAGCGCATCCAGCGCACGTTCCTGCCCGAGCGGAATCCCGAGCTTCCGAACTTCGATATCGCGGGGGCGAACTACTCGTCCGAGCTCGTGGGCGGCGATTACTACGACTTCATCCGGATCGCGGATCAACAGCTCGGCGTGGTCGTGGGCGACGTCTCGGGGAAGGGGATCGCGGCCGCGTTGATCATGGCCTCGTTCCGCGCGTCCCTGATCGCGGAGATCCGGAACAACTACGCCATCCGCACGATCATGACGAAGGTGAACCGGCTCCTCTGGGAGAGCGTCGAGGCGGACCGTTTCGTGACGGCGCTGTACGGGGTCCTGGACATCGGCGCGCGGCATTTCACGTACGTGAACGCGGGACATAACCCCGGATTCCTGTACCGGGCCGGGGCGGATCGATTCGACTCGCTGGACGCCACGGGGCCGCTCTTGGGGACGCTCCAGACGGCCTCGTACAAGGAGCGGTCGGTCGAAATCGCCGCGGGGGACGTGCTGGTCCTCTACACGGACGGGGTCACGGAAGCCATGAACGGGAGCCAGGAGTTCTTCGGAGAGGAACGCCTCCTGGCGGTGGTCCGCCGGAAGAAGGCGGAGCCGGCCGCCCTGATCGTCCGCGGGATCTGGGACGCCGTCCGGGAGTTCCGGGAGGGGGACCAGGACGACGACCTGACGATCGTTGTGGTGCGGGGGACGGGGTAGGTTCCGGGGCGCGTGGGCCCCGGGGGGGGACGAGAAGAGCGGCGCCGCCTTTCGGCTACGCCGCTCTCCCGGGAGAAAATGGAAGTTCCCCGTGCAAACCGTATCCTGAACGACCTGTATAAGGCCCAAGAAACCCACCGGCGAACGCCGGGTCAAGCCATCCAGGGAACGTGGATTACAGGGAACTTCACATCCAATGCGCAAGACTTTAGACTCGCGAACTGGCAAAAAGTTCCGCTGGATCGGGGGATGCTCCAGGACAACTGGAAGAATTATAGCTAAGTAATTGTCGAAAAGTCAATTGGATTCTGTGCCGGAGTGGTGAAATTGGCAGACGCGCGGGACTCAAAATCCCGTGACCGCAAGGTCGTGGGGGTTCGATTCCCCCCTCCGGCACCAAGTTGTGCGGTTTGTCTTTGGAGGTGTCCTTCCTCCGTTCCCGCAAGGGGACCTGTCCTCCGCAAACCCGACGAGCCAATCGCGCGCAAGCTACACCCCATTTTGTGCGATCCGGCCGCCACCTTTCGTTTATGTCCGGTGGGGGCTGCTCCCGTCGGCACGCCTCGCCAGGGCGCATCCTGCTCCGCCAACGAGTCCACCAGGCGATCCTGATCGGCGGCATCCCAACCTG
>DASUFL010000007.1:0-18561 GCA_036274595.1 Candidatus Eiseniibacteriota bacterium | reverse complement strand
CCAGCGCGCCCAACCGGAAGGAGGTGCCGCTGTCCGACGCGAGGCCGCGGGAGATGGCACGCGTGCCGTCGCTGGTCCTCTGTCGCGGTCGGAGGGCGAGGCCCTCGGCGCCGCCGCCCATGTAGACGAAGGCACGGCCCTCGCTGGCTTGTCCGTTGCTGTAGGAGGGCGCACCGACCACGAAGTCGGCGTAGCCGTCGCCGTTGATGTCCCCCGCTCCCGCCACCGAGAAGCCGAACCGGTCGTTCGGCAACTGGGGGCTGGAGGTCATGGCCGAGCCGAAGTTGACGTTCAGCCCGGTGGCCGACCCGTAGTACACGTAGGCCCACCCGTACTTGTTCTCCGATTGGTCTTGATCGAACCAGGGCGAGCCCACGGCCACGTCGGCGAAGCCGTCGCCGTTGATGTCGCCCACGCCGGCGACGGACAGACCCCACTGCGATTGTTGGCTCGTCCCCGTGGCAGGAGCGGTGAACGCCGCCGTGGTGAGCACGCCGAGGTTGTAGCCGAGGTACACGTCCACGTGCGCGGTGAAGGCGAAGGGAGTGCCCACGATGACGTCCGCGTAGCCGTCTCCGTTGGTATCCCCCGCGCCGGAGACCGACCAGCCCAGGCGGCCTCCAAACTCGCTGCCGTCCTTGGTCCAGGTGGGAGTCGTCGCGAGCCCGCTCGCCGAGCCCAGGTAGACGAGGGCGCGCCCCGCATCGGTGGTGAGGCTGTCGTGAAAGGGTGCGCCGATGATCACGTCCGCGAAGCCGTCCCCGTTGACGTCCCCCGCGGAATCCACGCTCTTGCCGAACTGGGCGCCGGACTGGCTGCTCTGCACGATCCAGGAGGGGCTGGGGGCGAGACCGGTGGCGGACCCCAGGAAGGCCGTGGCAAACCCAAGCCCAGGCGTGAGCTGGGGCGCGCCCACGATCACGTCCGCATAGCCGTCCCCGTTCACGTCACCGGCCGTGCTCACGGAAGCTCCGTGGCTCGCGCCGACGATGCCTCCCACCGTGGTCCAGGCCGGGCTGGCCGCGAGCCCTCCCGCGCCGCCGAGGTAGAGGAAGGCCTTCCCTTCGTCGGTAAGGGTCGTGTCGAAGTTGGGCGCGCCCACCATCACGTCGTCGTAGCCGTCGCCGTTGACGTCCCCCGCCGTGCTCACGGCCGCGCCGAACTGCGCCGCGGCCTGGTTCCCCTCGGCGAGCCAGGCGGTGGAGATGAGCCCGGTGGCGGAGCCGATGTACAGGAAGGCCCGGCCCTCGTCCGCCTCGCCGTCGTCGAAGAACGGCGCGCCCAGGATCATGTCGGCGTACCCGTCGCCGTTGACGTCCCCGGCCGAGGAGACGGCAACACCCATCTGCGCGGAGACCTGATTGCTCTCGGACCAGCTGTTCAGGTTGGAGATGAAGCTCGACGAGCCGGGGTAGACGTAGACGATGCCCTCGTTGGTCTGGCCGTTCTCGTCCCAGGGAGCACCCACCGCGATGTCCGCGAAGCCGTCGCCGTTCACGTCGCCGGCGGTGGCGGCGGACCAGCCATAGGCGCAGTTCGCAGGCGAGCGCAGCACGGACCAGGTGTAGCCGGAGCCCAGCCCGGTCTCCGAGCCCAGGTAGACGTAGGCCCGGCCGCCCCCCGTGCTCACGCCCGTCGAGTAGAAGGGAGCGGTGACGAGCGCCATCCCGCCCGCCTCTCCGAGCACCATGAAGTGGAGCCCGAGACCGTAGAGCGTGAGGAATCCCGCGCCGGCGATCAGCGTGGCCATGAGAATCCGCTTCCGGAACGCCTCGTACAGCGTGAGGCGCGTGACGGCGAGAAGTCCGTGGGCGGCGCTCATCCGGGCCTCTGGTCCTCCCCCATCACCTCGAGGAACGTGGCCTCGAGGGACTGGCGCGCCACCCGCATCTCGTAGAGCGGAATGGCGCGCTCGACCAGGGCGCGCGCGAGCTCGGGGAGCAGGTCCTCCCGCGCAATCGAGACGCGCAGGCGCTCGAGGCCGTCCGTGGAGGAGGTCGCGCCGTCATCCGCGACGCGGCCGATCCGGGCGACCGCGACGCGAGCCTCCTCGGTGAGCGGACCCACACGGAGGTCCACCTCCGTGGAGCCATCGATCTCCCCGAGCCTGAGGTCGCGGATCGTGCGCCCCTCCCGCACGAAGGTGACGCGATCGCAGGTCGCCTCCACCTCGCCCAGGATGTGGGAGTTCAGGAAGACGGTGGTGCCCTGCTCGCGGAGCTCGCGGATCACGTCGCGCACGAGGAGCCGGCCGAGGGGATCGAGACCGGAGGTGGGCTCGTCGAGGAACACGACATCGGGATGCCCGAGGAGCGCCTGCGCGAGGCCGACGCGCTGCATCATTCCCTTGGAGTAGGTGCGAACCGGCCGGTGGGCCGCGTCGAGAAGGTCGACGCGCGCGAGGAGCGCATCCGCGCGCGCCTTGGTGTCGCGGGAGCTCATCCCGAGGAACCGGCCATGTACGAGGAGGAGCTCGCGTCCGGTGAGCCAGTCGTGGAACCGGAAGTGCTCGGGCAGGAAGCCGATCCGCGCGCGGGTGGCGCGATGGCCGATGGGGGCCCCGAGGACGGAGCCGGATCCGGACGTCGGCTCCACGAGTCCCAGGAGCATCTTGATCGAGGTCGTCTTCCCCGCCCCGTTCGGTCCGAGGAAGCCGAAGACCTCTCCCCGATGCACCTCGAGGGAAAGGTCCTCGACCGCGGTCTTGTCGCCGAACTGCTTCCGCAGCTCGCGCGTTTCGATGACGGGATCGGTCACGCCGTCAGGATGTCACGGCGACACGGAATTCGCCATCTGAAGGAGATCCTCCGCCGAGAGATCGCCGCGCAGGCAGAACACCCGATCGCCCTCGCTCCACATCACCATCACCCCCTTGCGCTTGGGCTTTCCCGGCGCGGGTGGCGGCCCGTCTCCGGTCGTGATGATCATGAGCCCGGAGTTGCCCCGGACGGTCACCACGCGGAACGTGGTCGCGTTGAGCGGCACCGGAACGAGGAGCGTGGTGCGCCAGTCGGTGGTGCGCGCGATCCGCTTGGCCTCGGACGGGTCGAGCCCGAGGATCCGAAGCCCGATTTCCGCGAGCTGCTCGATGTTCCATCCCGCGGGGACCGAGACCTCGGGGCTCAGCGCCTGGAGCAGGACCGCGCGGCGATTCGAGGACTGGAATCTCTGGATCACGATGGGGGGCTTCTTGACCTCCACCCAGTGACCGTCCAGCCCGCTCGGCACCGTCACGCCCTTCACGTCCAGCCTGTCGAGAACGGAGCGGAGCTTCGCCTCGCTCACCGAGAAGCGCATCGCCCCCGCGCCCTGCACGAGGACGCTGTCGACCGTGAGGCTGTCCGGGAGGTAGGAGGGACTGCCCACCGCGAATCCGGCCTCCCCCGTGGCCGCCTGCGCGTTCGGGACGGACCGGGGCGGGCCCGGCTCGCGAATCATCTCCTCGTGATCGAAGACCAGGAAGCCCTTCTCCTTCTCGATCGATTCCAGCGCTTGGAGTCGCGACTCATCGAACTTCACGGCCGCGAAGCGGCGCACGCGGAAGAGATCGAGGAGCGCCTGGGCGGAGACGCGGACCGACGGAATGGCGAAGAGGGCCACGACCACTCCCAGCGAGCAGGCTACCGCCACCGCGCGCAGCACGGGGCGCGGGAATCGGCGCCTGCGCTCGCTCCGGCGCAGCCGCTCGCGAAGATCGCGCGCGAATTGAGGATCCGGCTCGCGGCGGTGCTCGTGAAGCATCCGATCATCCATCGTGTGACTCCCTGTTCCAGTCGTCGCGAAGCGCTTCCACCGAACGGTGGAGGATCGTGCCGACGTTGGATTCGCTGAGGCCGGTCATCCGGGCGATGTCCCGGTTGGTGAGCTCGGCTCCGTACTTGAGTGCGAGGAGCTCGCGCTCCCGCTCGGATCGTCGTGCCAGCAGGGCCCCGAGGCGCGCCTCGTCGGACTTCCGCTCCGCAATCTCCTCGGGCGTGGGGCCGCCCGGCAGGTCCGCCACGTCTTCGAGTGGCACGGACACCTTCGCTCGCCGGAAGTGATCGACAGCCACGTTCCGCGCCACGGCAAAGAGCCAGGTCTCGAATCCGGCGCGGTCCTCGCGATACCGCTCCCGCGCGCCCCAGGCCTTCTCGAACGTGATTCCGGTCAAATCCTCGGCCACGACGCCCGGACCGACTCGGTACCGGAAGAAGTTGTAGACCCGCGGCAGCTCCTCCGCGAATCGCGCATCCCAGTCGGTCGCGCGCGCCTTCCTGGCCCAGAGCCAGAGCCGCGCCGCGGTCGCGTCACCGTTCGCCATGGCACCTCCAGATACGCGCGAGCGGGGCAGGTATCACAATCAAACCGTCCCGATCCCAGGACGGAGCACGAAGAGCCCGGGCCCGACCGCGGCGGCGCTCATGCCTTCGACTGCTTCCTCTTCGGTTTCGGCGGCTTGAACCGCTCGAAGCGGTAGGCCAGCTCCGGGCCTCCCGGACGCTCGTACGCGAGCTGAGCGATGAGGAGCGTGAACGGCTCCATGTAGCGCGCGATCCGGAGCGGCCCGGAGTCGACCGGTTCGAAGCCGACATCCTCGATCAACCGGGCCGCCACGTTCTTCGCGCGGCGATCGTCCCCGCAGTAGGAGAGGCTCGGCCGGGTCGCCCGGCGCCGCGCCTCGAACACGCCGAAGAGCACCTCGCTCGACACCGTATTGAACGCGAGTACGACTCGAGCGCCCGGAACCCGTTTCGCGAGCTCTTCCGCCCCCGAAGAGGTGTGGCTCACGACGAGCTCGGAATCGTCATCGCTCATGGGCAGCGAGCAGGTGACGATCACCTTGCCGTCGAGATCGCCCGCCTGGCCCAGCACGTCATCCACGCGCGACCAGTGGACGGCCAGGAGGACGGCGTCGGAATCCTCGGAGGCTTCGGCCGGCGTCCCCGCCGCGGCGCTCCGGCCCGCCTCTCGCGCGAGCCGATCTAGCTTCCCTCGCGTGCGCGCGTAGCTGAAGACCACCTCGTGTCCGGCCCGCGCGAAGAGCGTGCCGAGCTTGCTCCCCATCAGGCCCGATCCCAGGATTCCGACGCGCATGGCTACCGGCCCTCAGGAGGGCTGACCGGCACAACGCTCGCCTGTCGAGCCAGCCATAGCCAACGACCGCCCTGCCAGACGTAGATGTTGGTGTACCGCCGTTGCAGCGCCCTGGCGCCAAAGGTTCGGCCGAGCTCGCTCGTCGCGACCGGTGTGAACGTTTCCCTTCCCATTACGACCCCGACGTTCCCGCTGATGCTCACATCCTCCGCGGTTCGGTCGAAGCTCTCGGCAGCGATTTCGCCGGAGCGCATGTTGGCGAGGAACTGCTCTCGGGTGAGAACCCGGCCCCCCGGCGCATTGATGCGCAGATTGGGATGAGCCAGTCCTTCCAGCCCGAACACGTCCGAGGCGGCGACCATCGCCCTCTGTCGCTCATCCACAGCCAGGACGCTGTCTCGATTGGCCGGCGTCGGGACCCTGGCACAACCGGCCGCCATCAGCAGCGATACGCACCACAGGGCTGATCTCATTCGCGCCTCCGGGCGACGTGGCGCCGTTAGAGACTCCGAGCGGGGCTCTCGATCGCGGACAGGAATCGAAGCACGCGCTGGTGGACCAGCGCGGCCGCCTTCTCATCGTAGTCCGCGAGGCCCCGATCGGTGAACAGGTGGCGATCGCCCGGGTAAAGGAAGAGCTCCGTTCCTGGGACGGTCTGCGCGATCTCCCGCGCGACGTCCACGTCCCCCCACGAATCCTCCTCCATCGTGTGGATCTGGAGCGGCAGGCCGCTGGGCCAGACGCCTCCGAAATATTTGAGGGGAGCGCTGCTGTGCAGAAGCAGCGCGCCGCGCGCGCCGGGACGCGTCATGGCGAGCTTCTGGGCCGGCATCGCGCCGAGCGAGAAGCCCGCGTAGACGAGATCGGGCGGTAATGGATCGGCCGCGGCCACGCCACGCTCGGACAGCACATCGAATCCGACCTTCTCCGCATGGGCGACGCCTCCGTTCAGATCGGTGAAGGTGCGCCCTTCATAGAGATCAGGGGTGTGGACCACGTGCCCCGCGTAGCGAAGGTCGTCGGCAAAGGCGATACAACCGGGCGTCAAGCCCAGCGCGTGATGGAACAGAAGAACGTTGGCCATAGTGTCTCCTTATTCGGGAAGGACGGTGCGCCAATCGATGCCCGCGGCGTCGGCGATGTCGCGCAACCCGTCGGGGCTCAGATTCCAGATCTCCTGAGGGTCACGCAGTAGCGGCTCCACGTCCCATCCGGCCCGCTCTCCCCAGGCGTCGGCGTCCCCGCCGTCGACCCGCACGGACTCCGCGATCGCGCGAGAGAAATCGGCGAATGAGACGCTCTCGCCCGGCGCGCGGGCGTCACCCGTGAGAATCAAGCGGGGCGTGAGTCCGAGGATCTGCGCCAGTTTCCGTAGCTCCGCGAGAGAGAACACCATCCAGACTTCATCCTCGAAATCCTCCAGATCCCGGAACTCCTCGAAGCTCACGCCGAGCTGGTGGGCGGCCTCGGGCAGATCGAGGCCGGCGCGCTCGCGCGCCGCGCGAATCCGCTCGTTTGGCGTCGTGGGGTCCGAAGGCTCCGCCATCGGCTCAGCCGCGCCGGGAGACGCGAATGACGCGCCCCGCCCAGAGGTCGTAGCGCGAGAGTGTCTCATCGCTCTCGGGTAGGAAGCGGAGCGTCAGCCCGTGGTCGGGGATCGGCGCGCTCTGGATCAGCTTTCCTCCGAGCCAGTCGAGCGTCATCACGCGCGAGCCCCTGGGCCCGGTGATGCGGACGAGACTCCGCGCTCCGCTGGGAGGCGACACGGTGCTGCCGAGCACCTCGTGGCCGGTCACGCCGCCGATCGAGTCCGCGACCGCCTTCCAGAGCTGAAAGAAGTACGGATGGCTCGACTCGACGAGGCTCGGGCTGAAGATCGAGTCGAGTCCGGCCGCTTCGCCCGAGAGGAGCGGAAGCGTCGCGGTCTCGGCGAGGCGGTTGAGCGTGAGCGATTGGGCGCGCGCCATGGAATCCGCGCCCGCGAGCGCGAACATTCCCTCCTGGGTTCGCGCGGTCAGCCAGACCTGGCCGCCGCGCGCGCGGGCGTCCACCGTCACGCCGGGCGCCACCGGAACCGGACCGTTCCAGCGCCGCAGGGCCGATTCGGGAACGTGCGCGGGCGCGGGCGGCAGCGTGGGCGCCGGTCCGAAGAGAACCCGCGTGACCGTGTACGGGACGACGTCCCGATAGCCGCGCCCTGCGTCACGCGTGTTCGAGAGGAAGACGATCGTCGCATGCTCGTCGACCATGCGCCGCATGTCCGTGTTGAACCCGCCGATGTCCCCCCCATGCATGATGACGGCGGTGTTTCTCTGACTCCGCACCACGAGCCATCCGCCCGCGTACGACGACGTCGGACTCATCGTGACTCCGGGCGCGAAGAGCTTGGCCGTCGTGGGGGCATCGAGCACTCGCCCCGAGCGAAGCGCCTGCTCCCACTTCCAGAGATCGCCGGTCGTCGAGATGATGCCGCCGGCGCCCACGACCTTCGGGGCGAGCGCGGCAGGATAGAGCGGCGGGTCGGGATCGGGATCCACGCTGGAGTAGGACGGCGTGCGCTTCGATCCGGTCCAGCGCGCGGTCTCGTCGACGAAACCGGTCTCCGTCATGCCGGCCGGGTCGAAGATCTCCTGACGCAGGTAGTCATTGAAGGAGCGACCCGAGGCGCGGGCGATGAGGACGCCGAGCAGGTTGTAACCGGGGCTCGAGTACGAGTAGCGTGCGCCCGGCGGGAAGTCGAGCGGATACGAGAAGGTCTCGCGCACCATCGAGTCCACCGACACGGAATCGTAGAGGTCGCCCCGGCCGAGGTATGGAAGTCCCGACGTGTGATGGACGAGCCGGTCGATCGTGATCCCCCGCTTGTCGGCGGGCGCGTCCGGAAACCACTGACCCAGGGTGTCGGTCAGGTGGAGCTTGCCCTGCGACTCGAGCTTGTAGATGGCGGCCGCGGTGAACTGCTTGGAGAGCGAGCCGAGGAGATACGGCGTCGTCCTTGTGGCGCGCGTTTTCTTCTCGCGATCCACGATGCCGTAGCCCTTGTCGAGGAGGACCTTGCCATCCCGCTCGACGAGGAGCGTGCCGGCCATGCCGTTGTCGGCGGCCGCCACCATGAAGCTGTCGATGCGCGCCGCCTCGGGCCCGCTGAGGACAGCGCGATCCGGAGCGGCGGTGGCCGTCGCGGCGGCAACGAGCAGGACGGGGATGGGAGCGGGCCAGCGAGCCATCCGGGTCATGACATCCCCTTCCGGCACCATGCGCCGATCTCCGCTCGTCCCACCATCACGCCGTTCACGGCCATCGCCTGGGCCGCGATGCGCTGATCCAGCGTCCCGAGATCCATCCCTTCCGCGGTCGCGATGCCGAGCTCCTGGATTCGGGGGGCCATGGTCTCCACGATCTCGGTGATGAATCGGATTCGTTCGAGATCCTCACCCGTGCCGATCAAGGTCTCCAGACCGATGTCCGGCGGGGGAAGCCCGGCCGCCAGGTAGGTCGCGTGGAGCTTGATGCCCATGCGGCAGTCGGCGCCGCTCTCCGCCGCCGCATCGGTGATCCAGCGGCTGGCCTCCTCCCAGATCGGCACGCGAGGGTAGGTCCGTACGCTGGCCCAGTCCACCTCGTGGAACACGACGATGCCGCCGGGCTTCAGGTGCTTCAAGGCATCGCGGAGGACGGCCACCGGGTCCTGCTGGAACATGAGGACGTAGCGGCCGACGATGGCGTCGAAGGGCCGATCGAACGTCACGGTTCCCGGCTCACCTTCGAGAAAGTCCACATGACGGAACGACCGGTCCTTCGCGCGGAATCGGGCGGTCGTCAGCGCCATGGCCGACCGATCGATCCCGACGACCTGTCCCGTGGGCACGACGAGCTCCGCCGCGAGGAGCGCCGTGTCACCCGCGCCGCTTCCGATGTCGAGCACGCGCATGCCGGGGCCGATGCCCGATCGCTTGAAATAGCGCCGCGTCATGGGATTCACGAGCTTGGCCTGGCGGATGAGGCGCGCGAGCTCGTGCTCGGAGTGGCCCAGCATGTAGCTCGGCGGTGCGGCCGAGCTCTTCTCCAGGGGCGGCATGAGGAAAGGCTCCGGTACCGGTCAGGATGGATGGGATGGATTCTACTACGCCGAGGACCCGGCGGTCAGAAGCGCCTACACGTCTTTGTACGGCTCGCCGCTCTGGCTGGCGCGCCGTTCCCGCCACTGGAGAAAGCCCAGAGTGGCCATCCCCAGCGCGCCCATGAGCCATGTGGTGACCGGCCCCGAGTACATCAGGAGCCACGGGGACGTCGGGATGCAGAGCACCTGTCCGTAGCTCGGAAGGGTGTACTCCACGCGCTGTCCGACCGCATGCCGGACGAGCGTCCCGTCGAGGAGATAGGTGTCGGCCCGCGTCCCGTACAGAGCCTCGAAGCGGTCATTCCCGGCGGGCATTCGAACGATGATGGGAGCCAATCGAGTCCCCCGTGGGCCGACAGGGCGGCTCCGAACCACCCAAGGCCCCCCAGGAACATCAGGATGCTTCCGGCGAACACGGCGACCCGGGGCTTCACTCTTCGGAAGTGCCCGACGAACGGGGCCACGAGCGCCATGCCGCAGAACGAAATCCCGATTCCGACGGTCATCACGATGAAGAACGAGCGCACGCCGCCCCTCCTGGCTCTGGAGCGCCATCGTACCCCTTCGCGTGCCGGAAACAAGATTGTCCGATCACAGGCGGGAATGAGGCGCCGCTTGTTCCCCAGCGCCTGCGGGGGCATCATGCCCTCGACACCTTGTCTGGTTCGATCCCTGGCTCACGGAGGGAACCATGGGTCCCCGCTCGAGCTGCCACGCACCGAGAAGCGCGGCCCTTCTCGTGAGTGCCCTCGTCCTGGCTCTGTCCTTCGCGCCGGCACTCGCCGCGCGTGCGGCCGGAACGAGCCCATCGAAGATCGCCGCAGTCGCGGAGATCTACAAGCTCTCCGGGTTTCGCGACCAGGTCATCGCCTTTCCAGCGGTCATGGCGGCTCAGCTGGAATCGGACAAGGACAATATCCCGCCCCGCGTCTACAACATCCTCCGAACCGCCGCCACTGAGTCGTTCGACCCGGCCGTCATGGACAGCTTGTGTCTGTCACGCCTGCAGGAGGAGCTGAGCGAGACCACGACCAAGGCCACGCTCGCCTTCTTGAATTCACCGACGGGGCGGACGGTCACCGAAGCGGAGCGCCGGTCGACCACGGTCGAGGCGGTTCAGCAGCGGATCGACTTCATGAAGAATCGCGCCCCCGAGTCCGACCCTGCTCGAACCACCCTCCTGAGAACCCTCGATGCGGCTTCGGGGGGCACCGAGATGTACACCACGATGACGCTCACCCTGCGCTATGCGATGGCCGCAGCCTTCAATACTACCCGTCCCGAAGCCGAGCGTCAGAGCGAAGACGCGCTCTGGACACTGGTGCAGCAGGACCTCGCCCAGATACGGAGCGATTCCGAGCAGGAAGCCTTGAACGAGTACTCCTTCATGTACCGCGCCATCACCAAGGAAGAGCTCCGGCAGTACATCCAGTTCGCCGTATCGGAGCCCGGGCTGGACTACAGCCGAGCGACCCTGAAGGTCGTGGCGGAGTTCATGGCGAAGATGGCGCAAGGCTTCGCGAACGTGAGCGCTCGCGAATTCATGAAGGAAAGCAAATAGCCCCGCTGGGGGAATGAAATCGGGCGCGGGGCCGCCGGCCCCGCGCCCTTCCAGCGCCCGTCGTAAGCGCCTCCCTACGACGAGGCCAGGATCACCACGTGCTTCACCTTGCGGAACTCCTCGGGATGGACGATCTGGATCTCGACCATGTCCTTGGAGACGTGATTCACGGTGTAGCTGTTCGGGGGCTGGGCGCTCAGGACCTGGACCTTCTCGGCCGGGATCCGGATCACCTTCTCGTTGTCCGTGTTGAGCGAGGTGAACGAGGCCTGCTCGAGCCGGCCCGTCAGCTTGAGCGACTTGCCGAGCCCGGCCACGCCGCCCTTCGACTCGACCACGCCCTTCTCCTTCAGCTCCTTCTTCGTTCCGATCGTGTAGAAGATGGTCGCGAGCTCCGCCTGCTTCGCATCGAGCTCCTGCTGGCGCGTGACCAGCTCCTCCTGCTGGTTCGAGACCTCGCCGTTCAGCCAGGTGACCTGGCCCTCGAGCTGGGACACCTGCGAGTTGAGCGCGACGATCTGGTCCTCGTGCTCGCTCACGGACTTCTTGAGGTTCGCGATCATCTTGTTCAGGCTCGCGATCTTGACGCCGTTCCGCTTGAGTCTCGCGTCCAGCTCTTCGATTCGCTCCTTCGTCCGCGCGATGGATGACTTGAGCGTGCTGATCCGTTCGAGCGTGCGGTCGTGGAGCGTTCCGGGCTGCTGGGTTTCGACGTCGTTCTGGGCGATGGATACCTGGACGTTGCCTTCGCCTGCCACGATGGTGTTCAGGCTGTCCTGAATGGCCACGATCTCGCTGACCGCCTGGTCGTAGCGGGCGCGCATGCTCTCCTGATCCGCGGTGGCCTGCCGGTAGTCGGCGACCGACCTCTTGTACTTGGTGTAGGAGACGGCGGTGGCGCCCGCGAGAAGGGCGGCGACGAGCGTGAGAATGACAACTGCGGATTTGCGCATGATCGAGTCTCCTTGGTGGCGGGTTGCTCTCGCGACCGGAGCGGCGATCCATTCCCCAGGTCGAGAAGCCATCCACAACCGGCAAGACATGTGCCACGGACGATGCGCATGGTCGAGGGATACTTGGAAGCTCCTTGAGACGCATGCGCTTGTGCGATTCGGAGCGCCCCACGATGGGGCTGGCGCTCCCCTGCACCCCACATGACCCTGTACCCTCGGGGACGCGGTTGTACGCCCGATTTCCAGAAATGGACCCGGGGTCCAGGCCCCGGGGGGACAGGTCATCGAGCACTTTTCACAGACACTCCCTCCGTTTATGGTGGCCGCGTGCGCGTCCATCCTTGGCGGCCGCTCGTCGCGTTGATCCTTCTCGCCGGCTGCTCGGCCGACGAGCCGCTTCTTCCCTCCGAGACGTTTCACTGGGTTCCGCAGCCCATCGCCTTCGCTCCTCCGCCGCAAGAATGGCGGCGCGAGGGGGACAATGGCGGCGGCATGCTCGGGGTGCGGTTCGTCCTCACGGGCGGCGGGGGACAGTGCATCGAGATCGCGGCGCATCGAGGGATCGCGGAGCGGGATCGACGCGACGCCATCTCGAAGCTCATCGCGCGGCGCGGCTCGATGGAACAGAACGAGTTCCTGCGCGAGGTCTCTCTTGCCCGCGCGCGAACGGACGCCAGTCTGTCGGAGCGCGAGGCCGCCGCCGCGAAGACCATCAACGCCGCCCTCGACCGCGCGACGAGCGAATACCTGCAAGGGCGGTCGGGGTACGTGGAGGCGGCGCTCTACGAGGCGCTCGCGGCGGCCCACGCCTACCAGCCCACGCTGGACGACGTGCGATGGACCTTGCGGCTTCGGCCGGAGCGGATGCAGGAGCCCGATCGCTGGCGCATCGGGCGGGAGCGGGATACGACGCTCGCGGGCTATCCCGCCTTCGCCGGGGACGACACGCTGATCACCGATGAGCGGCCCCTTCTCTACCACGAGATCCTCTGGGTCGTGAACCGGTGCGCGTTCAAGGCGACGTATCAAGGGACGAAGGACAACGTGAAGACCTTCCAGCGCGTCGTGGCCTCGGTCCGGTTTCCGGAAGAGGGGGACAGTGCCCAAGCGCGATGACGACCCGGGCGCGCATCGCGCGGTCGCCGTCATGCTCGCGGTGCTGCTGGGCTGCGCGGCCGGCACGCCGGGGCCGACGGCCGTCCTCGTGGGGCATCACCGCGTCGAGCTCACGCCGCCGTCGGGCTGGGAGCATCTGGATCATGGCCGGGAGCACCTCTTCCGCGAGCGCGACGCCGAGCTCGAGATCTCGCTGGCCGACTTGGGACCGGCCTCCCGCCTAGGGCTCGCGCTCGAGATCGACGCCGCGCGCGCGATGTGGCTCGCCGGGCATCGCAAGGACGCGTTCGACCGCGTGCGCCAGCTCCACGGGCCGACGCTCGCCTTCGCGCCCGACGAGGCGAGAGCGAGGTTCTGGAGCCAGTGGAACGAGATGACCTACCTGGGCGAGCGCGCGGACAGCGCGGCCGTGGCCCGCGGGTTCCAGTCACTCCTCGATGGATCGCGGGATCTCGCCCCCGATTCGCTCGAGCTCCTGGCGGCGTACGTGCTCCAGACGACGGAGGATCAGCCGGGGAGGGAGATCGCGCACGAGGAGCGAAGGGCGATCCATGGCGCGACGTGGATCGTGGTCGACACGTGGAGCGCCGTCTCCCACATGGATCGGAGGCGGGTCGCCTGTCTCGACGACGGAGGATATCTGCTCGCACTCCGCACCAAGCGCGGAACCGTGGAACGGGCGGGACTCGTCTTCGAGGGACTGCTCCAGTCGATCGTGACGGAGGCCGACACGACCCGGGTGCTCTAGCCCGGGCTCGATTCTCCGTCCGTGAGACGTCTCAAGACGACCTGCGGCGTCGTGCGGGCGCGATCGCCCGCAGCCCATGCGTGACGTGCGTCGAGCAGGAAGAGGGAGCGCAGGAGCTCGCCCGGCACGACCCGCTCCACCCGCCACGTCGCGCCTCCGTCCGAGGTCGCGAGCACCACCGATTCCGCGACGTCCGAGTAATAGCCCACCGCGAAGCCGCTCGCATCGTCGGCGAACTGTACCGAGGAGATGGAGAGGCGGTCGGGCTCGGTCTCGAGCTCCGGAAGGACGTCATGACGGGGCGACTCGCCGGGCGGGAGCACGCGCACGATCGGAACGCCTTTCTCCTGCCGGACCCACGTGATGCCGCCGTCCTCCGTGTGGAAGATCGCGCCCTGTTCGCCCACGACCCAGCCGTGCGACGCGTCGGTGAAGGTGACGTCCCAGAGCGTGGGGTGCTCGCCCTTCCGGAGCGGAAGCGGCACCCGCGTCCAGCTCTCTCCCCCGTCGCTGGATCGGTACAGGGTCCCGCTGTGCCCCACCATCCATCCGTTCCAGAGGTCCACGAAGTGGATCGCGTTTCCGGAGAGGTAGCCGTTCTCGGCCCTGTTCGTGGTAAGGAGGCTCCACGTCTCTCCGCCGTCGTGCGTGCGGACCACGCTGGCCGGGCCCACGGCCCACCCGTTCCGCGAATCGATGAACTGGACGTCCGAGAGCCCATCCCCTCCCGAGCGTCCGTAGCGGACCGGACGCCAGTTCGCGCCGCCGTCCGACGTCACGAGCACGATGCCGCCGTAACCCACGGAGACTCCGCGAAGCGAGTCGAGGAACTGGACGCCGCCCATCGAGAACCGCGCGCCGCCGCCGCTCAGAACGCCGCTCTGGAAGGACCACGTCCGTCCGCCGTCCCTGGTGCGGCCGACGATGCCTCCGTCGATCGCGTAGCCTCCGCCGGTGATCCAGCCGTTCAAGGAGTCGGTGAACCACATGCCGTCGAACTGGGCGTCGGTGGGAATGGTCGTGGCTTCCCAGAGCGGGCGCGGCGCCTGCCGCGCGCAGCCGGACAGAGCCAGGAGGGCGAGGGCGAGCGCCCCCCACGCGCGACTCACTTGATAGGGGGCGGGACGTTGCGGCCGGTCTTGGAGAGCCCCATCGCGACACGTCCTTCGGCCTTGATCATGTCCTCGAAGTCTTCCATGTGGAATTCGAGGCCGAACGCGATCGCGCCCCAGCCCAAGCCTTCACGCCGGAGCTGCGCGAGATCCACGAGACCGAGCCCGGCATTCGAGTTGGCGAGGAGCGTGTGCGCGATCACGAGCTCGCCCCAGCTCAAGCTGTACTCCGACTTGTCCTCGAGGAGCGATTCCCCGGTGGCCTTGAACTCGGCGGCGAGCCGCGCGGTCATCGTCGCCTGCCCACGGTCACGAGCCTCCTGGTTCACCCGGTCCACGGTGATCGCGATCCGCTTGTCGGTCTCCCGCCGCGCGTCCGAGGGCATGGACTCCGCCCGCTCGCGCACTTCTCCCAGGTTGGCTTTGGTGGCCACGTCGTCCGAGCCCGATACCAAGCCAGGGGTCGTGATCATCGCCGTAAGCGCGGCCACGGCGAGTCCACACCTCCACGTTCTCAACAGGGTCGCGCTCATCGGCTCTCCCTTCTAGAAGTAGCTCGCCGCCGTGAGCGTGAGCCCCGCGAGCGGCGTCAGGTTGTCGAAGCGGTCCCGCTTCCACTCGTAATACCAGCCGAAGCGGAGAATGGATGCCGGCTGCGGCCGGATGTTGAGGCTCGCGGCGACGCGCGTGCGCGAGTCTCCCGGGAGCCCGGCGTCGAAGTCGACGGTCTCGGCTCGGAGCCCGCCGCTCAGGCTCGTGCCGCGCCACGCGTGGAACAGCGGAGCGCGGAGGGTGCGCGTGGCCTCGAGCGACGCGCCCCACTGGCGCTCGGCGTAGAGTCCTTCGAGCCCCGGCGGGATGTCGATGAGCGCGGCCGCGGCCTCGGTCGCGAGCTCGAGACCCATCGCGTGCGCGAGCCCGTCCGCGGTGAGGACATGCACCCACCGGGTTCCATCGATCTCGGCCCCTTCGACGCGGGTCCGGTTGTACGGCCCGCTCTGGATCGCCACGCCGACTTCGCCGCGGCCCGGCTGGATCGCGAACCGCGCCACGGCGGCGGGAATGCCGTTCTGGTCGCTGTAGTTGTTCCGTCCCGCGGGAATGCGGGTCCCTCCGGACGCGTCCATGATCACGCCGTCGTCGAACCCGGTCACGAGATCGACCTCGTACCGGAGCGGCGTCGTGCGGCTCCACGAACCTGTGCCGTTCACCCCAAGGCCGAGCTGCGCGTTCGGCACGCCGAGGATCTGCGTCGCGACGAGCGATCGTTCCCAAAACTCGTACGCCGGCGCGTCGTGGCTCAGGTTGGTGCGGCCGAGTGGAACGAGGAAGATCCCCGCGTGCGCTTCGTGCGCGCGGCCGAGGCGCGCCACGAGCTCCGCCCGCTCCAGAGTGAAGTCGTCGGGCACATGGTCGTACGCCGCCTGTCCGCGAAGCCTCACCTTGGAGCTGAGCTTCGCTTCCATGAATCCGTTGACCCGGCCCACCGAGAACCATGACGGATCCGAGACGCCGGCCGTCACGTCGTATCCAAAGCGGAGCTCGCCGTGTCCGCCCCACGTGATGTTGTCGAGGCTGCCGTGATACGGGGCGTTCTCGCGACCCCACGCGGCGGGGGACGGCGGGGTGACCGGGACCGCGGCCGGGGTCGAGCGCGGGACGGTTTTCTTCGAAGCCGTGTCGGCGGCGCGCGCGGGGGGCGCGAGCAGCGCCAGCGCCATCAGGGCCGCACTCGCGTGGCGTCCGATCATCGCGACTCCACGAAATCGACGAGGGCCGCCTTGTCGTCCACCGGCAGGGCGAGATAGGCGTCGCGCGCCGCCGTCGCCTCCCCGCCATGGAGCCGCACCGCCTCGTCCACGCTGTGCGCCCGCCCGTCGTGGAGCAGGAGGAGATCGCCCCCCAGGAACTCGCGCGCGATGCGCAGCCCCCAGAGCGGAGCCGTGCGCCACTCGTGGCCGTCGGCGCTTCCGTCCGGACGGTTGTCGGCGAGCGCATCCCCCATGTCGTGGAGGAGAAGGTCCGAGTAGAGCTGGACGTCCCGGTTTCGAAGCGCCTCGATCTCGTGCCAGCCAGTGTGCATGACCGGAGTGTGACAGCCGGTGCAGCGCGCGCCGGCGAAGAGCGTCTGCCCCCGCTCCCGCGCCGGGGACATCTCGCCCGGCGACGGGGGCGCGAGCATGCGCATGTACTGCGCGATGTCGCTGATCTTGGCCTCACTCACCTCGGGCTCCGGAGCGGGATCGGCGCCGGACGCCGCCGGCGCGGCGGGATTGACGTTCTCCGTGGGCCGGTAGGGCGACGTGATGCCCATGTCCTGGTGATAGGCCTCCGTCACCTGCTGGATCAACGATGAGTTCGCCGCCTTGCGTCCGAAGCGTCCCACGCGCGACGCTCCCGCGCCGGGATCGTCGGACGGCAGATAGGACGCGGGCGTCACCCAGTTGGCGCGCCCGGAGATGCCGTCCGCGTTCGCGTCTCCCGGATCCTCCCCCGCGAGGATCGCCGAGTCCGGGATGGCCTCGATGAGACCGACGCCGAACACGGGAGGCGGCAGGCGATAGGACACGTCGACGCCCGACGGGAGCCGTTCCGGCGTCGCGCCGGGCACCGCCTTGTCCTGGAGCTGCGGCCCGCCCTCGGCATAGTCGAGATCCGTGCCGCGGCTGAAGCGCGTGAGGGTGTTCCCCGTGACTCCCCGTCCGTCACCCGAGTGGCACGACGCGCAGGACACGTTGTTGAAGATGGGGCCGAGCCCCTCGTTGATCGTGAACGCCTTCCGGAACTGGGTGTGCCCGTCCTGGAAGTCGCCCAGCTCGCCGTTCGAGAGTCCGGCGAGCGGCTGGTCGAAGCGCTCGCCGAGAGGGGGCTCGGTCGTGAGGAGATTGCTGCACCCCACGATCACGAGCGCCGCCAGCACGAGGCCGGCCGCGCAGAATGCAATGCGAGATTGCGATCGCCACGCATGCGACATGGGAACGCCTTGCCTCCCCCAGGCTTTAACAGTGGTGATCGGCGGAGTCGCAAGAGCCGCGCCAGCACTTGCGGGGATCGGCGCATGGAGGGTCCGGAACTTGCGTCCGTGAATGGGCGAGCCCGGCGTGTGCCCGCGGTTCAGGGGGAGGTCCTGACGATGAAAGCGCTCTCGATGATCGTTGCTTGGATCGTGGCCGTCGTGTTGATCGTACCGGGGTCGGCTCTCGCGGGGACCAAGGCCCAGGCGGACGTGGACAACGCGCACCATTCTTCCGGTCCCGGATTCCTCGTGTCCTCGGGCGCGGTCGAGTTCAGCCCCACCGTCACCTTCACGCACCAGAACTTCAAGCGCGAGGGCTACGGCAACGTGGATCACTTCACCCAGCTCGACGTGAAGCCGACGGTCGGCTTCTGCGTCAGCGACCACTACGAAGTCATGGCCGGATTCCTGGCGCGCCACACGTCGGTCAACGGCGACGACGACACCGCGCTCGGCGCGACGGCCGGGCTCACGTACAACTTCTCGCGCCACGGCTCGGTGATCCCGTTCGTGGGTCTGGGCTTCGGCGCCCTCTTCTACGACGGCTTCACGATGGACAACACGGCGGTGCTCGCGCCCATGCTCACGGGCGGCGTCCGCGTCCCGGTGGGCGGCATGGCGGCCGTCAACATGAGCGTGGGCTATCAGCACGAGTCGAACGCGGACGGGGAGTTCAACGCGAGCGCCAACCGGATCGTCGCGTCGGTCGGCGTGTCCCTCTTCCCGTGGCGGACTCGCTGACGGGATTCGACCGCAAGGGCCGGATAGCGGCGGCGTCACGTTCGCGGCCATGATCGTGCCTCACCCGGTCGAAGGGAGGCACCGACCATGAACTATCGCGTCCGCGGGCTCTCGCCCGATC
>DASUFL010000006.1:0-21007 GCA_036274595.1 Candidatus Eiseniibacteriota bacterium | reverse complement strand
AGATTTCGTAAACCCGCCAGGAGATCCCTGGCGCGTTCCTCCCTGGCTCGGGCGCGGCGCCTTGCCTCTTCCGCGGCACTCGCCCTTGCTTCCCGCCTCGCCAAGGCGCGCGCATCGTCCGCCGCATGCCGTGCGTCTACCCTCTTCGCCCCGAACTTCCTCTTCTCCAGGTAGCTGATCAACAGGTCCAGAGCTCGGTCGAGGACGGGAGCGATCTCGCCTCCAGGGAGGGCGTGGCTGAGAAGGTCCTGTGCATAACGGAGCTTGTCATACGTGTCCTTGGCGATCGTGACCTGCAGGAAGTAGCGCTCTTCCGGCTCTTCAACTTGCCCCGGGGCAAGTTGGTCGCCAGCTGAGGTGGGCGCCTGGCCATCCTCAGGCGGTCGCCCGTCGCTCGACTCGGCCGCCTCAACTTGCCCCGGGGCAAGTTGGAGAGTCGCGGGTGCCCCAACGGGGGGAACCACCGAAACGCGCGAAACCTCGCAAGATCTGCCGAACCGCCGGGCCAGGAGAGTCTCTACTTCAATCTTCCGCTTGCCGCCGGCGGCTCGGATGAGCTCGTCCGCGTTCTCCGGTCGAAGATGCGGTGCCAGCAGGCAGACCGCGGCCAGATGCAGCCGTCCCTCGGCTACGGCATCGAAAATTGCCGGGTATTGCCGAGCTGACCTGGCTGCCTGGATGCGCTTGTACGCGGCGTCCTCGGACAGGCGTAGCTCCTCCACACAGTACGCGTGCATGGATGGGTATCCTGCCGGGACGAAGAGCTTGCGCGCATCCACTTCAGCGATGTGGGCGAGGAGAATCGCCGTGGTGAGGCGATCCTGGGCAACGAGTGAAGCCAACTCATGGAGCAGGACGGCGTCTTCGACATGGGTCAACGAGTAGCTTTGCATGGGCACACCTGTTTCGGGGCAGGTTGTCTGTTCCTGGTGCCATTTCACCAGATTCGTCTGGAGTGATTTATTTGTAGCACGGGGGCATGGATGCACCCCGGGAGGCCGTCAGGGCGACGATCGTGTTCGGGGGTAGGCTGCCGAGCCTAGCGCGAAAGAGATCGCCAGAGACGTTTTACGGCGCTCTATAGAACGTCCCATGTGAAAGGGCAGGCCCGTTTCTCAAAAGTACGGCGCAATTCCGTCAATAAAATTCTTCAAGAATCCCCGCGAGACCCAAATAAAATCCGCGCGGAGCATCATCTCTCCGCGCGGACTCCCAGCCGGCGCAACCGGCGCAGCCGGCGCACCCCGCGCAACCGGCGCAGCCGGCGCAGCCGGCGCACCGCGCGCAACCGGCGCACCAAACCACGCCGGCTCAAAACGCCCGGCTCACCCCCACGTACAGATTCCCATCCGAAACGATCTGGATCCCGTTCACCCTCTGATATACCGGAATTTGCACCAGCGCGTAGACGGATGCGGCACGCGACACCGCCGCGCGCAGACCGGGAGACAGGAACACCATCGTTCCCCCCGTATCCGCCTCGTTCACGCCGCTCGAGGCCACGTCGTCCTGGCCGCGCACCCGGAAGTTCGCCTGCGCGAGCAGCGATAAGGTCCGCATGAGCGGATACTCCGTCCCGAGGTGCGCCTGCACCTCCGGGCCAACGCGGTAGTCCTCGGTTCCGAAACCGTTGTACCGGCCCGTGACGCTCAGCCGCAAAGGAACCATGCGGCCCCCCTCGGAAGCAGCACCGAGCTGCCACTCCACACCCGCGCCCGCGATCACGTCCCACGAGCCCGACCCTGGACGCGCGGCCGGCTCCGGCTGGTCGCCCTCTTCGTTCGGCACGCTGGTGTCCCCCGTCGGCATCTTCACGCCCGCCGAGACGAATCCGCGGCGCCGGCTCTCGCCGCCGCCAAACGACCTCAAAGTCGCGACCTCGAGATCGCCGATCCCCGAGTAGTTGAATCGCTCGACCTCGTCCTCGCCCATGTGGTGATGAATGTGCTCGTGATAGCGGTCGATCCAGGGCAAGGACGCCGAGAACGACCACGCCGATCCCGCGCGATAGACTCCGCGCGCGGTGGTCATGCGGTTCAGGGTGCGAACCTCGTCGTGGTGGCGCTGGATCTCGCCGACGGTGGCGTCGTCGGCGCCGATCTTCGGCTGGTCCTGATCGATGTACTGGTAGGTCAGCTCGAAGCTGAAGGGATCCTCGCTCCACCGACTCATGTGGTCGAGGGGACA
The DNA here is from genome assembly GCA_036274595.1 of Candidatus Eiseniibacteriota bacterium. Taxonomy (GTDB): domain Bacteria; phylum Eisenbacteria; class RBG-16-71-46; order SZUA-252; family SZUA-252; genus WS-9. The sequence goes on along the minus strand of DASUFL010000006.1, from coordinate 18,820 downwards.
GCTCTCCGAGCCGCAGCTCGCCCAGAGGGAGGCGGGCAAGACCGTGAGCGCGAGAATTCCAAACAACAGGAAAACGAGGCGACGCATGGCTTCCTTCCGTTCCGGAGAATGCGCGTGCACGCGCGCGAAGGGCGCGTGAGGGTCAACGAGGGGAAAAGCTCTCTACGCGCGAGGCGGAGGAACGGATGGATCGGGGGTGAATGTGGAGAAGATCAACGCCAACGTCTCGACGCGAGAGCCAACGCCGGCCCACGGCGCCGCGATCGCGTCGGCGCGGGGCGCGAGTGTGGGATCGGGGCTGACCGGGGTGATCCGAGGCACCGGCGTACCGCAGCCGCCGGCCACCAGCACCGCCCCCAGTACGGACCCAGCGCCAGCCGAGCCCCCCACGCACGCCCCGCCCCCGCTACAGGCCGAGCCATGCGCCACGCAGCAGGCCTTTGGGGCGCAACAGCTCCCCGCCTCGCGGCGGCCGATCAATCCGGCAACCTTCGCCGGGACCGGCACATAGCCCGCCAGCATCAAAACGGCGAGGGTGAAGCGAAGCGCGGAACTCAGCATGGCGGCATGATACCCTACCCGCTTGGCCGGCGCACATCGGCACCCAACCACGGAGGGACCGAATGGCAGTTCGCTCCATTGCGGTGATCGGCGCGGGAATCATGGGACGCGGCATCGCCTTCGTCGCGGCCAAGGCCGGTTTCGACACGCGCATCATCGAGCCGAACGCCAAGGCGATCGATTCCGCCAAAGCGGAAGTCGACAAGATCATCGCGCGCGGCAAGGAGAAGGGCGAGCTGGACGACCAGGCGGCGCAGAAGGCCGCCGCGATCACGTGGGCCACGGCCATCGACGCGGCCAAGGGCTCCGACCTCGTGATCGAAGCCGTTCCGGAATCGGTGCCGCTCAAAGCCGATCTCTACGCGAAGCTCGCGGCCCTGCTCGCGCCCACGGCGATCCTCGCCACCAACACCTCGGGCCTCAGCATCACCGAGCTCGCCGCCACGTCCGATCGCGCGCCCCGATTCATCGGCATGCACTTCTTCAACCCCGTGCACCGCATGCGCCTCGTCGAATTGATCCGCGGACTCGAGACGTCCGACGAAACCCTGACGGCCACCGAAGACGTCGCGCGCGCGATGGGCAAGGAGACGGTCGTCGTGCGCGAGTCGCCCGGATTCGTCACCTCGCGCATCAACGCGCTCATCGGGAACGAAGCGTTCGCGATGCTCGAAGCAGGCGTCGCGTCGGCGCGCGACATCGACAAGGCCCTCAAGCTCGGCCTCAATCATCCCATGGGACCATTCGAGATGGTCGATTTGGTGGGTCTGGACACCCGCCTCAGCATCCTCGAATATTTACACCGTACGCTGGGCGAGAAGTACCGCCCGTCCCCGCTCCTGGTTCAATACGTCAAGGCCGGACGCCTGGGTCGCAAGGTCGGGCGCGGCGTCTACGATTACGCAGGCTGATCCCCGGAGGCCGCTCGTGAATCCCAGCGACACGCTCACTGCCCCGCTCCTCAAGTCCGGCGGCCGCATGCTCATCGGCTCGGAGTGGCGCGACGCCGTTTCGGGGAAGCGCTTCCCCACGCTCAATCCCGCGACCGCGGAGCCGATCGCCGAGATCGCGGAAGGGGACGCGCCCGACATCGATCTCGCCGTCAAGGCGGCGCGTGAGGCGTTCGAGGGCCCGTGGGCGAAGATGTCGGCATCCGAGCGCGGCAAGGCGCTCTGGCGCCTCGGCGATCTGATTCTCAAGAACCTCGAGGACATCGCCCGGCTCGAATCGCTCGACGCCGGGAAGCCGATCGCCGAGACGACCCGCATCGACGTGCCCCTCACGGCGGACGTCTTCCACTACTACGCAGGCGCCGCGACCAAGATCGAGGGATCGACGATCCCGGTGAGCGGACCCTTCTTCAACTACACGCTCCGCGAGCCCATCGGCGTCGTGGGATTGATCGTGCCGTGGAACTTCCCGCTCCTGATCGCGTCGCGAAAGATCGCGCCGGCGCTTGCGGCGGGCAACACGGTCGTGCTCAAACCGGCCGAGGAATCGCCGCTCACGGCGCTCCGCCTGGGCGAGCTCGCGCTCGAAGCGGGATTGCCGCCGGGCGTGTTCAACGTGGTCCCCGGCTTCGGGCCGACGGCGGGCGCCGCGCTCGTCGCGCATCCGGGCGTCGCCGGCATCGCGTTCACCGGCGAGACGACCACAGGGCAGCTCATCATGCAGAATGCCGCGAAATCCCTGAAGAAGGTCTCGCTCGAGCTGGGCGGCAAATCGGCGAACATCGTGCTCGACGACGCGGACCTCGAAGCCGCGTCGCGCGCCGCGATGATGGCGATCTTCTACAACAAGGGCGAGGTGTGCACCGCCGGCTCGCGGCTCTTGGTCGCGAAGGGCGCGCGCGAGCCGCTCCTCGAGAAGGTGATGGATCGCGCCTCGAAGCTCGTCCAGGGCGACACGCTCGACCCCAAGACCCGCCTCGGCCCGCAGATCTCGCAGGCACAGGTCGATCGCATCGAGCGCTACGTCGCCGCGGGCAAGAAGGAAGGCGCCAAGCTGATCTTAGGCGGCGAGCGCGCGCAGGTCGGCGACGGACGCGGCTACTTCTGGAAGCCGACGATCTTCGACGGCGTCAAGAACGACATGACCATCGCGCGCGAGGAGATCTTCGGCCCCGTCCTCTCGGTGATCGAGGTCGGCGATTTCGACGAGGCGATCCAGATCGCCAACGAGTCGATGTACGGGCTCGCCGCGGCGATCTGGACGAAGGACGTGAAGAAGGCTCATCGCGCCGCGCGCGCCCTCCAGGCGGGCACGGTGTGGGTGAACACCTACAATCTCTATGACGCCGCCTCGCCGTACGGGGGAACGAAGGCGTCGGGATTCGGACGTGAAACCGGAATGGCCGGGCTCGACTTCTATACCCAGACGAAGAGCGTTTGGGTCGACCTGAGCTGAGGTACCGCCTCACCACGAAGATGGACGTATCGCCTGAACGCAGCCTCCTGATCGACCGGCTGCCCGAGGATTCGCGCCCCGCGGCCGCCTCGCCGACAATCTCCGCCGTTCTCCCCGTCTTCGAAGAGCGCGACGGCCTCTCCGAGGTCGTCACCGAGCTGGAGCGCGCGCTCCAATCCACGGGGCTCTCCTACGAGATCATCCTCGTCGATGACGGCAGCAAGGACGGAAGCGGGGATTGGATTCGCGAGGCATCGCTCACCCGCGCCGGCATCGTCGGGGTCCATCTCGCGAAGCGCTCCGGGCAGAGCGCCGCGCTCGTCGCGGGATTCCGGATCGCGCGCGGCGAGATCGTGATCACGCTCGACGCCGACGGGCAGAACGATCCTGCCGACATCCCGCTCCTGCTCCAGCATCTCGGGAACGCCGACGTGGTCTCGGGGGTGCGCCGGAAGCGCGAGGACAGCTGGATCCGCCGCCGCTCCTCGCGCATCGCGAACGGCGTGCGCCGCCGCGTCCTCGGCGACACCATCACCGACATCGGCTGCTCGCTCAAGGCGTACCGCCGCCCGGCGCTCGAGGGACTGCCCGTGTTCCAGGGCGTGCACCGCTTCCTCCCCGCGCTCTGCCAGTTCCGCGGCGCGCGCGTGGTCGAGGTCCTCGTGAATCATCGGCCGCGCCAGCGCGGCGTTTCGAAATACGGAGTGGGGAACCGGCTCGGCCGGGGCATCCACGATCTCGTCGGGGTGCTCTGGCTCCGCGCGCGGCTCCTCGATTATCAGATCCGGGAGGTGACCCATGTTTAGGTGGTGGCTGAGCCCGGCGATTTGGTCCGGGATCGGGCTGACGGGGCAGCTCATGTTCGGCTCGCGGTTTCTCGTTCAATGGATCGCTTCCGAGTCGGCCAGGCGCTCGGTCGTGCCGCGCGCGTTCTGGTACCTGAGCCTGCTCGGCGGCGTGACCCTGTTCGCGTACGCGTGCTACCGCCGCGATCCGGTGTTCGTCATCGGGCAGGGCGCGGGGCTCCTCGTGTACGCGCGCAATCTCATGCTTCCGCGAACGTCCGCGAGTCCGGCCTGAACGAGGATTCGAGCGGGTCGCGATGGGGCTGGGCGCTCCCCGCGACCGCTCTCGTAGCTACCTGCGGCTGGCTCGGGCTCATCGAGCCCACCGAGACCCGCTACGCGGAGATCGCCCGCGAGATGATCGCGACCGGCGACTGGATGACTCCGCGGCTCAACGGTATTCCCCACTACCACAAGCCTCCCTTCTCCTACTGGATGGCCGGCGGCGGCATGTCCCTCTTCGGGCTGAACGAGTGGGGCGCGCGCATCGGACTGGCGCTCGCGGGCGTGTTCGCGCTCTGGGGGACGTCGGTGATCGCGCGGCGGGCGTTTTCCGGGGACAACGGAGACGCCGGCGCCGATGCGGCGACGCCGGGCGCGGAGGCGGCGGCGCCGGGCGCCGCGGCGACAACGCCAGGCGCCGAGGCGGCGACGCCGGGCGCCATGGCGCTCCTCGCGCCCCTCGTCCTCGCGTCGTCCCTTCTCTTCTTCATCCTGTCGCGCCAGCTCGCCAGCGACGCATTCCTCGCGGCCGCGGTCGTCGGCTTCTGGGTGGCGCACATGAGCCCGCGATATCGCCATGGAGTGCTGCCGCTCGCGGCCCTCGGGCTCGGCTTCTTCATCAAGGGGCCGGTTGTCTTCCTCCATACGCTCGTTCCCGCGCTGGTGGGTGCGTGGATCGCACGCGATCGTGCGCCGATTCGATCCTTCGCCCAGGATCGCGGCTGGCTTCTCTTCGCGGCCATCGGACTCGGCTGGTACGTGGTTGAAGCGCTTCGCGTGCCGGGGCTCGCGCGGTACTGGATCCAGAACCAGCTGTGGGAGCGCTACGCCACCACCGTCCATCATCGCGGGGGACCCTGGTACTACTTCGCGGCCGCGCTCGTTGCGGGAGCGCTTCCATGGACGGCGGCCGTGGTCGCGGGCGCATGGGCGGACGCGAAGCGCGCGGCCCGGCTCTCGTACCCGCGCGCGGCGCTCTTCGCGTGGCTCGTTCTGCCGCCTCTCTTCTTCTCGACCTCGGGCTCGAAGCTCGCGACCTACGTGCTCCCCGAGATGCCGGCGGTGGCGATCTTCGCGGCCTATGCCCTCCGCCGCGGGGTTGCGTGGGCGCGTGTGAGCGCGGCGATACTGGCTGCGATCGCCATCGGCATCGAGATCGCCGGGCCGGCGGCGTGGGCCAAGCTCGAGAGTGCTCAAGGCGTCGTGGGCAGCGGGCTCCCGTGGCCGCTCCATCTGGCCGCCGCGGTCATGGTCGCTGCCGCGCTCGCGCTCGCCGCGCGGCGTCTCGCCACGGGGGCCGCGCTGACAGTCGCGGCATGGCTCCTCGTCATCGGCGCCGCCCGCACGTGCGAAGTCGGCCTCGGTGCGCCGCGCACCCTCGTCGCCCGACTGCGCACGGAGCTGGAGGACCGCGACGCCGTGATCGAGTACCGATGGTTCCACGCCGGGCTCCCGTTCTATCTTCGCCGCTCGATCCCCATGCTCGAGGTTCCGCGCGAGCTGGATTTCGACGCCCCAGCCGCCGAGCGGGCCATGCTGACGCGCGACGAGGCGCGCACGATTCTCACGGCCCACAAGCGCGTCTGGGTCTACGCCCCTAAAGGCGCCACCGCCCCGCTCGCTTCGGACCTTGGCGGCCGGGTGGTCCCATGGGAGACGTGGCGCGGACGCGAGGTGGCTCGCATCGAGGCGATCGAGTAGTCTCCCCGCCATGAGCTCCCTTCTCGTCGAGCTGCAGGGCCGCGTCGCCCTGCTCACGCTGAACCGCCCCGACGCCCTCAACGCCCTCGACCCGCAGCTGGGCCAGGCGCTCGCGCACGAGATCCAGCGCGCGGCCGAGGATCCCGGCGTCGGCGCCATCGTGATCACCGGCGCCGGCCGGGCGTTCTGCTCCGGCGGCGACATCGCGTTCATGAAATCCGTGTTCGACAAGGGCGGCCGCTACGAGGATTTCGAGCCTCTGGTCGGCGGCGGCCCCGGCGTCGTGCGCGCGATCGAGACGTGCGCGAAGCCGGTGATCGCCGCGGTGAACGGCGCCGCGGCGGGCGGCGGCATGAGCCTCGCGCTCGTGTGCGACGTGCGGTGGGCGTCCGAGAGAGCGCGCTTCGGTCAGTCGTTCGTGCGCATCGGACTCCATCCGGACTGGGGATCGGTCCACGCGCTTCCACGCGTCGTGGGCCAGGCCCGGGCGCTCGAGCTCATGTGGACCGGAGATCTCATCGACGCCGCGGAAGCGCAGCGGATCGGCATCGTGACGCGCGTGCTTCCGGAGGCCGATCTCCTCCCCAAGGCCATCGATTTCGCGGCCCGGCTGGCCGACGGTCCCGCCGTCGCCCTGGCCGAAATCAAGCGGTCGGTCCGCGCTTCCCTCGGCTATACTCTCGAGCAGGCTCTGGACCGGGAATTGGAGGCCCAGAAGCGCTGCTGGAACACCCGGGATGCCCGCGAGGGGATCACGGCCTTCCTCGAGAAACGCGAGCCCCGATACGAGGGGCGTTGACTAAGACCCCGAAGAAAACGAGACAGGAGGGTTCTCCCGTGACGCCTGAAACCATGGCTCCCCCCGCCGGCAGCCTCTGCGGCTACAAGGTCGAGAACGGCATCGCCATCCTCGAGCTGACCGATCCGCCGGCCAACACCTACACGTACGAGATGATGCGCGACATCGACGACGCCATTCTCAAGGCGCGGTTCGACGAGAACGTGCACGTCATCCTGATCCGCGGGGCGGGCGAGAAATTCTTCTGCGCGGGCGCCAACATCAAGATGCTCCAGACGGTGAACCCGTACTTCAAATACTTCTTCTGCCTCCACGCGAACGAGACGCTGAACCGCCTCGAGCAGACGCCGAAGCTCGTGATCGCCGCCCTGAACGGCCACTGCGTCGGCGGCGGGCTCGAGATCGCGATGGCCGCGGACATCCGGATCGCGAAGAAGAACGCGGGCAAGATCGGGCTCCCCGAGGTCTCGCTCGGCGTGATCCCCGGCACGGGCGGCACGCAGCGCCTCGCGCGGCTCGTCGGCAAGTCTCGCTCCATCGAGATGATGACGACCGGCGCGACCTACTCGTTCGAGGAGGCGCTCGGTTGGGGCCTCGTGAACCACGTCTACGACGCCGAGGGCTTCGACGCCAAGGTGATGGAGTACGCGAAGCAGTTCGTCCCGCCCGGCAAGGCTTCGAAGGCGGTCGGGCGCATCAAGCGCTCCGTGCAGTCGGGGCTCGAGGTTTCGTTCAGCGAGGCGCTCGCCATCGAGCGCGAGCTCCAGCAGCAGCTCTTCCAGAGCGACGACGCGAAGGAAGGGCTCACCGCGTACGTGGAGAAGCGTCCCGCGAAGTTCACCGGCAAGTAACGCCAGCGCGGCATGCCGGTCGCGGCGGTTCAGCCACGCGAGCGGATGGTGCTGCGCGCGGCGCGTGAGATCAAAGAGGGGGAGACCGTGTTCGTCGGAACGCGGCTCCCCCTCCTCGCTTATCTGGTCGCCAAAGCGACCCACGCTCCCAACGCGGTCGCGCTCTACGAGAACGGGCTCGTGCGCGAGAAGGCGGCGCGGGAGCTCCTCTTCACGATGGGCGATCCCCCCAACATTCTCGACGCGACGCTCGCGTCGTCGACGCTCGACGTCATGGGGATGATGCAGGCGGGGCGGGTCGATCTCGGTCTGCTCGGCGCGGCCGAGGTGGACCGGCACGGGAATCTGAACTCCACGGAAGTCGCGGACGATTCCGGCCGCCCGGTCCGCCTCCCGGGAAGCGGTGGCGCTGCCGACATTCTCGCGCTCGCGCGGCGCTCCGTCGTGCTCGTGCCGCAGGAGAAGCGGCGTCTCGTCGAGAAGGTGCGATTCCGCACGTCGGCGGGGCGCGGCGACGGCCCGGGCTGGCGCGCGCGCGTTGGGCTCCCCGACGCCGGCCCGAGCGCGGTGGTGACCACGCACGCGGTCTTCCGGATGGACGCCACGATCGAGGAGCTCTACCTCGCGGAGATGTTCGAGGGCGTGACCGTGGACCACGTCTACACGCGCATGAGCTGGGATCCCCGCATCGCGCAGCCGGTCGGACTCACGCGTCCGTTCTCGGAGGAGGAAGTCGCGGCGCTGCGCCGCATCGACCCGGACGGGTTCTGGACGGGCGCCTGAGGGCGGATCGATGACCCACCGGCAAGCCGCCGGATGGGCCTTTCGGCCCATGGGGTTCTAGGACCCTGGCCATGGTGCCGATGGCCCTCCCATGCTACATTTCCCCCCGCCGTATCCCCGGCCAGACGAGAGCATGGATGGAGACCCGCCGGAGCGACCGCGGCACTCACCACACATAGGGGGGAATCATGAAGCGTTGGCTCGCGCTCGCCGCGGCAGTCGCTCTCCTGGGAGCGGGCTCGGCGATGGCGACGGAGGAGTTGCGCGTCGGCGTGGGGGCATTCGCCGGCCTCAGCGCTCCCGTCCTCCAAGACGTGGACGCCAGCTCGTTCAGCCCCGGTGACGCCCTTGGCGAAACCGGCAGCGAATGGGGCGTTCGCGTTCCGGTCAAGGTCATCCCGGTCGTCACCATCGAGCCGTACTACGCTCAGTCGTCGTACGACGACCGCACCGAGACGTTCAACGGCCTCTCGTACTCACGCGAAGGCTGGGATCGAAAGGCGATCGGTGCGAATTTCCTTTTCGCGAACACCTTGGCGACGGGATTCAAGTTCTACCCGTACGTCGGCATCGGCAGCACCAAGCTCGAGCGGACGGACGAGGAGCTGAGCGACTTCACCTGGAACTTCGGGCTCGGGATGGGCTTCTCCGTGAACGAGAAGATCTCCGTGCACGTCCGGAGTCAGCTCGATCTCATGGTCACCGACGAAACGTCGCGCAAGTTCGGCGACGTCACCGCCGGCCTTCAGTACAACTTCCAACCCTAGCCAGGAGGCAGACCCATGAAATCACTGCGTTGGCTGATCCTCGGCCTGGGGATTGGGATTCTCGCCTCGGGCTGCATCCTCACGTCGGGCCAGATCCAGCTCGACTTCGCCGTGGACGACGGCACGGTCACGAGCAACGGCCTCGTCGGGATGCCGATCAATCTTTCGGATGAAGAGGAGTACCAGGATCACAAAGAGGACATCAAGAACCTGTCCGATCTCGCGTTCCTGGGCAAGTTCACGAACAACACGCCGAACGCCTTCACGGTGGAAGTCTGGATGACCCAGCCAACGACCCTGCCCTACACGGACGAGGGGTCGATGAAGGCCGATCCGACCGCGGTGAAGATCTGGGGCAACTTCTCGCTCGCCGGGAACCAGACGAAGCAGATCGACTGGAACGAGTCGGCGCACCTCTTCACCAAGGCGGGGAAGGATGCGCTGCTCAAGGAAGCCAGGGACGGCGACGGCAATTTCACGCTCTACGCGATCGGCTCGTCCGGAACGTACGACTTCGACATCAAGAACGGCGCCCTGGTTCTCGTGCTCGACGCGGGGATCTAGGGACGCAGCACGGCAGTGCCGCTCAGGCGGTCTTCCCGGGCGAGCCGCAGCACCCGGTTGGCCTCGGCGAGCGGAAATTCGGTGACGCGGGGGCGCAGCCTCACGGCTGCCGCCTCCGCGAGCATCGCTTCCCCATCCTTCCTCGTATTCGCCGTCACGCTCCGTAGATTCCGCTCGTAGAAGAGCTCCCGCTCGTAGTTGAGCGGCGGAATGTCGCTGAGCCAGATTCCGGCCACGGCGAGCGAGCCTCCCTTGTCGATCGATCGGAGCGCGACGGGGACGAGCTCTCCCGCGGGGGCGAAAAGGATTCCGCCGTCGACCTTCACGGGGAGCGCGTCCGCCGCGCCGCCGACCCACGCGGCTCCCAGCTCGCGCGCGAGCTCACGATGCTTCTCGCCTCGAGTGGCCACGAAGACCTCGCAGCCCCGAGCGAGCGCGACCTGGATCGTGATGTGCGCGCTGGAGCCGAAGCCCCAGATGCCGAGCTTCCCTCCGCGCGGCGTTTCACTCCGTTGGAGCGCCCGGTAGCCGATGATGCCGGCGCAGAGGAGCGGCGTGGCCTCGGCGTCGCCGAAACCGTCCGGGATCGTGTAGGCGAAGGCTTCCGGAACGACGGCGTATTCGGCGTAGCCGCCGTCCGCGTCGTAGCCGGTGAAGCGCTGTGCCTCGCAGAGATTCTCGCGCTCGGAGCGGCAGTAGGTGCAGGTGCCGTCCGTGTGCCGGAGCCAGGCGATGCCGATTCGGTCCCCCGCCTTGAAGCGCGTGGCACCGGGACCGAGGCGGTCCACGGTGCCGACCACCTGGTGCCCCGGGATGATCGGGAGCTTGTGCGGCGGGAGATCGCCCTCGATCACGTGGAGGTCGGTGCGGCAGACCCCGCAGGCGAGGACGCGGACGCGCACCTCGCCAGGGCCGGGCTCGGGATCGGGAACGTCGCGCAGGTGTAGCGGGGAGGTCGCGACGGGCGCTTGCGCGTCGACGACGGCGGCCTTCATGGACGGGCCGCGAGCGCCTCGTCGAGGGCGTGCGCGTCGACGCCGAGCGCGCGCATCATGCCGCTCGCCTTGACGAGCGTCTCCTCGTATTCGCCGGCCGGGGTCGAGTCCGCGACCACGCCCCCTCCGGCATGGAAGTACGCCACGTCGTTCACGATCGAGATCGTGCGGATGGCGATGTTCCAGTCGCACCCGCCGCGGACGTCCCAGTATCCGATCGCTCCCGTGTAGACGGCGCGCCGCACCGGTTCCAGCTCGTCGATGATCTCGACCGCCCGGATCTTCGGCGCGCCCGTGATGGAGCCGCCGGGCATGAGCGCTCGCAGCACGTCCACGGGGCCCACGTCCCTGCGCAGCGTGCCCTCCACCCTGGATTCGAGGTGATGCACGTTCGAGTGCGACACGACGTCGCAGAGCGCTGGAACGCGGACGGAGCCTGTCTCGCAGACCCGGCCGAGGTCGTTTCGCTCCAGATCCACGATCATCACGTTCTCGGCATGATCCTTGGAGCTGGCGCGAAGCTCCGCCAGGAGGCGTGCATCCTCCTCCGGCGTCCCGCCTCGTGGGCGCGTGCCCTTGATCGGCCAGGTCTCGATGGTGCGGCCGTGGATGCGGAAAAAGCGCTCCGGCGAGGAGCTCGCAATCCCCCCGTCCGGAAGTGAAGCAAAGGCGAGGAACGGCGCGGGCGCGATCGTGCGCAGCGCGCCGTAGACATCCAGGGCCGGCGGCACGGGCTCGACCCGGAATCGCTGCGCCAGGTTCACCTGGTAGATGTCCCCGGCCGCGATGTGCTCGAGCGCGCGCGCGACCATGGATTCGTAAGCCGCCCGGGTGAACGTGGACGTGACGGCCGCCGGCTTGTGCGGAACAGGAGCGGAGTCCCGAGCGCGTTCCATCCCCTCCTCCATGACACTCCACTGCTTGGTGAGTCGCCAGACAGCAAGAGACACGCGGCCCTTGCTCGAGTCGTCTCCCCGCAATCCGGTCGAAATCACCCAACCCTCACCGGTGCTTCGCTTCCAGGCCCACACGACGTCGTGGAACCGGAGCGAGAGGTCCGGGAAGTCCAGATCGCGTGCCGCCCGCGAGGGGTAGCGCTCGATCCAATCCTTGAGGTCGTAGGAGAGATAGCCCGCGAGGCCGGAGATGAACGGCACTTCACCAGCCCGGCCCTCAACCTGAACCGGCGCCGGCCATGCACGCGCCAGCGCGTCGAGCGGGTGGCCGTCGAGCTCGCGAACCGCGCCGCCGGCTCCCATCCGTCGAAGCCGTCCATCGCGCAGCACGAGCCGGTACAGCGGATCGAAGGCGAGGATCGTCCACTCGCTCGCCTCACCGGCTGGTCCGCCGCTCTCGAAGAAGAGCGTGTAGGGGTGACGGCCCACGATCTCGAGTGCCCGGAGCGGGGTCCACTCGGGCGGAAGTCGACGCATCATGGGCTGGCCCAGATGCCACGGGGCAGGTGACCTCGCGTCAGTACCCATAATCCACCGGTTCGGCGTAGTGGTGCTCCAGCGGAATCAGCGAGGCCACGCGCTCGTTTCCGAGCCGCGCGAGATAACCGGCCAGATCGGGCACGCCGTCCACCCACTCCCCTCGCCACGCGGCGTAGCCTTCCTCGGTCTTCGTGCGGGCGTGGTAGTCGGAGTAGGCCTCGTGATCGCGCCGGTAGTAGCCCTGCACCGGCGACGGATGCGCGCCCCACCGCGCCTCGCACACGGCCGCGACGACGAGCCCAGGAATCACCACGCGATTGGGATCGCGGCGGATCTGCTCGGGGGCGACGATCTCCTCCGCGGTCACGATCACCGCGCGCGCGGCGCGGGCCGCGTCCAGCGTGATCCCCAGGCTCCCCCACATCTGCGCGTTTCCGTGCGGATCGGAGCGCTGCACATGGACGATCGTCACGTCCGGATGGAGCGCCTTCACCGCGAGCAAGGGCCCGCCGCCGAGCGGATCCTCGATCGGTTGGAGCCAGGGATTCCTCGCGATGAGGTCGGTGCCCAGAGTCGAGCGGGTGGGGATGAACGGAGCGCCGATCGCGGCCGCATGGAGCGCCTGCGCCAGCGTGAAGTTGGAGAACTCGACCACCTCGAGCGCTCCCCGCTCCACGGAGCGCCGGAACGAGTAGGCGATCCCCATCATCACGTTCCCGACCCACGCGGCCGCCACGCGGCGCGCGCACCCGGCGCCGATCAACTGGTCGAACGCGATGTCGGAGACGGGGCCGACGAGCGTGAGATCGCGGGCGCTCCGACGGATCAGCTCGTGCGCGGCGGCGAACGGGATCATCTGCTCGAGGCACGTGCCGAGGGCCACGGTCGAGCCGTCGGGGACGAACCGGGCGAGCGCTTCCCCGAGCGGCAGGACCTTGTCGGTAGCCGGGTAATGCGCGAGCGCCTCCCCCCGCGCGGGCGGGCGCCAGGGACGGAGGTCGTCCATCCGGATGTCGTTCGGCTCGGGGCTCATGGCGGACCGAGGATTATAGCGAGCGGGGGAGCTCCGCGTCGGCCCGTTCCGGGCGGGGGAGTCCGGCGTCCCTTCGCTCCAGAAGCGGCTGGATCCAGAGCTGGAGCGGCACGACCCAGAGCGCACCCGCCACCGCGTCCACCACGTAGTGGTTTCCCGTGTAGACGGTCGAGAGCGCGACCGCCAGGGCGGCCAACGCGAGCACGAGCCCCCAGCCACGGCCGAGCCACCGCCATCCCATCACCGCCATGGTCACCACCCCCGCGACATGCGAGCTCGGAAAGGCGGTGCCGAGCGAGTCCCCGCTTTCCCGCGCACGCTCGACGAGCGTGTGGAAGAAGCCGGCCGCCGGCGTGGCCATGCCCGCGGCCAGCGCACGCGGACCGTAGACGGGAAACGCGATGTAGAAGAGGAAGCAGGTCAGATACGTGAGCATCACCGCGAGCACGACGGAGCGAAACGCTTTCCACCCGCGCGCTACCCCAATCGCGACAGGGGGCACGACCAGCAGGAAGTAGTAGAGGAAGTAGCAGAAGAACATCAGCTCTTGGAGGGCAGGGTAAGGCATGCGCGCCATCCACAGCTCGCTCCAGTGCGCGTGGAACAGCCGGAGATCCAGCGCGCGGATCGCCTCGTCGTGCGGCGGCAGTCCGCGCAGGCGCTGCACGACGCCCAGCTCTCCCCAGAACACCGCGAAGCCGATGAGCGGATAGCCTTCCCGGACCGCGCGCCACACGCCTCGCGGGCGCGCCCCGGCGAAGAGCCAGGGCAAACCCGCCGCGACGAGATGGCACAGCGCGACCACCCACGCGTGGGGCGCGCGGTCGCGAAGTCCAAGCCACACGAGCGCGAGGACGAGGTTGTATCCCGCGACGACACCATCGACCGGCAGCATCGGCGGGAGCCTACTGCGTTGTGATACGCTTGGCCATGCTTCGCTGGATCGACACTCTTTTTCCCCGCCGGCTCCTCTTCGAGGAGGATCGGCGGCTCCTCCATCTCTTCGTCGGGCGCGTCTTGAGCTCGACGGGATTCGCGATCGTCCTTCCATTCCTGAGCCTCTACCTCCACGGCACGCGCGGCGTTCCCATGACCGCGGTGGGCGCGCTCTTCCTCATCGCGTCGCTCGGGGGCGCGCTCGGCCAGGTGGTGGGCGGCGAGTGGAGCGACCGAAGCGGCCGGAAGATCGTGCTCATCGCGTCGCAGCTCCTCCGCGCGGTTGCGTTCGCATCGCTCGGCTTCGCCGTGCTCACCCACGCGCCGTTCTACGTCTTCGTGCTCGCGACGTCGCTGAGCGCGTTCGGCGGGCGCATGTTCGAGCCGCCGTCGGGCGCGATGGTCGCCGACATGGCCGGGACGGACCGACAGGCGGAGTACTACGGCGTGCTCCGGATCGCGGGCAATCTCGGCTGGGCGCTCGGGCCCGCGGTCGGCGGGTTTCTCGCGGCGCTCTCCTACTCGTCCCTGTTCCTGGTCGGCTCCGGCGTCATGCTCGGCGCGGCGTCGATCATGGCGTTCGCGGTGGAAGAGACCTCACCCATGCATCGCCGCAGGAGGCTGCGCCCGGAGCCGGGCATCGCGGAGATTCCCGACATCGGCCAGGCGGCCGCGCCGCCCAGGTTCAAATTCCAGGAGTCGCTGAGGGCGCTCCGCGAGCCGAATTTCCTTCGCTATCTCCTCATCTCGACGGTCCTCTTCGTCGTGATGGCGCAGCTCATCGTGACGCTGTCGGTCTACGCGGTGGAGTGGGGCGGGCTCACCAAGATACAGCTAGGCACGCTCTACGCCCTGAACGGGCTCACGGTGGTCTTCCTCCAGTTCCCGGCGGTCAAGCTCACGCGCACCCTCCGGCTCACGACGTCGCTCACGCTCGGTGCGGCCCTGTACGGCCTCGGATATGGCATGATGGGCTGGGGCCGGGGGATGGGGTTTCTCCTCGGCGCGACCTTCATCGTGTCGCTCGGGGAGATCATCGCGACGCCCCCGTCGCTCCAGCTCGTCGCGAATTTCTCGGGCGAGACGACGCGGGGCCGCTACATGGGACTCTTCGGCGTCTTCAACTCGATCGGGTGGTCGCTGGGGCCGGTCGTGGGAGGCGCCCTTCTCGATTCGTTCCACGGCCGGCCGCTCATCGTCTGGAGCGTGATCATGGCGCTCGCGTTCCTGGCGGCGGTCGGATTCCTGGATCTGCGCCGGCGGCTGCCGCGCTCCCTCGACCGCGATCTCGAGACCGCGTCCGCCAGAACCGCCGTGGCCTAGAGCCGCACCAAGGAGGAACGCCGATGCCCCCGTCCCATCGCTTCGATTGCAGGCTCGTCTGGACCGGCGCCCGCGAGGGCCCGATCGTGAAGTACGAAACGTATTCGCGCGAGGTGCGCGTGGATTTCCCGGGCAAGCCGTCGCTCAAGATGTCCTCGGCCGCCGTGTTCCGGGGGGATCCGGCGGTCCACGATCCGGAGGATCTGCTCGTCGCGGCCCTCTCCGCCTGCCACTTCCTGAGCTACGCGGCGCTCTGCGCGCGCGCGAAGATCCAGGTGATCTCCTATGAGGACGACGCCTCGGGCGTGATGGAGCACGCGGGCGGACGGACCTTCAAGTTCACGGACGTGCTCCTGAAGCCGCGCGTCACGCTCGCAACCGGATCGGATGCGGAGAAGGCGCGGGCGCTGCACGGGGACGCGCACGCCGAGTGCTTCATCGCCGCTTCGGTGAACTTCCCCGTGCGGCACGAGCCGACGATCACCGTGATGGCGGCGGTGTAGCCGAGATGGCTTCGCCCGGGGGCGCTCGCGAGCGAATCGAGGCCCGCCGCATGCGGGAGGGTCGCACGGTCGAGCGCCCCTGGCAGGTCTGGGCGCTCACCGCGCTCTGGGCGATCAAGGGAGCCGAGGAGCTTCTGCGCGGGATCCTCGGCACCGGTTTCTACGTCTACGCGCAGGCCACGCGCGGGCTCCTCTTCGGCTACGCGCTCCAGGTCGCGATCCAGAGCCTTCTCTTCTCGGCCGTGCTCACTGCGGGGAATTTCTACGTGATGGGCGCTCTGTGGCTGGGAAAGCGCCCCGCGCGAGCCTGGGGGGTGGCGTTCGCGATGCTGAGCCAGATCTCGGTTCTGGCCTACCTCATCACGCGGCCGCCCGAGTTCGGTGGGATGGTGACGCTCGTACGGTACGTGGTCGTCGCGAGCATCGTGAATCTCGGGATCACGGCGTTCCTGCTCTTCGACCGGAGGCTGGCCGCGTTCCTGGGGAGCACGCGCCTCACGGGTTGGTGGTCGGCGCGCCACCGCTAGCGACCTACCCCAGCGTGTAGCCCCCGTCCACGATCAGGACCTGCCCCGTCACCCACGATGCCCGGCTGGTGCACAGAAAGGCAGCGACGTTCGCGACTTCTTCCGGCGTTCCCACGCGTCCGAAGGGCGTCCGCGCGGTCGATTCCCGGATGATCTGATCGTAGCTCGGGAAGACCTTGAGCGAGTCGGTGTCGATGAATCCCCCCGACACCGCGTTCACGTTGATCTTCCGCGGCGCGAGCTCGTAGGCGAGATAGCGCACGAGCGTTTCGATGGCTGCCTTGGAGACGCCGATCGCGGCGTACCCTGGGATGTAGCGGTGGGATCCGAGCGAGGTGAGCGCGACCATCTTGCCGCCTTCCGGCATCATCTTGGCTGCTTCCTGCGCGCAGAAGAGGAGCGCCTTGGCGTTGGTCGCCATGGCCACGTCCCACATCTTGTCGGTCACGTCGAGGACGTTGCCGAAGTGTCCGAGAGCGGCGTTCGAGACGAGGATGTCGAGCTTGCCGAAGCCCTTCTTGATCTCTTCGAACATGGGTGGGATCTGTTCCTCGTTTCCCATGTTCGCGCGCACCGCGAGGGCCTTGACCCCCTTCGCCTGGATCTCCGCCACGGCAGCCTTGGCCGATTCGCGGCTTCGGAAGAAATTGATCGCGACGTCCGCGCCCATGTCCGCGAGCGCGAGCGCGATGGCCTTGCCGATTCCGCGCGTTCCGCCGGTGACGAGCGCCGACTTGCCCCTCAGATCATCCACGGCACCTCCTTGTAAGTCCTTGGATGGGTGCGGATTCTGAGAGGAAGCCTCGCCCTTGTCAACCTGGGAACGAAGTCCCGGTCAGTTCGTCTCGATCGTGCGCGCGTAGAGCGAGAGGCCCGACTTGTCCCTGGTTCGCCATCCGTCCACGACCGCCGTGAGGCGCACGGCCTTGCCGTCGGCCGGCCGGCGCACCGCGCGGTCGATCGTGATCGGGAATGCTTGCCCCGTCTCGGCGAGCTTGAAGGTCGCGGTGCCGTTCGGCCCCGGAGCGATCGTCCCGCGGGCTTCGAAGAGCACGTCGACGAGACTCAGATCGTGGAGGCGGTTCTCCGCGAGCGAGTGGATCACGTCCTTGAGCGGCACGGGGCTCGGCTTGGGATACCGAACCTCGACCTGATCCGCGCTCAGGCGCGCTTCGCCGCCGGCGGACTTCGTGTTCACCATTTGGCGGATGGTGGTGCGGCAGTGCGCGCAGGACGTGCAGCCGCGAATGGCGAGATAGACGCGGGCGAACGGAGCGGGCTCCGTTGCCGCCGTCGCCGGCCCGCCGGCCTGCGCGGCGCGGGGCGGGCCGGCTTCGGCAGCCGGAATCGGGAGGCTACTGAGGACCGCCGCGAGAAGCGCGGCCTTCGCAAGTTTCGAAATCATGGTGCTCTCCTTCATCTAGAACTGAAACGCGGCGCCGAGGTTGAAGCGCGTGAGATCGGCATCGGTGTCGTCCGTCCAGTGCTCGACGTCCGCCTTGAACGCGATCTTGTCGACGGGCATGTAGGAGACGCCGCCGGTGATCACGGTACGGTTGGCGGCGGGATTGGCCACGAATCCCGGCGGAACGTCCTGGTTCGTATCGAAATCTTCATAGCGCCCGAAGAGGAAGAGCGCGCGGCCGCTCGATCCCTCGCGGTCCCGGCGCAGGACATCGTACGCCGCCTCGCCGTACCAGCCGAGCATCGACTCCCCAACCACCACGCTGTCCGTTGGGCTGCTGAGCGCGCTGCTCAGCGCGTCGGCGTCACCGACCGACGTGTGGTAGACGACGCCCTTCAGATCGAACCCGGCGCGACGGAATCGGGCGTCCGCGTTCAGGATCGTGACGGTGACGTCGCCGAGGGTCGAGTCCCCCTGGTCCGCGCCGCCGTAGTAGGCGGAGCCGCCGAGGTTGAGCCCGTTCCTCGCCGAGTACTCGAGCCGGGCCACACCCGCGAGATCTTCCGCGGGCGCCTCGGCCCCGTGCCTGCGTCCCTCGCGGATGCCGTTGAACGTATCGAACCGGGCGGCATCGAGCCCTGCCACCACGTACGCGCGATACCCCAGGGCTCCGCCGCCGAGCCGTCCCACGAGGCCGAGCCCGATCTCCTGCCACGTGGTCGGCATGATCGAGCTCTCCACGTACGGCCGCTCGACCGAATAGTAGTTGGGCGGCTCGTGGAACTCGTTGAGCGGCCCGATCGGCATGAGCACCGCACCGGCGCGGAGGCTCGTCGCGGCCGCGAGATCGTACTCGAGGTACGCGTACTCCAGCTCGATCTCCGTCGCCGCGTGCTCGAAGTCCACCTCGGCATCCATCCTGATCTTGGGCGTGAAGTCGTAGCGCCAGCCGAGCACGAAGCGATGCACGTCGACCTCGGCGGGCGGGTCGTTTTCGATGATCTCTGAAAGCTCGTGGCTGTTGTAATGGACTTCGCCGTAGCCGGAGAAGTGGAGCTTGTCCTCGATGGAGTCCTGGGCGGCGGCGAAGCTCGAAGTCATCGTCAGGGCGGCGGCGGCGAGCAGGGCGGCGGCGAAGGGCCTGGAGCGCATGGCGGGGAGTC
>DASUFL010000005.1:0-10893 GCA_036274595.1 Candidatus Eiseniibacteriota bacterium | reverse complement strand
CGCGGCGAAGGCGGCAAGAACCGAGGGACGGGTCACGGCTGGTTCCTCCTTCCTGCGAGGGAATACGCGGGCTCGGGCAGGCGCGCGATCACGAGATAGAGCGCGATCAGGGCGCCCCCGAGCCCGATGAGGGCGATCGGGGCGAAGCCGAAATGATCGATGAGGCCGCCGGAGGAGCCGGCGACCAGAGCCTGCATCGGCGCGACGAGGGCGGGAATGATGCCGAGGTACGCCGTGTTGTCCTCGTGCGGGCTGAACGCCATCGAGAGATTGTAGAGGGCGAGCCGATCGGCCACGATAAAGATTCCGAGCGCGAATGCCGTGGTGAAGTAGAACAACGGATGCCCTCCAATCAGCGCCAGCACGAGCCCCAGCACCAAGGCGCCGTACGCGATCACCGCGACGCGCACGTATCCGAAGCGGTCACCGATCACGCCCGTGAGAAGGCTTCCCAGCATCATACCCGCGGAGGAAACCGCCAGGTAGAGCGCGGAGTCCCGGGGCTTGAGCGAGAAGCGCGATTCGGCGTAGACGGGATAGTACGTGATCAGGAGGTAGCTCCCGGTCGAGAGGACCAGGGCCGCGAGGTACACGCGCAGCCCGGTCCGATCCGCGAGGATCTCGCGCGCGTATCCGATGACCGTGCCCAGCGGCGTTCCAGCCTCCACGACGGCACCGGGCTCCTCGCGCACAGGCACGAAGAAGATCGCGCCCAAGGCCATGCATACCGCCGCGACCAGGAAGCCGACGGCGTAGTTGGCCGGGAATGGGAGATGGGACCCGAGCACGCGGCTCGCCACCCAGCCTCCGATCATGCCCATCAACGTTTGAAAGAAGAAGATCGTCCCGAACGATCGGGCGCGGAGCTCTGGCCTCGTCACCTTGCCGATGAAGTTGATCCAGACCGGAATCGTGAATCCCATCAGCACCCAGGAAAGACCCCACGCCGCGAGGAAGAAGACGATGTCCGCACCCGACGAGGGCCGTGGCAGGAGCCCGAACCAGGCCGCGATGGCGAGGTACGGGATCGCGGCGAGCACGTGGAGCAGGATGACGAACCCCTTCCGACGAGCAAGTCCGGCGCTGGCGTGCGCGGCGAAGGGACTCGAGAAGCCGTTGGCCAGGATCCAGACGACCGGGAGCGCCCCGATGACCGTGTTGCTCGCGCCGAGCTGGCTCAGGAACACGGGGAGCACGGCCACCATCGAGATGAGGGCGAGGGAGACGCCCCAGAAGACCTCGACGCTCAAGAGGCAGGCGACGTTCTTGTAGTGGCGATCGAGCGGAAGGGTCAAGGCTTGGAGCCACCCTCGTGCTCGCCTCCGCGCTTGCCGCGCCCCGAGCCGCCATCCTCCGCCCTTCTGCGTTCCTTCTCGGCGCGAATCCGCTCGAGCCGCTCGCCCAGCTCCTTCTCCGCGCCGCGCGCGACGGCCTGCCAGTAGCGCGCGCCCTTGAGCTCGTCCGGGAGATAGTGCTGGGTGACGATCGCATCGTCGTAGTCATGGGCATAGGCATAGTCCCGCCCGTAGCCGATTTGTTTCATCAGGGGTGTCGGCGCGTTCCGGATCCAGAGGGGCACCGGATAGGGAGGCTTCTCCATCGCGTCCGCCGCGGCCGCCTGATACGCGCGATAGATGGAGTTGCTCTTGGGCGCGAGCGCGAGGTAGACGACGAGCTGCGCGAGAGCGGTGTTGGCCTCGGGCATGCCGAGGAAGTGCACCGTGTCCTTCACGGCCACCGCGAGTCTCAGGGCCTCGGGGTCCGCGAGCCCCACGTCCTCCGACGCGAACCGGATGAGCCGCCGCGCCACATAGAGCGGATCCTCCCCCGCCTCGAGCATGCGCGCGAGCCAGTACAGCCCCGCGTCCGGATCGCTGCCTCGGATGCATTTGTGGAGGGCGGAGATGATGTTGTAGTGCTCTTCGCCCACCCGGTCGTACGGAAGCGCGCGGCGCTGCGCGGCCTCGCGGACGTCCTCGGCGGTGATCGCATTCCGCTTCGCGCCCGAGGCGAGCCCCGCCGCGATCTCGAGAGTCTGGAGCGCGGCCCGCGCGTCGCCCCCCGAGATCGAGGCGATCAGCGCGACCACGTCGTCCGCGGCGCGCACGCCCGAGCCCCCGAGGCCGTGCTCCGGATCGGCGAGGGCGCGGCGCACGATCCGCTCCAGCGCCCCGGGGTCGAGCTGCGGCAGCACGATGACCTTCATCCGGGAGAGGAGCGCGTTGTTCACTTCGAAGGAGGGATTCTCCGTCGTGGCGCCGACGAGCACGATGGTGCCGTCCTCGACATGGGGGAGGAAGGCGTCCTGCTGGGCCTTGTTGAAGCGATGGATCTCGTCGACGAAGAGCATCGTAGCGGTGCCGGTCGCGCGGCGTCTTTGCCGCGCCTGCTCGATGACCTCGCGCACTTCCTTGACGCCGGAGGTGACCGCGCTGAACGCCTTGAACTCGGCGCCGCTCGCCTGGGCGAGGATGCGCGCGAGGGTGGTCTTGCCGGTGCCCGGGGGACCCCAGAGGATGATCGAGGGAAGCGTGCCCGCGCGGAGCGCCGTGCCGAGGAGCGTGCCGGGCGCGAGCAGCGTCGGGCTCCCCTCGAACTCCTCCGCCCTGCTCGGGCGCATGCGGTCGGGGAGCGGCGTGCGCGCGGCGCGGCGCTTTCCTTCGCCTTCGGGAAAGAGGTCGAGCGAGTCCCCCATCCCGCCAGTCTACCCCTTAGGTCAGGCGGAGAGGAACGCGAGTCGAACCGTGCGCGTCACCGCGCCTCGACTCGGTTCACCTTCTCCGGCTGCGGCTCCACGCGGGTCGCATCCCCTCCGGCCGGGATCTCCGTGAATGGAACGTCGGTCACGTTGGAGGGATCGACGCGCATCGGCTTCCGGCGCTCTACCGCGCCCTCGCGCCCGGACGCTCGACCCGCGTCCCTACTCGAGCGGGAGCCGGCCGTGACGAGACGCAGAAGCCAGAAGAGGAGGCGAAGGAAGAAGAACACGGCGATGGCTTGAAGGATTCCTCGGAGCATGGAAGGGCGCAGGGCCCGGGTCGCGCGCATGGCGGCGTCCGGGCGGGGCTATCTCCCCGCCGGAACGCGTACGAGGGGGAGGGCCATCGCCGTGAGCTCCGCGAGCGGTAGCCGCTCGAGGCTCGCCGCGCGCTTCAACACATCGATGCGCCGTTCCACCATCTGGTCTTCGCGCTTCGCCGCGAAGAAGGTGCCTTTGTTCGTGAGAACGTCCCGCTCGAACTCGCTCGGGAGCGGAAACTCCGACCGCTCGTGCGGAGGGATGTGCTCGTCGAGAAGATACCGGCGCTCCGCCAGCTCCTCATTCGGCATGGCCTCCATCGACGCGATGGGAACGGTGACCTGGTACGCCCGGAGGCGCAGCAGCTCTTCCCACACGCCGACGCTCGCGATTCCGCCCTGCGGGGTGGCGTGGAACGTGAAGTAGGGGCGGAGGTCGACATCCAGCCCCGTCTCCTTCCCGAGGATGATCGTCATGCGCGTGAGCCTGGAAAGCCCGCGAATGCCCCGGACATCCGGAACGGCGCTCGTGTCCGAGAACCAGTAGAGCATCATCAGGAGGTCGCCTCGCGTCATCGGACCCGAGGCCGTGATGTTTCCGTGCGGAACCGAACTGCTCAAGCGTCCCTCCTCGTCTCAGTCGCCTTTGGCGCGGTCGGCTCTGTCGACCACGATGTTTCCGTTCGTCGTTCGGAGCAGGAGCGTCACGCCGCCCCCGCCAATCCGTCCGCGCAGCGTCCGTGCGGTCGATCCACCGTCGCGCTCGATCGGATAGCCCACGCGCACGCGGCCATTCGTGGTGCTGGCGTCGATCTCGGCCTTGGGGGAGGCGGGAAGGTAGACCTTCACGTCGCCGTTCGTCGTGGTGAGCTCGACTTCCTTCCCCACCTGCGTCAGCTGGGCCGCCACGTCGCCGTTCGTCGTCTCGGCGCGCGTCTCGCCGCCCACGCTGGCGAGCCGGATGTTGCCGTTGGTGGTGCTCACCTCGACCGGTCCCGAGACCGATCGCACTTCGATGCCGCCGTTCACCGTCTGCCCGTCGATGTCGCCCGAGGTTCCCTTGACTTGGAGATCTCCGTTCGATGTCTCGAGGGTGAGATCGGTGTCGATCGGCACCTGCACGTAGTAATGGATGTTCATGGACGTCACCCGCTGGCCGAGCACGTCCCAGATGCCGACGGTCTCGGTGCGCTTCGGGTAACGGCTCCTGATGGAGATCCGGTCGGGACCCACGCTCACGTCGGCCTGGACGTCCTTCAGGATCTCCTGAGCCCGCTTCTCGTCGTTGGCGCGAACGATCCGCGTGATCTGGACCCGGGCCTCTGGGCGATTCCAGGCCTCGACCGTGATCCGCCCGTTCTGGCTCTCGATCGCGAGCTCGCCCCCGGGCTTGAGCGGGAAGACGCGCTCGGTGACCGCGCGAGCCTCCGCCCCTTCCGCGGGGCGGGAAGAGACGTGGATTCCTGCCACGGTACCGGCCAAGACGAGCGCCGGGACGATGCCAAGTCTAGTGTGAGCCATCATGCCGCTTCTCCTTCCCCCGGACCGGGCCGAACTGCTTCCAGATCAACTACGTCCGACCGTTCCCGAGGGTTTCCCTAGACGCTGAAGCGGATGTTCACGATGTCTCCGTCACGGACTCTATAGTCTCGCCCTTCGGTCCGCAAGAGGCCCCGCTCCCTGGCCTTGGCCATGGTCCCCTCGCGGATCAGATCGTCGTAGGCGATCACCTCCGCACGGATGAACCCGCGCTCGAGGTCGCTGTGGATGGCCCCCGCGGCCTCCGGCGCGGTGGCCCCCTGGCGCACGGTCCAGGCCCTCACCTCGTCCGGCCCTACGGTGAAGAAGGAGAGGAGGCCAAGCGCCTCGTAGGAGACCCGGATCATCCGGATGAGCCCGGGCTCGGTGATCCCGAGCACGCCCATGAATTCCTTCGCATCCTCGTCCGAGAGCGCCGCCAGCTCGGCCTCGGTCTTCGCCGAGAGCGCGATCGCGGCCGGGGGTGCTTGCGCGAAGCGCGCCCGGACCGGAGCCACGAGCGCCTCGTCCCCCTTCTTCAGCGACGCGTCGTCCACGTTCACCACCCAGATCCAGGGGCGCCCGGAGAGGAGCTGGAAACCGCGGATCGACCGCTCCTGCGCGGGGGTGAGCCCGGCCTCGAGCGCGGGGCGCTCGGACTCGAGCGACGCCTTCACCTTCTTCAGCGCCTCGTACTCGTTCGGGTCCTCGGGCTTCTTCCCCACCTTCACCGCCTTGTCGATCCGCTCGAGCCGCTTCTCGACCACGGCCAGATCCTCGAGCAGGAGCTCCCCCGCGAGCCACGATGCGTCGCGAGGGGCGTCGACCGACTCGAGGAAGTGGGGCACGGAGGGGTCGTCGAACGCCCGCACCACGAGGACGAACGCATCCACGTCGCGGAGCGCCGAGAGCGCGGCGAGCCCGCCCCGCTCGCCTCGCGGCTTGTCGACCGCGGGAGCGTCGACGTAGTCGACCTTGGCGGGGGTGTACTTCTTCGGCGTGTACATGTCGCGGAGGCGCTCGAGGCGGGCGTCGGGAACGGCGACCGAGCCCAGGTTCACGCGCTCGCCGCGCGCCGAGCCCGATTCGGCCGCGCCCCTGGTGAGCGCGGTAAAGAGCGCGGTCTTCCCGCTTTGCGGCGGGCCGAGAATGCCGAGCTTCACGCTATGAGGTCAGGATCGTCAGGAGGAGTGACGGGTCGCGCTCAGGCGCCGCGCTTTCCGTGGGCGCGCTCGGCGCGGGCCGCCATGGTATCGGCCTGCTCCTGGGCCCAGGGAGCGTCTTCGTCGCCTGGGTATCTCTTCGTGTAGTCGAGGTATCTGTCACGAGCACGCGTCCAGGACTCCTCACGCTTGTAGGAATCGGCCACCTGCAAGAGCGCGGTCTTGGCCTGGTCGCTCTGCGGGAATCGATCGAGAACGATCTGCGCGAACTTTCGCTCGCCCGGGTAATCCTTGCTCTTCCGGCTCAGGCGCGCGAGGCTCGTGAGCGCATCGTCCACGAGGTCCGTCTGGTTCTTCGGATCGAGCGGCAGCATGCGCTCGTACCGGCTCTCCGCTTCCGGATAGAGACCGTGCTCGTAGTAGCGGTCCGCCAGGCGCGCCACGAAGCGCGGGTCCTGCCCCTGCGTGGCTTCGGCGGCGATCATGGACCCGAGCGTGTTCCGTCCCGCGAGATAGTCCTCGACCAGCCCCATGAACTCCGGCGCGCGGTAGTAGCCGACCACGCGATCGATCTCGGTGCCGTCCGGCTTCAGGACGAGGATGGTCGGGTAGCTCGCCACGCGATAGCGGGCGGCCGTGACCGTATCCACCTCGGCGTTCAGCTTCGCCGCGGTGAACTTCTTCGTGTACTCGATGAACTTGGCGTCGGTGTAGGTAGACTCTTCCAGAGCCTTACACCAGCTTCACCAGTCGGTATAGAAGTCGAGCAGGATCGGCCGGCCGGTCGTCCCCGCATCGGCGAGCGCGGTGTCGAACGTGGTCTTCCACGCGATCCCGACGGCCTCGTGCTTGGGGGTCGTCCTGGCGCACGCCCCTACGAGGACGACGGCGAGCGCGCCAGCGATCCAGCTTAAGCGTCCGCGTTCCATGGGGTCTCCCTGTCCAAACCACGGCCGCCTGGGACCGGCGGCACTCCAAGCGCCGATCATGGGTTCCGCCCGTGGCTCCTGTCAAGCCGGGTTCCGGCTTCGACTTCCATCCCGTATGATTCCGGATGGAAGGAGATCTCCCGATGAGCGCCTGCCATTTCTGCGGATCCACACTGGATCCCAAGCAGCGGATCGTGCGCGACAGCTCCTGCCCCAGCTGCGGGCGGGATCTCCACGCGTGCGTGCAATGCCGCTTCTACGATCGCCACGCCCACAACCAGTGCCGCGAGCCCAACGCGGAGTGGGTGACCGACCGGGAGCGGCGAAACTTCTGCGACTACTTCGCCCTCAATCCCAACGCTCCGACCGGCGCCAAGGCCGTGGACCGCGCCAAGGCGGCCCGATCGAAGCTGGACTCCCTCTTCGGCAACCCCAAGGAGACGGACGACGAATGAAGATCGACGCGCTCGCCTTCGGCCCCCACCCCGACGACGCGGAGATCGGCGCCGGCGGCGTGCTGCTCAAGATGAAGGCCCTCGGCCACACGACCGGCATCATCGACATGACGCGCGGGGACATGGGCTGGGGCACGCCCGAGGAGCGCGATCAGGAATGCCTCGAGGCCGCGAAGGTCTTGAAGCTCGACATCCGCGAGAACATGGACCTGGGCGACTGCCGGATCGAGGACACGTTCGAGAACCGGTGCGCGGTCGCGGCGATCATTCGGAAGTACAAACCGGACGTCATCTTCTGCCCCTACTACGACCTCCCCATCGGACGCGGCCTGGGGCACAACGATCACTTCAAGACGGGGATCCTGGTCTCCCAGGCGTTCAACCTGGCGCATCTGCGAAAGGCGCCCATCCCGGGCGATCCCTACCAGGCCAAGGCGATCTACTACTACTTCATCCCGCCCGGGATGAGGCCGACCTTCATCGTGGACGTGCGGGAGTACTTCGACGACTGGCTCCGCGCGCTCGAGTGCCACAAGACCCAGTTCTCCAATCCGGAGAAACCCAAGCACAAGAGCCATCAGTGGAGCGTCGTGGATCTGGTGCGCGCGGAGTCGTCGGTGCGCGGCTACCAGATGGGGGTGCAGGCGGCGCAGGTCTTCCTGTCGGTCGCGCCCATCCGCGTGCACGACCCGCTGGAGCTCGTGCGGGGCGTCGAGACGAGGCCCTGAGCTAGCTCGCCTTCGCCTTCCCGTTCCGCCCGTTCGTCCGCGCGCGGCGCTTCTGGAGGCGCTCCTCGCGCTTGGCCAGGTAGGCATCGAGGTCCTGCTCGTTGCGGAACAGATGCTTCTCGGCGGGGGTGTGGCTGTAGCGTTCGCACTCGGCAGGGTCGTATTCGCGGCAGAGATCCGGACGCAGCGCGTAGTGGCTGCAGCGGCCGTCCTTGAGCCAGTCGCACTGGGTCTCGAACTGGAGCATCCAGCCGCCGTCCCAGTCCACCCACACCGAGACGCCGCGGTGAAGCACGTACCAGCGGATGTCCTCGAAGTTCTTCTTCGTGCGCGGCGTGTCGATCTGGATCGCGATGTAGCGGCAGCAATGGTCGCATCCCTGGCAGGGATTCCCCTTCGGAAGCGCGGTCCGTCCATCCGGGAGGAGCGGGAGCCCGATCGGCGGACGGGGCGGCTTCTGGGGGCCGTCGATGGTGGCGGCGCCGGGGCGTGCGGTATGGTGTCGTTCGTCCTTCACGTGGAGGCCTCCCATCATGGGGTCGTCGGGCGATCCGTTCTCGCAGCATAGCGCGATCGGTCGCAAGCTGTCTCACTATCTGATCGAGCGCCACCTGGGCGCGGGCGGAATGGGCGAGGTCTACCTGGCTCAGGACGTCGCGCTGGGCCGCGCCGTCGCGCTCAAGATCCTCCGCACCGGCGACACCACCTTCGGCGAGCGCCTCAGGCGTGAGGCGGAGGCCTTCGCGCGCCTCCAGCACCCCTGGATCGCCACCTTCTACGAGGCGAGCGAGGAGGACGGGGTTCCCTTCCTCGCGATGGAATACGTGCCGGGGCGTACGCTCCGCCAGATCCTCGGTGGTGGGGCGATGCCCGTCGACCGCGCGCTCTCCCTCGCCGGGTGCCTGCTCGAAGCGCTCGCCCACGCGCACGCGGCCGGCGTGCTCCACCGCGACATCAAGCCCGAAAACGTCATGGTGCTCGACGGCGAAGGGGCGAAGCTCCTCGACTTCGGGCTCGCCAAGTACGCCACGCCCGAGCCGGCCACCGACAAGACCCAGACCCGTCTCACGGTTCAGGGCGAGGTGCTGGGGACGATGGGCTACATGGCTCCGGAGCAGCTCCGCGGGCTCGAGATCGACGCGCGGGCCGATCTCTATGCCGTGGGGGCCGTGCTCCACGAGTGCGTCGCGGGGCGTCCTGCGTTTCCGGGCGCCTCGGCGACCGAGCGAATGGCCGCGACCCTCGCGGGCGATCGCGCCCCGCTCCGCGGCCCAACGATCCCACCGGAGCTCGAGGCGCTGGTGGCGCGCGCTCTCGCCCGCTCTCCCGGGGATCGCTTTCCATCCGCCTCCGCGTTTCTCTCCGAGGTGAGGCGCCTCCGCGGCGACTCGTCGGCGAGCGCCCTTCCCGACACGCTCGCGGTGCTCGATCTGGAGAACGTGACGAAGCGTCCCGAGGACGACTGGATGACGAGCGGGGTCGCGGAAAGCCTGGCCGCGGATCTCGCGCGCGTGCCGGGCCTCCACGTCGTGTCGCGCGAGAAGCTGCTCCAGGCGCGGGCGGCGCTCGCTCAGGGCGGCGCCGCGGTCGACGCGCTCGATCTGGGGCATCGGCTCGCCTGCCGGTGGGTGCTCTCCGGCGGAATCCAGCGCATGGGGCCGTCGCTCCGCGTGGTCGCGCGTCTGACCGAGGTGCCGACGGGGCGGATGGTCGCGTCCGAGAAGGTGGACGGCACCGTCGATGGAATCTTCGAAGTCCAGGACCGGCTGGCTCAGGCCGTGACCGCGCAGCTCAACCTCGTCGCGCCATCGCCGATTCCCGACGCCGGAGGCTCGCCCGATGTGCGCGCGTTCGAGCTGACCGCGCGCGGACGCCGGCTCACCAACCAGCTCGAGAAGGGGACGTTCCAGGAGGCGCAGGAGCTTTTCGAGGAGGCCATTCGAATCGATCCGAAGAACGCGCTCGCGCTCAACGGGCTCGCGGAGATCTGGTCGCTCCGCTTTCCGTTCACCAGCGATCCCGCCATGCTCGACGAGTCGGAACGGTACGCGCGCCGAGCCATCGAGGCGGATCCGAAGCTGGGCAGTCCCCATGTCTGGCTGGGCTATGTGGCGCTGCGCCGGAACGACGCGCCGGCCTCCTTCGCCGCGATGCAGCGCGCGCTCGAGCTCGAGCCGGGATTGCCCGAAGCGTTCTACTTCGCGGCTTGCGCCAAAGCGATGATGCGCCAGAACGAGGAGGCGATCCCCTACTTCCGCGCCGCCGTCGCGGCCGGCCGCGTCTACTGGTTCGCGTGGCTCGGGCTGGGATGGGCGTATGGCGAGATCGATCAGATGGACGAGGCCCTGTGGTGCATCGGGAAGGCGATCGAAGGCGAGCGGAGCGGTGCGCCTGGAGCCACCCCGGGAGCTGGAGGGCACGCGGCCGAGTGTCTCAGGCGGCGCGGCGATCTCGAAGCGGCGCGCCGAAGCGCGCTCGAGGGGCTCGCCTTGTCCGAACGGACCGACCACATGTACCGCGACACGTTTCGCGGTGTCTGTCTCGTGAGCCTTGGCCGGATTGCGCTGCGCCAGGGCGATCTCGATGCGGCGCGCACGGCGTTCCAGCAGGCCGTGCTCCTCGTCCGCGGCCGTCCCAAGGCGCTGGGAGCGGGGCATCTGCTCGTGCAGGCACTGTCCGGCCTGGCTCAGTCGGGGTCCGGGGCCGCCCCTCTGGACGAGGCCCTGGCGCTGGAGCTGAGCCGGTCCGATTTCAATTTCCAGTGGCTCTGGTCCTGCCAGCCCGAGATCTCCCACCTGGAGCTGGCCCGGGCCGCCAACGTCGTGGGACGCAAGGATCTCGCCCGGGATTACTTGAAGCGCGCACGCGATGCGGGACTCCGCGAGGCGCTCCG
Organism: Candidatus Eiseniibacteriota bacterium; assembly: GCA_036274595.1. Taxonomy (GTDB): domain Bacteria; phylum Eisenbacteria; class RBG-16-71-46; order SZUA-252; family SZUA-252; genus WS-9. Next base: position 189 of record DASUFL010000005.1, on the reverse strand, counting down.
GGAGCCGGACTTGGCCTAGCGCCCAGCGTGCGCTTTTCCCCTCCCCTGTCGTTCTCTGGATTCGGACGCGGAGCCGTCAGGCACCGGACGTTCGCAACGAGTCAGGGGGGACTTCATGAACACGATTCATCGGCACCTGTCGCGGGCGCGCCGTCTCACGCTCGCGATCCTCGTTCTCGGCTTGATTCC
>DASUFL010000004.1:0-8754 GCA_036274595.1 Candidatus Eiseniibacteriota bacterium | reverse complement strand
CACCATGCTGTCGGGAAGCCCGTACCGGCTCCGCACGGCCGCGGGATCCTGGGCGACGACGAGGTAGGAGCCCGCCGGCAGCGCCCGCGGAGCCGAGCCCCGATCGATGGGGCGAGCACTGGATACCGCGTCGGCCAGCGTGAGCGCGCCCACGTCCTCGACCGCCTCGCGGGCCCAGATCTCGATCCATTCCCCGGAACCCGTGTTGCGGAACGCGATCTCGCTCAGCACGACGGGGGACGCGATCGAGCGGAGCCATGCGATCGCGGTGTCGCTCAGGGCCGCGTCTTCGCCCCCCGCGCCCTCGAGCCGGAGCCTCACCCGGCGCGCCCCCGGCGCGGGGCCGGCGAGCGAGAGCGAGACCGACGCACTCTCTCCGGGCGCGAGGTCCACGCCGGGAACGGCCGCGCTCGGCACCCACGATCCCGAAGCCTCGAGATCGCAGGCGATCCGCCACCGGACGCCGGCGAGCGGAAGCCGACCCGAGCTCCGCACGCTCGCGCGCGCCAGGAGGGGCTCGCCCGGCCAGCAGACGGACGGCGACAGCACAGGCTTCGCGCGGCCGAAGCGAAGCCGCCTGTCGGGATGGTTGGCGGCGCCGGGCGTGGGCTCCGCGGCCACGACCCAGTCGTTCCGGTTCACCCCGGTGTCCCCGCCGTCCACGACACGCGCCAGGCTCGCTCCCGATGGCGCATCGGGAGCGGGCGACCCCTCGTACTGGCCGGAGTCGGTCAGCTCGCCGTAGCCGAGGAGGTCGAGCACATAGCCGGCGCGGGTGAGCCGGATCGCGTCGGGACCGTTCTGGAGCGCGGCGAGGAGCCGCTCGGCGCCGACGAGGAAGGGAGCGTGCGGCGCGGCCGCATCCCCCGCGTTCGCGCGCCACACCACGGTCCACGTGCCGGGGCGCGCGCCGTCCGACGTCTCCAGCGCGACACCGTCGAGCGGCGCCGCGAGGGAGTCCGGATTCCAGAGCTCGACGAACTCGCCCCCTTCGTCGGCGCCGTCGGGATCGTAGAGGACTTCGTTGAGGACGAGGTCCGCGCGCGCGGTGGACGCGACGGCGAACAGGCACGCGCCAACGAGCGCGAGCTTGAGCATGGCTTCCTCCTTCCGGAGGAGGCGCGGGGGATGCTGGGTGTCACGAGGCGGGCGAGGTCGGGCAGCCCGGTTACATCAGGTGAAACTTCCTCCGGAGGGACCACTCCAGCGTGAGCGCGGCGATCAGCACCAGGAACAGAAGCGGGTTGTGGAAGAGATCCATCTCCGCGAGCCGCACCCGCACGAGGTCGGGAGAGCGGAGGCGGTCGAGCACGCGGCCGGCGCTGTCGAGCGGCGCGGCGGTGCCGCCGGATCGCTCCGCGAGGCGAGCGAGCGATGTGGGATCGGCGGCCAGCTCCTCGTACTCGATCCCCTGCGTGCCGACCGCGACGCGAGCGCTGTCGGTTCCGACGAGGCGGCCGGCGCGGGCGACCCGACCGCGGAGCATGTAGGTCCCGGGAGGAAGGGCGAGCGCGCCCGAGAACTCACCCGCCGGCCCGCCGGGCGCGAGCGTCGCGCTCTTCGCCCCCTTCGCGCCGCCCTGCGGGTGCGCGGTGACCGTGGCCTCCGCGCCTGTGCCGAGCGCGGGGGGCGTGGTGGCGACGCGGACCGCGATCGGACGGCCCTCGGGCGTGATGTCGGGCGCGGTGATCGAGACCGGACGATCCTCCCATCCGCCCGCGAGCCATCGCTCGGCGCCACCGAAGAACGATCCCTCGATCCCAGGCTTGCCGGTGAGTCCCGCTGCCGTGATGCCCCACCGGTACACGCCGGCGGCATTCAGGAGCACGACGCGCCCTTTCCCCACCGAACCGGCGAGGACGATCGGAATCGCTTCATTGCCGACGCGGCCGATCACGATCGTCTGGAGCGGGCTCCCGGCGGTTCCCAGCGACAGAATCGGCTCGACCGGGGGAAGGTCCTTCCAGATCGAGGCGGCGCTCGCGGCGTCGCCGGAAAGGAGCGCCACATCCTGCGTGCGCCCCGCGGGCGCGAGCTCCGTGCTCGCGATGGGGCCGAGCGGCTGCCCGAAGAGCCGCCACTGGATGCTGAGCGCGCGCGTGAGCGCCGATTCGACCGGCGGCCGCGGCGTGGGGTCGATCCACAGGAGCGCCCCGCCGCCGCGCGCGAGGAAGCGCATCACCGCATCCGCGCGCTCGGGGGTCATCGTGCCGGAGTCGTAGCGCACCACCACCGCCTCCGCGTCGTCGAGCCAGCTCGAGAAGGGGCGCGGCGCGCCTCCCGGCGCCATCGCCTGCGAGGAACCCGACGGCGTGAGGCGGACCACCGCGCGCGTCGTGTCCTCCTCGATGCCGCGCGCGAGCGAGCGGAGGTCCCAGTCCCAGCTCGACGCGAGGACCGGGATCGTGCGCTTGGCGGGACGCGCCAGGACGGCGACGAGGCGCTGCTTGTTCTCGCGCATCGGATCGTCGGGGACGTCGACCAGGTCGACCGTGAGAAATCGCTTCCCGCGCTCGAGGAGCGTCACCGGAATCGAAACGCGCGCGGATGCGCCGGCGCCGTGGAGCGCGAATTCCGTGCGCCCGAGCACGCGCCCTTCCTCGCTCACGCGGACCGTGCCGCGCGATTCCTGTCTGGACCCCTGGCGCACGCTCACGACCAGCGGCGTCGGGCGGCCCAGGATGATCTCGGGGGGCGTTTCGACGCCCGCGATCCCGACCGTGGCCGGATCGGTGTGGCGTCCGACCGTGAGGCCGAAGAGCGGGACCGCGGCGCCGAGCGCCTGCTCGGGATCCTCGCCTCGGTTCACGACGCCGTCGCTCAGCACGAGCATCGCGGCGACCGAGTCGGGATCGACGCGGTTGAAGGAGAACCGGATGGCGTCGCCGAGCGCGGTCTCGCCTCCGCCCTGGTAGGCGAGCGCTTTGGATGGGTCCTTGTCGTAGGGGCCGAGCGCCGCGTCGAAGGACGCGATCCGGACCTCGTAGCGCCCGCCGAGCTCGCGCTCGACCGCCTGCGCGGCGCTGTCCGCCGCGGCGCGGCGGCTCTGTCCGCCGGCGAGATCGCGGAGATCCATGCTCCCCGAGTGGTCGACCAGGACGAGGAGCCGGTTTCGCGCGCGCGATGTCTCCGGATAGCGGAGCACGGGCGCGACCGACGCCACGAGGAGCGCCAGGAGCGCGAGCAGGCGCGTCGCGAGGAGGATGCCGCGCCGCTTCGCCGGGACCGCCGGATAGCGCGTGAGATAGGCCCAGAGCCCGATCGCGATCGCCGCGCCGATCAGGGCGAGCGCGACGAGCTCAGGCGTCGCTTGCAGTTCGATCTTCACGCAGAGAACGCTCCCGGCGCCATGGATGAGCCAGTGGACTGTCGATCAGTCGGGATCTGTGCGCCGAGGAGGCGGGCAACAGTTCGGGGGGCCGTGCCGAAAACGATAGGCAGCGGCCCCCCGAAGGGTCAAGCGGGAACTTGGACTAGCGGCTGGTCGGCTGCGCGCTCCGCGCGAAGGCTTCGCGACGCTCCTTCGTGTCGAGGTCGAGCTTCCGGAGCAGGACGTAGATCTGCACCGGATTGAGATCGCGGCTGCCACGCTCCGGGCGGCGCAGCTCGCGCTGGATGCGCATGAGGCCGAACTCGGGGTGCTGGCGCGCGATCTCGCGGATCAGATCCTCGTCGGAGAGGACCACCTCGGAGCGCTGCGGCCCTTCGGGCTGCGAGCCTGGCGCGCCGGAGGCCGCGGGCGTCGAGGACTTCGACGAGGAGGGCGATCCGGCCACCGCTCCGAAGGAGACGACCGCCTGCTCCGAGTCGGCGTACGCCTTGAGAATGTTCTCGAATTCGAGGAGGTCGAACACCTCGCGCACGTCCGCGATCATGCCGGCGAGCTTCAGGTCGCCGCCGTTCTCGCGGATCTCGCGGATCTCGCTGATGAAGATGCCCCAGCCCGCGCTCGAGATGTACTCGACGCTGGCGAGATCGACCACGATGTGGAAGCGCTTCTCCTTGAGCAGCGCCTGCAGGCGGCGCTCGAGGTCGGGGCTGGTGGTCGTGTCCACGTAGCCCGACACGCGCAGGATCGAGACCGCCGGATTCTGCGCCGCTTCCTCGACGTAAACGTCGATCCCCTTCATGCGTCCCCTCCTCCTGATTCCGTGGGGCCCGGCTCATCGGACCTGATCGCCTGAGCGAGCCTCGCCATCCGTGTATCGGTTCCGGTCTGGGCGAACTCCAGCCTTTTCTCCTTACGGTTGAGGCCGTGACGCTTCAGCGTGGCGTAGACGGCCCGCTCGGAAAGATCGCTCCTGCAATGCCTTGCGGCATGCAAGGCTTCGTGGATCCGCTTCGCGCCGAAGAGCGGCTCGACCCGGACGATGTCCAGGATCGCGGCCTCCTCTTCGAGGCTCGCGCGGGCCAGGGGCGCGGTCGGGCGGCTCTGTTTGAGGCCCGCCTCGTCTCCCAGCTCGGTCACGCGGCGCTTGTAGCGGTAGTAGGTCGAGGGGGCCACCTTGAGCCGATCGCACGCCTCGGCAATCGAGACCCCCTCGACCTCGATGAGCCGGAAGAGCTCGCGGCGGTTCGCCTCGAGCCGCTCCTCCACCGGCACCTGCTCCTTGATCGCGACCAGCGTGATGTCGTCGTTCTGCGGCGCGTCTCCCGTGAACTCGCGGATCTCCCGGTTGAGCGCGTCCACGAATTCCTGCGCCGTTCCGTGGCCGTGCTTCTTGATCGCGGTCAGGAGCCTCGCCTCGCCGAATTGCTCCCGCTCCGGATTCATCGCCTCGGTGATCCCGTCGGTGTAGATCACGAGCATGTCGTCCTGGCGCAGCGTGAGCTTTTCCACGCTGATCGTCTTCCGGAAGAGCTCCTCGTCCGGCACGTTGATCCCGACGGGAATTCCCTTCGGCTTCAGGAAGTAGGTGGCGTCCGACTCGCCCCGGTAGAGGATCATCGGATTGTGCCCCGCGCTCGCGTAGGTCACGACGCGGTTCACGGAGTCGAGCACGACGTAGAACATCGTGACGAACATCCCCTTCTTCATGTCCTCGGTGACGAAGGAGTTCATCTTGGCCATCACGTCCGAGGCGGAGCGGTTGCCGCGCGCCTCCATGCGGAGCGCGGTCCGGATCATGGTCATGACGAGCGAGCCGGGAACGCCCTTGCCCGACACGTCCGCCACGACGACGCCCACGGTCCGCTCGTCGACGGTGAGGAAGTCGTAGTAGTCGCCGCCGACTTCCTTCGCCGCCTGGTAGAGATAGCCGAGCTCGAAGCCCTCCAGCTCGGGCACCTTGCGCGGCAGGAGCATTTGCTGGATCTCCTGCGCCACCTGCATCTCCTGCTGCATCCGCTCCTGCTCCATGAGATTGCTCTGCGCCGAGCGGAACTTGGCGGTCACCTCGTTGAACGCGCGGGCGATCTCGTCGATCTCCTCGTTCCCCGACGTGCCGATGTCCGCGACCATGGTGCCCTCGCCGATCGCGCGCACGCTGTCCGAGAGCGCCTGGATCGGCTGGACGAAGATCGTGATCAGGACCGCCGAGAGCCCGCACCCGAGGAGGAGCGTGAAGAGGGCGATCGTCGCGAGCTCGATGCGCGCGGCGCTGATCTCCTCGGCGATGGCGGATTCGCGCACCGCGATCGCCACCCATCCGATGGCGCGCGGCTCCTTGGCACCCGGCTCGAGGATCGGCTGATAGACCTCGCGCTTCTGGCCGTCCGAGGGCTCGACGAGCGCCAGGGGGGGCGACGGCTTCGCGCCCGGCCCGCTCGCGACGGCGTGCACTCCCCTCGGGAGCGTGCGCACCGTGAAAAGCTCCTCGAACTTGTCCGACGCCCAGATGCGCCCCCGGGCGTCGAACACGCGGGCGGACGCATACTCGGGGTGCGCCTTCAGGAGCGCGCGCACGGCCTCGCCCAGATGCGTCTGCTCGGGGGACATCGGCTCGGCTGCCTGGAGCACGTCGACCGCCCCCTGGGCGAGGCTGGCCGCGGTGCTCTTGGCCTGGATCACGGCGTCCTTCTCGATCACGCGCGCCTGACGCCAGTGGATGGTCGAGAAGGCGAGCGCCACGAGGAGCGTGATCGCGCCGAACGCCTGGATCGTGTACTGGAAGCGGAGGCTCTTGCGCGGCTTTCCCTTCCCCTTGCGCCGGCGGGAGCGGCCGAGCCTCTTCGTCATGGTGAGGACGTTTCCGTCCGAGCTGGAGCGGTAGCGGACCTCGTCCATGAGCTGGTTCATCAGGAAGACGCCGAGGCCGCCCCGCTTCCTTGTCTCGACGTACATCTTGAGATCCGGGCTCTTCACGTTCCGGATGTCGAAGCCCCGGCCGGTGTCGTGGATCGCGATCGAGAAGTCGCGGCCGTTCCCGGTGATCGCGATCTCGATGAAGCCGGGCTCGCCCTTGTACCCGTGGCGCACGACGTTCGTGCACGCCTCGTCCACCGCGAGCTTGGTCTGCGCGAGCGTCTTCTGCGGGATGAGGAGCTTTTCCCCCGCGTCCTGGACGAAGTCGCGGATCTCGACCAGGTGGCGCTCCTCGGCGGCCACCCGGAGATTGAACCGCCGGGGCGCCATCGGCCTGGGAACGAGGCTCAGCATCGCGCCCTCCCTTGGCCCATGCGGCCGCCGCTCATCGGCTGGCCTCCGCCTTCATGCGCTCGCGCGCCTCGAGCACGTTGCGCCGCGCGCTCTCGTTCAGAGGATCGAGCACGAGGATCTGCTCCCAGCTCTTGAGCGCTTCCTTGTAATCGCCGGAGGAGAACGCCTCCATCCCGCGGATGTAGAGCTGCTTGATGCGCGCGTCGAGCTCGGGGCGCGGCGTGGACAGACGGCGCTGGACCCGCTCCTTCCAGGCCTTCGCCTCCTTGCTCCCCGGGTCGAGCGCGAGCGCCTTCCGGACCGCGCTCTGCGCGTCGCCGTAACGCCCCTCGTTGAACGCCTGGGACGCGGCGTGCACGGCCGTGAGCGCGTCGAGCTTCCGCGCGAGCGCCGCCGCGTCGTTCGCGCTCTTCCCGACCGTGCCCTGGAGCGCCGACCAGATGTCCTTGGCCCGCGTCTGGTTCGGATCGAGGCGGAGCGCGAGCGCGGCGGCGTCGGCCGACTCGAGGACGCGCCCCTCGCGATGCAGCGAGTCCGCGCGCGCCGCGGCGCGCGAGGCCTCCCGCGCGCGCGCCATGTCGAGCGCCGTCTCGAGCTGGGCGAGGCTGTCCGCGTACGTGGTCCCGGCGGCGTGGAGATCGAGGCCGCGGCGGAGTCCCTCCGCTTCCTCGAGGTCGCCTCGACCGAGCGCGTCGCGCGTCAGGCCTGCGAGCGTCGACGCGAGACGGCGCGCGCTCTCCTCCTCGACCGCGCGGCGCGCGCGCGCCGTGACCTCGTCGCGCGCCTTCGCGGCGCGGCGCGCCACCAAGGCGTCGTCGGGACGCTCGCGGGCGATCACTTCCCAGAGGACGAGCGCGGTCTCCCAGTCGCCGCTCTGCTCGGACGCCTCCGCCTTCGCGCGATCCGCCGCGTGGCGCGCGGCGCTCCGCGCCAGGAGCGACTCCTCGGCCGCCTTCTGGTACTGGGCGCGCCGGCGCTCCTCGTACTGGCTCACCGGCTCGCCCCACGCGACGTGGAGCGCGATCTGATGGGTGGTCTCGACCTCCCCCTGCGCGATGGCGACGTCGAGGCCGTAGCGCCGCCACGTCACCCCCGCTCCGAGAATGGGATGGCCCGCGTTGAGGCCGGCGCGGAGCGATCCCCAGCCCGCGCGCGTCATCTCCACGCCCGCGCGCGACGTCATGGGCTCCGCTCCCTGCTTCCCGAGATCGAGGATGCCGCGGAGCGCGTTCCTGGACCCCCAGCGCCACTCGGGGCTCGCGAGGCCGACGCGGAGCGAGCGGCCGAGCGCGGGCGCGGAGCCTCCCAGGTCGAGCGAGCCGCCGAACGCGTTCTGGACGGCAAGTCCGACCTGTCCCCCCCGGAGCACCGCGGGCCGGAAGAGCGCGCCGACATCGACCGCCGACGCCGCGGCCGACGCCTCGCCGAGCGACTGGCTCAGCACCTTGAACGTGAGCCCCGCGGTCACCGGGCCGTAGACCTGGCGCGACACGCTCGCCGCGAGCGCCGTCTCGGAGTAGCCGATCGATCCGAGCGGCTGATTGTTCGAGTCGTACGCGTCGATGCCCGAGGTGCCGACGCGCGCGAGCCCGATCCCGACCGCGCCGAGGCCGGGCAGCGGGTAGGACACGGCGGCCAGATCCCAGCTCGTGTCGAACTGGAGGAGCCCATGGTGGACGAGGAGCGAGCGCTCGTCCTGGGTCGCGAGGCCTGCCGGATTGAGGTAGACCGCGGACGGATCCAGGGCGAGCGCGGTACTCGTGCTCACCGCCCCCGTCGTGGGCCATGTGCCGGGAGCCGCCAGGAGATTGAGCGTGCCCGCTTCCTGCGCGCCCGCCATCCGCGCGACGGCAAGGAGAAGGAGCGCGCCGGCGACGGTCCCTGAACGCGGGATTGCGCGGCGCCTCATCGCAGCACCCCCACCTTGATCTGCTCCGCCGCGCCGCCCCCTTCGATGCGGGCGACGTAGACGCCCGGAAGGACGAGATCGCCGTTTCCGTTCCGGCCGTCCCACGCCACCTCGTTCAATCCGCGCGTTCCTCCCGGCGTGCCGGCCGCGAGCGTGAGGTCGCGCACGCGCGCCCCGAGGAGCGTGTAGATGGTGACCTTGACGGAGGCATCCTCCGCGAGCTTGTAGGAGAGCTTCACGTTCTCGC
>DASUFL010000003.1:0-7050 GCA_036274595.1 Candidatus Eiseniibacteriota bacterium | reverse complement strand
TGTAATGGACTTCGCCGTAGCCGGAGAAGTGGAGCTTGTCCTCGATGGAGTCCTGGGCGGCGGCGAAGCTCGAAGTCATCGTCAGGGCGGCGGCGGCGAGCAGGGCGGCGGCGAAGGGCCTGGAGCGCATGGCGGGGAGTCGGGTTCCTTTCGGATTCGAGAGCCGGGCCGGCCGCCCCTCGTGGGCAGCCGAGAAAAGTTAAGCACTAGCAACTCGGGGAGGATGCCCGCTCCGATCCGACCTGGCAAGAAAAAGTTTAGGTATCTTAATTCGGAGGATAGAGAGAGGCTCGCGGGGTGTTAGCTGCTATAAGGCAGCGATTTACGGCTCATACCCACTTTCGACGATGATCAGGATGAGCAGCCCGTAGAGCAACGCCGGGGTGGCGATGAACAGCCCGGTCTTCACCGGATCGAACCTCTGGACGCTCACTTCCGTCACGTCCGACCTCGGAACGGTCGCCACCAACTTGGTGGTAACCGTTGGGTTTGCGTTGGTCACGTAGTTCCGCTGGTAGAGCTGGATCGAATCGCCCGCGATGCGGGCGCGGCCGTGGAGCTTGTGATGGGCTCCCGTGCGGTCGGTCCAGCCGTCGATATCGAATTCCGGCTTCTCCGGAGTGACCCGTTTCGTGATCTCGTGCTCCAGGGGCGAGCGCACGCCGCTCATGCAGCCGGCTGTCGCGATCACGATTAGGGCGGCAACCAGCGCCATGCCATGGCTCACGATGCTTCTCGCGCAGCACCATCCCGCTCTCACGCTCGATCTCCTCGATTCGCAACTTCCCGGCTAGTCATTCAGGCATCCCTCTCGCTGCTTGCAACCCGCTCCCCTGCGTGGTACCCGTAGTGGCGCATGGGATTCGGGAAGCTCGTCTTCGGGTTTTTCCTGGTCGGAATGGGGGCGCTCCTTCTCGGCGCCGCCCTCGGCTATCTCCCCCATGGCGTCTGGCCATGGCTCGCCCGCTTCTGGCCGGTGCTCCTCGTCGGCTTCGGCCTCGGCCTCCTCGCCAACGCTCTCAAGAACGCACTTCTCGGAGTTTTCGCACTCGCCCTGGTCGCGGCCGCCTTCGTATTCGGGGGATGGTGGATCTCCAAGCACACGGAGATGGGCCTCCCGCCGACGCAGGCCACGGTGATCAACTTCACGAATCCCAGCATCCGCATGCTCCGGGTCCAGGCGCGCGCCGTGGGGGGATCGTTCGCGATCCATACCCAGCCCGGCGATCCCGATGAGGCGCGCATGAACGCGAAGAGCATCCTCGGGAAGGACATGATCGCGCACGGCTACGAGGCGAAGGACGGCGTGGGCTACCTGGTGTGGCCCACCACCCCCATCGCCGGCGACATGAGCCTCTTCGGCAGCATCGTGGACGCGAGGCTCCCGGAGCGCCAGCGCGTGTCGCTTCGCTCGTCGAATTACTTCGCGTTCGGGACGATCAATCTCCGTGAGGACGCCCTCGACGAAGCCGAGATCAAGGCCATCAGCTCGTCCGTGCGCCTCGCCGTGGGGCCGCTCCGGCCGCGAACGATCAACGTGCACGGGCTTCTCTCGAATGTCGAGATCACGCTGCCCGCGGATGCCGCGGCGCGTGTCGAGTACGACTCCCCGCTCACCTGGCATTCGTTCACCAACGACTTCACGGAGCACGTGAGCGGCCGGGTGAAAGGGAAGGCGGCCTTCTGGACCGCGGAGGGCAAGGGGCCGGTGACCGTGATCCACGTCGGCGGCCATCTCATGCGGATCCGCGTCCAGCGCCAAGAGCCCCCGAAGAACTAGCGGCGAAGCCACCCCAACACCCAGGAGCCCCGAGGATGCCCGGCAAAGGAAGCATGAGCATCGCGTTCCCCCTCACGCTGATCGCGGTCGGAATCCTCCTTCTCCTCAAGGAGTTCGGTTACCTCCACGGGAACCTCCTCCGCTACTGGCCCGCGCTCCTCATCGTCTGGGGGGTGGGCATGATCCTGGCGGCCCGGAAGGGCTAGGCTTCGGACGGTTGCAGGAACCGGCAGGGCCCTGGCACGGTTGGACACGATGATGCGCTCTCGAACGACATCTCGCACGGTGGCCCTCCTGGCCCTGCTCCTCTTCGGAGCGTGGCTGGGATCGGCGGTGCTCCACGAGCACCCGGGTCCGCCGTGCCAGATTTGCAAGGATTTGCAGGCGAGCCAGGCGGACGTCGTGTCGGCGCTGGATCCGCCTCGAGTCGATTCGCCTCCCGAGCGACTGGCTGACGCCGCCGTCGTCGAAAGCCCCGCACTCCTCCTCGCGGCCCCCACGGGACGCGGACCTCCTCAGGGCTAGCTCTCCCCGATCTCCCGGCGCCGTCCGCCGGGCCACGCTTCACACGACAATCGAATAGAGGAGGCACGTTCATGCGCTACCACGCATGGGCGATCGCCGTGCTCGCCGTCGTGCTGGTCTTAGGCGCCGCGGGCTTCGCGATCGCTCAGGAATCGTCCTCGTTCTCCGACAGCACGGCGTCCGCGCCCGACGCGGCCGCGGCGCAGACCACGCCCGTGGATTCGCCGGCGTCCGGCGGCGTCACGGCACCGCCCGCGGGCTCGAATTTGCTCAACCCGAACATCAGCGCGATCGGGTGGTTTCAGGGGCAGGCCGGCGACGCGCTCGACCGGACTGACACGAGCGCGTTCCAGCTCCGCGAGGTCGAGCTCGGATACCAGGCCACCGTCGACCCGTACAGTCGCGCCGATTTCTTCATCTCCGTGAGTCCGGACGAAGGGATCGACGTCGAGGAGGGCTACCTCACGCTCCTCACGTTGCCCGCGGGATTCACGGCCAAGCTGGGCAAGTTTCGGAGCAACTTCGGAAAGTTCAACCGCACGCACCCGCCGGAGACGCCGTTCGCGGACCGCCCGCTCGCGGCGGAGCGGTTCCTCGGCGAGGAAGGGCTCTCTGGAATGGGAGCGTCGGTGTCCTGGCTCGCACCGCTCCCCTTCTATCTCAACTTCGACGGCGAGGTGACGAACACGCCCGACTCGACGGACGTGCCGGCGTTCGCCGAGTACCGCGGGAAGGACCTCATGTACCTCGCGCGGGCGTCGACGTTCTTCGATCTCGGCGAGACGACCAATCTCACGCTGGGCGGCTCGTACGCCAACGGCGCGAACGGGCCCGCGGAAACGGTGGATCCGCTCGCGGTCCCCGACGCGCGGCGCGCCCAGCTCTACGGCGGGGATGCCACGTTCCGCTGGAAGAATCCGAGACGCGCGATCTATCGCTCGCTCACGGCGCAGCTCGAGTGGATGGCTCGCGACCCCGACGACGGGCCTCGCCGCACCGGCGGGTTCGCGTGGGCCGACTACCAGTTCGCCCGACGCTGGCACCTCGGAGCCCGCTACGACTGGTCGCAGGCGATCGACGCGATCGCGGACGACACGACGACCGGCGGTCTGGGCTTCCTCACGTTCACTCCGAGCGAGTTCTGGGCGCTGAGCCTGCAGGGGCAGGACCGCGATTTCGACGGCAGCGCGATGAGCTACTTCTTCAAGACCACGTTCAACATCGGCCCGCACGGGCAGCACCCGTTCTAGACAGGAGACCGACCATGACTCGATTCACACCAGGGTGGGTGCTGCTGCTCACCCTCGCGCTCATGACCGCACCCCACGCCGCGCGCGCGGACAGGAAGATCAACGTCGTCACCACGACCGAGGATCTCGCCTCGATCACGAACGAGATCGGCGGCGATCTCGTGACCGTGGAATCGCTCTCGAAGGGCTATCAGGATCCGCACTTCGTCGATGCCAAGCCGAGCTACCTCGTGAAGCTGAAGAAGGCCGATCTCTTCGTCGAAGTGGGACGTGATCTCGAAGTGGGCTGGGTACCCGGCCTCCTCAACAGTGCGCGCAATTCGAAGATCCTCCCCGGAGGCGCCGGTTTCGTGGACGCCTCGAAGAACATCCAGGTCCTCGAGCTGGGCGGGCCGGTCGGACGCGAGCAGGGCGACGTGCACCCGCTCGGGAACCCGCACTACTGGCTCGATCCCGAGAACGGAATCATCATGGCCGCGGCGATCCGCGACGGGCTCTCCCGCGTGTCTCCCGCCGGCGCACCAACCTTCGCGTCACGGTACGCGGACTTCGAGAAGCGGGTCCGCGCCAAGGAGGCGGAGTGGAAGCAGCGCGCGAAGTCGATCGGCCTGACCGGAACGCGGGTGGTGACGTATCACCGCTCCTGGCCGTACTTCGCCCGCGCGTTTGGATTCGAGGTGATGGACTTCGTCGAGCCGAAGCCGGGCGTGCCGCCGACGCCCAAGCACATCCAGGACCTGACCACCGAGATGAAAGCCCAGAACGTGAAGCTGCTCCTGGTCGAGCCCTACTTCGATCCCAAGATGCCGCAACAGATCGCCCGAAACACCGGCGCGGCGCTGGTCATCCTGCCTCCCTCGGTCGGCGCGACGAAGGAGGTCACGAGCTACCTGGGCCTCTTCGACGCCCAGCTCGCGTTGATCCAGAACGCGCTCACGGGAAAGGGGTCGTGATGGACGCTCTTCAGCTTCTCCTCTGGCCGCTCCTCGCCTGCGTCGTCATTGCGGGCATCCACGCCTATCTCGGATTCCACGTCGTCGAGCGGGGCGTGATCTTCGTCGACCTGGCGCTCGCCCAGGTCGCGGCGCTGGGCGCGACGATCGGGTTCCTGTTCGGGCTCGATCTCCACGATCCCGCCTCGCACTACCTTTCGATCGCGGCGGTCGTCGTGGGCGCCGGACTCCTGGCGATACTCAAGGCCGAGAAGCGACGCATCCCGCAGGAAGCCTTCATCGGCATCGTCTACGCCGTCTCGGCCGCCGCGGCGATTCTCATCGTCGATCGCACCCCGGAAGGCGCCGAGCACATCAAGTTCATGTTCGTCGGCAACCTGCTCGCGACGTCGCCGAAAGAGGTCGCGACATTGGCGGCGCTCTATCTCGTGATCGGCGTGCTGCACTTCGTCTGGCGCCGGCCTTTCTTCGCGATCACGCACGGCCGTTACGGCGAGGCGGGGCTGACGCGTACCGGCGTGCGCTGGTGGGACTTTCTCTTCTATCTCACCTTTGGCCTTGTCGTGACCCAGTCGGTCGCCGTGGCCGGCGTGCTCCTCGTGTTCTCGTACCTCATCGTGCCGTCGGTGATCGCCATGCTCCTGGCCGACCGGGCTCGGAGCCGGCTCGTGGTCGGCTGGATCGTGGCCGTGCTCGTGAGCGTCGGCGGGATGCTCGCCTCCTATCACTTCGACCTGCCCACAGGGGCCACGGTGGTCACCACGTTCGGCGTGGCGCTCGCGCTCACCCTGGCGTGGCGGGGCGTCGCCGGGTCCCGGAACGTCGCCTTGAAACCCGAGGAGCGCTCGGTGGCGTAGTGGAGGAGCGGGCTCCGCGGCGGTCCCCTCTTCCGCGGTCCGGCCGGTCCCGAGCGGATGGGAGGAAGATCCATGAATCGCAAGTTCTGGATAGCCCTGGCCTTGGGCCTCCTCGTCTGTCTCGGGATCGGCTACGCCTGGACGGCCCGCCTCGACATCCCCAACCCCAAGCCCTGGTGGTACGGCAGGAGCACCGTGGTACGGGTGGAGGTCTGGGAGCCTGGAAAGGAGATGGCCACCGTGGGGGTGACCATGCCCAAGAAGGCCCTCGACTACATGCACGCCCTCAACCTCAAATCGGAGATCGGCCTCGATCACGGCTACCGCGTCAACATCGACGAGCTGTGGTCCAAGATCCAGCGGCTCCCGAAGGGGCAACGCCTGCATCTCTCCGAGGAGGAAGCCGACGTGTACGTCTGGATCGAGGAGAAGGGGACGCCCACGGATAGCACCTGGCGGCCGCCGATGGATTCGACGAAGGGGGCGGATTTCTAGCGTGAGGGCGACCCCCTAGGAAGCCGTCGCCAGACGCGGGTACACTTCCCGCATGCTCGCCGGCCTCGCCAAGCGATCCCTCGTCGGCACCCGTTGGGAAGAGCCCCTCCGCTACGTCCACGCCAAGCTGACCGGGCACAAGGGCAGCCTCTACGACTCCCAGACGATCGCCGTCATGCGACGGGTGTTGCGGCCTGGAGACATCGGGGTTGATGTCGGCTCGTTCGAGGGCGCCTACCTGCGGCACATGATTCGCCTCGCTCCCGGCGTGAAGCACTTCGCGTTCGAGCCGAACCCGGATCAGTTCGCGAAGCTCCAGGCACGATTCCCTGGGATGAACGTGTATCCGTACGCGATCGGCTCCGAGCCCGGCTCGTCCCTGTTCCACTGCATGGTGGAGCATCCGGCGTTGAGCGGGCTGAGCGCACGGGAACGGGAGCTGGGGAACGAGACCCGGCGCGAGATCGAGGTCAGAGTCGAGACTCTCGACCGCGTTCTCGCGCATGACCTGCCCGTGAAGCTGGTGAAGGTGGACGTGGAAGGAGCCGAGCTCGGGGTGTTCCGGGGAGGGCTGCAGATGTTGCGACACCAACGACCGCACGTGCTTTTCGAGTGCGGCCTAGGGGGGATGGATCATTTCGGCCATGGAGCGGGCGAGATCTTCGATGTCCTGGGTGGGGCCCCACTCCGCATCTCGCTCTTGGCGGACTGGCTGGCTGGCCGTTCGCCGCTGACCCGCGATCAGTTCATCGAGCAGTTCGAAAGGCGGCTGAATTACTTCTTCCTGGCCCACCCCTGAGCACCAACTTGCCCCGGGGCGAGTTGTGATTCAGTTCACATGCTCGTATTCGTCACGGGGCGCCCTTGAGCAGGCGCTCGATTTGCTGGGCCGATCCGGTAGCGCCTGTGGCTATCACGCCCAGCACTCCTGAAAGCCCCCCAAACGACCGATCCATCGGATATGAACCACGTCTGGCGCTCGGCCGTACTGTGCCTATCGACCTATGCTTCCGTGTTTGCGTCTGCCCAGGCGCAACCGGTCGGCGGTTTCATCGTGCACCCTCGCGCCGAGGATGTCTGGGACAACCCCGCGCCCTTCAGTCCTGAGTTCCTCTCCGACCCGACCCGCAGAGCCATGGTGTCGAAGGCCCTCAGGCTTGCCCTGAAACCCGAACGCCTCGGTCAGGTGT
>DASUFL010000002.1:0-5777 GCA_036274595.1 Candidatus Eiseniibacteriota bacterium | reverse complement strand
GAACGGTTGTTCGGGATTCGTGGGGAGGACTAGTTCCCCCGACCCGGGCGAGCGCGGTCGAGGCCGTGGTGGGTCGGAGGTGCTCGATCCACTCGCGGACGAGTTTTGCGGCCTCCTCGTCACGAAGAACCGTCCCGACGGGCGGCATCTGGGAGGAAGGGCGGCGCGAGGACATCCGGTAGAGCACCGCGCTCCGATTGGGAGCGCCGGGCGCGATGAGGTACGAGCTATCCGCAGGCACGCCGGGGACCACGTACCGCCCGTGGCTCGCGACGGCGGTGACCAACACTGGCTCCGCCGAGCTCGAGTCGCCGGATGCGTGCAGGAACGAGAACCCGAGCCGCGCAAGCGGGCCGCGGGTGTTGTGGCAGTGCCCGCAGTTGGCGGAGAGGTAGCCCATCGCGGCGCGGGCGACAGGATCGCTCGCGCGGATCCGCGGCGGCCGGACCGCCAGCTCCGGCCGTGGCGGTGAGAGCCTGCCCTCCTCCACCAATCCCCGCAGCGTCACCCCACCCTCCGGCACCGGCACCGCATGCGGGGCCATCGGATCCCGATCATCCGATAGCTGGAGCGCGGTGAACCCGAGCGCCACCGAGGGCGACGACTGGTGGCACGAGATGCAGTCCGCCACCGACGGAATCGAGTGGCGCTTCCCTTCCGCCACACCGTAGACACCGGGCACGCCTCCCTCCGGCGCGAGCACGGCGTCCGACTGGTCCTCCTTCCACACGTAGCTCGCAAACATCACCTCACCGCCCGCGCCGACGCGCACCATCCGGGTCTCGACTTTCCTCCCTTCCCAGGAGAACTCCTTCCAGAACGTGGTGCCGGGCGGGAAGCGCCACGCGTCCACGTCGGAGACGTCGATCTTCGAGCCCTCGGGGAGGCGGACCCAACGCGACTTCGCCGCGCCGTCCGTCCAGAGCGGATACTGCGGCGCGAACGGGCGGTTGCGCGGGTCCACCGAGCCGTCCGGGCGATATAGCCCCGTCTGGGACAAAAGCTCGGGGGCGCGCCCAACCGAAGCGTGCGACGCCACGGCAGCAACCACGCCGCCCGCCGGCGCACGACCCGGCACGGCGGCGCGAGCTGTCGCGGCGGTCACCGCAAGCGCCGCGAGCACGGCGGCCGCGAGGGCCCCGAACACGACGAGGCCGATCGCGAGGTAAGTCTTATCGCGCACCGGGCGCCTCCGGCGGATCCACGGGCTGCGGCACGCGGTTCTTGATCGGCGGGATCGACTGCAGGTATGCGAAGATCGCGCGCAGATCCTCGTCGGTTGCTTGGTTGATCATGTTCCACGGCATCGGCGGGAGAATGGGACGGCCCACGCCCTCGTGCTTGCCCGTCCGCAGAGCGGTGATGAAGGTCTCCGCCGTCCACTTCCCGAGGCCCGTCTCGGGATCCGGCGTGAGGTTCGCGGTGAAGCTCGTGCCCCACGGGCCGGTCCACGCGGTCATCGTCGGCGATGTCGCGGCCATCCACCCCTGGCCCAGCGCGGGAGGCGCCGACACGGGGATGCTCTCGGGATGCCCCGACAGCCTGCGGCTCCAGTCGCGATCGGGACCATGGTCGGTCATCGTGAGCGGCGTGTGGCAGTCGTTGCAGCCCATGATGGTGACGAGGTACTTGCCGCGCGCGACGTGTGAGGCCTGGGTCTTGGTGGCGGACTTGGCGTGCGAGGCGGCGGGTGCCGCGTGCGACGCGGCGGGTGTCGCGGCCGCCCCCGCGGCCCGCACGGGCGCGACGGGCGCGCTGAGCGCGGCCACGACGGCGACTGCGATGAGAAGCGATCTCCGGTTCATCTCGGTTCCTCCCTCGGCTCGGGTTCACTGCGTGGCCACATCACGTGGGCGTCTGCAATGAATGATCGCTGGAGTGGAGAAACCGCGTTCCTCAATGATCCCTAGACATTCCCTAAGACTTTCCTAAGATTCCCGAATGCCCACCGAAACGCGCATACCCCTTGAGCTTGCGGAATTCCTGGAGTCCGGCCTGGCGGTCGTCGTGGGGACCCGCGACGGGGATCTCCAGCCGGACGGAGCCGCCGGCTGGGCGGTCGAGGTCGATGAAGAGCGGGGCCGGCTGACCCTCTTCCTGCACGAGATCGCCGCGGAGGCGCTGCTCCGGAACCTCAAGTCCCATCCCGAGATCGCGGTCAATCTGGACCGGCCGACGAGCCACCGCGCATGCCAGGTGAAGGGGATCTTCCTCGCGTCCCGACCCGCCCTCCCAGAGGAGCGCGAGCTGGTGGAACGGCAGGTCGAGGGCTTCCGGAACGATCTCTCGATGATCGGTTTCCCGCGGGCGCTGACCGCCGCATGGCAGACGTGGCCCTGCATGGCGCTCGAGATTCGCGTGACGCAGCTCTTCGAGCAGACGCCCGGACCCGGAACGGGAGGGCTCCTCAAGTGACGCCCGCCACCAGCGGCAGCGAGGCGCTCGCGATCCCGCTCGAGATCCTCACCTCGTGCTTCCAGGGGATCATCCCCTCGTGGCTCTACACGTGCTCGAAGGACGGCATCCCGAACGCCGCGATCCTGAGCCACGTGGACTACGTGGACTCGCGCCACGTCGCGCTCTCGTTCCAGTTCTTCAACAAGAGCAAGCGCAACGTGTCGGAGAACCCGAAGGCGGCGGTGCGCATTCTCGATCCCGACTCGATGAAGGCGTACAAGCTCAGGCTGAGGTTCGTCCGCACGGAGACCGATGGGCCCACGTTCGAATCGATGCGGCTCCGCATCGAGGCGATCGCGTCGTACAGCGGATTGAAGGGGATCTTCAAGCTCCTCGGCGCCGACATCTACGAGGTGCTGTCGGTATCCGAGATCGAGTACGAGCCGGGCGTGGCCGTGGAGCGCCGCGAGGCGGGGCGGCTCCCGTTCACGATGAGGGCGCTCCAGGAATTCTCGGACCGCATCCACCAGGCCCCCACGCTCGACGAGATGCTCGACGCCATCCTCGAGAAGCTGGAGAGCATCTTTGGCTTCAGCCACTCGATGATCCTCCTCACGTCGGAGCGGCCAGATCGATTGGAGCTGATCGCGAGTCGCGGGTACTTAGAGGGCGGCGTGGGGTCGGAGGTCGGGTTTGGCGAGGGGATCATCGGCATGGTGGCCGAGGCGCAGAGGCCGATCCGCATCACCGGGATGATGCGGCAGATGCTGTACGCGAACGCCGTGCGGCGGCAGGTGGAGGCGGGCGGGTCATGTCCCGAGGACCGCAGGATTCCCCTGCCCGGGCTGCGCGATCCCGAATTCCAGCTCGGCATCCCGCTGATGGCGCGCGGGGAATTGATCGGGGTGCTCTGCATCGAGACGGAGAACCGGTACCGATTCCACGAGGAGGATCGGGCCTACCTCGAGGTCATGGGTGGGTACCTGGCGATCGCGATCCAGAACGCGCTGCTGCGGGAGCGCGCGGAGGAGACGGAGGAGCCGGGAACGGGAGCGCCCGCGGTCAGGTCAGCGGCGGCGAGAACGGAGTCGTCCAGGAAGCGGATCCAGGTCGAGTACTACCCCGCCGACGAGTGCGTGCTGGTGGATGGCGAGTATCTGGTGCGCGGACTGCCCGCAAAGATCCTCCGCAAGCTCCTTCACGAGCACGCCACGATGGGGAGCGTCGAGTTCACCAATCGAAGGCTTCGCCTGGACAAGTCCCTCGCCCTCCCCGAGGTCAAAGACAACCTGGAGAGCCGGCTCATCTTGCTCAGGCGCCGCCTCGAGGAGCGCTGCCCGGAGATACGGATCGTGCCCTCGGGACGTGGGCGGTTCCGGCTGGAGCTGCTCGGCGAGGTGGCACTGGAGGAGCGGGGTTCGTAAACGCCGGCCGGAGGGACCCTTCGGCGGCTAGGTCAAATCCCCTGTGGAACCCGTCGGCGTTAGTGCAGCCACAACTTGCCCCCTACGACCCGATCGAGCGCCCGCGCGCCGAGGGATCGATGGACCGGTCAGGGGGCTTCTTCCCCGAGAAGACTCAAATAGCGCGAATAGGCGAACACGCGATTCCTCTTCCTGCCGGTGATCTCGTGAATGACGCCCAAGTTTGCGAGCGCCTCGAGGGCATTCGTCACGGCCGGTATCGACAGCCGGGACTGCTCCGCAAGCCTGGCCACGGTGGCCAGCGGACGACGAGTGAGGCACTCGTGCACGCGGAGAGCGGATCCGGCCACTCGTCCCGATCCTCCGATTCGCGTCCGGTCTTCCCGGAAGAGCTTGCCGAGTGAATTCGCGGTCTCGACGGCATCCCGAGCTGTCTCGAGCACGGCATCGACGAAGAACTCGATCCAAGTCACCCACGCACCTTCATTTCGCACCAGGTTGAGGAGCTCGTAGTAGCGCTGGCGATGTCGCTTGAAGTGGAGGCTCAAGTAAAGAAGCGGCTCATGGAGCACGCCGTCCGCACATAGCTGGAGCGTGATGAGCAGACGGCCCACGCGTCCATTGCCGTCCAGGAAGGGGTGGATCATTTCGAACTGCACATGCGCGAGAGCGGCTTTGAGCAGCGTAGGGGTCCGAACGGGCTGATCGTTAAGAAAACCTTCCAGAGCCGCCATGCAATCCTCGACCTGCTCGTGCGGCGGCGGTACGAACGAGGCGTTGGCGGCTCGCGTGCCGCCAACCCAGTTCTGAGAGCGGCGGAACTCGCCCGGCTGCTTGGAGGCTCCCCGCCCCCGGCTCAGCAGGACGCGGTGGATGTCGCGGATGAGCCGGTTGGAGATCGGGAAGCCCTCGCGAATTCGAGCGAGACCGTGCTCGAGCGCCGCGACGTAATTCGAAACCTCCGTCACGTCGTCGACCGGCACACCGGGAGCCTCGTCCATTTCGAACAGGAGCAGGTCCGACAGAGAGGACTGCGTCCCCTCGATCTGGGAGGAGAGGACAGCCTCTTTTCGAACATACGTGTAGAGGAAGAGGTGGGTCTCGGGCAGCAGAACGGATGCGCTATCCAGCCGGCCCAGCGCCAGGAGCGCCAGCTCGATCCTCTTTTCCAGAGAGAGATCGATCGTGGCTCCCCCCTCCAGGTCAGCCGAGCTTAATAAGGAGCTTCGTTATTAAGCGTTTATAGCCTAGCGCTTAATAAGCCCCCTGGCAAGTGCTCTGTGCGGCGGTAGTTGGGGCAGCTGGGTCGAGTACTATCCAGCGGCGGGGCGGTTCCGGCTGAGCTGGAGGGCGTCGTCGCGGTCGCGGAGCGCTCGCAGCACCTACCATCGAGGAGACCCATGCGCATTCTCTACATCTTTCCCCACCCGGACGACGAGTCCTTCGGACCAGCGCGCGCCATGGCGGCGCAGCGGCGAGCGGGCCATGAGATCTATCTGCTTACCTTGACGCGGGGCGAAGCGACCAAGATTCGACACAAGTTCGGCTGGAGCACGGAGGAGATGGGCGAGGCACGCTTTCGCGAGATGCAGGAGGTCAGCAAGGTGCTCGCGCTCGCCGACATGCGGGTGCTCGACTTCCCGGACGGCAAGCTGAAGGAGCTCGATCCGTGGCTGATCGAGGGGGTCGTCCGGGAGGAGATGCTCCGCGTCAAGCCCCACGTCGTCGTGACGTTCCCCATCCACGGGATCAGCGGATTCCACGATCACATCGTCACGCACATGACGGTCACGCGCGCCTACCTCGAGCTGCGCGGCCCGGAGCACCCATGGCTGCAGCGCCTCGCCTACCACACCATGGTCACGGCACCTGCGGAGTTCCCCTGGCACGTGAGCGTCACCAAGCCGGAGGAGATCGACTGCGCCTTCGACGTGACCGACGCCGACATGGAGGAGT
>DASUFL010000001.1:0-3334 GCA_036274595.1 Candidatus Eiseniibacteriota bacterium | reverse complement strand
CTCAGCCGGTGGCGTGTACCCCGAACCGTTACAACCGCACCCCATAGCGACCTCCGTTAGACGTCCCGAGACAGGGGCAGTCTACCACGCACCCGGGGCAGGACGCTCGACCGGCGTGGCGTTCAAAACCGCGGCCAGCTCGTAGACGACATCTTGTTCGTCCGGCGGCAACCCGGCCACCCACTCCTCCTCGAGCTTCCCCCACGCCCGCACGCGCTTCACCGCGACATACTGCTCCCAGTCCTCTAGCACTAGTCGGCCTTGCCCAGGTAGCCCACCACCGCGCCGATCGCGAACGGCACCGCCACCCACACCGCCCCCTGGTGCCACACCACCCAGAACAACCACCAGCCGATCGAAACCCAGAACCCCAGGCACCACGGGCAGGTGATCAGCTCGTCCAGCTTCTCACGGTAGTTCTGTGGACGGCCCGAATGGTACTCGTCCACCCGGGTCACCCAGTCACGGAACGGCTCTGTGATCGAATCAACACCGACCAGCCGCCAAAGCCGGTACGACGCCAGGGCCAACAGCACGAAGCTCCACCAGTCAGGCACCTCGAGATTCACGCTTCGCCCTCGCCTGTTGGATCTCGTCGTCCATCCACAACTTCCGCGCTTCGTCCTCCGCCGCCGAGGCCGCGAGCGCCCCGAGGATAGCCAAGATGATGAAGCTCGCTACGAAAGCCCCAACCACGGCACCCAACACCCAGCTCCACATCGCGCTCCTCCTCTAGCCTTTGCAACCCCAACCGGACATGCCGTACTGCCGGTAGATCGCGAGCGCCACCTCGTACTGCTGCCGCGGAGTGGCCAGGTACGCCTCCGACGGGTACGGCCCCGCCTTCGGATCGGCCCGGCCGACGTAATCGTCCCAGCTTGAGATCGCGAAACCGAACGCCCCCTGGTACTGCGAGTTCGAGTGTCGCCAGTTCGGCGGCCCGCCAGAGCCGGTCTCGCACGACCCGACCCGGTACCAGTGCCAAGGGAGCCAGTCGCGCCAGTTGTACTGGTAGACGTGCCACTCGATATACTCGATCCGCGCGACGTCCGCTCTGTCGCGCCAGTCGACCGCCCGGCGCTTCAACGTGTCGCAGTCGTGGTACCACACCCGAGACACCGGCCCCTCGAGCCACATCGCCTCCCGGTGTTGACGGTACGCGGTCCTGTAATAGGTGATCGCCCGGTTCAGCTGACGCTTCTGGCACACGGGCGGGTTGTCCGGTTTGGGGACGAAAGCCGCGGAGATCCACACCGTGCGCCCATCGACAGTCACGACCTCCACGTTCTTCGGAGGGTGACTGTCTCCCTGTGCGTAAGCCGCGACCGCACAAAACACGACCGCGACCCACATGCAAGCTATGAAAACACGAATGAGCTGCTCCTGTCACTCGGTTCCCCCCGGCTCCACCGAGGGCTGGTCATCAGACGGCTCGGACACTCCACCATCCCCAGCTGCTCCTGTCAACCCCCTGGCGTTCTCCAGCTGCTTGACCAGCTCGTCCACCCCCTTCGCCGACAACGGGATCGAAGTCACCATGCCGTTGGTCGACGGGAACCTGACCATCACCGCCCCGTCCTCCATCGGCACTGCGTTCACCCCGCAAGCGTGCAAAATCGTCTCGACGATCAACGGGTAGGTGATCGCCGCCCCCTGTGGTTTCGCCCCCAACAGCACACCCCCGGCCTGCATCCCTGGCACCTTCGCCCTCTGTCTCACTGCTCCTCCTCCATTGGGACCAGTCCCGTGCGTAGTCCGATCGCCGCTGCGTGTGACCGGTTGTTCGCTCCCAGCTTCACATAGATCCGTTTCAGCTGTGATCTTACCGTCTCCGACGAATAGTGCAGCTGCTTGGCGATCTCCGCTGACGTGTAACCCTCAGCGACTAGGCGGAGCACATCGCATTCGAACGAAGTCAGCTGTTCTCCTCTTTGCGCCAAACGGTTCATGTGCCGAGCCTGTCCAGCCGAGCGGCTTCTGCGAGCCTGTCCAAGACATCGGAGATGGCGTCCGACTCTCCGAGTCGCTCCAACCGAGCAAGCCGTTCCGGGTCGTCACCGGCCCACTCGATGAGCAGCCTCACGGCGTCCGGGGCAAGCGCGATCAGGGCGGAGTTGCTGTCGGCCGTCTCCCAGTCCTCCCCGTATGCGGATGCAACGTCAGACCCGCCCTCGGTGCTTACATGCGCCATGTCTGCGACCCACGGCCCTGGCGTGGCGGCTGCCAGCAGTTCCTCCAGACGGACGGTCACGGGTGTCCGTCCATGTCGATCCGTAAGCGGATGAACTTCTTACATTCCTCGCACCACTTCTCCCTTATGGCGATACCCCACTTGATCGTCTCAGGCTTCTTATGCTCCTTGCACTTCTTGTAGTTGGTCATGCGCTGTCCTCCAGGCGGACGGTCACGACTCGCTCCTGTCTCGCTGCTCGCGCAGGTCACGGCGAACGACATCGACGCTGATCCCGTGCTCGTTCATGGCAGCCTCGATGACGTCGCGCCTGCGGCTCGCCTGCTGGTTCGATTCAACGGCGCGGTCGTAGCGGTTGGTTGCGTCGGCGCGGTCCACGTTCGCTCGTCCCTCGGATGCCGTCGCATCGTCTGCGGCGTAGAGAGCGATCCGGTACGCCTCGATGAGCGCGGCTTCCTGCTCCGTCCAGAACGTTCGCTCCGTGGCGGTCACGCGCCACCCCCGCCCGCCCGGATGGGATGGATAGCCCATCGTTCGCCGATATAGATAGAGCAAATGAACGGCGTCGCCGCGGTCGAATACGCCCAGCGCCCCCACACCAGTTCGACCGGGCCGACGCGAATGTGGCCGAAACGACGGCCAGCCCTTAAACGGATGCTCACGCGCCACCCCCGTCCCCGGCCAGCGCGGCGCGGAACCCGGCCGCCCACGGCTCCACGGTCTGCTTGTTCTCCGCCGGGGTCATGCGCTGTCCTTGTTGGCGGCCTGCACGCCCACGGTCTCGTGTTCCTTGATACGCGACAGGGCCATGTGCATTTCGCTGTTGATCTGAGTGGCGATGCCTCCCCACGGGTGGTCGCCGAGTTCCCTGGTTAGCCACTCGATCTGGTCTTTCCAGAGGAGCACGACCGCGCCCTTGCCGTTCGGGAGCACCTGGCAGTACGGGTACACGAGCGGTGTCGGAACATCGTCGCTCATGCCTGCTCCTCGGCCTGCACGCCAGCGGTGCGCCGCGAGCATGGATAGTTCGCGATGTGCTCGCCGTCGAGGATGCCGCTGCCGCACTCTTCGCAGATCGTCGCTCTGTCGGCCTGCACGCCAGCGAGGGCGGCGTCTATCTGATCCGCCAGCGCCTTCGGGTAG